>NZ_JBDMHB010000015.1:0-43156 GCF_039752955.1 Collinsella aerofaciens
CCTTCTCGATCATGTACGGTTTGACCGCAGCGACCACGATATCGGATGCGGCGACGACCTCGGCGGCATCGTGGCAGGCGACCATGCCGCGCGCCTCGCAGCGCTCAACCAGTGCGTCGTAGCGACCCGCACAGGCGCACATGTCGCTCGCAGCTACACCGGCAGCGATCCAGCCATCGGCCATAGCGCTCGCCATATTGCCAAAACCGACAAATCCAATCTTCATATCGCATAGTCCTTTCAGACACATTCCTCAAAACGAAAGGTATTGTCCCACGCCATTGTTTCGTATTGCCGACCTATTTGTGATACGGCTCGCCACGGCTGATCTTGCAGGCACGGTAAATCTGCTCTAGCAGCACCACACGCGCCAGGTTATGCGGCAAGGTAATGTGTCCAAAGCTGAGCATCTCGTCGGCGCGGGCGCGCACCTCATCACTCACGCCGTCCGAACCGCCGATTACAAAGGCAATGTCGCTGCTGCCTCGCAGCATAAGATCGTCGAGCCGCGCCGAGAGCTCCTCACTCGAACGCTCCTTGCCCTCGATAGCCAGCAGGATCACATGCGCCCGAGACGGCAATGCAGCAAGAATTGCCGCCCCCTCCTTGTCGCGCGCGGCATCCACGCCGCCCGCCTTAGCCGGGTCGATATCGGCCACCTCGCGGATATCAACCTTGGCATAGGCACCTAGGCGCTTGGTGTACTCAGCGCACGCGTCCTTCCAAAAGCGCTCCTTGAGCTTACCGACGCAAACGACGGTGTATTTCACGCGCGTCTACTCCTTCGAATCGTTTTGAACTTTGCTGGCGGTCAGCATCTGCTCGAACATCGAGGCCGACTGCGAAAAGTCGCTCGGCAGCACGACCGTCGAGGTTTTACCCGTGCGAGCGAACTCCGTCATCATCTCGGACCACTGCGTAAACATGAACAGTTGGTTGGCCTCGTCATTGCCGACACCCGTCTCTTGGATGATCTCGAGCGAATCTTTGATACCCAGCGCGATGGCCTTGCGCTGGTTGGCGATGCCCTCGCCCGCCTTTTCCATTGCCTCGGCCTCGGCGGTCGCCTCGGTGACGCGCTTGATGCGGTCGGCCTCAGCGAGCTCCTGTGCCGCAGCGCGCTTGCGCTGGGCAGCGTTGATGTCGTTCATGGAGTTCTCGACCTCGGTCGGCAGCGCGATTTTGGTGATGAGTGTCGACACGAGGGTGAAGCCGTAGGCAGCCATCTGCTCGGACACGGTGGCATTAACGTCCTTGGCGATGTCATCCTTCTTGGCAAAGACCTCATCGAGTGTGTAGACGGGAATCGAAGAGCGCAGAGCGTCGGTGATGAAGTCACGCATCTGGTCGACGGGCTCCTGCAGCATATAGTAGCTCTTGTAGATGCCCGAATCTGCCGGGCCGGCGCCCATGTCATAGCTCACGTGGTACTGAGCAGAGACCTCAAGGCCGATGGTCACGTTGTCCTGGGTCTTAACGTCGATGCCAAAACCGTTTTTCATGGTGCGCAGACTCACCGTGGCGGCCTTGCGGTCGATCACGGGCACCTTCATGTGGAAGCCCGCGTTGACGATGCGGTTAAACTTGCCCAGACGCTCAATGATCACGGCATGCTGTTGTTCAACGACATAGCAGGCGTTAGGAAGCAGCAGCAACAGGATGATGATGGGAATCAAAAGGCTGGTAAGGGCGGCGATGATACCGGACAACAGCATGGTCTCTCCTCTGATAGGCACACGTTGGCACTAGGATACCCGCACGAAGCAGCAACATGACATCAACAAGAGGCCCATAACAAAAAAGCTCCCATTGCTGGGAGCTCTTTCATTTAATGGTGCGGGCGAAAGGACGTCCGCGTATCCGCTTCGCGGATCCGCACCGGCTTCGGCCGCCTGCCGGCGTCCTCGCCAGCTCGCTAAAAACGCTCCGCGTTTTCTTTACGCTCGCTCCTTCACAGGTTCAAGTCCCTGTGATGGGCCCATAACAAAAAAGCTCCCATTGCTGGGAGCTCTTTAATTTAATGGTGCGGGCGAAAGGACTTGAACCTTCATGGGGTTGCCCCCATACGGACCTGAACCGTACGCGTCTGCCAATTCCGCCACGCCCGCGTGCAGGAATTAGAATAACGGAGCGCCACCACGAACGCAAGAACTATTTTTGAAAAAGTTTGCAGGCATTCTCCCAAGCGGCTTGCGCGATTGCCTCAGCATCCTCGCCGGTACGATCGACACGGTCGTTGACCAGCGTGTTTGCCGTAATGGAGATCATTGCGGGCTCGCATTCAAGACCGCGGATGGGCTCCGGAGCCATATACGGGCAATCCGTCTCGAACAAAATTCGATCGAGTGGGGTTGCCGCAAATGCCTCGCGCACATCGTCGTTGCGCTTAAAGGTGGCCGCACCGCCATAGGCGATATAGCAGCCCAAATCCACAAAGCGCTCCATCGTGGCGCGGTCCTCGCCAAAACAGTGCAGCACACAACCAGCCTGGGGCACACCCACCTCGCGCAGTACGTTGTACGCATCAACGTGCGAGGTGCGCTCCCCATCCGAGTCCTCGTGACGCAGGTGCAGCTCCACCGGCACATTGCGGCGCACGGCAAGCTCGAGCTGGCGCGCCATGCAATCAATCTGCACGTTATGGGGTGCCGGCGCGATATCGTCGTCATAGTCCATGTGATAGTCCAGGCCGATTTCGCCAATACCGGCGCATAAGGGGTCATCAAGTGCGGCAACGACCTGTGCATGAACGTCGTCGGTATAGTCCGGCGCGCCATACGGATGCACGCCGGCAAGATACTTGATCTGCGGGATATCCTGCATCGGAAGAATCTCGCGCACCAGCCAGTCGCTATAGTCCGCCACGCTGCGCTTGTCGGCAATGGGGTCGAACATCGTCACCAACAGGTCGACGCCCGCGGCTTTGGCACGCAGGAGCGTCTCGGGCACATCCTTGCCCCAAAACGAAAGCAGATGTGCATGCGTGTCGGCAAGCGGCGCCAAAGGCACGGGACAAGCAACCGTCTTCTTTTTCTTGGTAAACGTCACGCGTTCGGCATTAGGCATCATGGATTAGCTCCCGGGCCAGACGGACAAAGTCGGCAACATCGAGCGTCTCGGCGCGCGTGGTGGGTGCGATACCGCAAACCTCAAAAGCGGCATCGAGCACGTCCTTGGCAAAACCGTTGGCGCTCATGGAATTGCGGATGGTCTTGCGACGCTGAGCAAATGCAGCATCAATCACGCGGGCCACAAATTCGCGATCGAGTCCTTCGGGTACCACGCCGTCAACACGGTCGATACGCACGACGGCCGAGTCCACGTGCGGCGCCGGCATAAAGCAACGCGGCGGCACCTCAAAGCGACCCGTCACCTGCGCATACAGGCCGAGCTTTGCCGTATAGCCGCCATAGGTCTTGTTGCCCGGCACTGCGGCAATGCGATCGGCAACCTCCTTTTGCACCATGACGACGGCGCGCTTGAGCGCGGGCATCGTCTGGAAGAACTGCAGGATGATTGTCGCCGCCACGTTATAGGGCAAGTTCGCGACAAATACCGTGGGCTCGCCGCCGGCGGCCTGCTCAATCTGCTCCGGGCCCACCTTAAGCGCGTCGCCCATGATAAAGCGGAAGTTGGCGTAGTCGGCGGCGTGAGCATCGAGCACCGGCTCGAGCTCGGGATCTGCCTCAATCGACGTAACGCACGCCGCCTCCTGCAGCAGGGCCAACGTCAGCGTGCCGCAACCCGGGCCGACCTCGAGCACGCGCTCATCGCCCGCAAGCTCAGCGAGCTCACAGATACGTTCGATCACATGGTTGTCGATCAGGAAGTTCTGGCCCAGGCGATGCTTGGTCGCAAGGCCAAACTCCTCTAGCAGCTCCCTAGTTGCCGTGGGGTTTGCCAAAGGCGAAGTTGTCATGGTTGCCTCCTTAACATGGTGGCTGCATCGTAAAGCAAAAGGGCATGGACCGTTGCGGCCATGCCCTTACAGCTAAACAGCAAATTGCCGATATGGCGCGCAGCGGCTTAGCCCAGACGCGGGAACAGCGGCTCGCCCTTCTCGACGGGCTGACCACCGGCAAGCAGGCCCCAAGCGCAAATGCCCTTGAGGTCGTCGCTCGCGGCCTCGTCCTCGCAGGACAGGCGGCGCAGGGCCTCGGCAGAAGTCTGGGGCATGAGCGGCATCAGCAGGTGAGCGGCAATGCGGATGGCCTCGAGCAGGTTGTAGATCACAAACGCCAGCTCGTCAGCCTTGGCCTCGTCCTTGGCAAGCGCCCAGGGCTCGGAGTCCTCGATGTAGTGGTTGGCGGCATGGATGAGCTCCATGACCTCGTCCTTAGCTCCACCATAATCGAGCACGTCCATCTTGGCCATGTAGCGCTCGACCAGACCATCGGCGATCTTTGCCAGCGGGTTGTCGAACGCATCGAACGATGCGGGCTTGGCGGGCGCGCAACCATCAAAGTACTTGCCGCTCATGTTGAGCGAACGCGAGATAAGGTTGCCCCAGCTGTTGGCCAGGTCGGCGTTGTAGACCTGCTCCATGCGATCGAAGCTGATGGCACCGTCGGTGCCGGGGACGACGTCGGTCATAAAGTAGTAGCGATAGCCCTCGACGCCCAACATGTCGATAACGTCCTGCGGAGCGATGGCGTTGCCGCGGCTCTTGGACATCTTCTCGGCCTTGCCGGTCTCGGCATTGCGCACGGTCAGGAAGCCGTGGGCAAAGACGTGCTCGGGCAGGGCCTCGCCGATGGCCATGAGCATGGCGGGCCAAATGACGCAGTGGAAGCGGATGATGTCCTTGCCCACGATGTGGAACTGCGCGGGCCAGCGATAGGCCAGCTCGGCACGCGCCTCGTCGGTGTCGACACCGTAGCCGACGGCCGTCATATAGTTGAGCAGCGCATCGAACCACACGTAGGTCACGTGACCCTCGTCAAACGGGACCTGAATGCCCCAGTCAAAGCTCGTACGGCTCACGGAAAGGTCATTAAGGCCGCCCTCGACAAAGCTACGTACCTCGTTCATGCGGAACGCAGGCTCGACAAAGTCGGGGTGCTCGTCGTAAAGCTTGAGCAGCTTGTCCTGGAAAGCGGAAAGCTTAAAGAAGTAGGACTCCTCCTGCACGCGCTCAAGCGGACGGTGGCAGTCGGGGCACAGGTGCTGGCCGACGCTGCCGTACTCCTCGTCGCCCTTCTGGACCTGCGTATCGGTGAAGTAGGTCTCGTCAGGCACGCAATACCAACCGTCGTAGCTGCCCTTATACAGGTAGCCGGACTCCTTCATGCGCTCCCACAGGTACTGCACGGCATGATGCTGGCGCGGCTCGGTGGTGCGGATGAAGTCGTCGTTGGAGATCTCGAGCTTGCTCCAAAGCTCCTTGAAGTGCGGAGCCTGGCTGTCGGTCCACTCCTGCGGCGTCATGTTGTGCTTGGCTGCGGCCTCGGCGACCTTCTCGCCGTGCTCGTCCATGCCGGTCAGGAACTTGACGTTATAGCCGGCGGAGCGACGATAACGGGCCTGAACGTCGGCGATGATGGTGGAATAAGCCGTGCCCAGGTGCGGATCGGCGTTGACGTAGTAGATGGGCGTCGTGATAAAGAACGAAGGCTTACTTTGATCCATGGGGTTTGTCCTCCAGAAAAACGTTGCATACAGGGGATGATTCTAGCGCAAGGGCTGGATATCCTCCATCTATTGCATATCGAGCACCATGGCATAGACATCGCGCTTACGGCGCGAGTACTTCTGCGACAGGCGCTTGGCCACCGCAGAGGCGGGCTCTCCCTCCTCGAGCGCGGCGCGGATATCCTCGCGCAGAGCCTCGTCGGGATCCGCTGCCGCGGCGCCAACCGGCACGATACCGGCCTCCTCATCTTCGCTCGGCGGCGCGATGACCAGCGCAATCTCGCCCTTTACCTCGCCGCGAGCACGCAGCTCCTCGGCGAGCTGGGCGGCGGGCCCGCGCAAGACCTCCTCGTGCAGCTTGGTGAGTTCGCGGCAGACGGCAACCTCACGTTGGGGAAAGACCTCCGCCACGGCCTCGAGCGTCGCCACGATGCGATGTGGAGACTCGTAGAAGATGAGTGCGCCGGGCACCACGGCAAGACGCTGCAGTCGGCGCACGCGGTCGCCGTGCTTGCGACCCAAAAAGCCTTCGAAGAAGAAATGCTCGCAGGGAATGCCGGACGAAACGAGCGCCGTGACGCAAGCAGAAGGCCCGGGAATAACTTCGACGGGCACATCGGCCTCACGCGCCGCCTCGACCAGCGCCTGGCCGGGATCGGACACGCTCGGCATGCCGGCGTCCGAGGCAAAGGCGAGGGTCTCCCCCGCCAGCAGGCGGTCGACCAGGCCGGCGGCGCGGCTGGCGATCACATTCTCGTCGCAACGGACAAGCGGCTTGGAAATGCCCAGGTGCATCAGCAGCTTTGACGTCACACGCGTGTCTTCGCAGCAGATGACATCGGCAGCGGCAAAGGCTTCGCCAACGCGCGGGGACAGGTCGCCCAGGTTGCCGATGGGCGTGCCGACCACATAGAGTTTGCCCGTATGGGCGCTGTTTTGCGTCATATCAACCTATTCAATCATGCCGCGCTCGAGCGTGCCGAGCGCCGCGCGGGCGTCCCATGCTGCAATGCGCTTCTCGGTCTTCCACGTTTGGAAGAACCAACCGGCAGCCGGCGCAAACGAAGCCAGCTGATTGGCGATAAACACGCGCTCGTAGGCATTGCGGCCCTCGGGCGTAACCGACGAGTTGGCAAAGATCGCCGCGCCCGACCATTCGCCCACCAGCACGGGGAACCCAGTTGAAATCGCTTCTTTAAGCTCGCGCTTGTTACGCGAAATCGCCGTCGTCAGCCCGCGGGGGCTCGTGATGTCGAGCGCATGCTCGTCGCGGTAATGGTACAGGTGAAGGTCCATGTAGACGTTCTTGTACTTGGCGCCGCGCATAAAATGCTTCCACTCGCTGGGATGCCCCGACGACGAGAAAACGACGATCTTATCCTCGGGCATATACGAACGGACGAGCTCGTAAGCATCGCGATAGAAATTGCGCAGGTAGTGAGCAGGAATGCCATCCGTCATGGTGAAGAGGCTCTTGCGGACACTCATCTGCGGCGTATCCAGCAGCTCAATACCCAGCAGGCTCTCGGCCTCGCCGTAGCGATCGGCCAAGCGCTCGAGCACGTCGAGTGCGACATGACGACCGTTGGTGGACGAATGCCACTCGGCAACAGCCTCCGGCGTGGCGGGCGAATCGTTGGAATCGCCCTGGCCACCGGGCACAGTCGCCAGGTCAAGCAGCACGCGAATGTTGTACTTGGCAGCCCACTCAATCGCGCGGTCGATGTAATCGACAACCGAGATGTAGGAGGCATCGGACTCCTGTGAGCCAAAGGCATACCAAGGCACCGGCAGGCGCACGGCGTTGAGGCCGATCTGCGCCATGCGACGGAAATCGTCCTCGCTCACAAACGTCTCGTAATGACGGCGCATGCGCTCGTTATAGGCGGCGGTGCCCATGGCCTCCTGCAGCTCGGCCGCGTTGGATGCACCGGTCGCCGCGTATAGCGACGGGGTCACCCAAGGCTCGGGAATAAACCAGCCAGAGAGATTAACGCCGAGTATCCTCTCCATCACTGCCCCCTTCGGATCGTGCAGGCCGAGCCTGCATCGTATTGCATAGGAAAAGTATCGTTTTGAGTATACCCGCGCATGCGGACAGACGACCGAACGGTCTGTAAAGTGGCGCAAAAGTGGGAGGAATGTCTGAGCGGGCGGGCCCGAGATGTGCACGCACGTCGGAAGTAAGCGCCGGAAAGCGCATCCCACTCTGAAGCCAAATTCCGGGACGCAATTTCCGCAGAGCCCTCAATAAAAGAAAAGGACCCCTTTGCAGAGGTCCTAGTCAATTCAAGGTGGCGGGGAAGGGAATCGCGTCCGCGCGCTGCGCGGACGGACCGCTGCGGCGCTTGCGCGCCTTGCGAGCTACGCTGGAAAACGCTTGCGCGTTTCCTCAGCTCCGCGCCCTCACGGGGTTCGATTCCGTGCATGGGCTACATAAAAGAAAAGGACCCCTTTGCAGAGGTCCTAGTCAATTCAAGGTGGCGGGGAAGGGAATCGAACCCCTGACACGAGGATTTTCAGTCCTCTGCTCTACCAACTGAGCTACCCAGCCATTTGAGGTGTGCCTTGTTTCAAGGCTTGATTAGTATAACCAAGGACGCGTTCCGGTCAACCGAGAATTTTAAAAAAGTTTTTGAGCACAGCCTCGGTTCTATAAATCGGCACGTCAGAGGCATCAGCCGGCAGCAAGAAGTTTTTCACTCAGAGCCGCACGGGCAAACTCACTTGGCGTCATCCCCTCGGCAGCCGCCCGTCGACGAATGGCCTCCTTCATTCCCAGAGGAATCTTGACCGACAGCGTTGCCGTCCCCTCACCTGAGAGCGGGGGCCGTCCATGCACGATCCCACCAACGGTGTGTTCGCCATCCGGAAACTCTCCGCGCTCGTACGACTCGCACCACGCGTCAATCATTTCATCCGTTACAACCTGACCATTAGCGGCCGTATACGTCTTGCCCATCATCGACCCCTTTGCCGAGCCTGTTCAATCTCCTGCCAAAATTTCTTCTGGACTGGAGACAAGGCATGAATGATAAGCCACCCACGGACAAGCTCGACCGCGACAAGCTCCACGCTTCGTCCGTCTGGGAGCCATCCAATCGCAAGCCATCTCGGCGGCTCGTCCTTCGACTCGCGACGAATGCACTCAGTAACCGCAAGCCAAGCGCTAAGCACCTGCTTTTCCGTCAGGTGCTTTTTAGCGTTGGGATGAATCTCAACATCCATGCATCTTCTCCTCCATCTTACCCAATTTCGTATGACGAAAGTCCACTGTCGCCAATTCTTAAGCCGGCACGCGTTGGAGAGCAGGGGTCGAAACAATGATTGAAGGACGCTCTAGTACGGCCCAGGCGCCGGGGCAGGAGCACATGCGCCAAGGGCGGACGTTTTCGTAGCGCGCGAGGATATTGCCGTCGCGATCGATGAAGGCGATGTCGATGGGATAGGCCATAAAACACGTATGGACCGAAGAGCAGCGTGGAAACGCCATGACGAGCGGCAGGCCGTTGGCGGCAACCGGACGCCGTCCCAGCATGCCGCGCAGGCGCACGACAAACGACTCCGCCACCACAAACTCGGCCGGCGTCCAACCCAGCCTATTGAGTGCCCGCGCGTAGACGATGTAGGACGAGACCGCGGTCACATG
Organism: Collinsella aerofaciens; assembly: GCF_039752955.1. Classification (GTDB taxonomy): domain Bacteria; phylum Actinomycetota; class Coriobacteriia; order Coriobacteriales; family Coriobacteriaceae; genus Collinsella; species Collinsella aerofaciens_BI. The sequence continues at coordinate 9,281 of NZ_JBDMHB010000015.1, forward strand.
ACCACCCCCGGACGCCATGGATCGACCGTCACCGCACGCTCGTGCGACAACGTTGTCGGCGCCCCCAGCGGAACGCCAGCGATGCTGAGAGAAGTCGGCCACGGCTCATAGTGCATGGTGCAGGTGTAGGTCCTAAACGTACCGGATAGGGAGAGCAGGCCACCATCCGATGCCTCCGCGCCTTGCTCGCTCGACACTTCGATCTGCAAGTCATAGCCTTCCATGGCATTCAGAATTTGAGTCTGAACCGTCGCCGAGGCATCGGCAGAGCTTTCGTCGCCCTCCCCCTCCGACGCCACGGCGTGCGCCAACACGATGTCGGGCACCACGCGGTCGAAGCGCGCAACAGCGCTGGCAAAGATCATGACGTTGTACACGATGAGTGCCAGCACCAGCAAAACGGGCGTAACCACTGCCATCTCAACCGTCGCTTGGGCGCGCTCCTCGCGCAGACGCATGCGGATACTCATTACGACCCACCGCCCAGAGCGCCAACCAGCGTGGCGACATCGACGGTGAGCGGGATGGAGCCGCCGCCGGGCAGAGGAATCTCCGCAAGTGTGAACACCGTACCGCTAATGGTGCGTTCGACTTGATATTCCAACGCCTCGCAAAGCGCCTTGGGATCGGTCACGCCCAACGGAATACTTCGCAGTTTGTCTTGCGTTTGAGAGAGACCCGCAATGTCAGACCCCGGACTCTTAATGACGTTGGCGGAATCGGTCAGCACCGGCTTTCGCAGGCGCAAGTCGCACGGTTCCAAACCCAGCGCCGCCACGGACGCCGAAACGGTATCGCCGAGCCACGATGCAATGGAGCCCAACGCACCGCTGCCCCCTCCTAGGTCTTTAATCATCTCGTCCATAAGTTCGTCGGCCGAACCTTGGATGTCTCCGTATCCCACGAGTAGCCGTCCCCAAACATCCATGACGCCGTCGAGCACGCCGGCAACGCCGCCCGAGCGTTCCTTCAATGTCGAGAAAAATCGCGAAAGCACGTTGTTTTGCGCCGTCGCCTCATCGGGCGCCAGCACCGCGGCAGAGATAGCACCGCGATCGCCAAGCCTGACTGCCGCGTTAAACGAGGAGTTAAGTTGATCGGGGCTGGTAATGTCACCCGAAACTGCAAAGGCGACCACGCCGTTGCGGCCAGGTGGGGCGATACGCGGGCGCTCGCCGGAAAGCGCTTTAATGGCCTGGTCAAACGCATTGCCCGCACGGTCGGCCTCATCCTCGGTCTGACGCTCAAGTTCGAGTTCTTTGTTGCGGCATTCGACGTAGTCTTCCAGAGCCTCTTTGAATCGATCAAAGTGGTACTCAAAGCCGTTTTCGATAGAAGTCGAAGGAGCCGCAACGGCACCGAGCGACGAAACACCAAAATGGCATCTATTGCATTTGTCCTGCCCGTCATAAGCAGCAACCGAGGCCAGCCCGCATGGCGCCCCCTTCTTATAGTTGGGGCAACTCGTTCCGTAATGCAGATACGTCTTGCCATCGATGGCACTGGTTGGCCACACCGTATCGGTATAGAGTTCCGTCGCTCGCACCTCGTCAGTGTTGCGCGGCAACAGCGGGATATAGGAAGCGACTTCATCTCCGTCCTCGGTTACATATGCACGATTGACCTCTGTACTCGCATAGGTGTAAAACGCCTTGCGCGCCGCCGACTCCGCCTTCGTCTCGACGCTTGAACCCTGCGGTTTTTCGTCTGCCAGGCGTTGACGGTAGTAGGTCTTCGCGCGGTCGAGCGCCACCTGTGGCTCCCACGAAATGCTCGAGGCATAATGCGGGTTCTGCTCACCCGAGAGCTTTGCCAAACTCCTCGTACGTTCCCACATGCATGAACAGCTACCGACCGAAGCCGGAACCGATCCACCGCAATCCGCAAGCCAGGCGCGTTCTTTTGCTTTCGCCGTCTCCTCCAAGGCCTTCTGCAGCTCATCTGCTGCGCGCTCCAGATCTTTCGATGTGTCTTTAATGGCATCGGTCGAGATCTCAGAACCCTCGAGCGCAACGAAATCCGACTCGGACGTCCTGGGCACGGCAAGCGCCGTACCGGTATAGGTCACACTATCGGTATCCTGCGCCGACACCGCCTGCGTGGCACGCGCGGCAATCAGATACGGCAGAGCCGTCTCGATTTTCTGCAAGCCTTCCGATGCGCTTTTGGCAAACTTGTTGCGCGTTTTAATGATCTCAATCCCGGTGTCGACCATATTGCCGGCAACTGGTTCGGCACCCGGGATGAGGATGGCGACCAGGCCCGTCCCGATCGTGGCAAACCCCGCTAGCCCCAGACTCAAGATGCTCGCATCAACCACCGTGGCAGCCGTGTGATAGGACGACACTACGTTGGCACCCGCCAGCGCGCCGCTATCGGCCGCCACCTGGGTGTCCCCCGCGCGCGACATGCTCCATATCGCCGCGGTCGACGAAAACAACAACGTGAGCACCACTAGGATGACCACGGCAGAAGAAAGCGTGGTGTAGGCACCGTCTTCGATAAACAGGTCGATACCGGCGCGGCCCATAAAGCCGCCTCGCTTGCGATGGCAGCTCGGACGGCGCGTCAAAACGCGTCTAGACCAGAAACGCTTAATCCCATGCAGCAATCCACGAATCATAATCTCCCTCCAGCCATTCGGGACGTGATTGATACGAGACATCGACCTTGAGCTCAACGTAGCCACCCTCGGCGGTACCACCCATAGCCTGCGCAAACGCACCGATCACAGGCAACGGCTTGACCTCGCCGGAAACGGACACGGACGAGACGCCACCCGCATCGGCCCGGCTAAGCTCAATATCCCACGACAACGGCCCGCCGGCATGAAAGATCGAAACGTTGGGCACTGCGGCAAGCCGGCGGCGGGTGAACTCCTTAAGATCGTCGTCCTCCGCCGTCGTCGTGATCATGAGCCGCGCGGTCTCGGCGGCGGCAGACTCCATGACCGCGCGCGTATAAAGCAGGCACACCGGTTGCAGTGCGAGAAGGATGAGCGTCAGAAACGTCGGCAGCAAAAAAGCGGCCTCGACCGTAGACTGCGCCCAGTCCTCGCGCGCGATATCAATACAACGCGATGTCCTTAGCGCCCGCAGCGGCGTCGATAACCGACGTCGAGGCAACGCCATGGGATGCCGCCCGCTCAACCAGCGCCGCCAAGCGTCCATCGGTGCCAGCACGCCAAAGTCCCACAATCGCCAGCACGATCGATAACAGCGCCACCGTGACGATGGCGTATTCCACAGTCGCTTGGGCAGATTCCTCGCGCAGGACGTCATGCATTTCACGACCCCTCCTTTGAGTTCGATGCCTGCGGGCTCAGGCGGATCACGCGCAGGCGGCACGAGGCATCGCCGGCATCCGCGGCAACCGTCACCATATCGACCCAGCCGCGCCCATCGCGCACGATGGCGCCCCATACGTTGCCCTTAATATCAAGATAGCCGCTCAGGGCGAGCTGGGCCGTTGGCACCTCGCGGTAGGCGCGTAACATATCCGCCGCTGCCTCGGTCATCGGTCGGTCCTCAGACCATGCAAGCCGGACCGTAATCGCGTTGTCCCCAGGCGAATCCGTCGCAGTGCCAGACCGCTTGTCGAGCGTCCGCAGAAAGGTTTGCGCCGTGACAGCGACATCCGAATCGTCCGCATCTCGCATCTCATCTTTTTGAGACGCCACCGCCGAATCTGAGCCCGAATCGAAGGCGGCCCCAGGACGCTGCTGCCGCGCGGCGTTAAGCCCCCAAAGCACCGCCGCTATCGCCACGGTCAGGCAAGCAAACACCAGCAGCACCCCGATGGGGCGCTCGCCCTCTACAGGCTGTTGATGCCCTCGCTGATAGCGTTCCATAGATCTTGGACCTTGCCCTTAAATGCGACGATGGCGATAATCGCGATCACCACGAGCACGCCGACCAAGATGGCATACTCGGTGGTACCCTGTGCACTCTCCTCCTGCAGTAGCTCCTTGGCGCGCTGACGAACATGTGCCGCCCGGCAAAACGCCCAGCCCTGGACCTTGCCAGCAGCGTCAGTCATCGTGTTCATGTATTCCTCCCTACATCATCCCGCCTGCTCCCAGCAGCGGGCCCAATATGGACAGAAGCAACGCCGGCAAGATGAGCGTGCCGGTGGGAATCAGCAGCTTGACGGGCGCACGCTCAATCTCGCGCTCGACCGCGGCGCGATGAGCCGCACGGATCTCGCGACTTTGAGCGGCCAGTGTCTCGGCAAGTGGGGCACCCAGGGCGAGTGCCTGCCCCACCGTAATGGCAAAGGTCTCGAGCGCTCGCACGTCCAGGTCGCGCGCGGCGGCCAACAACTCGTCCTCACGCGTGCCCACGCCCACCTGCCACGCCATGCAGGCCCGCTCAAGGCGAAGAGCCAGCACTGACCGGCGGTTGGCGCAGAAAATCTCAAGCGCCGCATCAAACGAAAGGCCGGCCGAAAGACCCAAGCGCACAACATCGATCATCTCGGACACTTCGCCGAGCGACACTCGCGCCGGGCCGCCCGCTCCAACCGCGCCCTTCACTCGCGCGGTCAGGGCATCGACCACCGAGCGACCCGCGGCAGCGACCAGCACCGCCTCGCGCTTGCAGGCCCCTGCGATCTTGCGCGCATCCGCCCGATCCAAACCCGTCGCGACAAATACACTCAGGGCACACAGGCAAGCCACAACTGCAACCAGGGCGCTCATAGCTCCACCCGCATAATGCGCCGGATAACCACCAGGGCAACGACGTTGAGGGCTAGACCCAGCACCACAGCGCCCGCACCGGCAGGCGTCGCAAGACCGCGACGAAAATCTGCCGAAAGCAGCGCCAACACCGCGCACATGCCCGCCGGCATCGCCGCGACCATATGCGCAGACATGCGAGCCTGCGACGTCTTAACATCCAGGCGGCGCTTGAGCTCAATGCGCTCCCCCACCATGCTCGACGCCTCGGACAGTAAGTCGGCAAGCGGAGCACCGGTGCGCTGAGACACCTTAAGCGCCAAGGTCACAAGCGAAAGGCCGGGGGCGTCGATGCGCACGAGCAAGTCATCGAGCGCGTCGGTCGCCGAGATGCCGCAATCGATCGCCGCCGCTACCCGCAAAAACTCGGTATGCACCGGTTCTTGCGCATGAGCGCCCACAAAGCGCATGCCCTGGGCCAGCGAATGTCCCGAGGCAAGCGACATGGAAAGTGCGGTAAACGCCTCGGGCATGGCCTCTTCTGCATCGTGTTGCTCGCGCCGGCTCTCAAAGCCATCCCGAGCGGCGCCAGCGGCAATCGGAGCAACAAGTCCCAAGGCAAACCCGAGGGGCGATAACGACACCATCGTTAGCAAAACGCAGCAGACACCGCTCGATAGCAGCAGAAACGCCAAACGCCCCGAAGCATCTTCGATCACGAGGCCAAGGCGACGCGCCGGAGCCAGCGATGCCCACGAACGGGCAATCTTTTTCAGCAGATCGTTTTCCACCAACTCACGCGGCAGCTTCTCTGCCACCGTCTCGAACGCCTGACGCGCCAGCTCCGCCGGCGGCACCTGCGGCACACGAGGTTCCGCCCCGCACGCCGTCGCGACAGAAAACCCTGCCAAACCCCCTACGACGAGGGGCACAGCGACCTCCATTCGTCCACCTCCTCTTGTGTGAGCGTCCCCGACCGCAGGCCTTCTGCGATAAACGGCGGCTCGCGGTCAAGCGTCCAGGTGCGCTCGGCGGCATCGAAAGTCACATAGCGCTCGAGCTCTACGCCGCCCGACGCGGCGCGACGCACCCCCGAATACGAGGAGACGAAGCGCCTGCCATCGGCGTGGCGCTCGGACATCACGATGCCGTCGAGCGCCATGGCAATCTGCTCTTCGATGAGCTCGCTCGGCAGATCGATGCCATAACGTGCAAGCAACGTCAGACGCACCACGGTCTCCTGCTCGGAACCCGCATGAAGCGTGGTGAGCGACCCGTCGTGGCCCGTGTTCATGGCCTGCAACATGTCGCAGCACTCGGCACCGCGCACCTCGCCCACCACGATGCGGTCGGGGCGCATGCGCAGGGCATTGGTCACCAGGTCGCGGATCGTCACCGCGCCCTCGCCCTCAATTGAAGCCTCGCGCGCCTCTAGACGCACCACGTGCGGATGATGCGCAAACTTGAGCTCGGCAGAGTCCTCGATCGTCACGATGCGCTCGCCGGTGGAAATCTCACATGACAACGCGTTGAGCAGGGTGGTCTTACCAGATCCCGTGCCTCCCGCAACCGCCAGGTCCTGTCGCAGCGACACCGCGCACGACAACAGCTGCGCATACCAAAGCGGCAGCGACCCCAGCCCCACAAGCTCGTCCAGCGAGCAGATGCGGTCCGAGAACTTTCGGATGGTGAGAATCGGTCCGTCAATCGCCACAGGCGGAATCACCGCGTTGACGCGATAGCCCGTTTTGAGGCGGGCGTTGACGATGGGGCTGCGCTCGTCGATACGGCGGCCAAGTGGCGAGATGATGCGGTCGATAAGCACACGGATCTGTTCATCATCCTCAAACGCATGCTCGATGGGGTGCAAGACGCCGCCGCGTTCAAAGAAAGCCGAGCGGCAGCCGTTGATCATGATCTCGGTAACGGTGTCGTCCTCGATGAGCGGCTGCAACGGCCCCAGGCCCACTACGTCATCCAAAATCTCGTCGATGATGGTCTCGCGCTCGGTCGTCGCGAGATCGGTCGGTTCCTCAACATTGAGCGCCGCCTCCACCGCGGGACGCAATTCCGAGCGGGCAAGTGCCGGGTCGATATAGGCGCTGATACGCGCCACTTCGTCGTAACCCATGCGGTCCATCACGGCGCACTTGGTGCGTCGTTTCACCGCGCGGCGACGCCCCGCATCTACAGGCGCTGCCCCCGCTGCAGCGCCGGCAGCCTTAATCCTCGTTTGCAGGCTCATCGCTGATCACCCTCGCGCGACCAGGGAAGGCGGATACGCGGGCGTTCGGTGCGCGTTGCACGGTCGGCGACCATATCGCTCCAAGGGCCGACGGCGCACCCCAGTTCCACGAGCATCTCGCGCGTGGCCTCGCGCACGCTGGTCGCAAAAGCGCTGGTCTGCCCCACTGCCTCATCAGCGCGCCCAAACGCCATGAGCGCGGCGAGATCCTGCCCGCCATCGGCGATACGAATCTTGGAGCTCAACGCACAGGCAATCTCAAAGCGCATGGCGACGTCCTCGTCTGCCCCGCGCGCACCGAACCGGTTGAACACGGCGCTCATGCGCGTGCGCGGCACACCTACTCGACTTGCCAGTTCAATGACGCGCGACGCCGATGTCGCGGACGACACCGCAGCATCGCCAACGATCAGGCAGCGGTCGCTCGCCGCCACCGCAGCCGCCACGGCGTCGCCCCAAAAGACCGAGGTATCGATAAAGACTACGTCGGATTCGCGACGCAAAACATCAAGCAGTAGCTCCACCGGACGTGCCATGAGCTCGGCTTGCTCGGGCGCCGCAACGGGACCCCAGAGCGTAACGCCTGGCGCCACGCGCATCGATGTGGCTACGATATCCGGCTCGGTGAGCGCGCCCGCCGCCGCCGGCTCGATAAGTGCCGCCATATCGCGCGGAGCATCGACGCCTAACAAGTCGTAAAGGTTTCCAAACATCAGGTCCAGGTCGAGCACGGCGGCACGCAAGCCCAACAGCGACGATGTGTGTGCCATGGTGGCAACGATCGTCGACTTGCCGCAACCGCCCGAACCCGAAATGGCGCAGATGACCGGAGCTCGATGCTGCGGAGCGGCAGCGTCTGCCGGCGGCATCGGAGGCGGCGGGGCGGGCGTCGGCGACAGCGTCCCCGTCTCCCCCGCCGCAACCACACGCTGCGTCCAAGCCGGCATGGCAGCTTGTTCGGTCTGCAAGGCAGGCTCGTTCTGTGCAATCTGCTCATGCTGCATCAGCGACAACTCGCCGCACCCGGCAAAGCCCTCAACTTCGTCGAGTTCATCCGCCAGATTCACGCCGTGCACGTATCCCATATCTACAGCCGGGGAGTCGCCAGCATGCTGTGCCGGCCCTCCAGCGTCATCGTATACAAGGGGGTTCCGGGGGCGCCGACCATGCTCGGCTTCCGCTTTTCCATAATCATCAACACGCGGGCCTCTTGTAGCGCGAGGCGCCCCGGGTTCCCTATCAACAAAAGCATCGGGCTCAATCGTCATGCGCCGATCGGAATCAACCGCTCCCTCGCCCGCGCGCCCGTTGCCGCATATACTGTGCGCAGCGATGACCTCGGTCGCCCCCGCGCGAAACAGTCCCTCGATATCCGACGGATCGAGCGCTTCTATCAACACGACCACGCGACTCACGCGGCCTTCGGCCGTCAGGCGCGCAACAGTCTTGCGCACATCTTCGATATCAAACAGAGACGCCGCGATGATGGCAGCCCCGCGGCGCGACGGAAACGCCCGCGCCATGGAAACCAGCCCGTCCAGGTCACCCACGCGAAGCACCTGTGCACCCGCATCACGGCCCTCGACTTCCTGCTGCAACAGCCCGTAATCGCCGCACGCGCAGCACGCAAGCCAGATCGCCTTCATCACTCGTCGCCTCCGCTCTTTTTGCCGCGCGCCGTGGCGGGAATCGTCAAGCTGACCGTTCCCTTGCCCGAGGCTCCCAGCAGTTCCTTGACGTCTTCGGGGTCAGCCGCCAGCGTCACCCATTCGATCTTGCCCTCGCGCGTGGCACCGGAATTCTCACTGGTATCGATCACGTGCGCGCCGCACAGTCGATCGGTTACGCCATCTTTTTGCACGTACACGTCCACATAGCTGCCCACGCCCGTGGCACCGCCGACCGAGTGCTCGGCATCGACCGCCACCGAAACGGCGACCTTGCCCTTAGGCACCTCGAGCTTGTGGCTCTCGGCCTTGGTGTAGACATTGCAGATCACGGCGTTTTTGGGAATACGTGAAGTCGTCACGTCGCCGCGTACCTGGCGCAGCTCGGTCGCCGCGTCACGCGGCAGCAAACTCGTCAGCCATTCCTGGGTTATGACATTGGTCTCATCGAGGGTCTCGCCCACATCGATATCGCGCGCCGCGACGCATACCTCGACGCGATCGCCACCGTACTTGGCCAAGGTCTCAGCCTGGACCTGTTCGGCTTGCGAGCGGATCGACGAGCCGTAAACCATGCAGAGCAGAGCAGCGAGCACGCCCGCGACCAGACTGATGGCGATGCGCTTGCTCTTGTTCACGGCCGCTCCTCTCATGGCAGTGCCGGGCGAATGCCCGTACCACCATTGTCTGGGTGGTCAGAGTGCAAAGCGGCGCAATCGCGATCTTGGTTTTCGATGTCAAACCAATCGCTGACCAAAAGCTGACCAGCCCGTCAAGCTCGTGGCAAGGTTTTGGTCAGCACGTCAGCAAACTGCATGTTTCGAGGCTTTTCCGCAGCAAAAAAGCCGTCTCCCGAACAGTTGGGAGACGGCTGTCATAGGAAAAATCAATTACAGATGGACATCGGGATCGAGCATTTGAGCGCTCACGCGCATGGATGACGCCAGGTTTTGGAACGTTTCCAGACGCAGGCTGTCGATCTGCCCGGCGTCCTCGGCCTCGCGAACGGCGCAGCCCGGCTCATGGGTATGCGTGCAATCGCCAAACCGGCACGCGTGCGATGCCTCGACAATCTCGGGGAAGGCGCACGCCAGACCCCGCTCGTGACCCACGAGCGGTAGGCTGCGCAGGCCCGGGGCATCGGCGATCACGCCGGCGTCGCCCGGCAGCGCCACCATCACGCGCGCGACGGTAGTGTGACGGCCCTGGTCGTCGCGTTCGCGCACACCGCCGGTCGCCAACGTATCGTGGCCCAGCAGTGCATTGAGCAGCGTCGACTTGCCGGCACCCGACTCGCCCAGAATCATGGCGCAGCTCCCGGCAGGCACGCAGGCACGGACCTCGTCCAGGCCGCGGCCCTCGGCAGAAGACGTCACGATCACGCGCACGTCCGGGCCCACTAGGCGGCGCACGCGGTCCAGATCGCGCTCGAGCTCCTCGGCATCGCAGCGGTCAGCTTTGGTGAGCACCACCACCGGCTCGGCATCGCAGTCGAGCGCCAACACCAGCGAGCGCGCCACGCGGTCGAGCAGCACCTCACCGGCACCGAGCGCCTGCACGATTAGCACGCTATCCACGTTGGAGCAGAGCACCTGGCGCTCTCCACGGGCACGGCCGCGCCAACGCTCAAAGCTCGTACGGCGTGGCAGCACGCACTCAATCACGCCCATATCGTGCCCGGGAGCGCGGCGCACCGCCACACGGTCGCCCACGGCAGGCAGCAGGACCTCGTCCTCGCCGCGCGACTTGGCAAACCCCACGGCATGCTCGGCGCGGAAGGCGTCATCGGCAGTCGCCACCAGCGGAAACCCGCGATCCAAGCGCACCACGGCGCCAAGCTGCATCTGCTCGGGCTCCTCGGCATGTGCGCAAAAGTCGTCAAATGCCGCCTGCTGAGCTTCATCGACCGGCAGGTCATCGAACGCCGGAACATCCTGCAGCGCGTCGAGTCCCGGCACGTTTGCCAGCAGCTCCTCGGCTGATGCGGGGGCCTCGGTCGCAAGCTTCCGACGACGATCGCGCTTAGCCCGCGCCCCCGTCGTCTTTTTCTTCGCTTTAGCCTTAGCCTTGCCCACAAGCGCCTCCCAGCACCATAAATCACAACTGAGCAGGTATTTTAAATCAAAAAGAGCTGGCCGGGCAAAGCCCGACCAGCTCACAAACTTTCCCTCAGCCCTTTTCATCCGCACGGGAGAAAAGCCAGCAAGGATACCGCAGGGCCCGCCCGCCGGGAGGGGTTTCCTAAGGGCACATCCCGCAGCCGCAAAGCGGCGAGGACGTGCCCGTGGAAACCCCGCAGGCGGTCGGGCCCGGACAGGTACGTTACTCCTTCTCGACCGCGCGCATGATCGCCTTGTAGATCTCCATAAGCGGGATGATCAGGAAGGCCAGACCCAGCGCGGCAAGAACGCCCTTGAGCTCAAGCGTCACAGGGCCGAAGAACATCTCGGCAAGCGTCGGCTGCACGGTCACGATCACCGTCAGCACCAGTGCCAGCGCGGCGGAAGCCCACAGCCACTTGTTCTGCTTCTTCATGGTGAACAGCGACGCACGACGGCTGCGCATATTGAAGCAGTGGAAAATCTCGACCATGTTGAGCGTGATGAACGCCATCATCACGCCTTCCTCGTCGGCATTGCCGGCGATCATATCGGCGATGTGGATGTAGCCCATGTCAAAGTACACGCCCACAAAGAAGCTCGCCAGCACCAGCACGGTGATGATCAGGCCCTGGACCACGCAGTCCAGACCCATATGTCCGGCAAAGACGCCGTCCTTGGCGTTGCGCGGCTTGCGCTTCATGATGTCGCCCTCGGCATCCTCCATGCCCAGCGCGAGCGCGGGGAAGCAGTCGGTGACCAGGTTCACCCACAGCAGCTGCACCGGCTGAAAGATGGTAAAGCCGATGAGCGTGGCGATAAACACCGAGAACACCTCGGCAAGGTTGGCCGAAAGCAGGAACTGGATGACCTTGCGGATGTTGTCGTAGATGCGGCGCCCCTCTTCGCAGGCACCGATGATGGTGGCGAAGTTGTCGTCGGCAAGTACCATGTCGGCGACGTTCTTGGTGACGTCGGTACCGGTGATGCCCATGCCCACGCCGATGTCGGCGCGTTTGATGGACGGGGCGTCGTTGACGCCGTCGCCCGTCATGGCCACGATCTGGTCGCGTGACTTCCATGCCTCGACGATGCGGGTCTTGTGCTCGGGCTGGACGCGGGCGTACACGCCGTAGTCCTCGATGTGCGCGTCGAGCTCCTCGTCGCTCATGCGATCGAGGTCGGCACCGGTGATGGCATGGCTGCGATCGGTGACGATGCCCAGCTGCTTGGCGATGGCCACGGCGGTGTCGATGTGGTCGCCCGTAATCATGACGGTGCGGATACCGGCGTCGTGCGCCTCGCGGATGGCGTCGGCGACCTCGGGGCGGACCGGGTCAATCATGCCGGACAGGCCGCAGAAGACCAGGTCATGCTCGAGCGCGGCGGGGCTGCAGTCGGCCGGGACCTCGGTGTAGGTGCGGCTCGCCAGCGCCAGCACGCGCAGGGCCTCGTCGGCCATGGCCTTGTTGGCGGCCACGAGCTCGGCGCGACGCTCCTCGGTCAGGGGGACAACCTTGTCGCCCTCGTAGATATGGGTACACAGGCCGATCACCACGTCGGGCGCGCCCTTGGTGTACTGCTCGTACTCGCCGTCCAGGGTCTCGACGACCACGGACATCATCTTGCGGCCCGAGTCAAACGGGGCCTCGCCCACGCGCGGATGCTCGGCAGTCAGGCCAGTGAGCCCCGCCTTGCCGGCATCGTTGACGAGCGCACACTCGGTCGGCTCACCCACAGCCTCGCCCAGTTCCTCGTCCCACTGGGCGTCGGAGCACAGAGCCATGCCGGCCAGGAACTTCTCCTTAGGCGCAGCGAGCTCGTGCTTGACGACGGTCATCTTGTTCTGGGTGAGGGTACCGGTCTTGTCGGAGCAGATGGTCTGTGTGCAGCCAAGGGTCTCGACGGCGGATAGCTTGCGGATGATTGCCTGGCGCTTGGCCATCTTGGTCACGCCAAGCGACAGCACGATGGTCACGACGGCGACCAGGCCCTCGGGGATGGCAGCGACGGCGAGCGAGACGGCGACCATAAAGGTATCGAGCAAGGCTGTCGGGTCGGTGAGGACGTTGCCCACGCCGTGACGGATGATGTCGACGCCAAAGATGACGACGCAGATGACGATAACCATGATGGTAAGGATGCGGCTGAGCTCGGCGAGCTTCACCTGCAGCGGCGTGAGCTCTTCCTTGGCCTCGGCCAGGGCGCCGGCGATCTTGCCCATCTCGGTGTTCATACCGGTGCCGACCACGACGGCGCGACCGCGGCCGTATACCACGGTGGAACCCATGTAGCACATGTTCTTGCGGTCGCCGAGCGGCACGTCGTCGATGCCGGCGGCGAGCTCAATGACGTTGGCATGCTTCTCGACGGGCACGGACTCGCCGGTAAGGGCGGCCTCCTCGATCTTCATCGTGGCGCTCTCGAGCACACGGCAGTCGGCCGGGACGGAGTCGCCCGCCTCGAGCATGATCACATCGCCGGGCACGAGCTCGGCGCTCGGCAGGTGCACGAGCTTGCCGTCGCGCAGCACCTTGGACTGCGCCGCGCTCATCTCCTGCAGGGCCTCGAGGGCCTCCTCGCTTTTAGCCTCCTGAACCACGCCCAGCACCGAGTTGACGATAACGACGAACATGATGATGGCGACATCGGCAAAGTCCGCCTCGCCCTTGACCATGCCCGTGAGCGCGCTGATGACGGCGGCAACGATCAGCATGATAACCATGGGGTCGGCCATCTGCTCAAAGAAGCGCTTCCACAACGGCGTCTTCTCGGCTTCCTCGAGCTTGTTAGGGCCTGTCTTGGCGAGGCGCGACGACGCCTCGTCGTTGCTCAGGCCGAGGTTCTCATCGACACCTTGGTCGCTGAGTACCTCCGCCGCGGCGGACAGGTATTCCTTTTGCATATAGAGTCCCCTCCTGGGATTCGGGCCACTCAGCAGATTGATGCCCGATCATAATTCCCAGGAGAAGGGCAAGGGCTCATCAAGGCTGCCGTGCTGAGCGGCAGTTGATAGTGGGGCTATGGTACCCCAAAGCGGCGCGTCTAGCCAAAACATTCCAATTGGAAACACGGCTCGAGTGCAACGATGCAGACCGTGTGATGCTCAACATTGATAAAACGTTTTTTCTTCGGTGCATCATCAAACTGAAATATCGCCCAGATAGCAGCGGTCAGAACGGTTGGTAAAGATTTTTCATATACCGTTTTTACCGCAAAAAATGAACTTCTAATTCGGCATACGGTCGATTTTTTGAGGTATTCGGTCGGCATTTCGCTATAATCATCTCAGTTTAATTTCTTATGGTTTATCTATCAGCGCAAGACGATGTCAGATGGAGGTCTGAATGTACAAGCGCACCAAGATTGTATGCACCATGGGTCCCGCCTGCGATAGCGACGAGACCATCCGCGAGATGATCAAGGCGGGCATGAACGTCGCCCGTTTTAACTTCTCGCACGGATCCTACGACGAGCACCACGGTCGCATCGAGCGCGTCCGTCGTATTTCCAAGGAGCTCGGCATGCCCGTCGGCATCCTGCTCGACACCAAGGGCCCCGAGGTCCGCACCGGCCTTTTGGTCGACGGCAAGAAGGTTGCCGTCAAGACCGGCGACAAGATCGTCGTCACCGCTCAGCCCACGTCCGAAGATTTCCACGGCACCTCTGAGCACATCTCCCTCGACTACCTGGCTCTGCCCTCCGAGGTCGAGAAGGGCTCCCTTATCCTGATCGATGACGGTCTGGTTGCCCTCGAGGTCGAGTCCGTCGACGGCCAGGACATGACCTGCGTCGTTAAGAACGACGGCCTGATCGGCGAGCGCAAGGGCGTCAACATGCCCAACGTCAACATCTCGCTGCCCGCCATCACCGAGCGCGATCGTCAGGACATCCTCTTTGGCCTGACCGAGAACATCGACTACATCGCCGCTTCCTTCATCCGTGACGGCGAGTCCGTCCGCGGCATCCGCGAGCTTTGCCGCGAGAACGGCGGCGAGCACGTGACGATCTTCCCGAAGATCGAGTGCGCCCTGGGCGTCGAGAACTTCGACGAGATTCTCGAGGCTTCCGACGGCATCATGGTCGCCCGTGGCGACCTGGGCATCGAGATCAAGCCCGAGCTCGTTCCGCACATCCAGAAGGAGATCATCGCCAAGTGCAACGCGGCCTACAAGCCCGTTATCACCGCTACGCAGATGCTCGACTCCATGCAGCAGAACCCGCGCCCGACGCGCGCCGAGGTTGCCGACGTTGCTAACGCCATCTACGACGGCACCGACGCCGTTATGCTCTCTGGCGAGTCCGCTGCCGGTAAGTACCCGGTCGAGGCCGTTAAGATGCAGGCCAGCATTGCTCTCGAGACTGAGAAGTACCTCCCGGCTCACGCTCCGCTCGAGGTTCCGGCTGACGCTCACGGCACCCGCGTCGTCAACAACGTTGTGGGTATGTCCGCTGTGAACATGGCTACCACCGTTGGCGCCAAGTGCATCACCGTGCCGACGACCACCGGTCGTACCGCTCGCCTGATCTCGCACTTCCGTCCCAACATGCCGATCTGCGCGTTCTCCCGCCACGAGTGGGCCGTCCAGCAGATGATTATGTACTGGGGCGTTATCCCGCACCAGGCCGAGATCACCCAGGGCACCGTCAACGGCACGATCGTCAAGGCGATCGAGACCGCTAAGGAGCTCGGCTACGTCGAGACTGGCGACCTGACCGTCGCTACCGCCGGCGATCCCCGCATGAGCGTCCAGCTCGAGGACAAGGTCTCCTCGACCAACGTCGCTTACGTCGCTCAGGTGCGCTAAATCGCACTTGCAAGCAGACTTGCATTGCAAAGGGCCCGGAAGGCTTCGCCTTCCGGGCCCTTTTTCTGTGCGCTAAAGCCGGGGCACGGCAAAACACGCGCCCATTTCTTTACCAAAAGCGCGAAATCCGCCCTTCAAGGCCCAGAACTAGGACTCCTGGCTCCAAAAGTGTTCGCCCGGCGGCAAACCCACACCCCGTGCAGAGCTGCTATATCGTTTTAGCAAGGTCAAGATCAGCCACGTTTTCGGAAGTATGCGGCAAATTCTGAGACCTCCGAGCACACCCCGTTTTTTCGCAACAAAATGCCTGATAAACTAGCCTCAAAAGCCAGGTCTGCTCACAGGGTTCAGATTTTGCCGCATACTTCCGAATTGACGCTGGCACTCCTTAATCCATAGGCACGCTTTTCAGCCAGGAGGGCATCGTGGATCTGACGCTATGCGGCCAAACTGCTTTTAACTATCACCGCATCCCGCCGCAAATACTGGGTCTTTACCCTGCCATTAGCCTTGGCAATATGGATCGCAGATGTTGCGGCCTCAGAAGTCATGCGGTTGTAAAAGACCTGCTTCACGCACCGCTTCACAGGCTTGTATTCACCCGGGCACAATCCGGGTCGCGAAGCCTGTTTAAATCGCATCTCCTGACCCAAGAGCCACCTCCTGGGTCGTTTAGGCAGACTGAGCATGGATTTGATGTCACGTCGCCCGAGTTTACGCTGCTCAACCTTGCTGCGAAGGTCTCACGCAACCAGTTACTCATGGCTTGCTACGAGATGTGCGGCTCCTTTGCAGTGTTTAAGCCCTGCGAGCGAACGCAGCAAAAACTCGATGAATCTATTTCGCTTAAGCTCATTCCACCCAACTGCGGCTGGGAGCGAGTTAACGACACCAAGGGCAATGACACCAACCTGTGGAAGCGCCAACCGCTCCTCAGCGCGGCGGATATTGCCGCGTTCGCTAAGCAGGCCGCAGGCCTGCGCGGCGTTAAGCAGCTCCGCTGGGCGGCCGAGCACATGACGGGGCAGACCGCCTCGCCTTTCGAAGTCCAAACATCCATACTCGTCTCACTCCCCCGTGACGAGGGCGGCCTGGGTATCGGCATCACCAACAACGTGCGCATCCCACTCAGCGACGCCGCGCGCTCGATGTATGACAAAACCTGCTGCTACGCCGATATCCTCATCGAGAGCGCCACCGACAGCATGGGCGTCATTTTGGAATGCCAAGGCCGCTCCGCCCACGATGGCGAAGCCGCAAGCCTCTCCGATGCCGAACGCACCACCGCGCTCACCAGCATGGGCTACGATGTCATACAAATTACCTACGACCAGATCAAGGACAAGAAGAGCTTTAACAACATCGCCGAGCTCATTCATAAAAAGGCGGGGCTCCCCTACATCCCAAAGACCGATCAGGAACGTACCGCTGAAAATGCCCTGCGACGGGAGCTGTTGGTCGATTGGGTTGAACTGTTCACCGTTAAGCCGGCCGGCTAGCAGCTAGCGATCAGGGGGACTGCGGGAATGTCAGAAGCGGCAACGCGAGCCGCAAATCCTGCCTCGGTCAGCTCGATGACCTCGGTAAACGTTGCATCGAAAAACTCCTCGGTTAGCAGGCGATACGGCGGATGATCGGGCTCGCCGGGGTTTTCGCGCACGATCTCGTGCATAACGCCGATGGTCTTGAGCACATACTCCTTATGGATGGGATACTGCCCAAAACGTGCCGCAGCGGTATACAGGCGATCGGTCGCGCGCGGAATCGAAACAATGCCGAGCGTCTTGCCAAACCAGTCAAAGTCGCCTTGCTTTTTAATGCGGAATTCCTCGCACGGCTTGCCGCCGTGCGCCTCCAGGTACTGATTCACGCGTGTATTCCATACGGTATCGGCCACCAGATGCGACCAGACACCCAGTGTCAAATCAAGCAACGACTGCGCCACGTCCTCGGACGCAAGCGAGAACTCACGAGCGCTGGGACCGACAACCGGCTCGGCATCCTTGTAGCGCTGGGGATAGTGCACGCGGTTCAGTCGCTCGCGTTCCTCGATAATCGAGGTCGCCGCGGCTGGCGCACCGGTGGGCGAACTTTTAAGCAACGGTGCCACATAGGTATCCCAGAACTCATGCTCACGAGGCTTAGGGATAGGCTCGGGCTTTGCAAAGTGCGTAATGCGGTACGGGATGGGATCGGCGATGCCAGGGACCATATAGCCCACGAAGATATCCGGAACCACGCAGCCAAACAAAAAGGCATTGCGGTCGCGCACGCTATTGGCAAGCGCACCAGTGCGCTCCAGCAAACGCTCCGTCTGAGCGATATGAATGTTCCAGCTTGGCATAGCCACCCCCATAAAAAACCTGGATAACTATACCATCACGGCAAAGCCGCGCGGACGGCTACGCACGCTCTACGCAGCAACTAGTCCGTAGCACCGTTTTCAGTTCCATACGACGACGAAGACGCCTCGACCACATGGTGATATCGATCGATATAGATTGCACGGGCACCCAGGCGTCGCACCAAATCCTGGTGATGCGTGCTCATCAAGACCGTCTTACCCGCCGCGACGTAGGCCAGCAAGAAGTTGACCACGATGTCGCATGAATCCTCGTCGAGCCCATTGGTGGGCTCATCGAGCACCAGGATATCCGGGTTCATCGACACCACCGCAGCCAGCGCAACGCGCTTCTTTTGCCCGCCCGAGAGCTGATAGGGAGAGACGTCGACAAGGTCGGCAACCTGGAACAGCTCCATGGCATCGCGCACGCGGCGCTCGAGCTCGTCTGCCGGCAGCCCCATCTGCGCGGGACCAAAAGCAACTTCCTCGCCCACCGTAGCGCAGAACAGCTGGGCGTCGGCATTCTGGAACACAAAGCCCACGCGCTGATGAAAACGCTGAGCGGCCGCAGAATCCTTTAGAAACGCCGCATCGACCGCATGCCCGTCGAACAGGTACGCACCCGCGTCCGCAAGCTCAAGGCCGTTGATAAGACGCATAATCGTCGTCTTGCCGCAGCCGTTAGGACCAAGCAGAGCAACGAGCTCTCCACGGTTCACCTGCAATGAAACGCCATCGACCACCGTATGACCCGCATAGGAAAACACCACGTCGCGAAACTCGATGAGCGGCGTGACCTCGGCGCCGGCAGCACCGCTCGCACCCATCGCGTTATTCGTATCGTTTGCCAAAACGTCGCCCTTCCCTACTCACATCAACGGTTCGACCGTCCGCGCTACAGCACCGCGCACAACACGGCGAGCAACGCCACAACGGCCGCGTAAACCGCATCGTGCCAGCCAAAGCCGCTCCGTGCAAGCGCCGGATACACGCCGGCGAAGCCGCGACACAGCATGGCCTCGTCCATCGCGCGGCTGCATTCCATCGCCTTGATAAACGTCATGCCCATGATACCCGCCAGCGAATCGGTGCGCGAAAAACCCGCAGGCGCGGAACCGACGCTGCGCAGCATGACCGATTCGCACAGATCGTGCGCCGTGCGTCCCAGCACCTCAATATGCTTGAGCGCCATATCAAACGTAAAGATAACCTCGTCGGGCAGGTGCAGCATTTTGAGCGCCGCCGACATGCGGCTCCAGGTGAGCGTCCACGAAACACCCAGCACCAGCGACACATTAATAAACGTCTTGAGCGCGATCTTGAGCATGGCGCCCGCGGCAGAAGTGTCCAGCAGCAAGGCGAGCAGTACCAGAACCACCGCGAGCCCTGCAGCGCCAAGCGCCGGCACAAAGGTTGCCCGCAGCCCGCGTACGGGGCGCACGGCAACGAGCACCAGCGCGATAGCCGCCATCAACATGAGGTACAGAGGGCTCTGCGTCAGACACACGCACAGGACGCAAACGAACATCCCCACCAGGCGCACCGGAGCCGAAACGCAAGAAAGGGCGCGGTCGACCATCGACCCGCCCTCGTGCGCGCCTCCACCCAGGCGAACCCGCTCAAGCAGGCTCGCCAGGTGCAGGACATTCTTTTGCATCACACGATGCCGAGCCCCCACGGGCTCATATCGCTCCTCGGCCGCAAGCCAGCTAGGCAGCTCGGCTATTGCCATGAGCACCGCTTTCCTTAACCGTCAGCGAGATCAGGCGGAATGCGATGGTGAGCACCGCCACGCCAATCACGCCGGACAGGATATACATGGCAGCCTGACCGGCAAAGTCAAGGCCCTGCTCCTCGGAATAGGCCTGCAGATAATCGCCCGTGGGCAGGACATCGGCAAAGGTCGGAGTATCGAGGCCAACCGAAGTCTGCAGACTGTCGTCACCAGCCTCCTGAACGGCGGTCGCGGCGCCCTCGGCGTCCCACTCGCCCCATGCGTCACCCGTGGCCAGCAGGCCCAGCGGCGTGGCCACGACAAGCACGGCGACCAGGATGAGCGTGGGGACCAGCGAGGTCTTCTTGGCGGCTGCGCCCTCGGCAGTAAGCTGTCCATCGGCGGCTTCGGGGCCGACGATAACGCCCGGCGCCGTCTTCTTGATAAAGCCGTAGATCGCGGCAGTCGCCACGCCCTCGACCACACCGGCTACCAGCATGTGCGGAATCAACATGGCCGGAATGGAAACAGACAGCGGGAAGGGGCAGTATAGCGGGGCACCCGAGGCGTTGGTGAAGAGCATCGGCTGAATGCCGAACTCGATGGCAGCGCACAGGGCAGCCACGCACAAGCCGATCCAGCCGCTCACGATGGCAGAAACCGAAGTGCCCCAGCTCTTGTCGTGCAGGCGGCCGTTGAGCGCACGGAACACGATGGCTGCCACAAACGGCAGCACAAATGCCATGTTAAAGCAGTTGGCTCCAAAGGACAGGATGCCGCCGTCGCCAAACAGCAGCGCCTGCAGTGCCAGTGCGACCGAAACCGCAATGGCCGCGGCCTCGGGGCCCAGCAGCAGCGCGATGAGTGCACCGCCGACGGCGTGACCCGTGGTGCCGCCGGGCAGCGGCACGTTAAACATCATGAGCAAGAAGGAGAACGCAGCGCAGATGCCCAGGAAAGCCATGTGCTCGCGATCGAGCGTGGCGCGTACCTTTTTGATGCAATGGACCCAAACGGGCACCATCGCCACCGCCATAACGGCATCGGTCTGCGGGGACAGGTAGTTATCTGGAATGTGCATATACGCCTCCCGGTTATCGACGCACAGAATTGCAACGCCGCTTGAATCACCTTGTCAGTGTTACGCATTGTCAGATTCGTAACACGCCGCGGGCTATCATAGCAAAACGGCGCACTGCCGACAAAGCAGCACGCCGTTATGTAATGCGCGTGTCATATATGAAGGCTCAACGGTGCCTTATACCGAAAACAGCAGTCACGTAAGACTCGGCGGCAGCCGACGCTGGTCTATATCCGGCGCAGGACCTAGCCGCGGACCTCGCCGTTTACGCCCTTGCACACCTTGGTGACGATCTTCTGGTGCGCCTTTTCGACCTCTTCGCTGGTGAGCGTGTGGTCGTCGGAGCGATACGTAAGCGCAAAGGCCATGGATTTCTTGCCCTTGCCGATGCGGACCGGATCGCGGTAGACATCGAACAGGCGCACGCCCTCGAGCAGCTTGCCGCCGGCACTCGTAATACGACGCTCAAGATCCTCGCAGGTCACAGTGTTGTCAACCACGATAGCGAGGTCGTGCTCAACGGCCGGGTACTGCGAGAACTCACGGTAGTTCTCCTGGTTGCGGGCGCCCTTGATCAGCTTATCCAAGTCGAGCTCAAAGGCGACGACGACCTCGTCAATGCCCATAGCCTCGCGCGCCTCGGGGTGGATCTCGCCGACCCAACCCAGCACGGTGCCGCCGGACAGGACCTCGGCAGCACGACCCGGCTGCAGGAAGGCATAGCCCTCGCCCTCGACGGGACGGAAGCGAACCTTCTCGATGCGCAGCTGGGCGAGCAGCTCCTCGACGATGCCCTTGCCAAAGAAGAAACGCAGCTTGCGGTACTTCATGCTCCAAGACTGCTCGCTCCACTGGCCCGAGAGCACGCCCGCGACGGACTTGGTCTCCTTGGGCAGGCTGGCGTTCTCGCGGCCATGGAACAGGCTGCCGACCTCGTACAGGTGTACGTTGGGCGTACCGTGCGCCTCGTTATAGGCAACGGACTGCAGCAGACCCGGCAGCAGCGAGCGGCGCATCTCGGTCTGCTCGGCCACCAGCGGGTTCATGAGCACCACGGGGCAGCCGCGGCCCTCGGTGGACATGCCGATCTTCTCCAGGTCGCCCGGAGCGGCAAAGCCAAAGGTCGTGGTCTCGTTGAGGCCGCAGGCGCGCAGGATCTCGCCGACCTTGCGGGTGAGCTTCTGCTCGCGAGTCAGGCCGCCGATGTGGTTCTTGGCAGCCGGAATGGTCGCCGTGACGCGACCCATGCCCCACAGGCGCAGAACCTCCTCGATCAGGTCGATCTCACGCGGCAGGTCGGGACGGAAGCTCGGCGGCGTGACCATAAAGTCCTCGCCGTCGCGCTCGACGGTGCAGCCCAGGCGGGTGAGCGAGCGCTCGATAAAGTCGGGCTCGATGTCGGCACCGCAGATGGCGTGCACGCGGGCCAGGCGCAGCTTAATGCTGTCGATGGTCTTGGGCGCGGGGAAAACGTCGACATAGCCGGGAGCAACCTCGCCGCCGGCGATCTCCTCGATCAGCGCGCAGGTAACGTTGGCGACATCCACGCAGCCGGTCTCGTCGACCTGGCGCTCAAAGCGAATGGAGGCGTCGGAGATCAGCGAAAGGTCGCGGCTGGTGTGCGAGGTGCGGCCGGCATTGAAGCAGGCGCTCTCGACCATCACGTCAACGGTATCGTCCTCGATCTCGGAATCCATGCCACCCATAACACCGGCCAACGCCACGGGGCGCTCGCCGTCGGTGATGAGGCCCATGCCGGCGTCAAGCGTGCGCTCCTCGCCGTCGAGCGTCGTGAACTTCTCGTCCTGCTGGGCGGCGCGAACCACCACACGACGGTGGCCATCGCGCTCGGCAAAGGTGTCCAGGTCAAAGGCGTGCAGCGGCTGACCGGTGAGCATCATCACATAGTTGGTGATGTCGACGATGTTGTTGTGCGGGCGCACGCCCAAGGCGTTAAGGCGCTTGACCATCCAGTCGGGCGACGGGCCGACCTTGACGTTGCGCACGATGCGGGCAACGTAGCGGTCGCACAGGCCCTCGTCGGCAATCTCGACCGAAAGCTCGTCGTCGGTCGCGCGGCCGGTCTCGGCCTTGATGGCGGGCAGCTCAACGTGGAAATCGCGGTCGAAGATGGCGCCGGTCTCGCGGGCCATGCCGATCATGGACAGGCAATCGGGACGGTTGGGCGTGATCTCGCAGTCGAGCACGGTGTCGCTCGAGCCCACGTACTCGGCAAACGGCATGCCGCAGGGCGTATCCTCGGGCAGGATCATGATGCCGGAGTGGTCGCCGCCCAAGCCGAGCTCGCGCGCGGAGCAGTTCATGCCCATGGACACGACGCCGCGAAGCTTGCTCTTCTTGATCTTGACGCCGCCGGGCAGGACAGCGCCGATCATGGCCGCGACGATGTGGTCACCGGCCTCGAAGTTCTGCGCGCCGCAGACGATCTGCAGCGGAGCGGGGTTGCCGTCGGCGTCGAGGTTCTTGTCACCCACGTCGACCGAGCACACATACATGTGGTCGCTATCGGGGTGCGGGGTCTTGGTGAGCACCTGGGCGGTCACCACGTGGTCGAAGGACTCGCCCACGGTGTCGATCGCCTCGACCTCGGTGCCGGTACGGATATATTCGTCCGAAAGGGTCTTGGGATCCTCCGGAATATCGATCATGGTCTTGAGCCAGTCGTAAGAAACACGCATCTAGCTCTCCTTTCATACTGAAAGCCTGCGAAGAGATGCAGGTGGAAACTTCAACTTTGTGAACATTCCTTACAAAGCGAGGGTTGTCCAAGTGCGGCAGATCGGCCCGAAAGAGGAGCGCCGCGTACTTTGGTACGCAAGCGACGAATGAGCGCCGAGGTGTCGTGCTTGGGCAAGCCGCAGCCTAGAACTGATTCAAGAAGCGCATATCACCCGTCATGAGAGTTCTGAGGTCGGGCAGGTCGTAGCGCAGTGCCGCGACGCGCTCGGCGCCAATACCAAAGGCGAAGCCGGTGTACTTCTCGGGGTCGATGCCACAGTTGATCAGGACGTTGGGGTCGACCATGCCGCAGCCCAGAATCTCGATCCAGCCGCTGTGCTTGCAGAAGTTGCAGCCCTTGCCGCCGCACACGTGGCAGCTCACGTCCACCTCGCAGGAAGGCTCGGTGAAGGGGAAGAAGTGCGGGCGATAGCGCGTCTTGCGATCCTCACCAAACATGCACTTAACAAAGTAGTCGAGCGTGCCCTTAAGATCGCCAAAGGTGATACCCTCGTCGACGACCAGGCCTTCGATCTGGTTGAACTGCGGCAGGTGGCAGGCGTCGGCCGTGTCGGGACGATAGACGGTGCCCGGGCAGATCATGTAGATGGGCGGCTTTTGCGACTCCATGGTGTGGATCTGCACGCCCGAGGTCTGGGTGCGCAGCAGCACGTCGGACTCGCCGTGAGCGTGAGCCTCGGGATGCGCAACGCTGCCGGGGTTGTTGTCGACCACATAGAACGTGTCGCGAGCCGAGCGGCTCGGGTGATCCATGGGCGCGTTGAGCGCGGTGAAGTTGTAGTAGGAGGTATCGACCATGGGGCCGGACTCGACGGTGTAGCCGATGCCGCAGAAGATGTCCTCGGCCTCCTCGATGATCTGCTTGATCAGGTGCTGGTGACCGATCTGCGGACGGATACCCGGCAGCGTGATGTCGACGGCCTCGTGCTCGAGTGCGTGCTTGAGGGCGGCGGCCTTCATCTCGGTGGTGCGCTCGTCGAGCATGCCCTCGATCAGCTGGCGCATCTCGTTGGCGCGTTTGCCCATCATGGGACGATCCTCGGGGGCGAGCTTGCCCATCATGCGCATCAGGCCGGTGATGCGGCCCTTGCGGCCGAGCAGCTCAACGCGCGCGGCCTCGAGCTTGGCGGCGTCGTCGGCACCGGCGACGAGCTCCTTGGCCTCTTCCTCGAGTTTGACCAGATCATCAATCAGACTCATGTCTTCCCTTTCGTCTCTCGCGCTTTCCGCCTGCCGGGACGACTGTCGCCGTCTGGCACTGCGAAAACGCGGCCCGGTTCGGTAACAAAAAACCGCCCTCGGGCATGTGCATTGCCCAAGGACGGTTGAATTCCGCGGTACCACCTTGTTTGACCCGGCGGATGTCTGGCCCGCCGTGCCCACTCTGCGCCTCTTGTCGCGAGGCTCACGGCTTCCCTACTGGGGCTTTGCTGCCACTGGCCGCGCGCCCGTTGAGGTCGCTGCTCGGGAGTGAACGCTTGGCCCTTGCCACCGCAGGAAGGCTTGCAGCCCATGACCTTCCCTCTCTCGCCGGCGACGCGGCGGGCAAAACCCTCTCCGTCAACGCATTGGGCTATAGGATAACACATTTCGCGAGCGCATCGCCGCGTTCCGTTTTGTTCGCGCTGGGTACAAGGCAAGTAGCTGTGCAAACTGGCCGTGCACCCGCCTGCGGCGCTCGGCCTGCGAGATTAAGGATATGGTATGGGAAAGAAGTACGATAAGAAGGCCAAGCCCGCAGCGGGCAAGACGCCCAAAGGCATGAAGGTCGATAAGGCCGTCAAAAAATTCCGCAAGCTCGAGGGCAAGCTGTGGACCCGCGAGTACCTGCTCAAGATTGCCGAGTTTGACGGCGCGACCATTGCTCCCGCCAACGGTGCCGCCGCCCGTGCCGACGCCATGGGCACCCTTGCCGGCGAGCACCATAAGCTCCTGACCAGCGAAAAGTCTGTCGAACTTGTACGTTCGCTGGCACGCGAGACCGTCACCGGCGGAAAGATCGACGACCCGCAGCTGCTTGACGAGATTCGCGTGCTCGGCCGCGACCAGCGCGAGGCAAGCGTCATCCCCACCGAGGAGGCCGAGGCCTGGACCAGGCTCACCTGCGAGGCCGACGCCGTGTGGCACAAGGCCAAAGCGGCCAACGACTGGGCGAGTTTTGAGCCCTATGTGGATAGAATCATCGCCCAACTTAAGCATCAGGCCGAACTCATGGACCCCAAGCGCGACCCATACGACGTTTGGCTCGACCAGTACGAGCGCGGCCTTTCCGCCAAGAGCTTCGACGCGTTTTGCGAGGAGGTCAAGGCCACGGTCGTGCCGCTCGTGCACGCCATCGGCGAGCGCGGCCAGCAGCCCGCTGCCGACTTTTTGCACGCCCGCGTGCCCGAGGCTGCCCAGCACGCCATGAGCTTCGACCTTATGAAGCTCGTCGGCCTGAACCTGAACGACACCACGCTTGCCTTTACCGAGCACCCGTTTAGCGAGGGCTTTGCCGTGGGTGACGCGCGCATCGCGACACACATCTACGAGGACGATTGCATCTCCAACGTCTACAGCATCATCCACGAGGCGGGACACGCCATGTACGAGCTGGGCGTCAATCCCGCCTATGCGCGCACCTGTCTTGAGGGCGGCACCTCCATGGGCATCCACGAGAGCCAGAGCCGCTTTTTCGAGAACACCGTGGGTCGCAGCCGCGCCTTTATGGGACCGCTGCTCGAGGTGCTGCGCCGCCACGCACCCGAGGTCTACGGCGACGTCGACGAGGACACGCTCTACCACGCCGTGAACATCGCGCAGCCTTCGCTGATCCGCACCGAGGCCGACGAGCTCACCTATCCGCTGCACGTTATGGTGCGCTACGAGATCGAGCGCATGCTGTTTGCCGGCGAGGCCACGGCCAAGGATATCCCCGCGCTTTGGAACCGCTTTATGGACGAGTACCTGGGCATTCCGGTTCCCGACGACACGCGCGGCTGCCTGCAGGATACGCACTGGAGCGGCGGCTCGTTTGGTTACTTCCCCACCCATGCGCTGGGCAGTGCCTACGACGCCATGTTTGTGCCAGCCATGTGCCGCGACGGCGTCGACCTTACCGGCGCCTGCGCGAGCGGCGACCTGGCACCCGTCCGCGCGTGGCTGGGCGAGCACATTTGGCAGTGGGGCCGCGCCAAGGACGCTCCGGAGCTCATCAAGGGCGCCTGCGGCATGACGTTCGACGCCCGCTACTACTGCAGCTACCTGCAGGACAAGTTCACCACGCTCTACGAGCTGTAGGACATAACCGACACGCCAACGCAAAGGGGGGCGCCGCAGAACCAATCCGCGGCGCCCCCTTTCTCCACCTAGTCCGTTAACGTCAATGTTTTGGCACCGTCGAGCCGTTACGCGGTTTGGCAAAACCACGTAACTACAAAGCTTCCAAGGCGCCTGCGATGCGCTTCATGGCGGCATCGGCGGATGCTTGGTCGGGCGCCTCGGCCAGAACGCGGATGACCGACTCGGTTCCGCTCTTGCGCACGAGCACGCGGCCCTCGCCTGCCAGCGCAGCCTCGGCCTCGGCGATGGCGTTCTGCACGCCCATGTTCTCGAGCGTGGCGTCCTTGTCCGCCACGCGCACGGCCACCTGCGCCTGCGGCAGCAACTTGCACGGAGCCGTGAGCTGCGAGAGCGTCTCGCGCTCGGCACGAATCACTTCCATCACGCGCAGCGAAGTCATAATGCCGTCGCCCGTGCGCTCGATATCGCCAAAGATCGTATGGCCCGTCTGCTCGCCGCCCAGGCTGTAGCCGCCCTCGCGCATCTTGGCATACACGTGACGGTCGCCCACGCCGCTGGTCACGGCGCTCAGGCCGGCAAGCTCCAGCGACTTGACAAGGCCAAAGTTACTGGCAATCGTCGGCACCACGGTACCGCCCGAGAGGCGCCCGTGCTTGTTCAGATACACGCCGCACACGTACAGGATCTGGTCGCCGTCGACCACGCGCCCGCGCTCGTCCACGGCCAGGCAGCGGTCGGCATCGCCGTCGTAGGCAAAGCCCACGTCCAGGCCCTGCTCCACCACATGGCGCTGCAGACGCTCCATATGCGTGGAGCCGCAGTCGACGTTGATGTTAAAGCCATCGGGCGCGGCATTGATCACGCGCACGTCGGCACCGAGCGCGTCAAACACCGGCTTGGCCACCGAGGAAGCCGAGCCGTTGGCGCAGTCGATACCGATTTTGACGCCCTGCAGCGAAAAGTTCGCACTTGCAATGAGCGAAGCAATGTAGCGGTTGCGGCCCTGCATGTAGTCCACCGTGGCACCGATGTGGTTGCCCGTGGCCAACGGAACTTCGCTCTTGCCATCGATGTAATCCTCGATGAGCTCCAGTACGTCCTCGTCCATCTTAAAACCGTCGCTATTGACGAGCTTAATGCCGTTATCGCAAAACGGGTTGTGGCTCGCGCTGATCATGATGCCGCAATCGAAGCAGCCCTCCACGGTCTGATGCGCCACGCCCGGCGTCGGGATCACGTGCAGCATATAGGCGTCCGCACCGCTCGCGACCAGACCGCTCACCAGCGCCGCCTCGAACATATAACTCGAGCGACGTGTGTCCTTGCCCACGATAACGCGCGCCTTAGCACTGCGGTTGGCGCCGTAATACCAGCCCACAAAACGGCCAATCTTATAAGCGTGCTCTACCGTCAGCCCAACGTTGGCCTCGCCGCGAAAGCCGTCGGTGCCAAAGTACTTCATGCGCCCTCCTTACAAAATAGGGGCGGACAGATTGCCTGTCCGCCCCAAAATGGTACTCGATTATCTGCGCTACCAGAAAAACCCTACGCCGACGCGCTGTCGCGAGCCGCCTGGCATGTAGGGGTCTGACGCAGCGTAAGCGGCTTGTCCCCCGCCTCGGCCGACGTGGTCAGCGTATACGTGATCGTCGTCGTCTCGCCAGCATGCAGGTCAACGGTGCCCGAATAGAAGGGGATTCCATGCCACGTAGCGGCGCCAAGACCAAACTGGGTGCCCTCGACGGTCAGATCAGTAATGTTGCCGCCCGTCGGGGCAAACAACGAGACATTCAGACGCTCGTCGTCACGCGCGGCATCGGGTGCGCTCGCCGCAACGTAGTCGGGCAGCTTGCCAGCCTCCTCCTGCGTCATGATGTTCGTCAGGGTAACGGTGATGCGATAGGAGCACGTGCCGTCGCCGTTCTTCACGCCCTGACCAATCTGAGTGTCGGCGTTCAGATACCAGTCGAGCTTGGAGAAGCTCAGGTTGTTAAAGTAAACGCCGGCAACGGGATCGGCACTCGGATCATCCGGATCGGGCAGCGAAGCGTCAATGCCCGTCTCTTTGATGGCATTCTGCTCATCATCGTTTCTCATCCACGCGATCAGGCGGCCCTCTTCGGCACCGCGCTCAACGGCGCTGACAAGGTTCGCAACATCGACGTCGCCGATACCGCCAAGAATCTTGTCAAAGGCAGCGCTGGCGACGGATGCAAAGATGCCGTCCGACTCCTCGACCGGATAGTTCCAGTACACATCGTGCATGAGGACCTTTGCGGCGTTGGTGCCGTCGACAACCGTTCCGTCGGGCAGTGACACGTTACCGACCAGGCCCAGCAGATACTGCAGGAACACCGGGTCGATAGCGATGACGCCATCAACGTCCTGTCCATACTGGGACTTCCACAGCGCGGCGACACGCTGCGAGTTGCGGGGCCAATCAGGCGAATAGGTATTGCCCGAGTTGTACAGGTTGCTGTGGTTGCCGAACAGCGCCTCATCCTCTTCGTCGACGCTCTCGACCGCCTCATCCTCGCTGAGTCCAATGCGGGGAACAAACTCGCCAATCGACATCTGACCGTCGGTGACCGAAATCAGGCCCTGCGAACCGCCAAAGCCGCCGCAGGCACGAATCTCGACGTTGTTCATGGCGTACATAAGGTAGTTGCGCGTCTGGCCGTTGGCGCCGAGCATCTGGGGAAGGACGGGGGCGACCTTCTCCGCCGCGTCAACCGCACCGTTGAGGGTGGCAAAGCCGTCCTTGGCCTTATCGACCAGCTCGGTCACCTGGGAAATATGAGTATCGCCAATGCCCTGGACCTTCTCGTTGGCGCTCTTGAACACCTTCGAGCTGCTGGAAAGCGAATCGGCGACCGCCTGCAGCGCGGACACGTTAATCATGCCGTCCTGGAACAGTTTGCCGGGCGTAGCCTGCGAGAGGTTGTCGGCCATGGGAACCAGCGCATTGCTCGAGACATCGGACAGGGCGTCAATCATGGTGCGGGCCGCATTGATATCGCTGCCATACACCGGGATAAACGAAGCCGCCGCCCACAGCGGGCTCGAGGTCTCCGCCTTCATGCTGTTACAGAGCTCATCGATCTTCTTCGCGTCGTCAGGCAGCGTCGAAAAATCGCCCGACGTGACCTTGCCCTTAAGGCCACCGACGATCTCGACAGCCTCCTTCGCTTCGCTCTTTACGGTCTTTGCCGAGTTAAGCAGCATAAAGCCGCTTGCGCCAAGCACAACGAGAAGCACCGCGACTACAGCGGCAACAATGGCGCCAGTGTGACGCTTTTTGCGCTCGCCCTTGCGATGGCGATGACGGACCAGACCGTCAGAGGTCGAACTCGACGAAGCATCGCTACCGTAGTTCAAGCCAAAATCGTAATAATCTTCCTTGGAACCCGAGCCCGCAAACTCGGCACCGCTATCATCCAGGCGGGCGAACGTGCCAGTCTCGGAGGCGCCGGTGTAAATCGTGCCAAGGTTACCCGTAAGCCCCGCGCCACCAGCAGAGGGAGTATTGTTGGCGGCCTTGCCGGCATTAACGTTGCCGGCAGCATTCGCGGCGTTGGCAGCACCTGCGTTGTTCGCAGGCACCGAAGGAGCCCCGCTCGGCTGCGACGCGGAGGTTGCACCGCCCGCAAAGACATTCCCTCTTGCACGGCCGGTCTTTTTTGCCTTTTGAGACTGCTCGTACAGAGCGGTAAACATCGCCGTCTCGCCCGGGGACACGCGCTTACCGGAACCGCCCTGTCCAGCGCCGCCCGGCGTGCCGGCCTTACCAGCCCCGTTCGGACGCGGCGGAACTGCAGGGCGGCCGCTATCGCTGCCCTTAAAGTGATTACCAGCCATAAAGAAATCCTCGCAATTGAGTCGCAATGAAAAAGTCCATAACGTTGCTAGTTTATGGCATTTTGAGCATCGACAGCTAAACTCCAGACACGGACATCAATTGGCGAAAATGCGGCACAACACCTTTTCTGTCTTGGCGGCGGCGCTAGCTACACCGTAAGGAACATCATCACGATGATCATGACAAAGCCGATAAGGTCGGTCGGCAAAAACACCGTCCCCAGCATAACGACGCTGGTGATGGTCGCCGAAACCGGCTCCACAGTTCCGATGAGGCTCGCGCGCACCGAGCCGATGTCCTTAACGCCCTGCATATAAAGCATGTAAGCAAAAAACGAGCCGATAACTACGAACACCGCGAGCGCCTCGATGCCGGCAGCGTCGAGCGCCGGCATATGCGCCCAGGGCTGCACGAAGACGCACGAGACCACGCCCGCCGTGAGCATTGCCGAGCCCGTGACGATGGGGCTGCCGTATTCGGGCAGGATCTTGGCGGGAATCACCGCCATACACGCGGCGCTGACCGCACACATAAGACCTGCTGCCAGGCCAAGCGGCGAGATATTCAGGCTGGTGGGGTCGCCGCCGGTGGCGATTAAAAAGGTTCCACCCAGAGCCAGGCCAATGCCGATGACTTCGCGAGTACGCGGCATGCGGCGATCGATCACGCAGGTGTAGCCCATGATGATAACGAGCTGCAGGCACTGGAGCACCGTCGCGGTTCCGGCGTTCGTCAGGCGCACGGCCGAAAGATAGCAAAACTGGTTGAACAGCAGGCCAAAGGCGGTAAAGAGCAGCAGCTGCTTGCGATCGGCGGGTGTGGTCCAAAGCTTGACCAGGCGTGCGCGGTCGCGCGTGACAACCACAGCCATAAAGAGCAGGCCGGCGAGAATCTGACGCACGCTCATAAGCCACAGCGTATCGACATGGTAGGTATCGAACAAAAAACTCGCGCTGGTGCCCGAGAAGCCCCAAAACGAACCGCCCACCAGCGTAGCCAAGACACCCGTGATCATCTTGCGCGTCGAAGCGCTGTTCAGGCGGTCGCGCCATGCGCGACGGGTGTTGCGGCTGAGCTCGTCGGTGCCCTCGGGCACATCAATGTTCGATATATCGGTCATCGGCACCGAAGCCCCTGCGCCTTCGACCTGCTCGACACACTCTTTGCTCATTCCACTCCCCCGAAACAGCCTGGAAACAATTCGGTTTACCTTACCACGGCGAAGTCACCAGCTGGAGGCTTGTCCGCTTATCGGTAGGACAATTCCGCAGGCGTCTTTCCATAGCTCGATACCGCAATGGCCTTGCATTATGCGACAGCCAAATCGCGGCAGCAGGCTCTTTTGAAATGGATGCGACAAAGCCCCCGAATTCCACAATGTAAGCGATTTTTAAAAATGTTCTTGCCACCGAGTTCAGGCTCCGTTATATTATCCCTTGCGCGCTTGCGCACCCTTGATCGGGCGTTTAGCTCAGGGGGAGAGCGCTTCCCTGACACGGAAGAGGTCAGAAGTTCAAATCTTCTAACGCCCACCAAATGTTCGCAGCTCAGAGGCTATGTCCTCTGGGCTGTTTTGTTTTATGTCGCCAAATCAGCTGGCAGCTCCAACCGCCCAAGCAACCACCCTGCCCATACACAAAACCGCGTCAGCGACCCAAGTGCCTATCCCGGCTGACTCCGCAGTCAATCAAAACCGCCCCAATAGTCACCGAGGCCGAGACCAACACGTCTCGAACCCATCCGAGCCGCAACTTCTCAGCAAAACGCCGCGATGTCTGCGTCCTGCGGTATCCTTGAGCCACTTGCACCTGCAGCACCAAGGAGCCGCCATGCGCACCGAGCTCGATGTCCCCTTTTCGCACAAAGAAGAAGCCAAGGCGCTGGGCGCCAAATGGGACCGGACCAAGAAGATCTGGTATGTACCCAGCGGCGTCAACCCCGAGCCCTTTGCCGAGTGGCTGCCCGGTGTTGACCGATCCGACCCCTCAGCGCCGTATATATATCTAGTACTGGGCAAGCGCGAATGCTGGAAGTGTCACAAAGAGACCTCAGTCGCGGCCTTCGGCATTCCCTATCGAACCGATAACGACGACAGCATCGCCATCGCGCACGCGCCCAACGAAGCCGGGTACATTGCCATCGACACGGCCAACGCCAACGCACTCGCCATCGTGCCCGCTCTTGGCTGCGTACCGGGCGAGATCCGCGACTACCTTCATAAGCGCTGCGGCTACAAGCCCGTAGGCGCGCGAGCCTCCAAAGCCCCGTCGCTCGGCAACACGTGCACCAGTTGCGACGCGCTGCAAGGCAGCCGCTATCTGTTCGAGGAGCCCTCGTCCCCGTTTGCCCTCACTGCCATCAACAAGCTGCCGGCACTGGAGTTTATACGCGTCGAAGTTGCCGGCGTCTTTGGCGTCCCGGTCACGCGTACCGACTTTGACCAGGCGCTCTTTACCTGGGCACGCGACCATCACGCCGAGTTCCACAAGCAACTCGGTGAGGGGATTTATTTGTAGAGGCAAAAGACACTCACAGCCAACTCCTCCGCATCACCTATCCCTCGTCGCCGGCGTCGTACACGATATCGAGGCCACAAACAGGGCATTTCTCCGGATACACCGGCATATGAACGCCTGTCCGTTTTCTCACTTCGTCGCTGAGTCTGTCGCGCGCATCGATAAACCGAATGTCGAGACACGGTATTTGCGAGCCGCAGCAAGGGCAGGTGACGACAAACGACGCGCAATCAACCTCTACGCTCGGAAACATATTGTTGTCTATAAGGGCACACGGCAGTTTTCCGTACTTCCCCATCGCAATATCGCCTCGCCAGCTCATATACGCTCCCCTCTCGCTATACAAATCAGGAAGAGCATGCACCGGCGGGCGTGCGCGAGATTGCATCGCCACGCGATCCGATCAAACAACACGATCGTCAAAGAATGCCAAAGCCAAATACGCTAATACGGCAGAAGCCCCGCCTTTTCACGCTTCTTTTCCGAGCGATCGAACTCAATGCGATGGGCCTCAAGAAACACCGTATCGGGTCGCCACTGACGCTCATCCGGCTGCCTTAGCGTCGCACCCGCAAAGGAAGCGTA
Source organism: Collinsella aerofaciens (assembly GCF_039752955.1). GTDB lineage: Bacteria > Actinomycetota > Coriobacteriia > Coriobacteriales > Coriobacteriaceae > Collinsella > Collinsella aerofaciens_BI. The sequence goes on from NZ_JBDMHB010000015.1 coordinate 42,919, forward strand.
GTCGGTCTTATCCAGCAGGTACGATCCGCACAGCCGATATTCGCCGCAAACAGGCTCAAACGAAATCAGGTGAGCATCAAATAGGGAATGAAGATCGCGCCGAAGCAGAATACCGTTGCTGGCAACCTGCGATTTGGGTCCCGAGTAATTCTCGATATGTGCAGCCTCCAGAGCTTCACTGACGCCGCAGTCCGACACCGCGCAACGGCCATCATAGGCGGCAACGAGCTGCTTGCGG
>NZ_JBDMHB010000016.1:0-26755 GCF_039752955.1 Collinsella aerofaciens
AGCTGGAACACATTCACCTTGCCGCGCACGTCACCCAGACGGCCAAACGGCAACATAGCCACGCATGTCGCAAGCAGGTACACCGAGCTCACCAGCTGAATGCGATCGAGGCCCACGCCCAGCTCCTTTTGCATCACGGGCAGCGCCACGGTCACGACGGTCGAATCCAAACACACCATAAAGGTCATGACGAGCACGGTGAACAGAATCGCCCATTTATTCTTACCGTGGGTGTCGCCCTCTAGGGCAATGTGTTCGCGGCGCAGCTGCTCGGCAGTTTTCTCCATGTATATCCTTTCTATCGTGCAACGCAAAAACGGGACCCCAATCGCCTACAAACGGACACGATCGGGGTCCCGCCTACGGAATCGGAACTATGAGGACGTCGTCAGCCGAAAAGCCGTCCCACGCCTCGCACGCACGCTAGCCTAGCACTGCTCGAGTGCCTGCTCAAGGTCGGCAATCAAATCGGCCGTATCCTCAAGGCCGCACGACAGGCGCACCATATCGGCGGAGATGCCGCAGGCGATGAGCTCCTCGTCGTTCATCTGGCGATGGGTGGCGTTTGCCGGGTGCAGGCAGCAGGTGCGGGCATCGGCCACGTGCGTGGCAATCTGGGCGAGCTTAAGACTCTTCATAAAGGTCTCGGCCGCCGCACGACCACCGGTAAAGCCAAAGCTCACGACGCCGCAGGTACCGTTGGGCATGTACTTCTGAGCCATGTCGTAGTACTTGTCGCCCTCTAGGCCCGGATAGCTCACGAAGCGCACTTTGGGGTGGCCCTGCAGGAACTTGGCGACCGCCAGACCGTTCTCGCAATGGCGCGGCATACGCACGTGCAGGCTCTCGAGCGAGCTGTTCAGGAAGAACGCCGCCTGCGGGTTCTGCATGGGGCCGAGGTCGCGCATGAGCTGCGCGGTAGCCTTGGTAATAAAGGCGCCCTCGCGGCCGAACTTCTCGGCATAGGTCACGCCGTGGTAGCTCTCGTCGGGCGTGGTGAGACCCGGGAACTTGTCCGCATGGGCCATCCAGTCAAACTGACCGTGATCAACGATCACGCCGCCCAGGTAGGCCGCGTGACCATCCATGTACTTGGTGGTGGAATGCGTGACGATGTCGGCGCCCCACTCAAAGGGACGGCACATCACGGGCGTCGGGAAGGTGTTGTCGACCATCAGCGGCACGCCGTGGTCGTGCGCGGCCTTGGCAAAGCGCTCAATATCGAGCACGGCAAGCGCGGGGTTAGCGATGGTCTCGCCAAAGACGAGCTTGGTGTTGGGCTGGAAAGCGGCCTCCAGCTCCTCATCGGTGCAGTCGGGTGCGACGAACGTGCAGGTCAGGCCCATGCGGCCCATAGTGTGAGCCAGCAGGTTGTAGGTGCCGCCGTAGATGGCAGAGCACGCAACCACGTGATCACCGGCACCGGCGACGTTAAAGATGGCGAGGAAGTTCGCAGCCATGCCCGAGCTCGTGAGCATCGCGGCGGTGCCGCCCTCCATCTCGCAGATCTTGGCAGCAACCAGATCGCACGTGGGGTTCTGCAGGCGGCTGTAGAAGTAACCGGACTCCTCCAGGTCAAACAGCTTGCCCATATGCTCGGACGTATCATACTTCCACGTGGTGGACTGGTAGATAGGCACCTGGCGCGGCTCCGCGTCACCCGGGCGGTAGCCGCCCTGAACACATGTGGTACCGATAGTCTGCTCGCTCATATCTTGCTCCCTTGCCTGGGTTTTAGTTTTATTCGGTTCACGATACCGCTACCCTGCACCCCTCTCAACCCATCCCAAAGGTAGGTTATGGGACTAATTAATCAAGGGTTTTATCTCAAGCCTTGGGCATTTGCTCGATAGATAAAAATGAGGCATACATGAAGCTCTCGATGATTACATGCACCGTCACGGGTACCATAGGCGAGTACACCGTAACCAAGGAGACAACGATGAAGCAAATCGATACGGCCCAGCTCGACATCAACGCCTGTCAGGCTCAGGCTGCCGAATACCACGCCCGCGGCTTTAACTGCGCCCAAGCCGTCGCCTGCACCCTCGCGCCTGCCGTCGGACTCGACCCCCAGATCGCCTTTACCCTCACCGAGGGCTTTGGTGCCGGCATGGGCGGCATGACCGAAACCTGCGGCGCCATCTCGGGCGCCGTGGCCATCATGGGCTTCGTGATGAGCGACGGCATGGAAAACCCCAAGACCAAGGGCCAGACCTACAAGCTGTCGCGCGAAATCGCCAAGCGTTTTGGCGAGAAGAACACGACGACCGTCTGCGGCACGCTCAAGGGCATCGGATCGGACAAGGGTCCGCTTCGCAGCTGCCCCGGCTGCATCGACGATGCCGTCGAAATCGCCTGTGATGTACTAAAGCAGCTCGCCGAGTAAACGGCAGCACAGAAAAACGACGGCCGGCGCGCTTGGGATCCATCCAAAAGCACGCCGGCCGTCGCCGTTAGAACTCGGCAAATACGGGAGCACCGACCTCGATCTCCTCGCGCCCCGCCATAAGCTCGCGCATCCTGGCGCAAAAAGACTCCTGCTCCCCCGCCTTAAACACCAAGTGAAGTGTCACGGCATCCGCGTAATCGGTATCCGAAACCTTGGCACCCGAATCCTGCGCCAAGCGAAGCACCTGCTCGTACTGCGGATAGGCCACATGCACGTCAACAGGCACGACGCTCGTCATCTCGACGATCTGCCCGGCCTCCCGAGCCGCGGCCACCGCCGCTTGCGTCGCCGCGGTATAGGCGCGTACCAAGCCACCAGGCCCCAACAGCGTGCCACCAAAATAGCGCGTCACTACGCAGCAAACATTTTTGAGCCCCGCGCCGCGCAACACCTCGAGCGTCGGCATACCGCTCGTGCGGCTCGGCTCACCGTCATCGCTTTGACGCTCGCGTCCATCGACCAAAATCCACGCGGGAACATTGTGTCGAGCGTCGTAATGACGTTTGCGAACGGTCTCGATAAAGGCATTCGCCTCATCCTCGGACTCAATATGGACCAGCTGGGCAATAAACCGGCTCTTGCGGTCCACAAATTCGCCCGAAACCTCAATATTCGATTGCAGAGTAAAATAGCTGTCCAACAAAGCCCCTCAACAAAATAAAGCGCAGCAACAAACAGCCTCAATAATACGGCAAAGACAGCACCGTTGACCTCGCCAACAAGAACGGAAACGCCAATGATACCGTCACCAACAGCGAGAACCCGTCAGCGCGAGCAATGTGCCTTGAAAGACAAGGGCATTGACCTTATGGTCATGCCCGAAGGCTTGAAAGGCAGATTGCCGCGCTGACGGGTTCGCAGCGTCAACAAAGTGCTGAGTGGGCCGATAAGCCGGGTTCTGTCGTGAACGGTCATTTATCTTGTCTGCACGTTACCGTGCAGTTCCACGCACGCTACCCGAACGCGGACCGGGCCGGCCCATAGCGTTCCTATTCGCGCTTGCTCCGGATGGGGCTTGCCAAGCCGCCGTGTTACCACGACGCTGGTGGTCTCTTACACCACCGTTTCAGCTTTTCCCTTTACGCCTTGCGGCGCAGGTGGGAGTCTTCTTTTCTGCGGCGCTTTCCGTCGGATCACTCCGCCCGGCCGTTAGCCGGCATCCCGCCCTCTGGAGCCCGGACTTTCCTCACGCGTGCTGCAAGCAGCACATCGCGCGACCGTCTGGCCCACTCAGCAGTGCAAGAGTGTAACACACCGTTGCCGCAGGCAATGGCACAACGCAAACGCTCGACACGATAAACCAAGAACCGCCATGCGCTACAATGGTCCTGTCGATGGGCAACGTCGTCAGTCGAGACGCGACCGCGCTCCACACCCCTCCGTCTACTCGGTGTGTTCCCGCCTCCTCCCCGAGGCGGGATGTCGGCATTTTTCATGCACTGACAACCCAATAGCCTGTGGACAGCCCGGGCAGCATCGCGCATCTCGGCACCAAATGCAAAAAGGGACCCGTCCATTGCGGACGGATCCCTTAAAACAAGTGATCGTCAAACCGATTTACTCGGCGTCGGTCTCCTCGTCCTTCTTCTCGGAAGGCAGCGGGGTAACCTCGATCTCGACGCCCAGAGTCTCAGCAGCGGACTTCATGGACAGGGAGATACGACGACGGTCGAGGTCGATCTCCATGACCTTGACCTGAACCTTGTCGCCCACGTGGGTGACCTGAGAAGGCTGATCGACGTGCTTGTTGGCCATCTCGGAGATGTGCACCAGGCCCTCGATGCCCTCGCCCAGATCGACGAAAGCGCCGAACGGGACAAGCTTGGTCACAGTGCCCTCGACGATAGCGCCGACGGGGTACTTCTTGACCAGTGCGCGCCACGGATCCTCGGTGGTCTGCTTGAGACCCAGGGAGATGCGCTCGCGGTTGAGATCGACGTCGAGAACCTCGACCTCGACCTCCTGGCCGACCTTGACAACCTCGGAAGGATGGTTGACGTGGTTCCAGGAGAGCTCGGAAATGTGGATGAGGCCGTCGATACCACCGAGGTCGACGAAGGCGCCGAAGTCGACGATGGAGGAAACGGTGCCCTGGAGACGCATGCCAGACTTGAGCTTGGACAGGATCTCGGAGCGCTCGGCCTTACGGGACTCCTCGAGCACGACGCGACGGGAGAGGACGACGTTGTTGCGGTTGCGGTCCATCTCGATGACGCGGGCCTCGATGCGGGTGCCCATGTAGGAGGTGAGGTCCTTGACGCGACGGAGGTCGACGAGGGAGGCGGGCAGGAAGCCACGCAGGCCGATGTCGAGGATCAGGCCGCCCTTGACAACCTCGATAACCTCGCCCTCGACGTTCTCGCCGGAGTTGAACTTCTCCTCGATGCGGTTCCAAGCACGCTCGTACTCGGCACGCTTCTTGGACAGGACCAGACGACCGTCCTTGTCCTCCTTCTGGAGTACCAGAGCCTCGATGGGATCACCGAGTGCAACGATGTCTGCAGGGTTAGCGTCCTTGCGGATGGACAGCTCGCGGACCGGGATAACGCCCTCGGACTTGAATCCGATGTCAACGAGCACCTCGTCATGCTCGATCTTAACGACAGTGCCGTTAACGAGATCGCCCTCATCAAAGTCGGTAATCGTACCGTCGATGAGGTTGTTCATCTCCTCCTCGTTGACATCGTCAAGAGAGAAAATGGACGAGTTCTGAATCTCACTCAAAGGTGGACCCCTTTCGAACTACGGGGCCCCGATTGCTAGGACCTACAGAAGGGTGCGACAAGCACACAACGTTTAGGAACACTCGGGAGCCGACAGATACTAATGTGACGCTTATGCAATCACGTTCGTATAGGTTACGGGGAAATGAGTTCGATTTCAAGCGTGAACTGCGATTTTTTACTCGTGTGGAGACTTTTTCGTAATCTTATGAACACACGTCTCCGCAACTTGACGATAACCAGCCAGGCATTCGGCTTTGGGGTAAAGTATCCGGAGCCAACGATTCTAGATCGATTTTTCGAGAAAGGTGCCCGCGTGCTCAAAGCAGTCGTTTTCGATATGGACGAAACGCTTCTCAGCATCAACCTCAACGCGTTCATCCTTCGCTATTTTAAGGATGTCTCTTCGATGCTCGCGGATATCGGGCGCCGCAGCCGCGGTGGCACGATGGCGCGCCTCGGCACCATCCTGGTCGACCTCAACGCCAATCGCCGCAGCGGCACGGACAACCGCACCAATCTTGAGTTTTACCAAGAAGAGGTCGAGCGCCGATGCGGGATCTGCCTCTCCGATCCCCTCATCTACGAGGCGTTTACCTACTATGACCGCGAAGTTCTTCCGTACAAGAACGACGATATCATTAACGCCCACGCCATGCCGGGCGCACACGCCGCGCTCCAGGCCGTACAGGACGCAGGGCTGCGCTGCGCGCTCTTTACCAACCCCAGCTTTCCCCAGGGGGCCATCGAGTGCCGCATGGGTTGGGGCGACCTGGCCGACGCCCCCTTTGAACTCGTGACGCACATGGGAAACGCCACCCGCTGCAAGCCCGATGCCACCTACTATCTAGAGCAGCTTCAGGTGATGGGGCTCGAGCCACACGAGGTCCTTATGGTGGGCAACGATCCCAAGCGCGACTTCCCCAGTCCCGCCTGCGGCATTCAAACTGCCTATGTTGGCCAGGGAAAACCCGGCCGAGCCACCTGGCGCGGAACCATGGAAGACTTCGCCCGCGACTTTAACGCCGTAATCGAAGCCTTCTACGAACACCAAGTAGCCGACGAACTGTCGTAGGACCCCTCGCTCCAAACCAAATATCGCCGCAGGTTGAGCACAAGTCAGCGAAAATGCCCCTAAGCGAGCAATGTGCCTTGAAAGAGGAGGGCATAGGCCTTCTGGCCATGCCCGACGATTGAAAGGCAGATTGCCGCTTAGGGGCATTTGCAGCGTCGACTGGTTACGCGGTTTGGTAAAACCGCGTAACTAGCACACCTGGGTTTTGCCGATCATGATGTTGAGGATCTCGATGTCGGTGTCCTTCATGCCCACGCGGCCTACGTAGCCCATACTGGCGATTGTTTGCTCAACGGTATCTTGGATCAGGCCCTCGCCGGCGCGGAAGCCGCGACCCTGCATGGCCATATCATGGCCCAGAATCGCCGCATCGACGGCAGCCGAGATCTTGGCGGCACAGCTCGCCTTGGCGCCGTCGCACACGATGCCGCCCACGTTACCGAGCGTGTTCGAGACGGTCGCGCCAATCTGTTCGCGCGTGCCACCGCACAGCCAGGTAATCGCAGCGCCGGCGCCGCACGCAGCGCAAATAGCACCGCAAAACGCCGAAAGCGCACCAATATAGCTCTTGATATGCACGGCGATAAGATCGGACAGCATCACGGCGCGCACCAGGCGCTCGTGGTCGCAACGCAGGTACTCGGCATACTCCATGACGGGCAATGCGCAGGTAATGCCCTGATTGCCCGAGCCGCACACAATGGCGACCGGCAGCGCGCAACCGTTCATGCGGGCGTCGGACCCGGCGGCCGCACGGGCACGGGCGCGGCAGGCGACGTCATCGGCACGAGCACCCAGCAGCGTACGGCCCACCTCGGCGCCCCAAGCGTGCGCGAGACCCTCGGCACTGATCGCGCCATTCAGCTCAATCTGACGCTCAACGGCAGCGCGGGCGTCCTCAATGTCACCGTCCTCGATAAAGTCGATGATGGTCTCGATCGACATGGGCGTGTCGGCGTTATCTGCCGCACGCTCGGCCACCACGCGCTCGGCGCAGGCGGCGCACTCCCCCGCCGACTTACCGCATACCGGAATACCGTCGAGCGTATGGCACGTGACATTAGTGTGGTGATCGGTAATCTCGACGACCGCGGTATGGCCCCCGGCCGTCGCAGTCACCTTGATGTAGAGGTTGGGCACACCCTCGACAAGCGACACATCGCAGTAGTCCGCATCGGCAAGCAGCTCGGCCACGCGGGCGCGGTCCGCGTCATCGACGCTCTCGAGCACCTCGAGCGCGCTCTTGGCGTCGCCGCCCACGGCACCCAGCACGGCCGCGGCCTCAATACCGTGCATACCGCCCGAGTTGGGCACGGTCACGCTCTTGACGTTCTTGATGATGTTGCCCGAGCAGGCAACATCCATATGATCGGGTTCGCAACCGAGCGTCTGGCTCGCCAGCGCCGCTGCATAAGCAACGGCAATGGGCTCGGTGCAGCCGAGTGCACAAACAAGTTCGCGGTTCAAAACATCGCAAAACGCGGCATCACGAAGGGAATCGGCAGGCATAGGTATCTCCTACTTGTATAACGGGCTGGGCTCTCAATAATAATTAGCTCTTTTATTTGATAACAATGCATCAAAAACCGCAACCCAGGTTCCGGTAGACGGCATTCAGGCGCAAACTGACGGCATTCATTCATGAGAAACCGGTCTTGTTGCATGCTAAAGCGTTTGACCAAAAAACGCCCAAGCGTTTACACAAAAGTCGCGCTATCATGCAGTCGAACGCGGTAAAACCTTTAGCAATCTCGCCGCACAGACCAGAGAGGAACTATCCATGAAGATCGGTATCGGTAACGACCACGCCGCCGTCGAGCTCAAGAACATCATCTCCGAGCACCTGAAGGAGCGCGGCTGCGAGGTCGTGAACTTTGGCACCGACACCTCCGAGAGCTTTGACTACCCCATCGCCGGCTACAAGGTGGGTAAGGCCGTTGCCAACGGCGACGTCGATCTAGGCATCCTGATCTGTGGCACCGGCGTCGGTATCAGCCTGGCTGCCAACAAGGTCGAGGGCGTACGCGCCGTCGTGTGCTCCGAGCCCTTCAGCGCCAAGCTCTCCCGCATGCACAACAATACCAACGTGCTCGCTTTTGGCGCCCGCGTCGTGGGCTCCGAGCTCGCCAAGATGATCGTCGACGAGTGGCTCGACGCCGAGTTTGAGGGCGGTCGTCACGAGCGTCGCGTTAACCTCCTCAACGAGATCGATCACACGCGCGCCCTTAAGATCGTCGACGAAGCCTAAACTATTCAGTGCCACAAGCTAACAGCAGGGGCCCGCTCGGAACACATGTCCGAGCGGGCCCCTGCATAGATTTTGGAATAAAAGGGCGCCGCGGATGGAGTTCCGCGGCGCCCAAGCCACACGCTAACAGCTTTAAGGAGTCAAAGCTGGTTTAGCCAAAGAAGCGCTTGATCTCAATCTCGGCGTTCTCCAGGCAGTCGGAGCCGTGGATCACGTTGGCGTTGACATCGACGGCAAAGTCGCCGCGGATGGTACCAGGAGCAGCCTCAAGCGGGTTGGTAGCGCCCATGAGGGTGCGCATCTTAGCAACAGCGGAGAGACCGGAAACGACCATCTTGACGACCGGACCGCTCGTCATAAAGTCGCAGAGACCGCCAAAGAAGGGCTTGTCGGCCAGATGGGCGTAGTGCTCCTCGACGGTAGCGCGCTCGAGCGTGGTCATCTCCATGCGCTCGATGACAAGGCCGCTGCGCTCAATGCGAGCAACGATCTCGCCGATCTTGCGGTCGCGCACGGCGTCGGGCTTAATCATGATGAAGGTCTTCTCGATAGCCATAAAAGTAGCCTTTCAAGTAGGTTCGCGCGTGCCCAAGTCCCATTCCGGCACCCGCCTGGACTGCATCGTAACAGAGTTTTAGCTGCAGTTAAACAAAAAGCTGTTTATTGAAACGTTGCAATTTATTAAAGCGCTCCATATGTGTCACTTCTGTTTCGAAGCCCGATTAGAGTACCATCCGACCGCCCATCAACCGCGCCGAACAGAGCAGGCGGTCGGTTGCCGCCCGCGAACGTATCCCCTTCACAACCTGCCCAAAGGTCCTACAGAAGTTCTCGACAAGCCCCTCCCCCATAGCAACAAAATACGGGCTCCCACATCAGCAGGCGCCCGTAAAGCGAAAACGATTTATCAATACATGGCCAAAACGGCTTCAGCCAAACCTCTACTTTGCCCCGTGACCCATCTCGACGACCTTGGTCAGCGATCCAAACACGCCCTCGTCAGCCACGAGCTGTGCCTCGGCACGCTGCAACTGCACGGCAACGGCAGCAGGAGCGGTGCCGCCCTCGGTCGTGCGCGCGGCGACAATCGACGGGATATCGAGCGCCTCGGTAATGTCGCGCTCAAAGAGCGGGCTTGCCTCCTGGAACACCTCAAACGGCAGGTCCTCAAGATTGCAGCCGCGCTTCTCGCACATCAGGACCAGATGGCCCACCACGGCATGTGCCTCGCGGAACGGCAGGCCACGCTTGGCCAGGTAATCGGCAACATCGGTGGCGGCAAGGTGCCCCACGCCGCACTCGCGCGCCATGGCATCCTCGTTGACGGTCCAAGTCGAAATCATTCCAGCCATAACGGACAGGCACTGCATGAGCGTATGGGCGGTATCGAGCGCGCCCTCCTTGTCCTCCTGCAAGTCCTTGTTATAAGCAAGCGGCAGGCCCTTCATGGTTACCAGCAGCTGCACCAGGTTGCCGTACACGCGACCGCTCTTGCCGCGGATAAGCTCGGCAAAGTCGGGGTTCTTCTTCTGCGGCATGATGGACGAGCCAGTGGAGTACGAGTCGGAAAGCGTGATAAAGCCAAATTCGGAGCTCGACCACAGTACGATCTCCTCGGAAAGACGCGACAGGTGCATCGCCATGACGGATCCGGCGTAATGCAGATCGAGCAGAAAATCACGGTCGGAAACGGCATCGAGCGAGTTGGGGATCACGCCCGCAAAGCCAAGTTCGGCAGCCGTCATCTGGCGATCGAGCGGATAGCTCGTACCGGCAAGCGCAGCGGCACCCAGCGGGCAGTTGTCGGCAGCATCAAAGGCGGCCTTCAAACGCGTAAAGTCGCGCGCGAACATCCAGGAATACGCCAGCAGGTGATGCGACAGCAGCACGGGCTGAGCATGTTGCATGTGCGTGTAGCCCGGCAGAATCACCTTGTCGTACTTCTTGGCCGCATCCACCAGCACATGGCGCAGCTCAAGATTGGCCTCCATGAGCTCCTTGGCCAGCGCCTTGACGCCCAGGCGCGTATCGGTCGCCACCTGGTCGTTGCGCGAACGCCCAGTATGCAAGCGCTTGCCAGCCTCGCCGATGCGACGCGTCAGCTCGCTCTCGATGGACATATGAATGTCCTCATCGTTGATGTCGAAGGTAAAGTTGCCGGCATCGATATCCTGTTCGATTCCGGTCAGGCCCTTGGCAATCGCCTGCTCGTCCTCGGCACTGATGATGCCCTGGGCGGCCAACATCTTGGCATGCGCCTTAGAGCCGGCGATATCCTGCTTATAGAGATGTTTGTCGACCGGCAGCGACGCGCCAAACTCCTGCGTGACCTCGGCCACGCCCGCCTCAAAACGACCGCCCCAAAGAGCCATGGAACCGTCTCCTTTCTCCAAATACCAAAACAAGCGTCCAAAGCAATGTGCCCTGTCGCTAAAGCGATTTATCAACCGCTAGTTTTACACACTCCCTGCCGCGCGCGGGGCCATGTGGCTAATTTGCAAAGAAGTGACGCACCATGCACTTGGCGCCCAACGTCTCCCTCCGGATGTTGCCCTGCGAACCATCGATCCAGGCCTTCAGGCTCATAGGAACGTCCTCGACCCTTACAGCATCGAACTCGGGCGCGAGGGCAAGCAAAGCATGCGCGATAGCATTGAACATAATGGATACTCCTCATATATATAGGCACAGAGCCGCCAAATTGATAGAAGGAGCCCCGCCGGACAACCCCGACGGGGCTCGGACTCAGCCGCAGACGCGGCATCATATATGCGGGCGGAACGTAGGGGCCACCGATGTTAAGAAGTGTCAGCAAGCATAACGAAAGGTAGGGACCCCGTGCGCCCGTTATGTATCACGCGGATGGGCCGCGCGGATACCAAGGGAAGGAGGCGCTAGGCCTGGGCAGCAGCAGAGCTGGGGCCCTGGACCTTTGCCCACGTCTTGAGCGACAGCGTATCGATCTCGATAAAGCCGGCGCTGGCCTTCTCGTCAAACGTGGTGTCGCGGTCGTAGGTAGCCAGGCCGTAGTCGTAGAGGCTGAAGGGACTCTTGCGGCCGACGACATGGCAGTTGCCCTTAAAGAACTTCAGACGGACAGTGCCGGTCACGAACTTCTGGGTATCGGCCATAAAGGCGTCGAGCGCGTTCTTGAGCGGGCTGTACCACTGGCCGTTGTACACGGCGGTGGCCCAATCCTGCTCGAGCTTGATCTTGGTCTTGAGCAGGTCGCCCTCGACGCAGATGTCCTCGAGCGCCTTGTGGGCGGTGATGAGCGTCAGGGCGCCGGGAACCTCATAGCACTCGCGGCTCTTGAGGCCCACCAGACGATCCTCGACCAGGTCAAGACGGCCAAAGCCGTTGTCGCCCGAAATCTTGTTGAGGGCGATGACGATCTCGGAGAGCTTCATCTTCTTGCCGTCGACGGCGACAGGCTTGCCGGCCTCAAACTCGATCTCGGTATAGGTCGGGGTGTCAGGCGTGTCCTCGGGGTTCTTGGTCATAACCCAAGCGTCATCGAGCGGCTCATTCCAAGGGTCCTCCAGGTGACCGCACTCGATGGCGCGACCCCACAGGTTGTCGTCGATGGAGTAGGGGTTGTCGTTGGCACCCTCGGGAACCGGCACGTTGTGGGCGTGGGCATAGGCGACCTCGTCGGGACGGCACTTCAGGTCCCACTCGCGAACCGGGGCGATAACCTTGAGCTCGGGGTCGAGGGCCTTGACGGCGGCCTCAAAACGGACCTGATCGTTACCTTTGCCAGTGCAGCCGTGGGCGACGTAGGTCGCGCCAAACTCGTGGGCGACCTCAACAAGCTTCTTGGCAAGCAGCGGGCGAGACAGGGCGGAGAGCAGCGGATACTTATTCTCGTACATGGAGTTTGCGGCGATGGCTTTGGTCAGGAACTCATCGGAGAACTCGTCGCGCAGGTCGAGCACCTGGCAATCGAGAACGCCCAGGTCGAGCGCCTTCTGCTTCTTGGCATCCAGTCCGGTCTCTTCCTGGCCCACGTTGCCGCAGACGCAAACGACATCGAGATTCTTCTCGTCCTGGAGCCACTTGACACATACGGATGTATCAAGACCACCGGAATATGCGAGAACGACTTTTTCCTTGCTCATGGCTGTTTCCTTTCGCCCTTGGTAGCTAGTTAGAACATCGGTCAGTTGCAAGTCATTTCAAGGTCATATACCGTGCAATATCAGGTTAAATAGCAAAAATCAGCACATACATGCCCTAGAAACATGCAGCAATGTCGTGCTAAAACCCAACGACCTCAAAATGACTCTGTTGAGGCAATTCGCCCCATGCGGACAGAGACGATTGTTATCGTCGTCGGGAAATTGCGCGCTGGCGTCGGATGGCATTGTCTGCAGTGGTGATGATCTTTACGAACTGCATCTGCCTCTCCTTTCACGTATCGCCGGGCGCAATTCAAATATCGTAAACGGTACCTTTTACTCGGTAAGCGGTTGTTTTTCCGTCTCCGTTTTCGATGGTCGCTATATTACGCTAAAGTGCCCGCAGCACAAGCGACAAATTCAAATTTCTGAAAAGTTTTTTCATTACTTTGTGAAGCGTGGTGCAAATACGCACCATTCCTGCGAAAATACGCTCGACTACTAGTTGATGGTTATAACGTCTGAAACAATCTCGAAACGAAAGGCGCATTTTTATGCAAACTTACGAATCGGACGCCAACATCGGCAACATTAAGATTCTCGCCGTCGATATGGACAAGACGCTGCTGACCGACGAGCGTGTGCTGCCCCAGGGTCTTGATGAGCGCCTGGACAAGCTCGCCGACGCCGGCATCGTATTCTGCCCCGCCAGCGGACGTCCCGCCCCCAAGCTCGAGGAGATGTTCGAGGGCATCAAGAACCGCCTCGCCTTTTGTCCCGACAACGGAGCTTGCGTGATCTATCGCGGCAGCTATATCTATAAAAGCAATATTGACGTGGAGCTGTATCAGCAGGTCTTGAACCGTGCCTCGGAGGATCCTCGCGCTGTCCCCGTCCTGTGCTGCTTCGACGAGTTCTACGTGCTTGCCCGCGACCATCAATACCACGACGAGATCAGCGTCTACTACAACACAATCAACTACGTCGACAGCTTTGAGGGCATTGATTTCGAGTCCAACAAGATTTCGGTCTTCTTCCCCGGCTACGACGCCGAGCCCGCTTTCCGCGAGACCTATAGCCCCGAGTTCTCGGACAAGCTCTACGTCACCAACGCCGGGCGCGAGTGGATCGACTTTATGAACCTGGGTGTCGACAAGGGCGCCGGCGTCGCGCACCTGTGCGAGCACCTGGGCATCGATATTGCCGACGCCGCCGCCGTGGGCGATACGTACAACGACATCCCCATGCTGGAGCGCGTCGGTCACAGCTTTATCGTGGACAATGCCGAAGAGCACATGAACGCGCACGCCAAGTGGCGCATTCCGAGCAACAACGACGGGGGCGTACTGACGCTCATCGACGCCATCTTGGCGGCTCGTTAATCTATCCCGTCGCCATGCCCGGGGCCGACCGCTTGATTTTTGCTCGGTCAAGTCCTGGGCTCGCACGAAGAGCACATTTAGTGCTCTTCGGCTCGTGCGGAATCTACAAAAATCAAGCGGTCGGCCCCGGGCATGGCCATGTTGACTTTACTTGCCGCCAAGATGGCCTCTTGAGTGTCTAGATACTTGGCTGAATTTATTTGAACAGAGGGGAGCCCCTTTTTGGAAGGGGCTCCCCTCTGTTTTGGTTACTTTGGGGTTGTGGGCACTTCCCTATTTGGCGTCGGCCCAGGTTATGCCGGTGCTGGCTTCGGCGATGAGGGGTACGCGGAGGTCTACTACGTGTTCCATGACGTCGCGGACCATGGTGGTTAGGCGCTCGACTTCGTCGATGGGGCACTCAAAGTCCAGTTCGTCGTGCACTTGCAGGATCATGTGGGCGGCAAAGCCTTCCTCTTCCAGGCGGCGGCTTACGCGGGCCATGGCGATCTTGATGATGTCGGCGGCGGTTCCCTGCATGGGGTGGTTCATGGCCGTGCGCTCGCCAAAGCCGCGGAGTTGCGGGTTTTTGGCCTTGAGCTCCGGAATATGACGCCGGCGGCCATACATGGTCTCGGCGTAGCCCGTCTGCTTGGCGCGCGCCACTACGTTGTCGAGGAACGTACGCACGCCCGGGTAGGCCTCGTAGTAGCGGTCGATCATGTCGCGTGCCTCGGCCATCGAGATATGCAGCGACTGCGACAGGCCGTAGGCCTGCTGGCCATACACGATGCCAAAGTTCACGGCCTTGGCGCGACTGCGCAGGTCGGGCGTTACCTCGGACACCGGCACACCGAACACGCGCGCCGCCGTCTCGGCATGGAAGTCCTCGCCCTCGTTAAAGGCGCGCACCAAGTGCTCGTCACCTGAGAGATGCGCCAGCAGACGCAGCTCGATCTGCGAGTAGTCCACCGCCAAAAAGACGCTTCCCTCGCCTGCCGAAAACGCCGTCTTGACGGTACGACCCAGCTCCGAGCGCGTCGGGATGTTCTGCAGGTTCGGGTCGCTCGAGGACAGACGCCCCGTTGCCGTGATGGTCTGGTTGTACGTAGTGTGTACGCGACCGTCACCACGGCGTAGCGGGCCCAGCGTGTCCAGATAGGTGGACTTGATCTTAGATTTCTCACGCCAGTCCAAGATCAGACGCACGATTTCGTGGTCACGCGCAAGGTCGCTCAGCACCTTGGCGTTGGTCGAATAATAGCCGCGCTTAGTCTTCTTGAGGCCCTTGGTCGGAAGCCCCATCACATCAAAGAGCACGTGCGACAGCTGCATGGGACTGCCAATATTAAAGGTCTCGTCACCCGCCAGGTCGCGAATACTGCGCTCAACCTCGGTAATCTGGGTCGCCAGACCCTCGGACAGACTGTGCAGACGGTCGGGGTCCACGAGCATGCCCGCGCGCTCCATCTTGGCAAGTACCGGAACGAGCGGCATCTCGATGCCATCGAACACGTTGGCGGCATTCTCACGGGCCATGCACTCGCGCAACGGTGCCACGAGCGCCAGCGTCAGAGCCGCAGTACGGGCGGCAGGCGCCGGAGCGTCCTCACCGGCACCCTCTGCGCCGCGCGCCGCAGGCAGCGCCATCTGCAGATACGTATCGGCAAGATATGCCTCATCGAACTCGGAGCGATCGGAATCCAGCAGATAGGCAGCGACCACGGTATCGAAGATACGCGTGGAATCGGTAGCGAGCGGATCCATGAGCTCGGGCTCAGAAGAATCGACGGGCGAAAGCTCGTGCAACAGCGCCTTCATATCCGGGCTCGCCACGCGACCCTCCATAAACAGACGCGCGAGCACGCCGGCAATCACGCCGTGAACGAAGTTGAAGCCCTCAACCTCAGCCGCCGCACAGCTGTCGCCCTCCTCGAGCGCGAACAGGCCCTTGGACGTCGCCAACCACAGCGTGCGCGTCAGTCCAAAGAGCGCGCCCTCTTCCTTGTCGTCGTCCACCACGGCGGCGACCCACTCGCCGGCATCAATCGCGCGGGAGACCTCAGCCGCAACGGCACCAAGCGCGTCGGCATCGCCGGCGGCTGCGCGAACCATAGCAGGTATCTCAACCACACTGGAGGCAGCAGCAGCCCCGCCCTCGCCGCCGACCAGCGCCAAGAAACGGTTCTGCATGGCGGTGATACCAAGTGTGCCCAGCGCCGCGGACACTTCGTCGGCAGAAAACGCCGGGAAGGACGTTTCGTCAAAGTCGAGCTCGACGGGCGCATCGGTGCGAATGGTTGCGACCTTGCGGCTCAGCAGCGCATCGTCGATGTGCGCACGCAGGTTCTCGCCCATCTTGCCCTTGACCTCGTCGGCATGCGCGATGACCTCGTCCAAGCTGCCGTACTGTGCGATGAGCGCGCTCGCCTTTTTGGGGCCGATGCCCGGTACGCCGGGAATGTTGTCCGACGTATCGCCCTTTAGACCGTAAAAATCGGGCACGAGCGCCGGCGTAATGCCGTGATACAGGTCGTCCACGCTCTCGGGCGTCATGATCGCCACGTCGGACAGGCCCTTGCGGGTCGAGACCACGTTGACGTGCTCGGTCACGAGTTGATACATGTCGCGGTCGCCGGTCACCAGCAGCATGTCGCAGCCGGCCTCTTCACCCAGGCGCGCCATGGTTCCCAGGATATCGTCGCCTTCCCAGCCCTCGGACTGCAGAATCGGCACGTTGAGCGCGGTGAGCAGCTCCTTGATCATCGGAAACTGCGCATGCAGATCGGGGTCCATGGGCGGGCGTTGCGCCTTATACTGCGGCAGCATCTCCATGCGCACGCGCGGTTTGCCCTTGTCAAACGCCACGACCACACCGTCGGGGTTAAAGGCATCGATCATCTTGAGAAACATGTTCAGAAAGCCGAAGATCGCGTTGGTGGGGCGGCCGTCCGGCGCATTCATGGTGGGCGGCACGGCGTGGAAGGCGCGGTGCATGAGCGAGTTGCCGTCGATAACGGCAAAGGTGCGGCGCTTGTCAGACATATTGAATACCTCGCTTTGGGCTGGGCACGGTTTGCTCACACCAGTTTACACGCTCCCCGCCCCGCGGCCACCGCACATCAGGCTTCCCTGCCGCCGCGGGCCCGCGCGTGATACGATGGCTCACGGTACATCAACCAGCACGATCGATCCGAAAGGAGCCTGCGTCATGGAGCGTCCCTGCGCATGGAAAAAGTACACGCCACAGCAAGTCGAGGAGCTCGAGGAGCTTTGCCGCGGCTATAAGCAGTTTTTGAGCGAGAACAAGACCGAGCGCCTGTGCGTCAAGACCGGCATCAAGATGGCCGAGGAGGCGGGATACGTCGACCTGGAGACCGTGATCGCCGAGGGCCGCGAGCTCAAGGCAGGCGACAAGGTGTACGCCGCCAACCACGGCAAGGACCTTATGCTCGTCAACCTGGGCACCGCCCCGCTCGAGCAGGGCTTTAACATCCTGGGCGCCCACGTGGACTCGCCGCGCCTGGACCTTAAGCAGAATCCCGCCTTCGAGGCCGGCGACATGGCCTACCTCGACACGCACTACTACGGCGGCGTCAAGAGCTACCACTGGGTAGCCTCCCCGCTCGCACTCGTGGGCGTCATCTGCAAAAAGGACGGTACCACCGTCGACATCAATATCGGCGACAAGGCGGACGACCCGGTCTTTACCATCTCCGACCTGCTGATCCACCTCTCGAGCGAGCAGATGTCCAAGCCTGCCAAGGACGCCGTCGATGCCGAGATCCTCGACGTGATCGTGGGCGGTCGTCCCGTCAAGTTCGATGGGGACGACAAGGACGCCCCCAAGGAGCCCGTCAAGCAGATGTTCCTGGACATCCTCAAGGAGCAGTACGACGTCGAGGAGGAGGACTTCCTCTCCGCCGAGATCGAGGTCGTGCCCGCCGGCCCCGCCCGCGACATGGGCCTCGACCGCTCCATGATTTTGGGCTATGGCCACGACGATCGCGTCTGCGCCTACCCCTCCATGCTCGCCCAGATCGACGTCGCCAACGTGGAGCGCACGAGCATCACGCTCATCGTCGACAAGGAGGAGATCGGCTCCGTGGGTGCCACCGGTATGACGAGCCGCTTCTTCGAGAACACCGTCGCCGAGATCATGACGCTCGCCGGCGAGGATAGCCCGCTGGCCCTGCGCCGCGCACTCGCCCGCAGCCGCATGCTCTCCTCCGACGTGTCCGCCGGCTTCGACCCGGGCTATGCCGGCAAGTTCGAGACCAAGAACGCGGCCTTTATGGGTCGCGGCCTGTGCTTTAACAAGTACACGGGCAGCCGCGGCAAGGGCGGCTCCAACGACGCCGATGCCGAGTACGTGGCCCTCGTCCGCGACATCATGGACGAGGCCGGCGTGGACTTCCAGACCTGTGAGCTCGGTCGCGTCAACGCGGGCGGCGGCGGCACCATTGCCTACATCATGGCCAAGTATGGCATGAACGTCATCGACTCCGGCGTTGCCGTCCTGTCCATGCACGCCCTGTGGGAGGTCGCCAACAAGGCCGATATCTACGAGGCCTATCGCGGGTACAAAGCCTTCCTCGAGCGCGCCTAACCAACCCTTGTAAGGCGCACCAAACCAGCCCTTTATAACTTGCGGTGGAATACGGACTAACCTGGCCTTCAACCGGCTCGCGCAGACCGTATTCCGCCGCGACTTTTTTGGCAGAGGAGAGTTCATGCTCCAGGTCATCGTTTCACCCGCCAAGCAAATGCGCGCGGCACAAGATGCTTTTGAAGTTCAGGGGATTCCGCCCTTTGCGCGCGAGACCGCTCAGCTGCACCATGCGCTCTTGGACATCGAACGAACCGAAGGCGACAGCGGCCTACAAGCTCTGTGGAACGTCAGCGACAAGCTGCTGGCCCCTTGTCTCGACATTTTGCATGAGTTCGAGCCCATCTTGGGGAACGGCGATCTCGACAATCCCGCACTCGCCCGTCACCTCTCCCCCGCCATCATGTCCTATCACGGCATTCAGTACCAGAGCATGGCACCCGAGGTGATGGATTCAGTGCAGCTCGCATGGCTGCAAGACCATCTGTGGATCCTCTCCGGCCTCTACGGGTGCGTTCGTCCCTTCCATGCCGTCGAACCGTATCGACTGGAGATGGGCGCGAAGCTCGCCGTTGACGATGCCCAAGACCTCTACGCGTTTTGGAGCGACAAGCTCGCGCGGGCTATCGCCCCGGCAGGCTCAAACACCACGATCGTCAACCTCGCCAGCGTAGAGTATGCCAAAGCCGTTCTGCCCCACCTCGCGGACGACGCCACGGCCGTCACATGCCTCTTTGGCGAGGGCATCCGCAACGGGAAGCCCATCCAACGGTCGACCGCCAGCAAAAAGGCGCGCGGCTCCATGGTGCGGTGGATGGCAGAAAACAAGCTCGAGGATGCAAGCGAACTCACCGCATTCAACATCGGCTATCGGCACATCCCCGAGCTTTCAGACAAAAACACCCTGGTTTTCATGAACGCGCAGGCACAATAGGCCCGCCGTTTCCAAACACCCCATTACTCCGCCAAGCCATCGGCCTTTGCAATCTCGCTCGTCGAGCCATCTTGGTAGGTAATCTTAACGTGCTCCACCTCGGATACCGCAGCGCCCGCCGGGGGCTCCAAGCGCCATTCCGTCAGCGCAATGTCCATGGTCGTGGGCACGTCCCCTTGATCTTTGAGCTTCACCGTCAGCGTTTTGAGCGTCGCATCAAACGTCACGCGTTCGATTTCTTCGCCCGGAATAGACCCGCCGCTCAGCTGCAGCTGCACAAACTCGTCGCGCGGATACCAATAGTCGCCCGGTGCGGCAACCGTGTTGCCACCAGAAACTTTCATGGTCATAATCGGCAGGCCCTCGTCGGCTTCAAACCCCCAGGTAGCGCCGCCAGGACCGCCGAACGTCCAAATACAAAAGGCAATCACCAGCACGGCAAGCACCGCAAAACCAATCGCAACCAACCCATGGTGCGCACGGCTTTCCTCGGCCGATACATCCCATTGCGTCTCTCGATATAGATGCTTGTCTTCCATGTACGCCTCCCCACAGGCACGCTCGTTAGGCCAATCGTACCCATTCGAGCTATACTTGAGCCCATTACATAAACGGGGAGCTTGCAGGACAAGACGGCAGGCTGAGATTGGGCGCGCCCGCCCTGACCCGCAAACCTGATATGGGTAATGCCAACGAAGGGAGCCGTGCCAATGAGCACACAGACCGAGCCCAAGCTCGTCACGCAAATCGACTTCGCCCGCGCCGGGCAGATCACACCGCAGATGAAGGAGGTCGCCGAGCGCGAGCATCGCGACCCCGAGTACATCCGCGAGCGCGTGGCCGACGGCCGCATCGCCATTCCCGCCAACATCGTGCACATCAAAAAGGGCATGCGCGCCTTTGGCGTCGGCGAGGGCCTTTCCACCAAGGTCAACGTCAACCTGGGCATCTCGGGCGACAAGGCCGATGCCGCCGAGGAATGGAAGAAGGTCAAGATCGCCGAGGACTTTGGCGCCGACGCCATCATGGACCTCTCCAACTCGGGCAAGACGCGCCAGTTCCGCCAGCAGCTCATCGACGAGACACCGCTCATGGTAGGCACCGTCCCCATGTACGACGCCATCGGCTACATGGAAAAGCCGCTGGTCAAGCTCACCAAGGACGACCTGTTCGAAGTCGTGCGCGCGCATGCCGAGGACGGCGTGGACTTTATGACCATCCACTGCGGCATAAACAAGTCGGTCACCAAGACCTTTAAGGAGACCGGCCGCCTGATGAACATCGTGAGCCGTGGCGGCTCACTGCTGTTTGGCTGGATGGAGGTCACCGGTAACGAGAACCCATTCTATGAGTTCTACGACGAGTTGCTCGAGATTTGCCACGAGTACGACGTGACGATTTCGCTCGGCGACTCCTGCCGCCCGGGCTGCCTCTACGACTCCAACGACGCCACCGAGACCGCTGAGATGATCGAGCTGGGCAAGCTGTGCAAGCGCGCTTGGGCCGCCGGCGTCCAGGTCATGGTCGAGGGCCCGGGTCACATGGCGCTCGACGAGATCGCCGCCAACATGAAACTGCAGAAGCGCCTGTGCCACAATGCCCCGTTCTATGTGCTCGGGCCGCTGGTGACCGATATCGGCGTGGGCTACGACCACATCACCGCTGCCATCGGCGGCGCTATCTCCGCCAGTTCCGGCGCCGACTTCCTGTGCTACGTGACGCCGGCCGAGCACCTATGCCTGCCTAACGCCCAGGATGTGCTCGACGGCCTCATGGCCACCAAGATCGCCGCACACGCCGCCGACATCGCCAAAAAGGTGCCGCACGCCCGCGACATGGACGACAAGATGGGCCAGGCACGCCGCAAGCTTGACTGGGACGCCATGTGGGAGTGCGCGCTCGACCCGGTTACGGGCAAGAAGCGCTACGAGGAGTCCCCCGCCGCCACCGAGGGCACTTGCACCATGTGTGGCAAGATGTGCGCCGTCCGCACCGTCAACAAGATCTTCGAGGGCACCACGATCGACCTCGGCATGGAGGACTAACCCTGTCGCCGCGGCCGCCTCTGGCGGCGAGCTGGTGCCTGTCAATTGTTGACGTGTGAACATTTGCTTGCATTTGCGTAAAGATTGCATCGCCCGCCCGGGTTCGACATAGAGTCGGCCCGGGCATCTTTATAATGCTGGCTTAAAGACCCATTTGATTCCGACCGAACAAGGGAGCGAACATGGATCGTAGTAAGGTACCTACCGTCCTGTCCATCGCGGGATCCGATTCCAGCGGTGGCGCCGGCATTCAGGCCGACATCAAGACCATCACGGCGCACCGCCTGTATGCCGAGACGGCCATCACCGCCATCACAGCGCAAAACACACTGGGCGTCACCGCCGTGCAGGATATCTCACCAGATATCGTAGCCGCGCAAATTGACGCCGTTTTTGACGATATCCGCCCCAGCGCCGTCAAGATCGGCATGGTTTCTTCTGTCGAGATTATCGATGTTATCGCCGACCGCCTGAGCGCCTGGAACGCGACAAACGTGGTAGTCGACCCCGTCATGGTAGCCACCTCGGGCGCACGGCTGATTGCCGAAGATGCCGCCGAGGCGCTCACCCGCCGCCTGTTCCCGCTAGCGACGGTTATCACGCCCAATATTCCCGAGGCCATGGCGTTGCTCGATTATGAGGTCGATTCCGAGCGCACTCAGCAAAATGCCGCCATGCTTCTCACCCGCCGCTTTGGCTGCGCGTCTCTCGTTAAGGGCGGGCATTTTGTCAACGAGGCCAACGATGTGCTAGCAGAGCCCGCGCCGCTCGATGACGAGGGCAACCACCTGGGCGATCCGCTCACCACGTGGTTCCGCCACAAGCGCATCGAGACCGGCAACACGCATGGCACCGGTTGCACGCTCTCGTCCGCCATCGCCTGCGCGCTGGCCCAGGGCATGGATCTTGCCGACGCCGTCAACGCAGGCAAGGCATACCTGACAGGCGCTCTGGCCGCCGGCCTGAACATGGGCAAAGGTTCCGGCCCCGTCAACCACATGTGGCAGTATTAAGATTCGCAGTCCAAGCCACCGCAAAGGCGCCCGCCCCCTTTGTGGTGGCTTGGGGTCGCGCTACTCACCGAGCATCTCTTGGAGCTTGGCTGCCACGGCATGTCCCAAGCTCTCGTGGCTTTCGGGCATCATATGCAGATAGTCGATATCGCCCGGCTCGGCAAACTCCGCTGCATTCAAAAAGTCGCAGCCAAACTGCTCAGCCACATGCGCGTAGTACTCACCAAAATGTTCCGAGGCTTCTACGGAATGCTCGTCAAAATCGGTCATATATACGTCGGCGATCTGCGGCTTAATCTTGATAGGCGCCATCAGCAGAATGCGCGGACAAGGCGCAGCGTCGGTCCACGGAAACGCGCGGACGGCGCGAATCAGCGCCATGGCGCCACGGGCGATATCGGAAGCTGTCACGTTAAAGACCGTCTTACAGTCGTTGGTGCCCAGCATGATCACAATGGCGTCCAGCGGCTTATGGGCCTCGAGCAGCATCGGAAGTGCGCGGATGCCGTTAAGATTGGTGTCCAGATGGCACATGTCGTCGCGTACCGTCGTGCGGCCGTTGAGGCCTTCTTCAATTACATGCCAGCCCTCGCCTAAGTCACGTTGGGCCACGCCGCACCAGCGCGCATCCTGCGCATAGCGCACCGCGGTGCCGTCGCGCATGCCCGCCGGATCGTAACCATAGGTGTTGCTGTCGCCAAAGCATAGAACGTTTTTCATCGTAAGCCCCTCGCTCAGTAAAAAGCCGACGGAAGCAGCCTCTCCCGCCGGCTCGACCTATCTGTCAGCACGTACCGATTACAGGTACTTGCGCCAATCGTCCTCGTCCTCATCATCCTCGGTAGCAGCCTGGGTCTGCTCGGCGGCGCGAGCTGCCGCAGCGCGAGCGGCAACCTGGGCATAGGACTCCTCGTTGCGCTCGGGGAAGTTTGCCAGCACGTGCTCGAACTTGGCAAAATCCTCATCCCAGCGCGTAGAAGGCACGGCAAAGAAGACTTGCTTGACCTTAAAGTCGCCCGACGCGAGCTCCTTGCGGAAGAGCTCGGCCACGGCCTCTGCGTCAAAGCCGTTGTTGTCGCAGCCCCAAGCGCCCAGCACGAGCTTCTCGCGACCTAGCTCGTCGCAGATGGCAAGCACAAAGCGAATGCGGTCGCGCAGGGCGTCCAGCAGAGCATCGTCGCTCACGCGATACTCCTGGCGGGCGCGCTTAACGTTGGGCGCGGCGGCCACGATCACGTCGGCGTATGCATGCACGTGGTTGCGGTCGAAGCGCACCGCAGGCACCACCAGCGCACGGTTGCGGTAAAGCTCGCAGTTGATGTTGCGGCGACGGTTCTCGCCGTACCATTTGCGCTGCTTATCGAGAACGTTGTACAGATACGAATCGGCGCACAGCGTGGCCTCCTGGCCCAGATAGCCCTGGATGTAGCCACCGCCCGGGTTGGTGAACGAGGCAAAGGCGAGCACGGCCATGTCGCAGAACTGCGCATAGCCACGACCGTTGTCCAGGATGGCCTGCGTGGCGGAGGCATCGAGCACGGTGACCTCAGGCAGAACCGGAGCGGGCTCCTCAGCAGGCGCGGACTCAGCTTCGGCGATTTCCTCGGCAGGCTCAGGCGCTGCCTCGGTCTCGGGCGCCGTCTCGGTCTCGGCAGCCTCCGCGCCCTCGACGTCCTCGGCAATCTGTTCCTCGGCAGTGTCGGCCGCTTGGGCCTCAGCCTTCATCGCCGCGACAAAACCGGCAGGCATACCATCGAACTCGCGCACGCCGGCAAGCGAACGCTCGATGTCCTTGGCGCAGGCCTCGGACACAGCCACCACATGGCGCTCGGCGGCCTTGGCACGCGCCTCGCGCTTGGGATTGGGCTGACCCGCTCGGTTAGACCTGCGGTTACGGTTCCTGTTGTCGACATCTGCCATTCGTGGCCACCTTTCCTGTCGCTGCCGCTATCGGCTTTTTCCCATCCATCATACCCCGCCGCGCACAAAAAAGACGGCCCCGAAGGACCGCCTTTCGCATCGTTTTACCGTGTCCGGCAGGAAGCGTCGCAATGCCGCGCTTTAATCGCGACGACCAAGGATATTCAGGATGCGCAGGAACACGTTGATGATGTCCACGAACAGGTTGGATGCCATGAGCACGGCGTTGGGCAGCGTAGGCGGCACCGTCGTGGCCACATAGGTGTCATAGCCAATAAAGCCGGCGAACACCACGATCACGATCAGGTCGGTGATGGACTGCGAGACGCCCATGAACATCAGCACGATCTCGACCAGAATCGTGGCAAGTAGGATGCCAAAACCAATGCCGTACACACGCTGGAAGAACTTGGGGAAGGTCACGCCCAGCGCACCAAAGACAAAGGTGATGGCGGCCGTGGCGATAAAGGCGGTGTTAATGGTAGGCAGGTCGTAGTTGGCAAGGCCAAACGACGCCGTCAGGCCAAAGGTGCTCGCAAAGACCACGTAGCCCACGAGCGACAGGCCCACGGACTGTTTGCTGGCAGCAGCCGACATCATGACCATGCCGACGATGGTCAAAATAAATGAGCCAAAGACCAGCGGCAAAGCGGCGCCGCTCATCATCATGCGCGCAAACGACATGGTGCTCGTAAAGTAGGCACCGGCGCCCATGGCGCAAAAGCCCAAAAAGATCAGGGCAGACATGACAAGGTTGTACGCGCGCGGCGACATCTCCTTGGCACGGCTTGCGCCGGTTTCTATGGGGCCGTTCTGATAGCCCTGGATATCGTTCATACTTCGTCCTTTCAAAAAGCGCCGCGACGGCGCCGTAGCTGACAAGTTTCCTGCCATTGTACCCGAACGCCACGCGTTCTTACCTGCGACGCTCGCTCTCAAGCGTCCGGTCGAACGCCCACACCCACCAACGCATCAGATGAGTCTGCGAGCCATCCGGTCGCTCGCGTGCCTGTTCTTCCAGATACAGTTCGGTCGCATGTCCGCCAAAACGAACCTTATAAGTCGCCGTACGAATGCCGTGGACCGTCAGGCCAAAACCGGTGGACGAGACAATCTCGTCAATCGTAAAGCAACGACCATCGACCCAGCAGACGGTAACCGGCACGACCTGTCCGCCCGCGAGGATGCGAGCCACGACGTCCACATACTGCTTGTGCACGCGTCGAGTTTTGCCGTCTGTCTGTCGATATTCCATGCCTCCTATTATCGAACGCATGTTTGCGTATTGTAAAGCGAACAGACTGTGGTTTTGGGGTGTTGGGGCGCGCGCACGTGTCCTCATGGCGTGTTAGCAAAAAGAACACCCGCGGTCAACAGGGCTAATATTCAAATTTAGTGCCAAAAAGTTCACTTCTCCCATCAGAACTCGGTAAAGAAACCCGCAGGAGGTGATACGATTTATCATGTTTTTGTAACGTGTCTGCAAACTTCGAGAAAGCCCATATATGGACGTAACGTTCTCAACCTTCCTCGGCCAAATTGTGTCGAACCCAGTCCTTGCCGTCACCGTGATCCTCGCGTTGGGCGCCATCTTCGTCAATGGATGGACCGACGCGCCCAACGCCATCGCGACCTGCGTCACTACGCGCTGCATGCCCGCCCGCGCCGCCATTCTCATGAGCGCCGCGTTCAACTTTTTGGGCGTGCTCATCATGACGCATTTTAATGCCAGCGTCGCCAACACCATCTCGCATATCGTCGACTTTGGCGGAAACAGCACCATGGCGCTCGCCTGCCTATGCGCGGCGCTGTTCTCCATCGTCGTCTACGGTGCCACGGCATCGCGTTTTGGTATCCCCACCTCGCAGAGCCACAGCCTCATCGCCGGCCTGACCGGCGCTGCTATCGCCCTCGGTGGCGCCAGCAGCGTCAACGTCCACGAGTGGATGAAGGTCATCTACGGCCTGGCGCTCTCCATCGGACTGGGCTTTGTCATGGGCTGGGTCCTGTGCAAGCTCGTCTCGATTCTTTTCGCCGCCGCCAACAGGCGACGCGCCAACGTCTTCTTTAAATACGCTCAGATCGCGAGCGCTGCGGCCATGAGCTTTATGCACGGCGCGCAGGATGGACAGAAGTTCATCGGCGTGCTCTTTTTAGGTGTCGCCTTTGCCAGCGGGCAGACGAGCGTCGGCGACGCCGGCATCCCCATCTGGATCATGCTGCTGTGCTCGGCAACCATGGGCATCGGCACCAG
>NZ_JBDMHB010000016.1:26909-42194 GCF_039752955.1 Collinsella aerofaciens
CATCAAAACCTGCGCCATCATGGGCGTCGGCGCCGTCAAGCGCCTCTCGGCCATCAACTTCGGCGTGGTCAAGGACATGATGTTCACGTGGTTCTTCACCTTCCCCGCCTGCGGACTCATCAGCTTTGTCATGGCCAAGCTGTTCATGATGTTCATCTAGTCAAACCGAGCGTCCATCCGGACCGTAATACCTCGCCTGCCCGTCTTCGCCTCGAAAGGACCCACTCATGGCAAAGAAACCCGATTCGTTCTACTTTGACAATTACGTCGCCTGCGCCGACCTTGCTGTCCAGGCCGCAGAGTTGCTCATCAAGATTTTTGAGAACTTTGATCCCGCGCAAATCCACGACATGCTCGAGGAGATGCATGCGATTGAGCATGCGGCCGACAAGAAGCACCATGAGCTCGAGGATGCCCTGCTCACTGCCTTTATCACCCCGCTTGAGCGCGAGGATCTGGACCTGATGAGTTGCGCGCTCGACACTGTGCTTGACCGTATCGAAGGCGTCGTGCAGCGCGTCTACTTCACCAACATCCAGAGCATCCACCCCGATGCCATTGTCATCGCCCACAAGGTGACCGACGCCTGCCGCGCCATGAAGGACCTGATGGTCGAGCTGCCCAACTACCGCAAGTCCAAGACCCTGCGCGAGCTCGTCATCCAGATCAACACCATCGAGTCCGAGGCCGACGAGCTCTATATCAACGCCATGCGCAACCTGCACGTTAACGGCAAGGACCCGCTCGAGGTCATCGCCTGGCGTGACGTGTACGCCTTCCTGGAGTACTGCGCCGACTGCTGCGAGAATGTGGCCGATGTTGTGGATTCGATTGTCATGAAGAACAGTTAATTGGGGGTACGTGTCCCGGCGGCGAAGGGCCGGCCACGGTTTGCTTTCTCACTCCGGCTGCTTTGCAGAGTCGTTCGAAAGCAAACCGTGGCCGGCCCTTCGCCTTACGTACCACCATTGGGAACTTTGGCTGATACTTTGAAAGCAATGAGGCTTTTGTTGACAGGGCCTTTGAGCCCGATTGGGAACTTTGGGACCGCCTTAAACGTTTGGCTGGATCGGGCTTTGGGTACCCTTTGTTTTGCTTTGGGTTGATACACTGAATTTGGAGGGCTTGGTTGTGAGTTATTTGGATCTGGCTCGGGGTCGGTATTCTTGTCGTGAGTTTGAAGATCGGGCTGTGGAGCAGGCTGTGGTGGATGCCATTGTTGAGGCTGGGCGGATTGCTCCTTCTGCTTGTAATAATCATCCTTCTCGTGTGATGGTGCTGGATACGCCTGAGCTTCTGGAGAAGGCTGCTGCTTGTCAGCCTCGGTTTGCTCGTGATGGATCTATCTTTGGCGCTCCGCTCATCTTCCTTATTTGTAGCGTTACCGAAGACGCTTGGGTGCGCCCGTATGACCAGATGAATTCCAGTGAAATCGATACGTCCATAGTGTGCGATCAGATGATGATGGAGGCCACCGAGCAGGGCCTGGGAACGTGTTGGGTATGCCATTTTAAGCCCGAGGTGGCACAGGAGCAGTTCAACCTGCCCGAGGGCGTCTATCCCTATCACATGCTCGTCTGCGGATATCCTGCCGACCACATCGCCGATTCCGAGCATCGCGAGGCCCGTACCATTCCCCTCTCCGACTTCCTCCTCAAGTAGATTTTGGGACATGCCCTAAAACCTATCCTTGACCGCTCACCGGTTCGCCGAGTTCTGCGCCACTATGTGCAGGGCTCGGTTTTTTATGTTGCGCGCCCCGGTACAGTCATAAAAAAGGACCCGCAAGCTGCGGGTCCTTTCTAGGCACTAAATTGTAGGCCGAATGTTAGTCCAGGTCGTCGGCAGCGAAGTTGTCGATCGGGGCGAAGGGATCGGCCACGGGGACAACCGGGTCAGCGACGGGCAGCGGCTCGGCGGGAACAGTCACCGCAGGAGAAGCGGCAGAACCGACCGGCGTGGAGGCCATGAGGTCGGCCGGGAAGGAGTTCTGGGCA
The DNA here is from genome assembly GCF_039752955.1 of Collinsella aerofaciens. Taxonomy (GTDB): domain Bacteria; phylum Actinomycetota; class Coriobacteriia; order Coriobacteriales; family Coriobacteriaceae; genus Collinsella; species Collinsella aerofaciens_BI. Next base: position 28,907 of record NZ_JBDMHB010000016.1, read on the forward strand.
TCGTCCATGAAGTGCTGGATGAGCTTGAGATACTCGGCCTTGAACTCCTCACGAGAAGCCTTGAGACGATCGATCTCCTCGAGCTCAGCCTGCTTTTCGGTCAGAGCCTGGCGGATAACCTCGCGGGCCTTGGCGTCAGCCTCGTTGCGAATACGCTCAGCGTTCTCATTGGCATCGTTGACGATGGTCTCAGCGGTCTGCTGGGCAGCGATCAGGGCAGCGGAAATCTGGCGCTCCTGAGCGGAGAAGTCAGGGGCGGGAGCAGCCACGGGGGCGGCAGGAACGGCCTGGGCGGGGGCATCCTGAGCCTGGGCAAGCTGAGCCTGCGCATCGGCAAGCTGCTGCTCGGTAGCAGTCAGACGACCCTTAAGGTCGACGATCTTAGCGAGCATAGCGTCAACCTCAGAGGACAGCGTCTCCAAGAAGACGTCGACCTCAGCAGGATCGTAGCCACGCTTGGCCTCAGAGAAAGTCTGAGCCTGGATGTCTGCAGGGGTAATAGCCATAACAAGTCTCCTTTTTCATCGCCTCGGCGCTACACGCCCGACGTAAGTTACTAAGACAGTTCTACACGAGTATACCTATAAGAAGCTGCAGAACCAGCCTCTGCACCAACTGCAACGCAATAATCGCAACGACCGGCGAAAAATCGATACCGCCCATCGGCGGGATGAAACGACGGAACAGGTTGAGCCACGGACCGCACACGCTATCAAGCACCGCGGCAATATCCTGAAGCAAACCACCCTGCTTCATGGGAATCCACGTCATAAAGCAGTAGACGACAATGAGCGTGGAATAGAAGTTGAACAGCGTATTGACCAGCTGGACGATAGTGTAGATGTTGATGGGAATCTCCTCGTCTTGTCTTTACTTAAGGTAGCCGTCGGCACGAAGCTTCTTGAGATCGGAATCTTTGACCTCGCAACCGGCGGGCAGCACCATGAACACGCGGTCGCCCACCTCCTTGACCGTGGCACCCAGACCGCAGGCAAAGCCGTAAGAGAAGTCCAAGACGCGCTTGGCAACTTCGGTGCGTACGCCCACAAAAATCAGTGCGACAGGCTGCTTGGTGCGAACGCGGCGCACCACGGTCTCCACGTCGTCATAGCTCTCGGGGCGCAGGACATAGGCCGGCAGCTGCGGTGTGGCGTTGATGATATTGCTCGCATAGGCCGAGGCATCGCTCGGTGCAGGCGCAGGCGCAGCGGCGGCACGGGCGCGGGTGTTCTCGGCGTAGCTCGACGGCGTGTCATAGGCACCAGGACGATAACCGCTCGCAACACTGTCCTGCGAGCGCGAAGGCGGGTTATACGTCGTGGCATGGCGGGAGTCATCGCCGACCAGCTGCCCGGAGCGTGTATACACGGCAACCGACTCAGCTTCACCACGGCGCGTCTGACCAAGCAGGCCGTTGCTCGGCTCGTCTTGGGTGTAGAAGCCCTCGCCCGAAGCACCGCTGTAGCCGTTGCCCTGATAGCCATCGTCATAGCCATCATCGTAGCCGTAGTCGTCGTCCTGGCCATAACCCTGGTCGTAACCCTGCTGGCCGCCCAGGTGCATCTTATTTTTAATCTCGTCAAGGAAGCCCATGGTTGTGTCCTCTCGCGGTTTAGTGCAGGCGCCCCGATAATCAGTGCGCACTTCAGAGCCTTATTTTACTGCAAACTCCGGGCTAAATACTACCCTGCCCAGGCGAACGAGCGTAGAGCCCTCCTCAAGGGCAGGCTCAAAGTCTTCGCTCATGCCGCAGGAAAGCTCAGGCAGGTTCAAATCGGGATGCGCCGCCTCCAGCTCATCCCTCAGCTCACGAAGCCCCGCAAAGGTGCGGCGTGCCACATCCTTATTCCCCCGGGGCGCCATAGTCATAAGCCCCTGTACGCAAATTCCCTCAAGTTCCGCAAGCTCACCCGCGGCGGCGCGAATCTCATCGGGCGAAAAGCCTCCCTTCGACTCCTCACCACTCACATTGACCTCAATGAGCACACGCTGGGGGCCGGCGAGTTCGCCTGCCTCAATCTTGCGGGCAGCACGGCTCGAGATCGCCTGCGCCAGATGCAGCGAACCCACCGAGTGAATCAGCTCGGCTGAGCCCAGCACCGCATTGATCTTATTGGTCTGCAGGTTGCCGATCATATCGAAGCGCACCTCGGGCAGCTCCGGATGCTCCGCCAAACCTGTGAGCTTGCGAACCAGCTCCTGCGGGCGATTCTCGGCAAAATGGCGATACCCCGCCTGGATGGCGGCAACGGTCTCATCGACACCAACGGTCTTGGACACGGCAATGAGGCGCGCGGCGTCGTGGGGACGGCCCGCGCGATCGAGCGCCGCATAAAAACGTTCCAGAATCTGCTCGCGGCGAGCGCGCATCAAGTCCAAATAGTTATCCATTGCCAATCGCCTCCGCTGACAGCCAAACAAGTAGTCCCATGCTAACGCAAGAGCGCGGCCCCGCATGTGCAAGGCCGCACTCACTTAGGTATTTACAATCTTTCGACGAACGGGGTTACTTACTCCTCGTCGTCCTCGCCATCGTCCTCATCCTCAAGATGATCGAGCAGGTAGCGAAGACCCTCGCTGACCTCGTTAACGGGCACCTTGGCAACGTAGCGTGCATCGACGGCGGGCCTCATGATAACACCCTCGCCCGAAGGCACGCGCATGCTCTCGAGCTCATCCTCATCAGTGCAGGCGATATCACCGGCAGTCATACGCTGTCCGGTCAACAGGAAGGTCAGACGGCAGGCGGCATCGATGGAAATCGAGGCGATGCGATCGAGATAGCGCGATACCATGATGGCGCGGCGCAGGTCGTCATAGTTGCTGTCGTCGTCCATAAAATCGCCCGTGTCCATGCGGTTAAAGGTGCGGAAGAACTTCTCGTAGGCGGCGTGCACTGGCTCGTCCTCGACGGCCAAGTTGCAGATGATGGACATGTCGTTGGTGACGAGCGCAGAAAGCGAAGAGCCCAGCACCTGGTAGACGGCCTCAGCCTCGGCCTCGACCGTGCCGACAAGCTCCTTGGGCAGCGAGATGTCGGCCTTGATCATATGACGCGTGGCGCGGCAAATCTGGCGAACCTTATCGGTCATGCGCTGCAGGTTAAAGTCGACGTAGATGATCGTCTGCAGCAAGCGGAAGTCGGAGGCGACCGGTGACTGCGTGGCAATCAGGTTGTAGCAGACGGCCTCCAGGTTGGCGCAGCGTGCGTCAATCGAAAGCGTACGCTTCTTGGTCTTGGTGGCGAGCTTGCGGTCGTCGGTCACATAGGCCTTCACGGCATCGTGGAGGGCCAGATCGACGGCCTCGTAGATGCTCAGCATCTCGTGACGGGCCTCGATGAGCTGACGGGAAAACAGTTTGCGCATGGTTCACTCCAATCAGTTGGGTGCGGTCATGCCGCCCGCACAGTGAATACGCACCGGACCAGATCCGATCGGCTTGGGACTAGTCGCACCGATCAGCCAAAGCGGCCGGTGATATAGTCTTCCGTCCGCGAGTCCACCGGGCTGGTGAAGATCGCGTCGGTTTGACCATACTCGATGAGCGTAGCGGGCTCGCCGGCAACTTCCTGCAAGAAGAACGCGGTGTAGTCACTGATACGAGCTGCCTGCTGCATTGAATGCGTGACGATGATAATCGTCATCTCGGGCGCCAGCTCGGCCATCAGATCCTCGACCTTAGAGACGGAAGTGGGGTCGATGGCGGAGCAGGGCTCGTCCATCAGGAGGACATCGGGTTGCACCGCAAGCACGCGCGCGATGCACAGACGCTGCTGCTGACCGCCCGAGAGCGCCAAACCATCCTTGTTGAGCTGATTGGATACCTCTTTCCAGAGGTTGGCGCGCTTGAGCGATTCTTCCACGATGTCATCGAGGTCGCTTTTGCTAGTCACGCCCTGCAGACGAGGGCCAAAGGCGACATTCTCGTAGATGGATTTGGGAAACGGGTTGGGCTGCTGAAAGATCATGCCCACGCGACGACGGAGATCGACCGGATCGACACCCTCGGCATAGATATCGTTGCCGTCGAGCGTCATGGTGCCCTCGACGCGCGTGCCCTCAATCAGGTCATTCATGCGGTTGATGCAGCGCAAAAACGTCGACTTGCCGCAGCCCGAAGGGCCAATGAAGGAGGTGATGGCGTTTTTGGCGATGTTGAGGTCAAGCCCCGTCAGCGCATGAAAGTCACCGTACCAAAAGTTGAAATCCTTGGCCGTAATGGCCGCTTGCTCCAACGCGGGAGCGGACTGATAAACGGACATGGGACTCCTTAACTAGCGACGCTTGCGCGACAGGAAGCGCGCAAACAGGTTGAAGGCCAAAATGATCACCATCAGCAAGAGCGCGGTGCCGTAGGCTGCGTTCATGTTGATGCCGTCGTTGGCAAGCAGGTACAGGTGAACGGTCATGGGACGACCGGAATCGAGCGGCGAAATAGGTAGATTGATGGCCTGGCCCATGGTGTAGAGCACCACGGCGGTCTCGCCGATGGCACGGCCGATGGCAAGGACGATGCCCGTGGCAATGCGGCCAAAGGCCGAAGGAAGCACGATCTTGGAGACGACCTGCCACTTGGTAGCGCCCAGGCCGTACGCGCCCCAACGGATATAGCGCGGAACGGCGCGAATGGCTTCTTCGGTGGTGCGCATGACGATGGGAAGCATCAAGAGCGCGAGCGCCAGAGCGGCCGAGACCATCGAAAGGCCCAGGCCCATAGCCTCGACAAACAAGGCGTAGCCAAACAGGCCCATAACGATGGAGGGCACCGAGGCCAAAGCGTCAGCAGCGTAGCGAATGAGCTCGACGACCTTGCCCTGCTTGGCGTACTCGGCCAGATAGACGGCTGCCAGCACAGCGATCGGCGTGCAGATAAGCATGGCGAGCGCCGTCACGTAGACGGTCGAGACGATCGTGGGCCAAATTCCGCCCTCGGCGTTGACGCCCTGGGGCCAACCGAAGATAAAGTCGAGCGAGATGTGTGGCAGGCCGTTGATGACCACGTAGGCGATGATAGCGACCAGCACCAGCGTGGTGATGTAGGCAGCGGCACGAAACACGCCAAGCATGATCTTGTTGGACAGGTCCTTGTTGATGCGGCCCTTCTTGCCGTGGGAAAGGGCACGCTTGATGCGCTCGCGCGACGAGGTCGTATCGACCGTCGTGTCAACGGAATCGGACATAGCCTACCCCCTCTTCTTCTTGGAAATCAGACGAACGATACCCACCAGCGTGGCGGAGATGATAAACAGGACCACACCCATGCCGAACAGCGCCGAGCGGTGCAGACCCGAGGAATAGCTCATGTCGAGCGCAATCTGGCTCGTGAGCGTCGAGATGGGGCTCGCAATGCTGTCGGGAATAACCGGGGCGTTACCTACGACCATGAGCACGGCCATGGTCTCGCCGATGGCACGGCCCATACCCAGCACGATGGCATCAACGATACCCAGCTTCGCGGCAGGTAGCACGACCTTATAGATGGTCTGCCACTTTGTGGCGCCCATGGCATACGATGCCTCGCGAATGCCCATGGGAATGGAATTGAGAGCATCGATGGTGAGCGTGGTGATGGTAGGGACGATCATGATGGCGAGCACAAACCACGCCGTCAGCGCACCAAAACCAAGGCCGCCGGTCAGTTGTGCGATAAACGGGCGGATGATGATCATGCCAAAGAAGCCGTAGATGATGGAGGGTATGCCCGCCAGCAGGTCAACGGCGGGGCTGATGAGCTTGCGCACGCGCTTGCTGGCAATCTCGACCAGGTAAACGGCCGTACCCACGCCCAGCGGCACGCCCATGGCGAGCGCACCGACGGTCACCAGACCCGAGCCAGCAAGCAGCGACAAGATGCCGTAGTGGCCCTCGGAAGGCGCCCACGTAAAGCTAAAGAAGTCAGCCAGACCGATGTCAGTAAAGACGGGCAGCGCCGAGTACGTGGTAAAGACAAAAATCAGGATGACGGTAACGACCGCCAAGAACGCGCAGGCAAAGAAGATCCACTGCAGCGCCTTCTCCTTGATATAGGTACTGCGCGATACGAGCGCCAGCTCGCGCTTCTTGGGCGTCTGAACATTCTGCTCAGTCTGGGAGTTTTCCTGTGCTTCCATGCTACTCACTCCCCTTCTCGTCGTTGGTGACGGGAATAAAGCCCGCCTCGCGAATCTGCTTGTCCATCTTTTCGGACGTCACATAGTCGATGTAATCCTGCGCCTGCTGCGAAGGCACACCCTTCACAAAGAAGTAAAGGTCGCGCGAGATGGGATAGCCGCCACTCGCGACCGTCTTCTCGGACGCCTCAACATGATTGACCGAGACGGCCTTGACCGAGGTCTTGGCGTTGAGGCTATCGACGAAGCCCAGCGAAATGTAGCCGATGGCCCCACGCGAACGAGATACCACGTCGCGCACCTGGCCCGTACCCGAAAGAACGGCCGAGCGGCGATCGAACGGCGTGCCATCCATCACGATGGTACGGAAGGCCTCGCGCGTACCGGACGCCTCGTCTCGGTTGATGACCTGAATCCTCAGGTCCTCGCCACCGACTTCTTTCCAGTTGGTGATCTTGCCGGCGTAAATATCGCGGAGCTGCTCGGTCGAGAGGTTATCGACCGGGTTATCGTCGTTCACGATGACCGCGATACCGTCGTGGGCAATGACGATGGGAGTCAGGCCCAAATCCTGTTCGTCGGCATTGAGTCCACGGGAGGAGCTGGCGATATCGGCCGTGCCGGCGCTGACGGCCTCGATCCCAGCGGAAGAACCCAAACCGGAAACGAGCACGTCGATGCCGGTCTCCTCCTTAAAGCCCTCGGCCGCAATCTCGGCGATAGGAAGGCAGGTCGTGGAGCCGGCCACGGTAATGGAAGAGGTAGAAGATCCCGAAGAACAGGCGCACAGCGTAAGCGTAAGCACAGCGGCGCTCAGGACCGATACGATCTTTCTCATAGCATCACGCCGATTGCAGCATGGCGCCCACAGGTGCCGTCCTCGTTACGGTAGGAATAAAAGCGGTCGTTCTGACGCACGGTCGAAAGCTGGGTATCCACGATATCATCCGCGTCGACACCGACATCTACCAGCGCCTCGCGAATGGCAGCGGAAAGATCGAGCATGCGAGAGGTACTCGCATCGATGCAAGAGAACTCGGCGGCAAAGCGATCCATGAGTTCCTGGGATACCTCATATTCGTCACCCAAGATATGGGGGCCGATATAGGCGGAAACGTCGCCCGCATCGCAGCCGGCAGCATCGCAAAGCGCCTGGCACGCCTTGGCAGAAATACGTGCAATCGTGCCCTTCCAACCGGAGTGCACCACGGCAAATCCGCCAGGGGCCACCAGCACCACGGGAACGCAGTCGGCAAAGCAGAGCAGCACGGGCACGTTATGCGCCGTACAGACGATGGCATCGCAGCCCGCGGCAATCTGCTCGCGGACGTCCTCAAGGTCATCGGCGCCGTTCGAGGTCACCGCAACGATATGATCACCATGGACCTGATTGGGAACGAGCAGGTTGTGCTCGCACTCGGCGGCACCCATAGCCTCGAGCGCACGACGACGATTTTCTTGAACAGCAAAGGGGTCATCGCCAACATGCGAGCCCAAGTTGAGTGAGGAGTACGCATCTTCGGAAACGCCACCGGCGCGCTCGGTGAAGGCAAAGCGAACATCGGATGTCGCGCCCTCCACCAACGTAACTCCATCATGGTCGACACGCGAAACTTTGTCCGCACGTGCTGCCATACTAAAGCCTCCTAATAACACAAGTACCGCGGCATCGCCGCTACAGCCCGCGTTTATACGGCTGTCATACTTCTCTAAAAGGATACCTGCTGCGCTGGAGGCAATCGTAAAGGGAACGTAAAGAGATTGGAGGTTCTAGTTTACAAAGTCGAAATAAAAAGGGCGCGTCCATACGGACACGCCCCCGTGAGCAACAATGCAAAGAACGACTTAGAAGCTACCGCGCTTCAGGAAGTCGGGAAGCTCGAACTGATCGTTGCCGAAGTTAGGAAGCTCGGTGCCACCGACGTTGCGGGTCGGAGCGGCCTGAGCCGGGCTGGTGGCCGGAGCGGTGCGCTGCGGCTCAGCGGAGGCAGCGGCCTTGCTCTGAGACTGCTGAGCAGCAAAGAGCTCGTCCTGACGGTTGACGTTGGAGTCGGAGAAGCCCGTAGCGATGACGGTGATACGCACCTGATCGCCCAGGGACTCGTCGACAACGGTACCGAAGATGATGTTGGCCTCGGGGTCGACGGCGTTGGCGACAACGTCGGCGGCGTCGCTGATCTCCTGGATGCCCAGGTCCTTGGAACCGGCGATGGAGAGCAGCACGCGCGTGGCGCCATCGATGGAGCTCTCGAGCAGCGGGCTGGAGATGGCCTGCTGGGCAGCGTCGACGGCACGGGTGTCCCCAGAAGAGGTACCGATACCCATCATGGCGGTACCGGCCTGCTTCATGATGGTCTTAACATCGGCGAAGTCCAGGTTGATGATACCGGGGACGGTGATGAGGTCGGTGATGCCCTGGGTGCCCTGGGAAAGGACGCCATCGGCAATCGCGAAGGCCTCGAGCATGGTGGTCTTCTTCTCGGCGATGTCGAGCAGCTTATCGTTAGGGATGACGATCATGGTGTCGACGCAATCGGAGAGGGTCTTAATGCCCTCCTCGGCGCTCTTCTTGCGCTTGCGGCCCTCGAAGGTGAAGGGCTTGGTCACGACGGCGACGGTCAGCGCACCGACCTCGTTCATCGCGATATCGGCAACGATGGGAGCAGCGCCGGTACCGGTGCCACCGCCCTCGCCGCAGGTGATGAACACCATGTCGGCGCCAGCGAGCGCCTCGGCAATGTCGTCGCGGGACTCATCGGCAGCCTTGCGGCCAACCTCGGGGTTGGCGCCGGCGCCCAGGCCGCGGGTAAGGTCGGTGCCGATGTGCACCTTGATATCGGCATCAGAGATCGCGAGTGCCTGAGCATCGGTGTTGATGGCAACAAACTCGACGCCGCGGATGCCCTCTTCGATCATTCGATTGACCGCGTTGGTACCGCCGCCGCCGACGCCGACCACCTTAATGACGGCAAGGTAGTTGTTGATCTCTGTCTCGTGCATGTCGGTCCTCCGAACAAAGGTTATAGCCATAGCATGGGTCGACCCCTGCGCACATTAACCTTCAGGTTGAAAGTAAATGCAAAGGTAAACCGTATTATGGTTGCACATTATGAACGTATCAGTCAAATAATTGACCGTGAAAACCAAACAAACCAGATAAACGGCGTGGTATGGCCCCTCAACAAAGCATCAACCAGCGCTACGAGGTCGGAGCATTCCTAAATGTGTAGTTACCCGGAGAGCGCACATTGATATACGTTACGCCCTCTACCTGCGAAAGCAACTTGGTGACTACGCGTTCCTTCTTGACGATATCGTCCGAATCGCCCAGCGACACTTCAATGCCGTTATTGAGGTTTGCCGAGATGGCTTCGACCGAAGGCGTGGAAATATCCTTGACTTGTCCCAAGAACTCGCTCGAAAAACCACGCACATAATCCAACCCAGCCTTAACGGCCTTGGAGCTCACTGCCTGGCCGGAAACCGGAGCGACATCCGCCGAGACATCAGTCAACAACACCGCGCCATAGTGCTTAGCGAGCGCCAGTGCGGCATCAATGCCGGTCAGGGTATTTGAGCCCTGCCCTGTCGTGATGACGTTGCCCTGGTCGTCAACTTCGACCGACGTCGACAGCGGGGCGATCCAGGTGTCATCATCCCCGATGGCCCAGGCAAGGTCATCGGAGCTGATATAGGCAATTGCAATGACCTTGCGCTCCATCGGCGTAATGATGAGCGTATGCGGGAACTGACGCTGGACATCCACGCCCGAGACCCACGGGTTCTGCTTGAGATCCTCGGTAATCTGGTCGGGATCGACGTTAAAAAGCGACGTTCCCTCGGGCAAATCGATCAGCTGGATAGCATCGTGCTTCGTCACATGCTCGCTGCCTTGAATCTGAATATCAGTGGCAGTAAACAATCCAGAGTTAATCACCACGATGGCAACGACGACGAGCACGGCCAAGGCGGCCAGAACCCCGCCCACGATTTTGCCTTTGCCTGCAACGACAGAAGCGGCGTCTGATGTTTTATTTGCCATCGCCCCAAGTGAAGACAACGGGTTTACGCCTTTTTTACCCGAAGGCTTCTTGGCGGTAGCCGGCACCGATGTCAGCGAGCGCGGTTTCGATGCGCCCAGTGTGCGACCTGGACGCGCCGCTTTAGTTCCCGTCGAGGGCTTAGGAGTTGCCATGGGGCGGGCAGGCTTGGCGCCCATAACAGACTTTGACGTCACCGAGGGACGCGAGGACTTTTTTGCAGCCGGACGATTACCGAGCTGCGAGCCGACGACCGGACGACTGGTCTGTCGAGCATGCCCGACAGGCTTAGAGTGCGCGACGGTATTGCGTTGAGGTTTGGCAGGCGCGCCGGAACGCCCTCCGGCGCGGCGGAAGGTGGGTTTCGATGCTCTAGAAGCCGAGGAATTTAACTTCCGGTCTGAGCTCGATGCCATACGCCTCCCTCACCTTTCCGTGCACATGTCTGATAACCGCGGCAACGTCATCGGCCGAGGCAGTTCCGTTATTAACGATAAAATTAGCGTGAACGGGCGAAACTTCCGCGCCGCCAATCGAAAAACCCTTTAATCCACAATCCTCGATAAGCTTGCCCACACTCGCATCGGGCGGGTTGCGAAAGACCGACCCGCAGGATGCGCGACCCATGGGCTGTGTACGCTTGCGCCTCGTCAGGCACCGCTCCATGCGCTCGCGAATGTCGGCCTTGGGCGCCGGTTTAAGTTTGAGCACGCACTCGAGGATGATCTCATTGCGGGGAAGGCTACATTCGCGGTAGCCCCAAGTGATCTCGGACCCCGCATAATGCTTGATACCGGATACCGGGTCAAACGTTACGACATCCTCAACCAGCGAGCCAATCCATTCGGTCCGTGTGCCGGCATTCATAGATATCGCACCGCCGACCGACCCGGGGATGCCAACGGCAAACTCAAGGCCCGAGAGGCTACGCGACAGGGCATCGTTGACCAGGCGCGCAAACATCACGCCCGCACCGACCGTCAGCGTACAACCGTCATCGGCAACAACCGTGCGCTGAAACTCACGTCCGAGCGAAATGACGGCACCGCGATAACCGCCATCGGCAACCAGCAGATTGGAGCCCTTGCCGACGATGACCCACGGCACCTGCTCGCGATCGAGCACCGCCACGGCGCGGCGGAGGGCATGATAGCTATGGCACGTCACAAAGAGGTCGGCCTTGCCGCCGATACGATAGCTCGTATGACGCGCAAGGCGCTCGTCCTCGATCACATCCGTGTCGATCATGCCCGAGAGCGCCATGACGGCGTTAAACAGACCCATTAGACTTAAGCGTCTTTCTTGGCAGTCAGATACTCGATAAACTCGGGACCGACGGTCGTAACGTCACCGGCACCCATTGTGAGCAGCAGGTCGCCCTCGCCCACCATCTGCTCGAGCTCCTGATTAAGCTCAAGACGGCTGGAGCAATACACGACCTCCTTACCAGGATGCTTGGCGCGCACGGTATCGGCGAGCATCTTAGAGGTGACACCCGGAATGGGCATCTCGCCAGCCGAGAACACATCAATCAGCAGCAGTTTATCGGCATTGGCAAATGCATCGGCAAAGTCGTCGCACAGGGCCTGCAGGCGCGAATAGCGGTGCGGCTGGAACACGACGTCGACGTGCTTGTAGCCCAGCGACGAAGCGGCAGCAAGCGTCGCCTTGATCTCGGTGGGGTGATGGCCGTAATCATCGACCACGGTGATGCCATCGATATCGCCCACGTGGGTAAAGCGACGACGGACGCCCTCAAAGCTCGAAAGCGCCTTGGCGGCGGCGTCGATGTCAAGGCCCAGGACATGGGCGACGGTGAGTACCGCCGTGGCGTTGAGCATGTTGTGGCGACCGGGATTGCTCTTGATCTCCACGGCATGCTCAGTGCCGTCCTCAAAGCGAACGATAAAGTCGCTCTGGATGCCCTTGACATCCGGGTGCATGCAGACGATGTCGTTGCCCTCGGCAAAGCCGTAGGAAAGCACGTGACGACCCGTCGACTTGGCGAGCTCGACCAGATGCGGGTCCTCACCGCAGACGATGACGGTGCCGTCCTCGCCCACCAGGCTCATGAATTTGGCGAAAGTTGCCTCGATCTCCTCGATACCCGAGTAGTGATCGAGGTGGTCGGCCTCGACGTTGGTCACAATGACCACGTTGGGGTTCAGGAACAGGAAGGAGCTGTCGGACTCGTCGGCCTCGGCGACAAAGTAGTCGCCCGAGCCGTTCTTGCCGTTCGTGTCATAGCCCTCGACGATGCCACCGATCAAGAAGCTCGGATCCAGACCCATGCGGTCGAGCATGGTGGCGCACATCGAAGACGTGGTGGTCTTGCCATGCGTGCCGGCAACAGCGACGGTGGTGTAGCCGTGGCCCAAAGCAGAGAGCATCTTAGCACGGGGCCACACGGGAATACCAAGCTCGCGAGCGCGCACGAGTTCAGGGTTGGACTCCGGAATAGCGGTGGAGACAACAACCACGTCGGGCTTGACCTCGTCGATCGTGGCGGCCTCATGGCCCACATGCACCTTCACACCAGCGCGGGTAAGCTGGCGGATATAACGTGACGTCTTAAGGTCGGAGCCGGTAACGGCATAACCGCGCTCGTGCAGAACGAGGGCGATGCCGCTCATGCCGGCGCCGCCGATACCGATAAAGTGGGCGCTCTTAAACTCGGGCGCGGAGGTTGCAGTCTGGGAATCAGCCATGTGCTCGTGTACTCCTTGCGTAAACACTGCCTGTAACCCGTTAACTGTACCGCACCTACCGCATCAGCGCGAGGGCGACCGACGATATCCCGTCTAACTAACGCAAACCCTCTACCGCATCCGCCAGAAGAGCGGCGGCCCTATCCTGGGCCAGACCACGCGCCGCCTGACGCATGGCGTCGCGCGCCGCCGCGTCATCGACCAGGTGCAGCAGTTCATCGGCAAAGGCAGAACCGTCGATATCGGCATCGGCGCAGAGCACGCCGGCCCCAGCGTCGACCAGATAACGGGCATTGGTGGTTTGGTGGTCGGCCGTCGCATGCGGGTACGGCACGAGCACCGAAGGCACGGCGAGTGCAGCGATCTCGGCCACGCTCGATGCGCCCGAACGCGAGAGCACCAAATCGGCAGCAGCCAGCATATCGCCC
>NZ_JBDMHB010000017.1:0-27950 GCF_039752955.1 Collinsella aerofaciens
GAACAGGACCGTGCAGAACAAACCATCCATTTTCGGGCTCGAACCGCTCAACAAACGCAAGGCCGAGCACCTTATAGCCCACCTCGGTTGCAAATATGACTCCGACTGGGACGCCACATTCCATGCAGTTGAGCATTTTACGGTTGTAATTCTGGTCTCGAGAACCAACGGCTCCTGGCGCTTGGACCGAATACTTAATGACCCACGTACCGTCATCCAAATAGAGCGGAGGCACATCGGTGTAGAAGCTCTTTTTAGAGTTATGGACCGAAAGCGCAAAGATCTTATTGGGATCTTGCTTCACCCGATCCTGGCCCGGCCAGAAGATCCCTGAATCCCGCGTTACGGGAAAGAAGTCCGAGCCAATTCTCAAACGGTACTGATACTGAGGACTATCTTCCTTGGTGTGGTGCGGAAGGCTGGTCCAAACACCGCCGCGCTGTTCCTCACCCAGAAACCACTCCCATGCCTCAACGTATTCGGAAGGCACGAGACTGCAGGCGCGGTCATAGCTTGGTCCATCCATCAACGGAACAGCAAGGTCAATGTCGTTCATCGCCAGCACCTACAACCATACGAACGCGAGTCATGCCCCTCAATAATATGGCCGAGAGTCAATTATTACGAGATCTCATTCCGCGATCGGCACATCGTTGATGCTCTCGGTTTGCCGCTGGCGCGCTTGTACCCCGCTACCCCACTTCCCTGTATACTGATGTAGCACGTGTTTCATCCGGGCTTGTTGGGCCGGGTCGTTCATGGGAGGTTCTTGTGGCTGTTTCGAATCCGCCTAAGGGAAGCGTTTCTTCTTCGTCCATCAAGCCGGTTACGCGCAAGGCCGTGCGTTGCCAGCGCGAGGTCGCTTGGCTTGTCACGCAGGCGGCGGGCAGGCTTGTGGCGACCACTCAGGACGTCAATGCGCCTACGCCGAGCTTTGTGTTAGCGGCGGCGCTGGATTTTGTGCGCCAATTGGAGGTTGCCGCGCAGGATGCCAACGGCCACCTCGACTACCAGAACGTTATGGCGCCCGACCTGCAAACGTTCTGCCACATGGCCAAGTTGCCTGCCGCGCCCAATGCGCTTTCGGACGCAGGCTACATGTTTACGCTCTCGGGCGCGGACCTTATCCGCGACATCTATGCATACTGCAGCGAGCTCGCCGAGCGCCACGTCTTTGACGCGGCAGAAGTCAAACCGGGAAATGTCATCAAGCTGGTTCTTAGGCTGTTCCTGATAGACGGGTTCGGGGCCATGCCGGCGTAAGCCGAGTCTTTAGCATCACCGTCGACTGGGCAACAACCGCTTTACCTTAATGGACGCCAATCGAGGGTCGATTATTGGGTCGCCTCGTCCACTAACGCATCTATCCCACGCGCTCCGACAGTCGATACTTGCGGTTGCGGCTCGTCGCCGGCGCCGTGGGCTCAAGCTCGCCTTGAGCAATGAGCGCGTTGACGCGCGACCTAACCTGGGAAATTGTGAGCCCTGTGTGCTCTGCCAGCTCGCGCGTCCCCAGCTCGCCGTAGTGTTTGAGTGCCGTCACAATTAAGCCCCCGCCATGATCGACCGGCTCGATCTTTGAACGGTAAAGTACGACCTTGAACCGATCGAACCCCGGGCAGAACAGGGGCTCGGCCAGACCATGCGCGCGCATGGCATCGATCATCATCGGGATGCCCGAGCCATTGCCCTCAGCCGGCGAACCTGCGCCATCCGGCAGCGGGACAATCGACATGAGCTTCACAAGCGTCGCGTTACGGCATCGGGAGCTGCCGTCAAACAAGTTCTCGCGAGTCTTTCCCCCGTAAAGGCCGCCAGGATTCGTCACCTCGACACGATCGTCAAAGACGTCGACGGCAATCGATTGTCCACAGAACCGATCCCCGTATTCTCGATGGATTACGGCGTTGGCGATTGCCTCGCGCAGAACCTCCTCGGGAATCTCAAGCGAGTCGACACGCGAGACGCCTTGGACGGTCGAGGTTCGCCGCAAATTCTTGGCGACGGCCGCGACGGCATCCGAGATCATCTCGCCCAACGTTCCCTCACAGATTGTGCGGTCCATGAACCTCAGCGATCCCGCCGTGCCTTTCCGGGTCCCCGCATAGACAGCCATGTCGATAAAGAGCTTGGGATAAAACTGCTGAGGGTAGGTGCCCGCAACTAGGAGTCCAGCCTTGGTAACATTGCCCTGGGAATCAAGGAAATTTAGGCGCTCCAGCTTCGTTTGTTTGTCCGGCGCGCCGCGCATTGCCCGAGGCGTCAACGAGAAAGCCCGATCTATCGTACGGTCGACCAGCGCCTCGTCGAGATCGTCCGCGCCCGCGCCCGCCACCGCGTCGCGATCGCTCGGAGTCGCTCGACCGTATGACGCCAATGCGAGCACCTCGGTCGACGAAAGCGGGACATCTTTGTCATCGATGCGTTTGTAGCTGCCACCTTGAGCGCCCCGCTCTATGACATAACAAGGCTTGCTCGACGGGTCGAGCTCCTCAATCGTGATGACCAGAACCACGGTGCCCTGGAGCTCCACGCGCTCAATGGTGTATTTGGGCGGATTGGCCAGCTTTCCGCGACCGCCCGCATCACCCATGCCCGCCACGAATTGGTTGAGCACTTTCTCGGTCTCAAAGTTTGCAACTGGGACAAAACCCGCGCGCTCGCTCACTCCGAGCACGATGATGCCGCCGGCGGTGTTTGCGAAAGCGCTGACCGTTTCCCATACGTCGCGGGAAAGCGTTGTGGCGCTCTCCTTGACCTCGACGTTAAGATCGTCCGAGCCCATGCGCCTTAAAGACTCGAGCAGACCGGTCAGTTCGTTTTCGTTCATCTGCACGTCCTTTCGCTCGGTTCTGCGAAGAATGCCGCGAATGAATTTCCTTCGTCTCTCAGTTATCTCTCGTAATTATCTCTCATCTTTCTGTTATCTCTCATATTAGAGATGAGTGAGAGATAAAAGATAAGATGTCTGCCATCTGTTTCATATAAACATGTTTTTGCTGGTAGAACAATCGGTATTGAGATAATACCATGATTGCTTGTCTCTTTGCTGCTCAGTTATCTCTCATATTTATCTCTCGTCTTTCTGTTATCTCTCGTATTCGTGACGAATGAGAGATGAGAGATGTGCGGGCGGCGGATGAGCGTGGATTTTGGACGGTCGGGAAATGAGGGTGGATATTTGGACGGTATTTGGGCGTTTTGAGGCTGATTCCGTCCGAAAATCCACTCTCATTCGATAGGCGTCCAAGTTTCCACGCTCGTGCGGCGGGCACGCGGGACCTATGCCCAATCCGCTGGCATCGTCTTCAGTTCGCCGCAGAGCCGCGGCCCCATATGGGTATACTCTCGAGGATTCGACTCGATTCGCCCCCGCTGGGACGTCAAAGGAGACTGCATATGCCCACCACCTCAACCGACCCGCGCGCCGCAGCCGCTGCACTGCTGGTGCCCGGCACTACCTGCCACGGCTTTGCCGTCGAGCGCCGCGAGACCGTGCCCGAGCTCGACTCGGACGCTTACGTGCTGCGACACACTGCCTCGGACGCTCGCCTGCTGTACCTGGCATGCGACGACGAAAACAAGGCCTTTGCCATTGGCTTTAAGACGCCGCCGGCCGATTCCACCGGCGTGTTCCATATTCTTGAGCACTCGGTGCTGTGCGGATCGGCTAAGTTCCCCGTCAAGGAGCCGTTTGTCGATCTGATCAAGAGCTCCATGCAGACGTTTCTCAACGCCATGACCTACCCCGACAAGACCATCTACCCCGTTGCCACCACCAACGAGCAGGATCTGTACAACCTGATGGACGTGTACCTGGACGCGGTGTTCAACCCGGCCATCTATACCAAGCCCACCATTTTTGAGCAGGAGGGCTGGCACTACGAGCTGGACCTGCCGGAGAGCGTCGAGGGCGAGGGCGACGGCGGCTCCGCGAGCCTGCGCGAGGGCGCGCTGCGCTATAACGGCGTGGTGTTCAACGAGATGAAGGGTGCGCTGTCCGACCCCATGAGTGTGCTGGACGACGCCGTCAACGCCGCGCTCTACCCCGACACCGCCTATGCACACGAGAGCGGTGGCGACCCGCGCGCGATTCCCGCGCTCACCTACGAGCAGTTCCTGGACACGCACGCGCGCCACTACAATCCTTCCAACTCTTATATAACGCTCTACGGCGACCTGGACGTGGACCGCGCCCTGGCCTTTTTGGACGAGCGCTATCTGTCGCAGCCGAGTGCCGCGAGCCGCCGCATGGACGCTGCCGTCGCCGCCGGCGAGGACCCGTCCACGATGGCGCCCAATCCGCTGGGCGTGCAGGCGCCCGTGACCTGCGAGTACAAGCGCGTCGAGATGGCCACCACACCCGAGAACGCCCTGGTGGGCCTGGGCCTGGTGCTGGGCAACGCGCTCGACCGCAAACGCACGATCGCGGCGGATATCCTGTTTGAAGCACTGCTGGGCTCCAACGAAGCGCCGGTTAAGAAGGCCATTCTGTCCGCCGGCCTGGGCGGCAACGTGGTGAGCTACACGGCGGCCGAGAGCCTGCAGCCCTACGAGCTCATCATGCTGCAAAACGCGCAGCCCGGCGTGGCGCGCGAGCTGCGCCGCGTGTTCCAGGACGCCTGCCGCGACCTATGCGAGCATGGCGTTCCACGCGAGCGCCTGGAAGCCATCATCAGCAGCAACGAATACGACCTGCGCCAGCGCGACTACGGTATCGCCGACGGCGTGGCCATTGCGTGCGACGCGCTGAGCACGTGGCTCTACGATGACGACGCCGCGACGCTGGCGCTCAAGTACGGCCCGGTGTACGAGGAGCTGCGCAGTGAGCTGGACGGCAGCTATTTTGAGGACCTGCTGCGCGAACTGGTGCTGGAAAACGACCACATGGCACTGGTCGAGCTGGTGCCGGTGGACGCCGCCGAGGGTTCGGAGGGTGCCGAGGCCGCCGAGCTGGCAGCCAAGCGCGATGCCATGACCGATGCCGAGCTGGCCGACGTGGTCGAGCGCACGGCCGCGCTGCGTGCCGCGCAGGAGGCGGAAGACACACCCGAGGCCAAGGCCACGCTGCCGCGCCTGCGCGTGTCCGACATTGGCGAGGCGCGCCCCGAGCCGCCACTGGTCGTGGACACGACCGCGCCCATCCCCTGCCTGCGCCACGACATCCCCACCAACCGTCTGGCCTACGCCATGCAGTATTTCGACCTGAGCTGCGTCGCGTTTGAGGACCTGCCCTATGTGACACTGCTCTGCCGCCTGCTTAAGCAGCTGCCCACGCGCGAGCACTCGGCCGAGGAACTCGACAACTTGCTCGCTGGCAAGCTCGGCTTTTTGAGCTTTACGACCGAGGTCATGACGCAGCCCGACGTGGACGGCGTGCGCCCCTACCTGCTGGTGAGCGCCGGCGCCCTGTCCGAAAAGATTGACGCACTGGCGAGCCTGCCGCGCGAGGTGTGGTCGAGCACGCTGTTGCTCGATGCCGACGCCGACCGCGTTCGCGACGTGCTCACGCAGATTCGCATTGGACTTGAGCAGGGCTTTATCAACAACGGTCACTCGGCGGCGCTCGGTCGCGCGATGAGTTACAGCTCGCCTTCGGCCGTGGTGCGCGAGCAGCTTTCGGGCGTGGACTTCTACCTGTTCCTGCGCAATCTGCTCGAGCACTTTGACGAGCGACTGGACGACCTGCGCGCCAAGCTTGCCGCGCTGGCAGACCGCATCTTTGTGGCCGACGGCTGCATGGCGAGCTTTACCGGCAGCGACGAGGACTTTGACGCGTACTGGGATGCCGCGGGCGACCTGGGGCTGGACGCTGGCGACGGCGCCGATGCCGGCCGCGACGCGCTCGTGGTGCCGGCGCCGTGCGACCGCCACGAGGCTTTTGTCATCCCCAGCGACATCTGTTTTGCCGCGCGTGCGTGCGATCCGCGTCGCCTGGGCATTGACGTGACGGGCGCCTGGGCGGTTGCCGCCAACGCGCTCTCCTACGATTACCTGTGGAACGAGATTCGCGTGAAGGGCGGTGCGTACGGCTGCGGATTCCGCGCAGCCGGCGAGCGCCAGGCGGCGTTCTACACCTACCGCGACCCGGCAATCGATCCTTCGATTGAGCGCGTGGAGCGCGCAGGCGAATGGCTCGGCAGCTTTGAGCCCGACGAGGCCGCCTTTGAGGGCTTTATCGTGAGCTGCGTGAGCGGCATGGACGCGCCCGTGAAGCCGTACACGCTCACCAAGCGCCGCAACACGACCTACCTGGCCGGGCTCGATCCGCACGCACGCGAGGAGCGCCGCGCCCAGATGCTCGCCGCTACGCCCGGTGAGCTGCGCTCGCTCGGCGCCGATGTGACGCGCATCGCAGCCGAGTCGCCCACCTGCGTCTTTGGCAGCCGAGACGTCATCGCCAAGAGCAGCGCCGGCTTCACCGTAGTCGACCTGTTGGGCTAACGCACAAAGGTAGATTTTTGGGACATGACCGAAAATCTACCTTTTTCTTTTGCCGCAGTCTGCCGATTTGTCTCGATCTGTAACGCTAAGGCGGCAATATTGGCTCCAGATGTTACAAATCGAGACGTTTCCGGATGACGCCGGCCCTTTGTCTCAATCTGTAACAACTAGGCCCATTTTTGCCGAGTTACTGTTACAGATCGAGACAGACCGCCGCAGACACCCATCACAGCACAGACCGCCGCAAAGGTGCCTGTGTCCACTTCGTGGTGGTTTTTGCTGTTTACCCAGATAAAACCTGCCAAAATAAACCTGTCCCTTTTTGGAAGGTTTGGGAGATGAGGCTGTGATGGATAAGGCTGAGTTACGGCGGGCGGTGATTGCCCGGCGCAATGCGATTGATTTGGATGTTCGGGCGGCGAAGTCCGCTGTTGTATGCGCGCGGCTTGTTGAGCTGATGGAGTCCAGCGGCACTGCGGGCCAACGCACCGTTGCCGTCTATGCCGCCATGGATTCCGAAGTCGACCCTGCCGCGTTTGCCGCTGCGGCCGCCGCGCGCGGCTGGCGCGTAGCCTATCCGTGCATGCTCTCGGCAAGCGACGCCGCCGCATGCGGCCAGCGCATGTGCATGCGAACGGTCGCCGCCGGCGATGTATCCGCGGCTCCGTTTATCGCCCACCCTACGCGGGCCATCGCAGCTACGGACATCGACAACAATCGCTGCCCCATCGTGCCCGCCGCCGAGCTCGACATGGTTGTCGTGCCGCTCGTGGCTTTCGACCGCACCGGCGCGCGCCTGGGCTACGGCGGGGGCTGCTACGACCGCTACCTTCCCATGCTCTCGCGCGCATGCCAAATCGTCGGCATCGCCTTTAACGAACAGCGCGTCGAACACGTTCCCACCGAAGCCCACGACCTGCCGCTGCCCAACATCATCAGCGCCTAAATGCCAGCGTCCCTCCCGACAGCCTAGTGCTCCTCGCCGGCGCGGGCCAGGTCGTAGGGCGTGGTCTGGTAGACGTAGTAGTTGAGCCAGTTGGTGTAGAGCAGTTGAGCCTGGCTGCGCCAGACGTTGCGCGGCTCGGCCGTGGGGTCGTCGCCCGGGAAGTAATGCGCCGGCACCTCCGGGTTGAGTCCGCGCTTCACGTCACGCTCGTACTCCAGACGCAGCGTGTCGGTATCGTACTCGGGATGGCCAAAGACAAAGAAGCGGCGGCTGTCGGTCGACTTGACGATGTACAGGCCCACCTCGTCAGACGCGGCCACGACTTCAAGCTGCGGCTCGGCCTCCACGTCCTCGCGGCGCACATCGGTGTTGCGCGAATGCACAGCATAGAAACGGTCGTCAAAGCCGCGGACCAGCGGGCTTTGCGGCTTCACCAGATAATGCTCGAACACGCCGCTCGCCTTTGCCGGCAGGTCGTGCTTCTGAATACCGTAATGATGGTACAGACCAGCCTGCGCGCCCCAACAAATGTGCAGCGTAGAGTGCACGTGCGTGGTTGACCAATCCATGATCTGGCAGAGCTCGGGCCAGTAGTCGACCTCCTCGAACGGCATCTGTTCCACCGGCGCGCCCGTGATGATCAGGCCGTCGTAGTGGATGTCGCGGATGTCATCGAACGTGCGGTAGAACGTCTCCAGGTGGCCGGCGCTTACGTGCGTGGCCTCGTGCGTCTTGGTGCGCAGCAGGTCCACCTCCACCTGCAGCGGCGTGTTGGAGAGCTTGCGCATGATCTGCGTCTCGGTGGCGATCTTGGTGGGCATGAGGTTGAGGATGAGCACGCGCAGCGGACGGATGTCCTGGTGCAGCGCGCGGTACTCAGTCATGACAAAGATGTTCTCGCTCTCGAGCTGCGCGGCGGCAGGGAGGGCGTCGGGAATGCGAATGGGCATGGATGCTCCTTACGAGTCAGTTGCAGCTATGGTACAACGAGCGGCCCCATCCGCGCGAGCACATCGCCCCGAGACACCGCCTGTGGTCCAAATCACTCCAAAAGTAGAGATTAAGGCATGTCCCAAAAATCTGCGGCGCTTTAGCCTAGCAAAGTGGTAGCTGGACGCTACAATGGTTCGACGCGAAAAACTCGGCTGAAAGGATACATATATGTACCAGACGCGTAAGATCGGTGTGGTCGGCCAGGGCCACGTAGGAGCACATGTCGCCAACAGCCTGCTCATGCAGGGCATTGCCGACGAGCTGTACCTGTGCGATATCAACGAGGCCAAGGTGACGTCCGAGGTCCAGGACCTGCGCGACTCCCTTTCGTTTGTCCCGTATAACACCAAGATCGTCAACTGCTACGACCACTTCGAGGAGCTGGCCTGCTGCGACGTCATCGTCAACGCCGCCGGCAAGGTCGCGCTGGCCGCCGGCAACCGCGACGGCGAGCTGTTCTTTACCACCGACGCCGCCCGCACCTTTGCCAAGCGCATCGTCGACGCCGGCTTTGACGGCATCTTCGTGAGCATCTCCAACCCCTGCGACGTCGTATGCACCGAGCTGTGGCACCTGACCGGCTACGATCCCAAGAAGATCATCGGCTCGGGCTGCGGCCTGGACTCCGCCCGCCTGCGCACCGAGATCTCCAAGAAGGTCGGCGTGAGCCCCAAGTCCATCGACGCCTACATGATCGGCGAGCACGGCTTTAGCCAGCTGGCTGCCTTTAAGGCCGCAACCATCGCCGGCAAGAGCCTCAACGAGCTTCAGGCCGAGAACCCCGACAAGTACGCCTTTGACCACACGGAGGTCGAGGAGCTCGCGCGCAAGGGCGGCTACGTAACCTACCAGGGCAAGCAGTGCACCGAGTACGCCGTCGCTAACTCCGCCGCGCGCGTCTGCGCCGCCGTGCTGCACGACGAGCACGCCGTGCTTTCCGCCTCTACGCTTATGACCGGCCAGTATGGCGAGGAGGGCATCTTTACCTCCCTGCCGTGCGTGATCGGCGCCGAGGGCGTCGAGGAGGTCTACACGCTCGACCTGTCCGAGTACGAGCTCGAGGGCTTCCACAAGAGCTGCCAGCACATCCGCGACAACATCGCCCAGCTCGACTGGTGGGACGCCGAGGCCTACGACGCAAAGTAGGCCGCTGGCTGCCGCAACCTTGCGAATCTAAGCGCGATACCAAGCGGGCCGCGCCGGAAATCCCCGGCGCGGCCCGCTTTTTTGACTCACGCAGTGCCCTTGCGAATCGAAGGTGAATACTTTTCCCGTTACCTAGTACTGCTCGACGCCCATGTAGCGGCGGAACTCGGGGCTGTGGTCGAAGACCTTGCCGCGGGCGGCGCGCAGCTCGCAGCTCATCGCATAGAAGAAGATCGGCTCTAGGAACGAACGCACGCTGGCAGGTACCTCGCCCACGCCGTACTCGAGCGCGTCGAGCACCATGATCGTGTCGGTGTGCGTGTTGAGGAACGCAAGAGCGCGCTCCTCCATGGGGCGGCACTCGCCCGATCCGAGCTGCACAAAGTAGAACACGCCGGGCTCGGTGGCTTCGAACGGGCCATGGAAGTACTCGCCGGAGTGGATGTAGCAGCAGTGCTGCCACTGCATCTCCATGAGCGAGCAAATCGCCATGGCATAGGTCTGGCTAAAGTTGGGGCCGGAGCCCAGGATATAGAAGAACTTGTGCTGCTGGCAGAGCTCGGCAAAGCGGGCGCCCAGCTCGGCGTTGACCTTCTCACGGGCGGCGGGCAGCAGCGCATCCATCTGCTTGAGGCCGGCATACATGTCGGCAAGCGCCTCGTAACCCTCCTGCTGGTCGAGCAACTCGGCGGCGATCAGAGCGCCAATGCCCTGCGGTACCTCGGCCTGCGGCACGCTTTCGCCCCACGGATAGACCCAGGTGGTCCACTTGCCGTTATCGATCTTGGAGCCCTCGCAGTCAGTGAGGGCAATGACCTCGGCACCGGCGGCCAGCGCCATCTCGCAGCCGTCGACGACCTCCTGCGTGTTGCCGCTGTGGCTGCAGGCGATGACGAGCGACTTCTCGCCAAGACTCTTGGGAGCCATCAGGCAAAACTCGCGTGCCGTGTAGACCGTCGAGGTAAACGTGGTGGCCTCACGCTTGAGCAGCTCGTTGGCCGGCATGAGATCGATCATCGAACCGCCGCAAGCGATCCAAAAGACGTTCTCGATCTTGCCCTTGCGCTCGATGATTTCCTGAACCAGATCATGTGCGTTCATGCTGATGCTCCTCCTTGTGGGGCGGCTTTGAACGACGACAGCTCGTACCTGCTGTCGTTCT
This sequence comes from Collinsella aerofaciens, assembly GCF_039752955.1. Taxonomy (GTDB): domain Bacteria; phylum Actinomycetota; class Coriobacteriia; order Coriobacteriales; family Coriobacteriaceae; genus Collinsella; species Collinsella aerofaciens_BI. The sequence goes on from NZ_JBDMHB010000017.1 coordinate 10,692, forward strand.
ATGTTGTCCTATTTATAGCACGTGTAACAACGCCCGTGAAGTCATCTCAGCAAATTTGTTCTATGTTGTTCTATCTGTGGACGTTAGATGTCGAAGACGTAGCGCGAGCCCACGATCTTTTGGCGGCCGAGCAGTAGAGGGCGCCCGCCGGCGTCGGTAAAGTAGGCCTCCATATAGAAGAGAGGCTCGCCGACCGGCACCTCCAGCAGCGGGGCCGTCTGAGTATCGGCAAGCGCAATCTCCACGGTGCAGGGGTCGGACTTGAGCGGCGCGCGACCCGAATGCTCGGCAACGAGCGCAAAGATTGAGTTATCGGTGAGGTCCTCGTCGGCCAGCGTCTGCAGGTAGGGATGGTCGGCAAGCACAAAGGCGTTGTTCTCGAGCATGACGGGCACGCCGTCTGCCGTGCGCACGCGCTCGACAACGATGAGCTCGCAGCCGGGTTCCACCCCAAAAAACGCCGCGTCCTCACGCGTCGCCGCAACCACCGTGCGCGACACCAGGCGTGCTCCGGCCACCATGTCGTTGGCGGCGCAACCCTCGGTAAAGCTCTGAACGTCGCCCTTCTGGCGAATCTTGCGCTTGAGCTTGGGCGCGCACACAAACGTGCCCCTCCCCTGCTGGCGGTTGAGATACCCCGCGCGCGACAGCTCCTCGATGGCACGGCGCACGGTGATGCGCCCCACGCCGTAGGACTTCGCGAGCTCCATCTCGGCAGGGATGCGCGAGCCGGCGGGGTACACGCCGCGCGCGATCTCGCCCTTTAGGTCGTCCATGACCTGCTGGTACAGCGGCACGGCGGGCACGTCAGTGCGGTCGGTTTTATCGTCGAATGCCATCGTTACACTCCATCCCGCGCATGCTCGGACTCAAATTCTTCAATCGCCGCCATAAACTGCTCGCCAAAGGCGTCGGCTTTTTTCTCGCCAATGCCGTTGACCTGGATCAGCTCCTCGCGCGTCTGCGGACGCAGGCGGCACAGGCCGCGCAGGGCCTTGTCGGAAAAGACCATATACGGCGCCATCTCCAGCTCGGTCGAGATCTCCTTGCGGAGGGCACGCAGGCGCTCGAACAGCTCGGCATCGTCGCCAACGCGCGGGCGCTGATCCAGCTCGGCCTCCTCGCGCAGCAGATCGACGGCGCGGCGGGCGCGGGCCGAGGCCTTGCGCTTGGACGCACGACGCTTAACGGTAAAGGCGAACGCCTCATCCTCGACCTCGCCGGCACGCGGACCCAGCCCCACGACCGGGTACTGCCCCTGCGAGGTGGCCAAATAACCGCGACCGCACAGCTGGCCGATGATGTCCTTGATGCGCCCGACCGATTCGCTCGACAGCTCACCGTAGCCGCGCTCCTCGTCCAGATGCATCTGGCGAATGCGCTCGGTGTTGCCGCCGTGGAGCACGTCGGCGATCAGCGACTTGCCAAAGCGCATGGGACGCGTGGCCACATAGCGCACGGCGGCGCGGGCCATATCGGTGACGTCCTCGACCTCGAACTGCGTGAGACAGTTGCTGCAGTTGCCGCAGCCCTCGGCGTCGTCTGCCGTGCCGCCCGCGGCGGCTGCCGCATGCTCGGCCGCCGCCTCGTCGCCAAAGTAGCGCAGCATGTATTCGCGCAGACAGCCAGTGGTATTGCAGTAGCCCTCCATCTGGCTGAGCAGGCGATAACGGTTCTGGAGCGCCCACGCGCGCTGCTCGTCGTCGAGCGCCTCGTCGGCCGCATCGCCGCGGTCGATCAAAAAGCGGCGCATGCGAAAATCGTTACCGTTCCACAGCAAGTGACAGCTGGCCGGATCGCCATCGCGGCCAGCGCGGCCCGCCTCCTGGTAGTAGGCCTCGATGCTCTCGGGCACGTTGTTGTGGATCACGTAGCGCACGTTGGGCTTGTCGATGCCCATGCCAAAGGCGTTGGTGGCAACCATCACCTGGATATCGTCGTCGATAAAGGCACGCTGGCTCTGGCGGCGGGCGTCGTTGCACATGCCGGCATGGTAGCGCCCCACACGAATGCCGCTGGGGCCCAGTGCCTCGGCAAGCTCCGCGGCCAGCGCATCGACCGTCTTGCGAGTCGAGCAATACACGATGCCGCTCTCGCTCGAATGCGCGATCACATAGTCGCGCACCCACGCGGCCTTGGCCTTGTCGCCCATCTCCTCGCAACCAAAGTAGAGGTTCTTGCGATCGAAGCCCGTCACCACGGTCGCGGGGTTTTGCAGTCCGAGCATCTGCTGAATGTCCGCGCGCACGCGCTCAGTCGCCGTAGCGGTAAAGGCCGCCACGATAGGGCGCTGCGGCAGGGAATCGATGAACTCGCGAATCTGCAGATAGGCGGGGCGGAAATCCTGGCCCCATTGGCTCACGCAGTGGGCCTCGTCAATAGCCACGAGCGGCACGCCAATGCCGCCGTCCGCCGCGGCCTCCTGCGCAAAGGCTAAAAAGCGCGGCTCGAGCAGGCGCTCGGGCGCCACGTACATAAGCTGGTAGCGGCCCTCGCGCGCCCGCTTGAGCACGGTGTTTTGCTGGGCCGGGGTAAGGCTGGAGTTGAGATAGCTAGGTCGCGCACCCGCCGCGAGCAACGCACGGGTCTGGTCCTCCATAAGCGACAGCAGCGGACTCACCACAAAGGTGATGCCGGGCAGCATGAGCGCGGGCACCTGGTAGCAAATGGACTTGCCGGCGCCCGTGGGCATAACACCCAGCGCATCGCGGCCTGCAAGAATCGCATCCACCATGCGGTCCTGCCCCGGGCGAAACGAGGTGTAGCCAAAATAGGCGCCGAGCGTGTCGAGCGCCATCTGCTGCATGCTATCGGTCATGGTTTCCTAACGTCCAAGTCATCTGCCGCCGATTATACGCCGCCACGCGGACCGGTGCCGCACGGCCGTCGGCCACGGGCAACGCAATCCAAAAGGAACGAGCGTGGGATTTTTGGACACTTTCCCAACGGCTAATCTCTTGACAAGCGCGCAAACGTCGCTGGTTGAGCATAGGTCAGCGAAAACGCCCCTAAGCGAGCAAGGTGACGTGAAAGAGGAGGGAAGCGTACTTCGGTACGCGACCGACGATTGAACGTCAGATTGCCGCTTAGGGGCGTTTGCAGCGTCGAGCCGTTACGCGGTTTGGTAAAACCGCGTAACTTACATGACCATAACGTAGCGCGATCCCACGTAGTACTGCTTACCCATCAAAACCGGCTCGTCATCGGGACCGGTAAAGCCGGCACGCAGGTTGAGCAGCGGATCGTGCGGAGCAATGCCCAGCTCGGCCGCCTGCTCGGCGTTAGCTCGAACGGCCTCGACCGTACGGTAGCCAACCGAGACAATCGGCGTTCCGCCAACACGCTCGACCTCGGCAAAAATCGACTTGTCCTCAAGATCGGCCGTCAACAGCTCACGGTAGGCGTCAAACGGCACAAAGATGTTCTCCTCAAAGATGGGCTCGCCGTCGGCCGTACGCACGCGCTTGATATGCAGCAGCAGCGCATCCTTCTGCAGGCCAAAGAACTCCATCTCGTTTTGGCGCGCCGGAACGATCTGGCGATCGATCACGTGCGCACCGGCCTTCATGCCGTTGCCGGCACACAGCGCGGTAAACGTCTGCAGCGTCGAGGCGTGAAACTGGCGGTTGATGTGCGGCGTGGAGACAAAGGTGCCGCGGCCCTGCTGCTTAACCAGGTAACCATCGGAGCACAGCTCCTCGACAGCGCGGCGCACCGTAATACGGCTCACCTCGTACTGCTCGGCTAGTTCAAGCTCGGACGGAATACGCTCCTTGGGTGCATAAACACCTTTCTCGATCGCATCCTTGATTTCGTCATAAATCTGCTGGTAAAGCGGTGCATTTTTGGGCGCAGGCATATCTGATCACTCTTATCAAAATAGCTAAATTTCTAATACGTATATAACGTCTAGTTTCATGTTACCTCATATTGATAAAACGATACACCCTCCCTACCAAAAAGCGACAGCTTCATTTTGGTAGGTTTTATCTGGGCAAACGAGAGCCCTCGAAAGCAACGGGGCTTTCGGGGGGCTCGTTCGGATGGGTTGCGCAGGACCGGCAAAATGCCAATACCCTACTTGCCGTCATCCTGCTGCAGGCTGTCCTGTTCGCTGAGGCGCGCCTGCCTGCTGGCCATGCGTGCGGGCTTGTCGGGATCGGGAACGGCCGTGGGCATGGGCTCGTCGACATGACCGCCCCACCAGCCGCCCACAAAGTTGAGCGTGTGGAACACGTTGATCACGGCGCCGGGATCAACGTCGCACACCAACTTGATAATGTCCTGGCTCTCGTAGGTCGAAACAACGGTGTTCAGCAGGTACATCTTTTCGCGGCTGTATCCGCCGACGACCTCGGCGCAGCTAATGCCGTGCTGAAAATGGTTTACGTAGGCAGTCATGACCTCGTCTGCCTTGCGCGTCGTAATCTGCAGCGTCACGCGATCGTAGCGACGATAGAAACTGTCGATAGTCTTGGTCGAAATAAACTGGAACACGATGGAATACGCCGCCTTGTCCCAGCCAAACATAAAGCCAAAGATCGCCAGGATAAAGCAGTTGAAACCAAAGATGACGCCCCAGATGGTCTTGCCCGTGTGGTTGGAAACCCACAGCGCGATAAAGTCGGTGCCGCCGGTGGATGCGCCGGATTTAAGCGCGATGGCAGCGCCCAGACCCGAGACCATGCCGCCAAAAATGATGAGCATGATCTTGTCGCCCAAAAACGGCGCGAAGTGAAAGACGTTGAGGAACAGCGATGAGAGCACGACCTGCATCATCGAGAAGATGACGAAGCGCTTGCTAATGCCGCTCCAGCATAAGAGCGCCACGGGGATGTTGAGCGCGAGCATGCCGAGCGAGATGTCGATATGAACGCCACCCAGCGAGGTAACGCGATCGAGCAGGACCGCGACGCCGGTAAGACCGCTCGGAAGCAGGTCGGCGGGCTGAATGAACGCCTGGATCAGAAATGTCTGGAGAACGGCGGAAATGGTGACCGCCACAGCAGTAATGGCGCGGCGGACGATGGTGAGGCGGCCGAGCACGAGCACTCGGTCCGTGAGCTGATCGATGGCGTTCGCCACGCAGGCTCCTTTCGAAGGCAGATGTAGTTGTGGGATATGTCCGCGATTGTAGCATGGAGCGTGCGGGGGCGCTTCAATTCACCCTCTCCCGACAACCAAAGCGGGACCAGCAACCCCACGACCAAAGGCCCAAATTACAAGTGAGTAGACTTTACGCGACCTGCAGAGCACACCCAAAACCGCCACCCCTGTGACCTGCGGTTTTACAAAGGAAGATATGCATTGTGCTCGGCCTGCGCCAAAAAGTCTACTCACTTAGTCCGAATCGAAGCCAAACGGATCCAAATAGATGACAAATTAAGCCAATCCGCAGCAAAAGACGCGTGAATCAGTGCTTCTCGCGGCGGATTGACGCTACAAAGCGGCCAAAATGTCGGTCAGATTATCGATAACGGCATCGGCTCGCGATTGATCGAGGTTGACGCCCTCGTGCGGACGCAGTGCCAGGACGCGGGCGCCGGAACGCTTGCCGGCCTCGATCCCCAAAGGCGAATCCTCGATAACCAGGCACTCGGCAGGCTCCACCCCCAGCGCCTCCATGGCACGCAGGTAGATCTCGGGGTCGGGCTTAAACGCACTGCACTCGTGACCGCTGATGGTGTAGTCCAGCACATCGGCGATACCGGCAATCTCTACCAGCTCGTCAATGAGCTCACGATAAGACGAGCTCGCGATGGCACACTTCACGCCGCGCTCGTGCAGTGCGCGCATCACCGGCTCCGTCTGCTCGTTGAGCAGCTCGGCATACGGAACGGGATGGTCCGGGCTATAGACCTGCTTGTACTCCACGCGCAGGCGCTCGCGCAGCTCAACATCGTCAGGTACCAGCGACTTCCAAATGGCGGGCTCGTTAGACCCCGAAAGATCGGGGATCTCGTCAAAGTGAAAGCCCTTCTCTTCCATAAACGCCACGCGACGACGGTTGTAGAACCACTCGGTATCGACCAGCACGCCGTCCATGTCAAACAGCACTGCCTTGATCATACGCATCTCCTCCCACCTGCCAAAAAGGGACAGGTTTATTTTGGTAGGTTTTATCTGGGATTTGCGACGCGACAGACACGCCCTCCCCAGAGCAAAAAAGGGGACGGGGCGCAAACCCCATCCCCTCTCAATCAACCCGTAAGGTCTACTTACTTGTGATTAGTAGGAAAGCTTCCACATGTAGCGGCGCATGGTCAGCGGGTGCTGACGGGCCTCGGCGATCTGGTTGCCGTACTCGCGCATAACGGCGAGGTGCAGCAGCGGGTTGAAGTAGGTGACGACGCTCGCGGGCACGGCGTCAGCCAGGCCGTAGTCCTTGGAGTCGATCAGAGCGACCTTGGCGCCCATGCGCTCAAGGAAGGTGAGGGCGCGGGCGTCCATCGGACGGGTAGCGCCATCGGACATGAAGAAGACGTAGGGCTTACCCTCGGTGGAAACCTCGAACGGGCCGTGGAAGTACTCGCCGGTGTTGTAGGCGGCGGCGTCGATCCACTGCATCTCGGTGAACAGGAAGGCGGCGTGAGAGTAAGCCATCTTCTCGGAGGCACCAGAGGCCATGAAGTAAATCATCTTGTCGTCCTTGAAGTCCTCAGCGAACTTCTTGGCGAGCTTCTTGCAGGACTGAGCAGCGTTCTCGCAGAGATCGAAGACGTTGGTGAGGCCGGTGATCATGTCGTCGTACTTGTCATAGCCCTCGGTCTGCTGAAGGATCTCGAGAGCAAGAGCGATGGCATAGCCGGGCTTCTCGCACTTGGCAGCGAAGTTGGCGTGGAAGCCGTGAACGATGACGTAGTCAGCGTCGACGGTCAGAGCGGAGCCAGCCTTGTTGGTGAGGGAGACGACCGGGCAGTTGTGCTTCTTGGCGGTCTTGTTGGCCTCGACGGTCTCGGGCGTGGAGCCACCGAGGGAGCAGGTGATCACGAAGGTGTGCTCGTTGACCCAGGAAGGCGTGTCGTAGTTGAACTCGTTAGCGGTGAAGATCTGAACGTTCAGCTTGTCCGTGTTGTTGGCCAGGAAGTACTTGGCGGGGTACAGGTCGGACATGGAAGCACCGCAGCCGACGAAGGCGACACTGTGGATCTCGTGGTTGGACAGGACGTCAGCGACGATCTGCTTAGGGAGGTTAAGGTCGATCTCGTACATCTGACACATTCCTTTCGATTTTTGCGGCGCCACATTGCCGGGCGCTCGCAGGGTTACCGTGGTTTGGACCGAGTCGCCGGTCCGTTGAGGATGCGACAAGGGGACTGTCCCATTGTCGCATTTTGGGGATGGAAGCCTGCCTGGGGTATGGGATGCCAGGCAGGCCCCCGGGGGAAAGCGGTTAGGCGCTTGGTCGCGACTAGGCCAGAATGCCGGCCGCGGAGAGGGCGATGCCGCCCACGATGGCGATCACGAGAAGCCAACCGGTGTTGACGTTCTTCTTGATGAGCCAGTACATAAGGCCGGTGAGGCCAAGGGAGATCATCTGGGGCATCATGCCGTCCAGGATGTCCTGGATAACGACGGTGCCCTCAGCGAACTGCAGCGGGGTGGTGGCGCCGATCAGCGTGGCGATCATGCCGCCCACGGACATAAGACCCACGATGCCGCAGACATACATGAGCTTCTCCATGAGGTCGCCGCCCTGAAGCTTGCTCAGGTACTCGTGGCCGCCCTGATAGCCCATCTTGGCGGCGAACCAAGTAATCAGCACAGAGGGGACGATGGAGATGAGCATGGCCAGGATCGGGCCCATGATGGAGCCCTGCTGAGCCAGCTGAACGCCCAGGCCAAAGGCGATAACGCGGATGGTGCCCTGGAAGAAGGAGTCACCGATGCCGGAAAGCGGACCCATGAGGGAGGTCTTGACCGCGTTGATCGAATCGGGATCGAAGTTCTCGGGATCCTTGGCGTACTCCTCCTCCATGGAGGCGGTGAGGCCCAGGATAAAGGCGCTCGTCTGCGGGGTGCAGTTGTAGAACGCCATGTGACGGTGGTAAGCCTCTTTCTTAGCAGCGAGCTGCTTGGGGTCGGACTCGTCCGGATAGAGGCGATCGAGCGTGGGAACCATGCCGTAGAGGAAGCCCATGTTCATCTGACGCTCGTAGTTCCAAGAGGCCTGGATGGCCCAGGAGCGCCAGAAGAACTGGCTGACCTTCTTGTTCAGGGACACGTCCTTGGTTGCGGTTGCCATAGTGTGTTCCTCCTTAGTCTTCGTCGTCTTCGAGCGGATCGTAGTCGGAATCGACACCGGCGGCTGCATGGGAACCGTTGAACTTGAAGCCCATGAAGACGACAGCCAGGCACACACCGATCAGAGCGACCGCGATGACGGACAGGTTGAGGTAAGCGGCGAGCAGGAAACCGATGAACAGGAACGGAGTCATACCCTTCTTGATCATCATGGTGAGCAGCAGGGCCAAGCCGTAGGCGGTCATGATCTTGGTCGAAACGTTAAGACCAGTGGACAGCCACTCGGGAACCATGTTGACGATGGCCTGAACCAGGTCGGTGCCAACAAAAACGGCGAGGAAGATCGGCAGGAAGTACATGACGGCGTACAGACCGGAGCCGGCGCAGATGTGCATACGGTAGGCGGTCTTGAACTTTCCGTTATCGATCGCGCTATCTGCCACATGGGTGAGGGCGGCGATGATGGAACGGAACACGATGCCGAGAAGCTGACCCAGGACGGCGACCGGGATGGCGATCGTCATGGCGGTCTCGGCGGAAGCATCGGTCAGGCACGCAAAGGCAGCGGCCACGATGCCGCCCAGGACCATATCGGGCGGAACGGCGGCGCCGACCTGCACCAGGCCCATGGACACGAGCTCGACGGCGGCACCGACGGCAAGGCCGGTGGGCACATCGCCCAGCAGCAGACCGACGAGCGTAGCGCCAACGAGGGGCTGCTCGAAGTTAAGACGACCGAGCAGGCGGGAGTCCCACATGCAGAACACGCCGACGAGGCCGACGAGCACCGCACTGATGAACGTATTCATACCCTTCTCCTTTCAGTCAGGCAAAAGCCTGGTTGATTACAGCTTGGCGTCGATGTCGACGCTCTGATACGTAGGGGTCTGCTGGACGTAGAGCTTGATGCCCATGTCGAGCAGTTGGTTGACGTCGGCCTTCTGGTTGGCGTCGAGGAAGACGGAGCTGTCCTTGCCGCCGACCTGATCGGCACCGTCGTGGTTGGCGGTGGCGCCCAGGTTGATGGCGTCGAGCTTGTAGCCCTGGCAGAACTGCAGCATCTCGGCAGTGTTGCCAAAGACGAACATGACGCGCTCGCCGAGGGTGTTGAGCTTGTCCATCTTGGCGAGGGCACGCTCGACGGTGAAGACGTTCAGGCGCACGCCCTGGGGCTTGGCCAGCTTAAGAGCGCCCTTCTTGATGTCATCGTTGGCGGCGGCGTTGTCGACGACGATGATGCGCTCGGCCTGAACCTTGGTGGTCCAGGTAAAGACGACCTGGCCGTGCAGCAGACGGTAATCAAGACGTGCGAGGACGATCTTGGCGGGACCGGAGCTGTGACGGGACGCCTTGGCCTTCTTGGCGGGAGCCGCGGCAGCCTCGACCGGTGCGTTGGGGTTGGTCAGACCGGTGCGGGCCTCGTTGATGAGGGCTGCGAGCTCGGCACCCTTGACGGGGACGGGGCTCATAGCGAGCGTGAGCGCCAGCGGGATGTTGAAACCGCTGACAACCGTGAACTTCGTGCCGTTCTTGGAAAGCTCGACCATGCTGTTGTTGACCGAGCTGCCGAGCATATCGGTCAGCACATAGACGGTGTCGTCCGCGTTGAACGTGGCGATCATGGCGTCCACCTTATCGGTGATGGGCTCCTTGTCGTCACGAGCAAGCGACACGACGTGGACGTTCGACACGTCGCCGAGAACCATCTCGAGCGTGTCTTTGGCGCCTGCGGCCAGGCCGCCATGAGATGCGAGAATGATCTGATTCATCTTGCCTCCTCCTTTTCGTTATGGTCATTATAACGTCTTATACGTTGCTTATATTGCTAATTAGTATAAAGACCGTTCGCGGGTGAAAATCGACCGTTGACGGGTTTAACGTATTTGAAACGTTGGGGCTGGGTAGGCCGCGCTGGCTGGATAACCCGAGGTCAGACCCTGCGCGCAATCCTCTATCGCACAAAGTACCAGGGGCTTTCCTGCACGGTGGGCTCCAGCGCGATGCCGGTGCGCTCCTTAAACAGATCCATGTCCTGCGATTTCTCCGTCCACCACGCGTTGGGCTTAAAGGTCATGCTCTCAACGATATGGCCGACAAAGGCGCTGTTGCGCAGCTTGGAGAAGTCGGTGTTCATAATCAGGATGGACGCGAGCACCAGCACGATGCCCAGGACTTTAATCGCGCCGGCGGGCTCGGCGTAGACACCAATGCCCACCAGTACGGTGACAACCGTCTCGAAAGACATTACGACGGGAACTTTCGATGTCTCGAGCCCCATGGACAGACCCTGCATATATAAGATGTAAGCAACGGCTGTGGGGATGAGTCCAAAGCCAAGGAACAGCAGCAGCAGCTGTGGCGACATTGCCGCGGCGACATCCGGCCACGGAGCCGCGATAGCTGCCATAACCGCACCGCCAAAAACAAAGCCCCAAAACGTGACAGCCAGCGGGTGGACCGTCTTGGTTGCTATTCGGCTAAACACCGCGAGCGACGCACCACAAAGGCCTGCAATCACGCCCGACGTGACGCCCCAAACCGAAAAATGAAAACCGGAAAGGTCGCCATTGGTCACTGCAAGCACGCAGCCTACGATGTTAAAGACAATGGCAACGAGCTTGTTGGGGGTCACGTCCTCGCGATAAAGCACGCGGCCGAGCATGACGCCAAACACCGGCGAGGTGTAGAGCAGCACCGAGGCCGTGGACATGCCCACCTCGCCCATGCACTCGTAATAGCAGGTGTTAGCGGCGGCCAAACCGACGATGCCAACAAGCGCACAAGGAACAAGCTCTTTAGGGCTTGCCTTGAACAGGGCCAGCGGACCCTGAGCCACGGTAGACCCCTCACCCGGACGGCAGCCCATAAACATCAGGACCGGCGCCAAGATAAGCGCTCCGACCAACAAGCGAAAGGCAGCCATGCTCTGGGACGAAACGCCCATGGCCGAGATGCCGTTTACAAAGATTCCGATGCTGCCCCACATAAGCGCGGCGATCAGCACCAGCACATAGCCCAGATTGCTCTTCTTCAACGCAGCCTCCTCGGTATTGTTTCCAATATGTTTCGTACTACGTTATAGTCGTTATATACATTTTTCAAGACACAAATCGGCGAGCGGATAAGTGATCCGTTTTCCTCCGCCCCCAGCGGATTACTGGGCGGTTGCGGTGAAATAGTTCCTAAATAGAGGCTTCAAGCCCCCAAGCAGGAACTATTCCACCGCAACTTATGAGGACATCGAGCTGTTAGGCCGCTCTATCCCCTAGTAGTCCAGCTTCCACATGTAGCGGCGCGTCATGTAGTCCTTGTGGGTGACGGCAGAGAGCGCACGCATGTACACGTTGTTGAGGATCGGGGCAAAGATCAGGTGATTGAAGTACTCGCTCACGCTGTCCTTGATGTCGTTGAGGCCGAGCTCCTTGGCGTCGAGCTGATAGACGCGCTCGCCACCGTACTGGTTGACGAAGCGGATGCCGCGCTCGTCGTTGCAGCGGCTGCGGCCGACGCTGATGAGCTGGAACAGCGAGGTGCGCTTGTCCAGGATCTCGAAGGGGCCGTGGAAGAAGTCGCAGGTGTTGATGGTGCAGGAGTCGATCTGCAGCATCTCCTGCACGTTGCAGATGCTAAAGACGTAGGCGGCACCAAAGAGCGGACCCTGAGCCATCACGTTGATGCAGGGCTTGTCGGCGTTTTGCTCGGCCCACTTGGCGGCGAGCGGACGGGTGTACTCGACGGCCTTGCGATAGATGGGGTCAACCAGGTCGAAGGCGGCCATAGCGGTCTCGTACTCGGCATAGCCCTCGGTCTGCTGCGTAAGCTCCATGGCGATCATGGTCACGACGGCGGAGTTGGTGCGGCCCATGCAGGACTCGTCGACGGCCAGGCTGTCATACTGGATCTTGTAGTCGCAGACCTCGGTGAGGCCGGACTCGTCGACATAGATTGCGATGGTGCTGGCGCCGTGGTCCTTGGCGACCTGGGCGGCGACGATGGTCTCCTTGGTGCCGCGCATGGACACGACGACGGCCAGGGTGTTCTCGTTGACGTAGGCCGGGGTGGCGTGCACGAACTCGTTGCTGGTGTAGCTGGAGCTCACGACCTGCGTGGCCTCGTGCTCCATAAAGTACTGGGCAGGATAGTTGCCGCCGTTGGATCCGCCGGCGCCAATCCACACGACGCGCTTGATGCCGCCCTTGTCTGCCTTGTCAGCCAAAACCTGGGAAACGACATCCTTAACCTGTTCCTGAGTGGTCATCGTGCATCAGCCTTTCTTCTCGTTTGATGCTCATCACAGGCATACAAGTTACATACATGTTTTGGTTATGTCGACTAGTTGTATGCTATATTTATCTTAGATTTTTTGCTGATGCGGTTTTTGATAATTGGCTACCAGCTGTTTTGTTGTCGTATTGAATACATGCTTGCTTAGATAAGCATACAAGTTAGATATAGGCTGATCGCATGAACGCTTCATCTAAAAAGAAACTGAGCCAATACGAGCGCTTGGCGGGTACGCTTCGCGACCGCATCGCCGCCGGCATCTACGCACGCGGAGACAAGCTGCCGTCCGAGATGGAGCTCATGGACGAATCGGGGCTGTCGCGCAGCACCGTACGCCATGCCCTTAAGGTGCTCGTTGATGAGGGTCTGGTTCGAACCGAGCGCGGGCGCGGCGCCTTTGTGGCCGACACGCCGGCGCTCCACGAGAACAACCTGGTGTTTTCGAGCTATACGGCGCAGGTCCAGGGTCAGGGCATGAAGCCCACCACGCGCACGGTGGACTCGGGCTTTACCAAGGCGGGCGGCAGTATAGCTAAGTTCTTTGATGCGGCCGTGGGCAGCAAGCTCGTCAAACTTGTCCGTCTGCGCTATCTGGACGATGCGCCGCTGTGCCTGGAGACTACCTATCTACCACCGAGCTTTGAAGCACTCATCGATCGCGATATCAATGGTTCGCTCTACGCGACGCTGCGCCAGGAATTCCATCGCGCGCCGGCACAGGGGCACAAGACCTTTGAGGTGTGCTATGCCTCGCAAAACGAGGCGTTTTTGCTCAACGTTGAGCGCGGGCAGGCGCTGATCCTGATCACCGACTACGTCTACGACACCGACGGCCGCCCGCTCCATGTCTCCAAGCGCATCCAACGCACCGACCGCGCCAAATACACCGAGCCCATCGGCTAACCTGCCAAAACCACCACAAAGGGGACAGGCACCTTTGTAGTAGTTTTAGGCGAGGAGATCGGGGAACCAGGTTGGCTTAGGTTGGTTAGGGACGCGCTCGGCTAGGACCAGCTCCATCCAACACATGTCGTACCAGCGACCGAACTTTTGGGCGCAGCGGTCAAAGGCACCCACCAGGCGATATCCCATATGGGCATGGAAATCCTGGCTGTTGTGCGTCAGATACTCGTCGTCCTTATCGTGCGGCACGGCGATGAGCGCGCACATGTTGGTGATGCCCATCGCAATCAGGCATTGCTTGAGCGTATCGTGCAACTTGCGACCCAGCCCGCCATGGCGCACATCGCGTGCCAGGTAGATCGACGTCTCGACCGACCAGTCGTATGCCTCGCGGCTGTTGAGCGGACTCACATAGGCATAGCCTATCGGACGCCCGTCCAGCTCCATCACCAGGTACGGATAGCGCTTGAGCGTACGCTCGATGCGCCCGGCGAACTCCTCAACGCTCGGCACCTCGTATTCGCAGGTAATCGCCGTCTGGCGCACATATGGCTCATAGATGGCAAGCAACGCCGGCGCATCATCGGGCGTCGCCAGGCGAATCGTCGGCTCGGACATCTCGGTCATACAACCCTTCCCCCTCAAAAACAAAGACCGCCTTGCGCCAAACCCAGCGCAAGGCGGCCCCTCGTCATTACATCAGGCTACAGGACAGCCGCCAACGCGTCGATATCCTCCTGCGTCGTGGCCCAGCTGGTGCAAAAGCGCACCACCGTGTGGGTCTCGTCGTACTTTTCCCAGTACTCGATCGCCGCATGCTCGCGAATGCGGGCCATATCCTCGTTGGGCAGAATCACGAATTGCTGGTTGGTCGGCGTCTCCAAGAAGAACTGGTAACCGTGCTCGTGCAGCACGCGGCGCAGCGCCTGAGCCGTCTCGATCGCCTGTCGACCAATCTCAAAATACAGGCCATCGGTAAAAAGCGCCTCAAACTGGACGCCCGTCAGGCGGCCCTTGGCCAACAGCGCGCCGTGTTGCTTAATGCGCGGAATGGGGTGCGCCGGGGCGTGCATGCCGCAGAACACCACGGCCTCGCCGCAGAGCGCGCCGCACTTGGTGCCGCCGATGTAGAACACGTCGCACAGCTGCGCCAGCTCGGGCAGGGTAATGTCGCACTCATCGGCCGCCAGCGCATAGGCCAGGCGGGCGCCGTCCACAAACAGCGGAATCTCACGCTTCTGGCACACCGCATGAATCGCCGCGAGCTCGGCCTTGGAATACAGCGTGCCGTACTCAGTCGATAGGCTCACGTACACGGCGCCCGGGAACACCGTGTGCTCGTAGCTCTCGTTTTCGTAGAACACCTGGATATAGTTCTCGAGGTCCTCGGCGTGCATCTTGCCCTCGTAGCCGGGGATGGTGAGCACCTTGTGGCCGCCAAACTCGATTGCGCCCGCCTCGTGGCAGGCGACGTGGCCAGTCTCGGCGGCAACGACGCCCTCGTAGGGCGCAAGCAGCATGTCGATCACCGTCGCGTTGGCCTGCGTGCCGCCCACCAGAAAAAACACGTCGGCATCGGGGGCCTGACAGGCCTCGCGGATAAGCTGCTTGGCACGCTCGGTGTGTGCATCGGCACCGTAGCCGGGCTGCGGCTCCATATTGGTGTCGACGAGCGCCTGCAGCACTGCCGGATGTGCGCCGTGGGAATAGTCGTTGTTAAACGCGAGCATGGCAATCCTCTCTAGCCGGGCACGGGCCCGATGATTTAAACGGGGCTATTGTACGCCGTTGGGATAGGCAACGCGCGCGGCAAGGCACTCAAGTGCCAGTACCAGGGCAAAACCGCAGCTCACGTCACTCAAAAAGTGCGCACCTATCACGATGCGCCCAAAGGCGACGAGCGCCGCGATCACAGCCGCCGCCCAAAAAATCACGCGGCGACGCGACGGTTTTTCCTTAAAGGCTGCCGCGGGAAGCCCGGCGAGCATAAGGCCGATCGCCGCATGCGCCGTGTGTCCGCTCGCAAACGACTTGAACCCGTCCTTGATCACGCCGGCGGCGATATAGGTCCACTTGTCGGGATTGCCGATCACCCACCACGGCTGAAAATTGAGCCCCGGCGTGACCTCGATCACGCGCATGCGCGGGCGCGACCACAGTGGCTTGACGATCACGTTGAGGATGATGGCCTGAGCGATCCACACGGCAAGCACCATCAACGCCCAGCGCGTGAGTTCGTCGGGCTCGGTCGTGCGCGTGAGGCGATAGACGATAAGGTTGGCAGCGATGACCAGCACAAACGTCAGCACCAACTGAGCCGCAATGAGTTTACCGCCAACCCTCAGGGACGAAACGATCTCGTAGCCGGTCAGGCCAACGTTGACGAGGATGCCGAGCGCGGCAAGCCATTTGCTGCCCCTGGAGTCGGGACGCACCGCGCGCACGAGCATAACGCCCGCGATGCTCGCCGTCAGCTCAAACGGCAACTCGCCAGCGGCCTCGATAAAGCGGCCGTACATGCTGCCGATGTTGAACAGCGCGCTCGAGATCTGATAATCGAAGAAACTGCCCACGCCCAGACAAAGACACAGGACAACCGCGATAGCGGCGGCGTCTTTCTTGTAGATGTACCCGCACATGCTTTCCTTTCGATGGGGCTGGAATCAACCTGCGAGGTGGCGGGCAAAGAACAACTGGTAGCTCTGCCCCGCCACGCCCCCTACTTGTTAGTCATCGTCGCTCGCGCCTAATTGCTGCAGCAGCATGAGTGCCGCGGCCACGGGGCCGGTGCCGTCGTTGGCGTCGAGACCGCGACCCAGGCCGCTGCCCGCGCCGGCGCCCGCCTTGTAGGGCACCGACAACTTGCGGCTCTTGGGGAAGTTCACCGCGCCATAGCGGGTCTTAAGCTCAAAGGCCACCTTCTTGGGCACGTCGACGCCCAAAAACGTGATGCGACCGCCGCTGAGCGTGACGCTCTCGAGCCCCAGGCGCTCGCCGCGAATGCGGATGCGCGCGCGATTGAACAGGTTGAGTCCCGCCAACGGCAGCTCACCATGCGCGGCCTCGGTCTCTTCCTGCACCTCGTCAATGCTCTCCAGGTCCTCGGCCGCTGCGAGCTTACGGTACACGAGCACGCGCTGGTCCACCGCCGGCAGGTACTCCTCGGACAAGAAGTAGTCGGCCGGCAGGTTAATACCCACGCTCGCCGCCTCCACGCCGGCGTCGTCATCGCCGCGCGCCTCGGCCACGGCCTGGCCCAGCATCTGCGTAAACAGATCAAAGCCCACGCTCGACAGGTTGCCGTGCTGCTCGGCTCCCATAAGCGAACCGGCGCCACGGATCTCTAGGTCGCGCATGGCGATGCGCATGCCGCTGCCCAGGTCCTGGAACTCGGAAAGTGCGGTCAGGCGCGCCGTTGCCTCCTCGGTGAGCGGCAGCTCGCCGGGGAACATAAAGTACGCGTAGGCCTGCGTGGCAGAGCGGCCCACACGGCCCTTGAGCTGGTAGAGCTGCGCCAGGCCAAGGCGCTGCGAGTCCTCGATGATCAGCGTGTTGGCCGTTGCGTTGTCGATGCCGCTCTCCACGATGGTCGTGGCGATGAGCACATCGATCTTTTTGGTCGCGAACTCAATCATCACGTCCTCGACCTCGCGCGGGCTCATCTTGCCGTGTGCCACGCCCACGCGCGCCTCGGGCGCGGCCTCATGCACGCGCGCCACGGCATCATCGATGGTCTTAACGCGGTTGGACACGTAGTACACCTGGCCGCCGCGGCCCACCTCCAGGCGAATCGCCGCGCTCACCACATCGGGGTCGTACTCCCCCACG
>NZ_JBDMHB010000017.1:28105-40440 GCF_039752955.1 Collinsella aerofaciens
TCTTGAGCTGCTCCTTGTGCTGCACACCAAAGCGCTGCTCCTCGTCGATGATCACCATGCCCAGGTTCTTGGGGTTCACGTCGGCAGAAAGCAAGCGATGCGTGCCGATGAGCACGTCGATCGTGCCCTCGGCAAACGCCTTAAGCGCGCGCTTTTGCTGCGCCGGGGTGCGGAAGCGGCTGAGCACTTCGACCTCGAGGCCAAACGGGGCAAAGCGCTCAAAGAACGTCTCATAGTGCTGCTGGGCCAGAATGGTCGTGGGGCAGAGCACCATGACCTGGCGGCCGGAGTCCACGCACTTAAACGCCGCGCGCAGGGCAACCTCGGTCTTGCCAAAGCCCACGTCGCCGCACAGCAGGCGGTCCATGGGCTTGGGCGCTTCCATGTCGGCCTTGATGTCGGCAATGGCCTCCAGCTGGTCGCGCGTCTCGTCGTAGGGGAAACTCTCCTCCATCTCGATCTGCTCGGGCGTGTCGGGCGGGCAGGCGATACCGGCAATCGAAGATCGGCGCGTATACAGGTCGACCAGGTCAAACGCCAGCTTTTTGGCGTTCTTGCGCGCCTTGTTGGTGGCGCGCGTCCAGTCGGCGGTGTTGAGCCTGGTCAGGCGCGGCTTGTCGCCGTCGGGACCAACGTAGCGCGTAATGCGGTCGACCTGCTCCAGCGGCACGTAGAGCTTGTCGCCGTCGGCATATTCCAGCAAAAAGTAGTCGCGCTCCTTGCCGCCCACTTCCTGGCGCGCGATCTCGCTAAAGAGCGCGATGCCGTGAGTAGCGTGCACCACGTAGTCGCCCGGCTTAAACGGGAAGGTAATCTGCGTAATGTCCACCTTGCGGCGGCTGCGCGCGCGGTTGGCGTCCATGCGGGCGTTGAGGTCGGCGATCGAAAACACGGCCAGGTTGGCATCGGGCACCACCACGCCCTGCGGCAGGGCGGCATCGACAAAGGCCACGCGTCCGCGCGAGATGGTGGGCACGGCGGCACCGGCGGCGGCCTGGGCCGCGCCCGCCTCGAGCGAGCGGGCGTTGAGCGCGTCGGCCTTACGCTCGCGAATGGAAGCATGGGCCTCCTGGCGTGCGGTACGGTCGGCGGAATCCGCTGCTGCCACGCGCACGCGGTCGCCAATAGCGCCGGCATTTTCGGGCGCCGCGGTCAGCGATTCCTCAAAGGTAATGCCCTCATCGCCAAAGGTGAGCTCCATCGACTCGCGCGCGCCGCGGTCGGGAATGGCAAACACGCAGGCGTAGCGCTTGCCCACAACCTCCTGGATGCGCGTCATAAAACGGTTATCCGAGCCTGCGATGGCAGGCTGCTCAATCTTGAGCTCGGCCGTCACCGCACCGCCGGCACGGATCAGGCTCACGTAGTTCAGGCGTTGCTGGGAACCAAAGTCGAGCTGCTGGGCACGCACGTACAGGCCGTCCAGACGGTCGACCCCCGCCTCGCCGGCACGTGCCTCGATATCCTCGTAGGCGCGCAGGCAGTCATCGAACAGCGAGCGCGGCTCGGACAGCACCACGAGCGCCTTGCCGCTCACATGCGACAGCGGACTCACGGTCTGGCCGTACATCACCGGCAAAAAGCGATCGAGCTCGGGCGTGACGATGCGCGCATCCACCATCTCGAGCAGCGCCGCCAACTTGCTGTCGTCCTGGCTGGCGCGATAAAGCGCCACATGCATGTTGTGGACGGCCTCGTCGGTAAGCGCCAGCTCACGGCAGGGGAAGATCTCGATACTGTCCTCGTTACCGATGGTCTGCCCCGTTGAACTCACCATGCGGCGGATGCGGTCAATCTCGTCGCCGAAAAACTCGATGCGCACGGGCGCCTTTTCCTGCGCAGGGAACACCTCTACGGTGTCGCCGTGAACGCGGAACAGACCGGGCGCGTCGGCGGCGCCGGCATTGGTGTAGCCCATGCCCACCAGGCGATGCGGCACCTCGTCAAAGGGAATCTCCTCGCCCACCGCAAAGATCGTGGACTCCCAGTAGCGGCTCTCGACTGGCGGCACGCAGCGCAGCAACGCGCGAGCCGAGGCAACCATGATGCAGTTGTCCCCGCGCACGATGCGTCCCAGGGCCTCGCATCGCTGCGCTACCACGGCGTCGTCGGGCGCCTGCTCGCGCCACGGATAGTCCTTGCGCTCGGGAAAACGGCACACGTGCGCTAGGCCCACGTAGGCGGCAAGGCTGCGCGCGGCGCGATCGGCCGCATCCTCGCCACTCACAATGTAGACCGTGGGACGCGGGCGGCGCGCAAACTGGGCGGCCGCCATAAGCGTGCGGCCCGACTGCGACACAGCCAGCGTCACGTCCTCGCCGGCATCGAGTCCGGCCTCGACGGTCTGCAGCGCCTCGGCAGTGTAGAGCTGCGCGGCTATACGGTGAATGAGCATGCTGTTCCTCCGGCATTGCAACGCCAAAAGCCCGCCGGGGCAAGCTCGGCGGGTCGTACGTCAAATACATTGTCTGTCATGGTAGCGCATGGAGAGGACTCCGGCTCAAGGGCAAACCCAGCCCCGCAAAAAACGCCAGACGAAGATGTGTTCCGCCCTACCCCGCTACGCGCACGCTGGGGCACAAATCTGCCAGCGGACACTCGTCACACTTGGGTTTGCGGGCGTCGCAGATCTCGCGACCGAAGGTGATCCACTGATGGTTGACCGACTCCCAATACTCGTGCGGCAAAATCTTGAGCAGATCCTGCTCGGTCTTGAGCGGCTCCTTGGCATGCGTCTTGGGACTCAGCATCAGGCGGTGCGCAATGCGGTTGACGTGCGTGTCCACCGCAATGCCCTCCACGATGCCATACCCCACGTTGAGCACGATGTTCGCCGTCTTGCGTCCCACGCCCGGCAGCTTCACGAGTTCCTTCATGTCGGCCGGCACCTCGCCGCCATAGTCGGCGACGATCATCTGCGCGGCCTCCACGGCATGCTTGGCCTTGCTCTTGTAGAAGCCGAGTGACTTGATGGTGTCTGCCACGTCAGCCACGCTCGCCCCGGCCATGGCCTCGGGCGTGGGCCACTGGGCAAACAGCCTCGGCGTCACCTTGTTGACCTGCGCGTCGGTCGTTTGCGCCGAGAGCAACACCGCGATCAGCAGGCGGAAGGGATTCTCGTGGTCCAAAAAGCACTCGACCGGGCCATAGCGACGGTTGAGGCGCTCACACACCTCAACGGCGCGCTCGCGTTTGGCGGCATTGGTCTCGCGTGGCATAACGACTCCTCGGCTCAACGGCACAATAAACTTATGGGCACAATTGTCCCACGTCCGAGACGCTTACGCCTCCAAGAATGCGCCGGTCTGACGGCTCCACAGGCTCGCGTACTCGCCACCCGCCTCGACGAGCTGCGTATGCGTGCCGTCCTCGACAATCTCGCCATCGGCCAGCACCACAATGCGGTCAAGCGCCGCCACGGTGGACAGGCGGTGCGCCACCACAATGGAGGTGCGCCCGCGCATCAGGTTTTCGAGCGCCTCCTGCACCAGCGCCTCGGACTCGCTGTCGAGGGCAGAGGTCGCCTCGTCGAGCACCAGAATCGGCGCATCGGTGAGAATCGCGCGGGCGATAGCCACGCGCTGGCGCTGACCACCCGAAAGCTTGACGCCGCGCTCGCCCACCATGGTGTCAAAGCCATGGGGCAAGCGGTCGATAAACTCAGTCGCGTTGGCCAGGCGCGCAGCCTCGCGAATCTGCTCGTCGGTAGCGCCGGGGCGACCGTAGGCGATATTCTCGCGAATGGAGCGGTGGAACAGCAGCGCCTCCTGCGGCACGTAGGCAACCTGGCGGCGCAGGCTCTGCTGCGTGCAGCGCGAGACATCCTGACCGTCCACGAGCACGCGGCCGCCCTGGACATCGTCCAGGCGCAGCAGCAGCTTGGTGAGCGTCGTCTTACCCGAGCCCGATTTGCCCACCAGGCCCACGCGCTGGCCCGCCGCCACATGAAGTGTCAGGTCATCGAACACGTTCTCGCCCGCCGCAGCGTCACGGTACGCAAAGCTCAGGTGCTCAAAATCAATCGCGCCCTCGCTCACCTTGAGCTCGGGGGCATCCGGGTCGTCTGCCACCAAGCGTGGCTCGTCCAGCACGCGCGTCATCTCGGCCGCATCGCCCAAAGCGCGGTTGATGCGCTGCATCATGGAGCTTACGTAGTTCAGGCGCATGGTGAGGTTATAGGTGTAGGTAAAGATCATGACGAGCGAGCCAGCCGAGATGCCAAACCACGCGTTGCCGCCCGCCACGAACACACTCACCACGGCCATGGTGATGACGATAAGGCCCGAGGTCGTAAAGTTGCGCTGCATCATGGCGTGCATCGAGACCGTCTCGGCGTCGCGCGCGGCACGATCGGCGGCGTCGAACAGATCGCGTTCAAAGTCCTCGCGCCCGCAGGTCTTGACGGCCAAGATGTTCGTGACCGCGTCGGAGAGCACGCCCGAGAGCTTGTTCTGCGCGGCGGACGTCGCGGCCGAAAGCGGCATGATGCGCTTGTACATAAGCCAGACAAACGCGATGTAGACGACCATGATGCACACCAGGATCACGGTAAACGTCGGTACCACCGGGGCGAGTGCGGCCACGGTGCAGATGACCGAGGTGATGGTGGGGATGAGCGAATACACCGTCACGTCCACCAGCCCCGTGTAGCCGCTCATAAAACGACTCGTCTGGCTCACAAGCGATCCGCCAAAGCGGCTGGTATGGAATGTCATGGATTGGTTGGAGAGCGTGTCGAAGCATAGACGCGCCAGGTGATAGTTGCCTGCAATCTCGAGCTTGTAGACGGTGTAGTCCTGTAACTTGGAGAGGATCTGACCCACCAGGTTAACGAGTACGAGCGCCAGGATATAGGGGCCGAAGACCTCAAACACCTGGTCACCCGCCACGGGACCGGCTTGAACGCGGTCGACAATAAGGGCCATCACATAGGTATTGGCAAACGTCAGCAAAAAGATGTAGCCCGCCGACGAGAATACCGAGAGAAAGACAATCAGCGGCTGCGTGCGCGTGACACCCCAAAACCGCTGCAGCGTGCGGCACACGGTGGAGCGGCTGAGCGGGCTGGTGCTTCTCTGGGACATGGGCTTCCTTTCGCGTCTGATAGGGCGAAACGCCATTGTTGCACATTGGAGCACGCTTCAGACAAGTGCGATACGAAAAGCGGTGGGGCGCCCGCGTTTGCGCCGGTGCCCCACCGTCTTGTTGCAATTAGTCCTTGTCTTCTTGGTCCGCGAGAAGGCTCGCGGACGTGAGTCCCAAGATCTCATCGGCTTGGTCGGCGTCTTCCAGCGCGTCGATGTCCTTGAGCTTGCGCTCCATAACGTTGGTGCGCGTGGTGATGATGCCCTCGACCGTCTTTCCTGCGGTCTCGATCTGCTGTTGGGCGCGGCGCAGCGCCTTTTGATAGCGCGGCAGCTCGGCCTTGACGGCGGAGAGCACGCGCAGCACGTCATCGGTGCGTTTTTGCAACTTAAACGTCTGGTAGCTCATCTGCAGACTGTTGAGGATGGCCGCCATGGTGCTGGGACCGGCAACGTTGACGTGATAGTCGCGGCCCAGGGTCTCGATAAGCCCGGGGCGGCTGACGACCTCGGCGTACAGTCCTTCAAACGGCACGAACATGATGCCAAAGTTGGTCGTTGCCGGCACGCTCAGGTACTTTTCGCAGATGTCCTTGGCCTCGCGCTTGACCATGGTGTCGAGCGTCTTACGCGCAGCCGCCACGGTCTCCGCATCGCCCGACTCCTGCGCGTCGAGCAGGTGCTCGTACGCGTCGCCCGGAAACTTGGAGTCAATCGGCAGCAGCACGGGGTCGCCCTCGTCCACCGGCAGCTTGACGGCAAACTCAACGCGCTCCGAGGCGCCGGGCTTGGTGGCGACGTTTTCCAGATACTGGTCGGGCGTAAGGATGTCCGCCAGAATTGCACCCAGCTGCACCTCGCCCAAAATGCCACGCGCCTTCACGTTGCCCAGCACGCGCTTAAGGTCGCCCACGCCGGTGGCGATGGACTGCATGTCGCCCAGGCCCTTGTACACGGCCTCGAGCTGGTCGCTCACCTGCTTAAACGATGCCGACAGTCGGTCGTTGAGCGTGCGGGAGAGCTTCTCGTCCACCGTCGCACGCATTTGATCGAGCTGCACGTTGTTGTCTTTGCGGATGGCGCCCAGCTGAGCATCGACCGTTTCGCGCACCTTGTCCAGGCGATGCTCGATACCCTCGCGGTTGGCACCGAGCTGTTGGGCCGTCTCGCGGCGCAGGTCATCCATCCGGTCACCAGCTTGCGAAAACTCACGTGCGATGGTCAGGTAACGTTGCTGCTCCACGGCCGCATCTGTCGTCTGCTGCTGCGCGATGGCATTGGCCGTGCGGCGAGTTTCGGCCAGCGCGACGTTCAGGGCATCGAGCGCGTTGTTGGCCTGCTCGAGTGCTGCCAGCGTTTCCGCGCTACTGTCGCCACGCTCCCGCAACTCGGCACGCAGGCTCTTGAGCTGGAGGGCGCAAGCCACAGCAACCCCCACCGCCACCAAGGCGATCACAACAAGCACAATATCAATAGCAGACATAAACTCCGCCCAACAAACCCAATCGAGCACCAATCAAAATCGCGATCAATCTTACCCCGCCACACACACCGGGCGCCCGGCCCCTTCTTGGGTGCCCCTCTCCTCCGCATATTCCATAATGCGGCGCGCCGTTTTCCTGCTCACCTTTGAGTCATCGCCGGCCAAGTATGCGTATACGTTTCCTTTATTCAGGCGCAGAGCACGGCAGAGGCCATAGCGCGTTACACCCGATTCCTCCAATGCTTCCAGCGTTTTCTTTCTCATCAGGGCGTTCACCCTTCTATCGGCCGCCGGCTTTTCCTTCACCGCTCTATACGCACGCCAAACGTTGGCATAACGATTTGGGAGCTCACTTTTGGCGCATAGAGACGCCATGCTACCCGCTTGACCGTACAAGGATAAAACGTCTCGGTAATCCCGTTCCATCCACGAGCCCTCGGATAAACCCAGAACGTATTCGGCTTTTCCTTGCGCCAAAGCGAGCAAAAACAGAGGCTCCGCCACGCGCGGCGCATCCGTCGTCGCCTGCTCAACCAATTTTCTAAAACTCAGCGACCGCTGTCCGGATAGCTCTCGGCAATAGCCTTTTAAGAATCCCTCAAAGGTCAGATTCAACCGAGCACCTCCTTTTTGTATTGCCTGTATGCACAGACCATCTCTTGATAACTCCGCTCCGAAGGCGACGACGCCAGCGCCTCTCCCTCGTCGAATATAAGCCGTTCGAGCAACCCCCAATCAAGTCGGTCGACGAATGCCTGACTATGAAGATCGATGATGTCGTTCGGACGACAGGCATAGAGCTTCATTACCGCCAGGTCCTCCAAGGATGGCGTAAAGTACCTGATAAAACGCGCCCCAATATCCAAGGGAATCAAACGATCTTCGTAATTGAACGGCATCTGATTACAATATGCCACCGCCATACCATTCACCTCGGGGTATCGAGCTATGATCTCGCGGAGGCACCTATCTGCCTCAAACACATCAATGTCATGTGTAACCGAACGATTCGTCACATCGTTTAGCATGAAGGCGCTTCCTCCCACCAATACAACGTTCGGCCTGTCGTCTCTTGGACCTATTTCCAGCTCCGCCTCTTCGTCAATGCCCAAAAGAGTCTGTTCTAAATCCTGCTTATACATAACAAATCCTATTATTATTCATCTTCAATAATACTATTAAGTCGCATGACAGGACCCACAGGATGCGAGGATTCTACTCATGGCGATAATCCCTACACCCTAGAAGTCCTAATGTGACAAACGCTAACTCTCCCAGCCGGCGCGGATTGTTGTTATGACATCGCCTAGGCGCTGGCCGAGGGCTGACAGATGTTGGAGCACCTCGTTGGGCGATGCGCCGTTGAGGATGCACGTGAGGGCATACGACGCCAGAAAGATGGCCGCAAGCCCTAACGGGATGAGCACGATCATCGCCAATATGCGCAAGCGCTGGCCCACACGGCGACGACGCGCACGACGCTTGTCGAACGCGAGCTCCTGCGCATATGAATCTTGCTGTACGGAATAGGCCTCTGGCGCCGATTTACACCCGGGCACAGCTGCAGGTACAGCAGCGGGCACGACATTTTGCGCAAAGGGCTGGGCTGCCGCCCCTTGCATTTGCATCTCTATAAGCCGTTGCTGTTGGCGCAACATGCGCTCGGCTTGTTGCTGCGGAGTCTCAAGAAACAGATCCATGCTGGCCTCCAAAATCGGAGCATTCGACGCTTACGACCAGCATCCCGCACCGCCATGACCGCGACAACGCAATCGCCGGCAATAGCCACAAAGTTTCTTCTGCTCAAAAGCTGTCGAAAAGCTCAACAACTCCCCTACCAGCACTTTCTCTGAGCTTTTTTCGCCAACAATCTTTTGGCCTTCCACCCTTACGCCAACTGACCAAAATCTAACCAATAGCTTGACGAAAATTGTGGAGACCGGGACCCCACACAAAAAGTGCCGCCCCAAAGGGGCGGCACACAAACTTATTATCAGCTTTTCTGTAACGAGCATGCGACGACTCAACGCCGGGGCGCAGGGCGGGGAAACCTTTGCCTCGCGCGACCCTGCGAAGCCGTGAGCGAGAGGGGAAGGTTTCCCCGCCCTGCGCCCCGTGGTCGGTGAGAACAGACTACATGCCCGCGAGACCGCGGGCGGCGGTGGCGCACATAAATGCCAAGACGAGAATCACGAGCGACCCGGCGATGTCTGCCAGCACGCCCATTACGCGGCGCTCAAACAGCCAACTCTCAAAGTGCGGGGCAACGTTGCGCCAAACACGCCACAGCAAGATGCCCATACCGATGACGCCCGGGATATTGAGCAGTAGGATCTCGGAGCACAAAAGACCGATCAGGTTGCCGGCGGCAAAGCCCGCATCGCCCTCGCAGTATTTGCAATAAATCATGTACAGCATGTACGCCACAAACGGCTGCAGGCACGCAGAAATAAACGTGACCACCATCGAGGGCTCCTGCGAAAAGACCTCGGTGAGCTTATCCACGCTCGTGGCATCCTTAGAGGCCAGGAACAGGCCAATGACCACCACAGGTACCACGCCCAAGATGACCTCGACCATCGTAAACAGCTTGGCGGTCAAGTCCTCACTAGCCGAATTCAAATGGGGCGCCCACTCAGGATGAGCATGCGCACCGACCTTCTTGCCCTTCTCAGCACGATTGGCCTTTTCACCCTCGGCAACCCGACGACCAGGATCCTTGCGAGTTCCCGCCGCAGCAACCCGAGCCCGAGACTTCTTACCCATAACCAACACCTCACAAGAGGAAACGAATAGCCAACGCTACCCAGTGTACCCTCTAAGCAACGTCACCGCCCCAACCGGCCCCCACAAAAACGTGCCGCCCCATAAGGGGCGGCACACAAACTTTTTTATCAGCTTTTCTGTAGCGAGCACGCGACGACCCAAAGCGGGCCGGGAGGGCCGGACTACCTTCCCTCAACGCGACCCTGCGAAGCCGTGAGCGAGGAGGGAAGGTAGTCCGGCCCTCCCGGCCCAGCTCACGCTAGCGCCAAGCGCTAGTAGTTCACCACCTGCTCCTCAAAGTACGCCTTCGGGTGGTTACACACCGGGCACACCTCAGGCGCCTCAGCACCAACGTGCAGGTGCCCGCAGTTCAGGCACTTCCACACCTTTACGCCCTCGCGCTCAAACACCTCGCCCGACTCGATGCGCTCGACGAGTTTGTTGTAGCGCTCCTCGTGGGCCTTCTCGACGGCGGCGACGCCACGGAACTTCTCAGCGATCTCGGCAAAACCCTCCTCCTCGGCGGTCTTGGCGAACTCGTCGTACATCGTGGTCCACTCGTAGTTCTCGCCCGCAGCGGCATCACGCAGATTGTCCAGGGTATCGGGGACGGCGCCGTCGTGCAGATACTTAAACCACAGCTTGGCGTGCTCGGACTCGTTGCCCGCCGTCTCGGCAAAAATATTCGAGATCTGAACGTAGCCGTCCTTTTTGGCCTTGGATGCATAGTAGCGATACTTGGTGTGTGCCTGGGACTCACCGGCAAAAGCGGTCTCGAGGTTCTTCTTGGTTTGGGAATTCTCAAAATCCATAGGTGTACTTCCCTTCAACGCATGCCGCCCGTAGGCTTCGAGCGGCCTCGTCTTTAGGATGCCCTCATGCCGAAAATCTAAACCTTACAATCCTGTTCTTCAGATTTGAGCGGGCTACACACTCAACCAACGATCGTCCTCGGCTCGGCAAAAGCCCTCGCGCTCCAGGTCAGCTAGAATGCCCGCGACAAGCTCGCGCTCGACCGGTCCACGCCCAGCCGCCGCTTCCATCTCGTTAACGCCCACCACGACATCAGCAAGCGTAATCCCCGCCGGCTGGCCATCGCGCGCTGCCAGCAACATGCGCACGATATGCGCGCGCTTTTGGCGACGTGAGCCCTCAAACTTTGACTGACGGCTATAGCCCGCCGAACGCCTAGACGGATTGGGCAACGTCTTTTTTAGATATGCGCCGTAATCCAGCAACGCGTAATACCACGCGCGCGGCGTGTCGGCATCATCGAGCGGCACGGCAAAGGGAGCGGTCTCGTCCGCCAACGCACCAGGGGCCGCCGGACAGGCGGCTTGAATCAGCGGCACCAGCTCGCGATCGGGAACGGCCGGCACATCGGGAAAGAAATGATGCAAAAAGACCGTGCGCACATTGGTCTCTAGATACACGCCTGGAAGATCAAACGCAAACGAACGGATGCCCTGCGCCGTTGCCGGGCCAATGCCGGGCAGAGCGACCAAGTCACGCGTCTCACGCGGAAACTCCCCGTCCCAGTCCTCTACAACGCGCTGAGCGGCCCCATGAAGCGCCAGAGCGCGTCGGTTGTAGCCCATGCCCTGCCAAGCGTCCAAAACATCGGAAGGCGCGGCCTGGGCAAGCGCCTGCACAGTCGGAAAACGATCGAGCCACACCGGCATGCGCGCCTCCACACGCGGCACCTGCGTTTGCTGCAGCATGACCTCAGAAAGCCAAATGATGTACGGATCGCGTGTGCGGCGCCACGGAAGGTCGCGATAACGCAGGACCCCTTCCGAACGAATCATCGAACGAAAGGGGTCCTGAATCATGGCTATGCTCCTTATGCGGCGCTATTCCTCCCGGTAAGCGCACGCGCAGGTGGCGTACTCGGGAAACGCTTCGCGGTCGGCGAACTTGGGATCGACGGCCGGGAACTGGCGGTGAGCGACGATGTCGCCGAGCGAAACGGAATCGAGGTAGTCGCGCATCAACGCCTGGGCTCCGGCCCACAGGGGATGATAGCAGCACGCGCCCATGCGCGCACAGTCACCATCGGGCGCGGTGCAATCGTTCATAACCATAGGACCCTGAACGGCCTCGACGACCTGGCGGATAGTGACGTCGTCCGGACTGACCTTGAGACGCATGCCACCGTGGACGCCACGCAGGCTCTCCACAATACCGGCCTGGACCAAACCGTGCTGAATCGAGCGGGCAAACGAATACGGGACATTGACCTCTTCGGCAGCGGTGCGAACAGAAAGCAAACGCTCCGGATCCTCGGCAAGCATCGCCAGCATGCGAAGGGCGTAATCAGTCTTCCTCGATATGTCCATTTTTCCCCTTTCAAGGAATACGAACAGCTCGAACGAGCTCCGGGGCCGAGCTTGTGTCGAGACGCTAAATGACCGCCAGGACATCCAAATGGTAAATCGGATATCCACTGAGTGCCGCGCTTGGAGCGAAATGCATCAGATGCGGCGCACAGTGCAATTTAGTATAACCTAACCCCCTGTCTCGTAGAACAGGTGTTGCGCAACAAAGCTGTTGTTCAGACAGATATACTTATTAGATTTTACTTGCGTTCCCGAAGGCGCGGGGATTCTGGGCGAAGATGCACCAGGGCGATCGTTCTATCGAAACAAAGTGCATCAAACGCAAAAAGCCACGTCCGAAGACGTGGCTTTAATTGCGTTGGCGGGAAGTACGGGGCTCGAACCCGCGACCTCCGACGTGACAGGCCGGCGCTCTAACCAAACTGAGCTAACTCCCCAGGCAGGCGTTCGCGTTTGTTTCCGCTCGCGTGCGCTGCGGGGATTAGTATACACAGAAGTCTGTCCGGCGCGCAACAACTTTTTTGAAAAAATTTTTCAGGGCCATCCGGGAGGGTCTCCGGGGCTGAGGGCGGGGGTTAAGTTTGCTGCTCTACAGTCCTGCGCAAGACGGAAAGCACATTAAGTGCTTTCCTTTGCGTGCGGAACTCGCGACAAACTTAACCC
>NZ_JBDMHB010000018.1:0-39258 GCF_039752955.1 Collinsella aerofaciens
CCTCAAGGAGGTCGTCGATTTTCTGGAGAAGCCGCAGCGCTACGAGGAAATCGGCGCAAAGCTGCCGCGCGGTGCTCTCCTTGTCGGCCCTCCGGGTACCGGTAAAACCCTGCTTGCCAAGGCTGTTGCCGGCGAGGCCGGTGTTCCGTTCTTTAGCATTTCGGGCTCTGAGTTCGTTGAGATGTTTGTTGGTCGCGGCGCTGCAAAGGTTCGTGACCTGTTTAAGCAGGCCAAGGAAAAGGCCCCGTGTATCGTCTTTATCGATGAGATCGATACCATCGGTAAGAAGCGCGATGGCGGCGGCTTTAGCGGCAACGACGAGCGCGAGCAGACGCTCAATCAGTTGCTGACCGAGATGGATGGCTTCGATAACCACAAGGGTATCGTTGTCCTTGCCGCAACCAACCGCCCCGACAGTCTCGATCCCGCTCTACTGCGCCCCGGTCGTTTTGACCGCCGCATCCCCGTCGAGTTGCCCGATCTGACCGGCCGTAAGAACATTCTTGAGCTGCATGCTAAGAGCGTGAAGACCGAGCCGCCGATCGATCTGACCGCGATTGCCCGCGCCACGCCCGGTGCCTCGGGCGCCGACCTGGCCAATATCATCAATGAGGGCGCCCTGCGCGCCGTTCGCGAGGGTCGCAAGCGTGCAACCCAGGACGATTTTGAGGAGTCGGTGGAGGTCGTCATCGCCGGTCAGCAGCGCAAGTCCACGGTGCTTTCCGACCACGAGAAGCAGGTCGTTTCCTACCACGAGATCGGCCATGCCATCGTCGCTGCCCGCCAAAAGGGTTCCGCGCCGGTTACCAAGATCACCATCGTGCCGCGCACGAGCGGTGCTCTTGGCTATACCATGCAGGTCGAGGAGGACGAGCGTTTCCTGACGACACGCCAGGAGGTCTTGGACAAGCTTGCCGTCTACTGCGGCGGCCGTGCGGCCGAGGAACTCATCTTTGGCGAGATGACGACCGGTGCCGCCAACGATATCGAGCAGGCCACCAAGCTCGCCCGTAACATGGTGACGCGCTTTGGTATGTCTGATGAGTTTGGCATGATGGCACTCGGTACCGTTCAGAATGCGTACCTTAACCAGGACACGTCGCTCACCTGCGCCCCCGGTACGGCCGAGCGTGTGGACGCGATTGTCGCCAAGCTGATCGAGGACGCGCACGATCGCGCCCTGCAGATCCTCAAGGAGAACAAGTTCAAGCTCCATGAGCTGGCTCGTTATCTGTACAAGAAGGAGACCATCACGGGTGAGGAGTTCATGAACCTCCTCACGCGCGAGAATCCGCTGATGCCCAAGCAACAGTAAAGCCGCGGTCGAGCCAGTAAACGCCGACGCCCCATTTGAGCAGCTTTCTCAAATGGGGCGTTTTGCTTGAGAGGGATGGAAATGAAGATCGTGGTGAGCGCCTGCTTAATGGGTGAGAGCTGCAAGTATAACGGACTCGACAACTATCATCGCGCGTTGGTCGAGGCCTGCGAACGCACGGGGACTGAGGTCTTGTTGGTGTGCCCCGAGGTTTTTGGCGGTCTGCCCACCCCGCGCAAGCCGTCCGAGATCGTTAACGGCGAGGTTCGTACCATCGAGGGCATCTCGGTTAATCGCGAGTTTCGCCTGGGTGCTCAACGTGCGCTCGATATGTGCGAGCAGGCAGGCGGACCGGAAGAGATAGTCGCGTGCATCCTTCAGGACCGCAGCCCCTCGTGCGGTGCGGGTCACATCTACGACGGCACCTTTAGCAGTACGCTCACCGCGGGCAACGGTGTTTTCGTCGACCTGCTCCTGCGCCACGGCTACCGTGTGATCCCGGCAAGCGAGTTCGACCCCAGCATGCTGGAGCAATAAAAAACCACCACAAGGGCACTGCTCCCTTGTGGTGGTTTTGGCCTGGGTCTAGAGCGTGTGGCCGTAGGCGTTGGCGGTCTTGATGGCGGCGGCGAATTTTTCGTCGGTGAAGGGCTCCGGGTTGCCTTGCTTCCACTCGTTGGTGGCGTGCGCGTGCTCGCACAGGGCAGGGATATCGGTCTCGGAAAGCCCGACCTGCTCAAGCGTTACGGGGAGCCCCATCTGCTTGTTGAAGTCAGCATAGCGCTTAAGGTTCTCGGTGTCGCCCGTGTAGGCGAACAACACCAGCACGCCCAGGCTTACGACTTCGCCGTGCAGGTAGGTGCCCTCACGCGGAATGCTGCAGGTGGCGTTGTAGAACGCGTGCGCCACGCTCGAGTTGTAGTAGTAATCGTTCTGGTTGGTCAGGTTCGAGACATAGCCCGTGTTGACCACGATGTCGAGCGCGATCTGCTTGACGGCCTCGCTCGACAGATTCTGACGAACGTCCTCAAGACCCTGAACACCATAGGTAAACAGCGGCTCGGAACAGGTGTGGGCAAGAGCCAGGCCAAGGCCGGCGGTGTGCTCCAGGTCGCCGGCGCTCGTGGCGTACTCGACTTCGGGCTGCTTGGACAGGGCGTCGCCCACGCCGGCCCAGAAGTACTCCGCCGGAGCCTCGGCGATGATCTTGGGATTGATGAAGATGTGCGCCGGTCGGTTGGGGTACGAATAGCCCTCGAGCGATCCATCGTCGTTGTAGACGACGGCAATGGCGGTCGCGGCGGAACAGTTAGAGCAAATCGTCGGCACCGTAAAGACAATCTTCTTGAGCTCGATTGCCGCTGTCTTGACGGTGTCGAGTGCCTTGCCGCCGCCACAGGCGATAAGCACGTCTGCCTGCTGGCAAGCGGGGGAGTTCACGACCTTGGCGATATTGGCGCGCGTACTGTTGGTGCCGTAGACGCGCGTCTCCAGAATCTCGACGTCGGTACCTTCAAGCGCCGCCTCGATGCCCGGCAGCGCCGCAGCTAGGGCTCGCTTGCCACCAATGATGGCGACTTTCTTCGCGCCGTACTCCGCCAGTGCGGCGGGCAGCTCGGTAAAGCAATCCTCGCCGACGGTGTAGTCGCTCATTCCGATTGTGCGCATGGCAGCCTTCTTTCGTTAGTTAAAGTGCTTTCAGGTATTTTGCTCCTAGAGAAGGCTAACGACCACGAGAAATTTCTTACGTATGAAACCAGTGTTGAGGGTTTTTCGCCGGCGCGGAACGTGCTAGCATACTCCGCATAAGCGTTGATGGGGACGAGTAGTCGGCCGTCCGCATGCCACAGAGAGCGGGGAGCGCTGAGAACCCGTGCATGCGACCGATGAAAATCACCCCGGAGCTGCGGTCCCAACGGACGTGCCGCGCAGGCACGTCTTAGTAGATATCGCCGAGATGGTCGTCGATACAGGCCAGCCGAGTAACGGATGCGAGCGCGCGAATACGCGGGCGAGGGCATCTAAGCTGGGTGGTTAAACGAAGAGCTTTTGCGGGCATACAGCCCGTTTTTGTGGCGCTTCGTCCCAGCTTGTAGGGACGGGCGCTTTTTTGGTGCCCAACGGGCGTGCGCGCCCACGACATGAAAGGGGTACCGTGGCAAACGAGTACAAGCAGACGATGAATCTGCCCAAAACCGGTTTTCCCATGCGTGCCGGTCTTTCCAAGTCCGAGCCCAAGCGACTCAAGGACTGGCAGGACAACAAGGTCTACGAGCAGGTTCTGAAGAAGAACGAGGGTCACAAGAAGTTCGTGCTGCACGACGGCCCTCCGTACGCCAACGGCCCGATCCACATCGGCCACGCCATGAACAAGATCTCCAAGGACATGATCAACCGCTACTGGATGATGCAGGGCTATGAGGTTCCCTATGTCCCCGGTTGGGACTGCCATGGCCAGCCGATCGAGCATAAAGTCGAGGAGAAGCTCGGCACCGAGAAGTTCAACCAGACCTCCACGGCTAAGATCCGCGAGCTTTGCAACAAGTTCGCTGTCGAGAACATCGAGCTGCAGAAGGCCGGCTTCCGTCGCCTGGGCGTGCTCGGCGATTGGGACAACCCCTATCTGACGCTCTATCACCAGCATGACGCCGCCGACATCGAGGTTTTCAAGGCCATGTTCGACAAGGGCATGATCTATCGCGGCCACAAGCCGGTTCACTGGTGCAAGCACTGCCACACCGCACTTGCTGAGGCCGAGATTGAGTACTCCGACGAGACGAGCCCGTCCATCTTCGTGCGCTTTGAGATGACCTCCAAGCCCGCCGGCCTCGAGAACTTCGACGGCCCGGTTGACTTTATCATCTGGACGACCACGCCGTGGACCATCCCCTCCGACCAGGCAGTTTCCCTCAAGCCCGGCGCCGCCTATGTCGCCGTTGAGCACGAGGGTCGTGCCGAGGTCATGCTCGAGGACCTGGCTCCCAAGTGCTGCGAGGAGTTTGGTTGGGAGTACACCCCGGTTATGGTCGACGGTAAGCCCTATGTGGTTCCCGCCGAGACCTTCCACCACATCCACTACAAGCAGCCGATCTTTGACGGTGTTGAGGGCGTGGCGCTGCTGGCCGATTACGTCGGTGTCGATGACGGTACCGGTATCGTCCACAACTCGCCCGGCCACGGCGTCGACGACTACTTTGCCTGCCTCAAGGAGGGCATTACCGACATCTGCATGCCGGTCGATGATGACGGCAAGTTCTACACCGGCGAGGAGTTTGGCACCGGTGGTCCCTTCAGCGGCATGGATACCGATGAGGCCAACCCGCACATCATCGAGTTCCTGCGCGAGCGCGGCACCCTGGTCCTCGAGAAGAAGATCACGCACAGCTATCCGCACTGCTGGCGCTGCAAACACCCGGTGCTCTTCCGTGCTACTGACCAGTGGTTTGTCTCGATGGACAAGACCGGCTTGCGTGAGCAGGCTGGCAAGGAGGTTCGCGAGAACGTCAAGTGGTATCCGGCTCACGCCGCCAACCGCATCGGCGCCATGGTCGAGCAGCGTCCCGACTGGTGCATTAGCCGTCAGCGCAACTGGGGTGTGCCTATCCCCAGCTACACCTGCGCCGACTGCGGCGAGAAGGTCATGAACGACGCTACGCTCGACGCCGTCATCAAGCTCTTCCACGAGAAGGGCTCTGACGCCTGGTTCACCGACGCTCCCGAGAGCTACCTGGGCGAGGCCTGCGTCTGCCCCAAGTGCGGCGGTCATCACCTCAAGGCCGATAAGGACATCCTCGACGTGTGGTGGGATTCCGGCGTGTCTTGGAAGGCCGTCTGCGAGTATCGCCCTGAGCTTGAGTACCCGGCGGACGTGTATCTTGAGGGCTCCGACCAGCACCGCGGTTGGTTCCAGAGCTCGCTGCTCACCTCGGTGGGTGCCAACGGCCATGCTCCGTACAAGGCGGTCGTCTCGCAGGGCTTCACACTCGATGGTCAGGGCCGCAAGATGTCCAAGTCGCTCGGCAATGTTATCGACCCCAATAAGGTCTGCGACGAGATGGGCGCTGATATCATCCGTCTGTGGGTTGCCTCCGTCGACACCAGCTCTGACGTCTCCATCGACCACGAGATTCTCGCTCGTACGTCCGATGCCTACCGTCGTTTCCGCAACACGCTGCGCTTCCTGCTCTCCGAGCTCGAGGGTCAGTTTGAGCCCGAGACCGACGGCGTCGCCTTTGCCGACCTGCTGCCGCTCGACAAGCTCATGGTTGCCCGCCTGACTCAGGTTCAGGCCGAGGTCGACGACGCTTACTCTTGCTACGAGTTCCCGCGCGCTTACCGTGCGCTTTATGACTTCGTGGTTACCGAGCTTTCCAACGTGTACCTCGACGCCCTGAAGGACCGTCTGTACTGCGATAAGCCCGGCTCGCTCGAGCGCCGCAGCGCCCAGACCGTGCTGGCCGAGCTCTTCTCGATGCTCATGCGCGACCTGCAGCCGATCCTGTCCTACACGGTTGACGAGGCCATGGCATATGCGCCCGCTGGCTGCGTCGATCACCAGAAGTACGCCGCGCTGCTCGATTGGTACAAGTCGCCCATCACGGTCGACGAGGCCAATGAGTTCGAGGGCGTGCTCGAGGCTTCGCTCGAGCTCCGTAGCGCCGTGACCAAGGCCCTTGAGGATGCCCGTTCTGCCGGCACCTTCACCAAGAGCCAGCAGGTCCGCGTCAAGGCGGTCGTTCCCGCCGAGATGTACGCGCTGCTGACCGGTGATAAGGCCGTCGACCTGGCCGAGTTCTACATCGTCTCCGATGTTGAGCTGACCCAGGGCGAGGAACTCTCCGTTGCCATTGAAGCTGCCGAGGGCGAGTGCTGCGACCGTTGCTGGAACTACCGCACCACCGTCGGCGAGTACAACGGCCACGCACATATCTGCGAGAGGTGTGCGAATGCCCTTTAAGGCACGGTAACTCGGCATTTTAGTTATAGGTAGAATTTGGGCGCCTTCGGCCCATTTGCTCCGCTGAATAAAAGCGGCATTCTGTTTTTCGGAATGCCGCTTTCTTTTTATGCTGGTTATTTCGCTTGTGTTGGTGGATATGTCGTGCGCTCTGCATGTGGCAATATAAGATGGATAATTGCGTTAAACGGAATTCGATTGTTCTGAGGGCAGGGGATTGATTTGGGTCGTACTGGGGATATGACGCCGCCTTTGCGTTGGCGGTTGGGTGTTGCTGGTGGGGTGGCGCTGGTTGTGCTGCTTGTTGACCAGCTGACCAAGCTTGCGGTTCGTGCCGTGGGCGACGCTTTGCATGTGACTGTTATCCCCGGTGTGATCGACTTTCTATTTGTCCGCAATATCGGAGCCGCCTTTAGCATGGGCGAGGGTCATGGCGTCGCGTTCGCTGTGTTGGCGCTTGCGGTCATTGTCGCCATTGCCGTGTACTTGCTCCGTGCGCCTCAGCTCGCTCGTCTTGAGGTGGTAGGCATGGCTATGGTTGCGGGTGGCGCCATCGGCAACGCGATCGACCGTCTGGCTTTTGGCTTTGTGACCGATTTTATTGCCACCACTTTCATCGACTTCCCTGTCTTTAACGTGGCCGATATCGGCATTACCGCGGGCGTCGTGCTCGCACTCATCGGGTACATGTTCTTGAGTCCCGCTGCTCGCGAGGTCGATGCGACCGCTGAGCTCAACGCCCGTGACGAAGCCCGCGCCAAACGCAAAGCCAAACAGCGTGGGGAGCGTGCCCGCAAGATTCGCGAAAGGAATGAGCGTTAATGGCCGACATCCATATTCTTGTTGCCGACGATTGCTCTGGCCAGCGTCTTGACGCCTATTTGGGCGCCAACGATGGCTGTCCCACGCGCTCTGCCTGCGCGCATCTGATCGAGGGAGGCGCCGTTGCCGTCAACGGTGAGACTTGTCTCTCTAAAAAGTACGCCGTACGCGCCGGCGATCGCATCTCGGTCGACTTGCCCGAGCCGCACGACCCGACCGACGTGATTCCCGAGGCCATTCCCCTCGATATCCGCTACGAGGACGACTACCTTATCGTGCTCTCCAAGCAGCGGGGCCTGGTGTGCCATCCCGCCCATGGCCACGAGAGCGGCACCCTTGCGAACGCTCTGGTCTACCACTGCGGCATCGACCATCTGGGTACCGTACAGGGTGAGGACCGCCCCGGGATCGTGCATCGTTTGGATCGCGATACCTCGGGTCTCATGCTTGCGGCAAAGGACGACGACACGCAGCGCGCGCTTCAAAATCTCATTCGCACGCGCACGCTCGATCGTCGCTATATCACGCTTGTCCACGGGCACATCGCCATGGACGAGGGCACCATCAATACCGGTATTGCCCGTTCCACGCGCGACCGCGTCAAGATGGCGGTTTCGGACGATCCTTTCGCGCGTCAGGCCATTACGACCTTTAAGGTCCTTGAGCGCTTTGATTCCACGCGTTTTGATGACGGCTATACGCTCGTCGAGTGCCACCTGTTTACGGGCCGCACACATCAGATTCGCGTGCATATGCGCCATATCAACCATGCCTGCGTGGGCGATCCGCTCTACGGCAAGTGCGATGCACGCGCCGATCAGGGTCTGACCAGGCAATTCCTTCATTCCTGGCGCGTCACATTCGACCATCCCGTGACGGGGGAGCGTATTGAGTGCCGCGATGAGCTGCCGTGGGATCTTGCCGCGGTTCTCGACGACCTGGCTCCTCGCTCACTCGGTCGTACTGCCGCTGGCGACGAAATCGTTCCGCAGCTCGGTCTTCTCGAAGTCTAGCCAGTATTAGGTGGTTTCTTGAACTCGATTAGCCTGCGGTAAGATATACGGTTGTTTACGTAACGCGTTCTCGGGAGCCTGCATGCTCGCCTTTTTACAAACCAACACACCTATTGTGATCTTCAACCAGATTGTCGTCACGCTGCTCACGGTCTGCTTTCTGTACCAGGTGGTCTTCTTTGTCATTGGCGCTCTTCGTGGCGAGGTCGCGCCTCCTAAGGCCAAAAAACTCCATCGCTATGCTTTCTTTATCGCGGCGCATAATGAGGAGGCCGTGATTGCCAACCTCGTTCGCTCCATCAAGGACCAGGATTATCCGTCCGAGCTTATCGAGGTCTTCGTGGTCGCCGATGCCTGCACCGACAACACGGCGCAGCTCGCGCGCGAGGCGGGCGCCATCGTTTATGAGCGCAACGACCTGGCCCGCAAGGGTAAGAGCTGGGTCATGGACTTTGGTTTTGACCGCATCCTTAACGAGTATCCCGACACGTTTGAGGGCTACTTTATTTTCGATGCTGATAACGTCATATCCCGCGATTACGTGTCCAAGATGAACGATGCCTTTGACCAGGGATTCCATGTGGTCACGAGCTATCGCAACTCCAAGAACTTTGGCAGCTCGTGGATCTCGGCAGCTAATGCTACCTGGTATTTGCGCGAGGCGCGCTTTCTCAACAACGCGCGCAATATCTGCAAGACTTCTTGCGCTGTCTCGGGTTCGGGCTACCTCATCTCCGCCAGTGTTATCGAGGGCATGCACGGCTGGCAGTTCCACACGCTGACCGAGGATATTCAGTTCACCACGTTCTGCGCCATTCACGGCATTCGCATTGGCTATGCGCCGGCGGAGTTCTTTGACGAACAGCCCGTGACGTTCAAGGCATCCTGGAAACAGCGCATGCGCTGGACCAAGGGCTTCTACCAGGTCTTTTTTACCTATGGCAAGCATCTTGTCAAATCGACGTTCCGCTACCATCGCTTTGCCGCCTACGACATGTTCATGACGATCGCCCCGGGTATGCTGCTGTCGCTCATCTCGATGCTCGCCAATGCGACGTTCCTGATCGTGGGTGGACTCTCGCACGGCTTTTTGGCTACCGAAGTCGAGATGCAGGCCTGTGCCGCGTCGCTCATTATGACCTTTGCCATGATGTACCAGACCTTCTTTATCCTGGCGCTGCTCACGACTATCTTTGAGTACAAGCATATTCACTGCGCGCAAAAGTGGCGTCTGGTGACTAACCTGTTTACCTTCCCGATCTTTATGTTCAGCTATATCCCCATCACGGTGGCCGCGCTGTTCCTGAAGGTCGACTGGGTTCCTACCCAGCATGCCGTAAACGTCACCCTCGACGAGGTCATGCAAGGCGCCAAATAACCACCACCAAAACCACCGCAAAGGGGACAGGCACCTTTGTGGTGGTTTTTGCTTTTGCGATGCAGCTCGAGGAGGCGTCCGATGGTCTATATCCCGTTTTGGATTTGCATCTTTGCCGGCGTGGCAATTGATGCCCGAGAGCGACGGTTTCCCAATGGGCTTGCCGGCGCATGTGCGGTGGCGGCTCTTGCAGGCGTCTGGCTCGACCTCGGTTTGAACACAGCGCTTGACCACGCGGGTCTTGCCGTCATTGTGTATCTTGCTCTCGTGCTGACTGAGTCCCTCTGGCGTCGTCTTCGCCAAATCCCGGGCATCGGCATGGGGGATGCCAAGGCGCTCTTCGCGCTTTGCACGCTCGACCCTATGGGTGGCATCGTGGCATTTGCCGTCGCACTCCTGGCTCTGGCCCTTTCCTGCCTCTTCACAAAATCGCGCTCCCTGCCATTGCTCCCGTTTTTAGTGCCGATTTTTGCCATAATCGAGGTCGTGGGCTGCACTTTGTAACCGATTGCGCATCCTTTTTAAGGAGCATGCCATGGAATCTAATCAAGAAACGGCCGTCATTAAGGCGCGCATGGACCGTATTCCCTCGGCGTTGTCGCCCGAGCTTGTCGAGCGCATTGCCGCCGATCGTGCTTCGGGCTATGTCAACTCGTATCGTTGCAACGATGATCAGGTCATTCGTCGTATTGATCGCGCCGCCGACAAAGGCACGCTTATGCGTCCGGCGTTTATGCGCGATACCGAAAAGATACTTCATCTTCCGGCGTACACCCGTTATGCAGGCAAAACGCAGGTCTTTAGCTTCCGTAGCAATGATGATCTTTCACGCCGCGGTTTGCACGTACAGCTTGTCTCCCGCATTGCGCGCGATATCGGTCGCGCCCTGGGGCTCAATTGCAATCTGATCGAGGCGATTGGCCTGGGTCACGACTTGGGACACACGCCTTTCGGCCATGCCGGCGAGCGCTTCCTCAACGATATCTATCATGAGCGCACGGGGCGTTATTTTTTCCATAACGTGCAGTCGGTCCGCGTGCTCGACGCGTTGTATGGCCGCAACGTGTCGCTCCAGACGCTCGACGGCGTGCTATGCCATAACGGCGAGTACGAGCAGCGTGTGTTTGAGCTCTCGGACATGGGCTCCTTTGACCAGTTTGACCAGACGGTTGAGGATTGCATTGCCACGGGCTATAGCGCAATTGAGCATCTGCGTCCCATGACGCTCGAGGGCTGCGTCGTTCGCATCTCGGATATTCTTGCCTACGTCGGTCGTGACCGTCAGGATGCGATCGCGGCGGGCCTGCTGTCACCCGACGCTTTTGATGATGGCCGGGGCGGTGCCTACAACAGTTGGATCCTTACGCACGCTTCCATCGATATCGTTGAGCACAGCTATGGTAAGCCGCGCATCGAGATGAGCGAGGACCTGTTTGAGGAAATCCGCCGAGCCAAGCGCGAGAACTACGAGAAGATCTATAGCAAGGGCGGTATCGAAGGCGATTCCGAGGTGGAGCTGCGCGAGGCGTTCGAAAAGCTCTACGACCGTTGCCTGCGGGATCTAAACAGTGGTGACGAGTCCTCTTACATCTTTAAGCACCATATTTCGCGCATTGAGCAGCAGCTTTCCTACTACGATCGCACCTATGCCTGGCAGGAGAACAAGGATCAAGCCGTGGTGGATTATATCGCGAGCATGACGGACGGTTATTTCTGCGAACTGACGAGCAAGCTGTTCCCGGGTCTAAAGTTTCCGCATCGTACCTATATTAACGAACGGTAGTTCGTATCCTTTCGGTATACTGGTTAGTTGAAAACGTTTTTGATTGATACACGGGATGGCTATGGACGACCTTTTTTCTGCTTCGACGCGCGAGCGTTCCTTTCAGAATGCGCCGCTTGCGGTGCGTATGCGCCCCAATTCGCTCGACGAGTATGTGGGCCAGCAAAAGGCCGTCGGTAATGGCTCATGGTTGCGTGCCGCGATCGAACACGACGTGCTTTCCAGTGTGATTTTGTATGGGCCGGCTGGTACGGGTAAGACGACGCTGGCCCATATTATCGCCAACCATACTAAGAGCGAGTTTGTCGAGGTCAGCGCTGTGACGGGCACCGTGAAGGACTTGCGCCGCGTGATTGATGAGGCCAAGACGCGCCTGAATACCTACGACCGCCGCACCATTCTATTCATCGATGAGATTCACCGCTTCTCTAAGTCGCAGCAGGATGCTCTGCTGCATGCAGTTGAGAACCGTACCGTCATTATGATTGGCGCCACGACGGAGAATCCGTACTTCGAGGTCAACTCGGCATTGCTCTCGCGCGGTCGCGTGGTGGAACTTGAGCATCTTAAAGACGAGGATATCGCCACGCTTATTGAGCGTGCGCTCGAGGCGCCGCAGGGTTTGAACGGTAAGTTCTCGGCCGATGAGGATACGGTTAAGACCATTTGCACGCTGGCAGCGGGTGACGCTCGATCGGCGCTCACGACGCTTGAGCTTGCGAGCGAGATTGCCGTCACACGTCCCGATACGGAAGGGACGCCAGCGCCGGCGGCGGGGGAGCGCTATCCCATCACTGTTGACGACGTGAAGATTGCCAATCCACGTCGTGGCTTTTCGTATGACAAAAACGGTGACATGCACTACGACATCATCAGTGCGTTTATCAAGTCCATGCGCGGAAGCGACCCCGATGCCACGATCTATTGGCTCGCGCGCATGATTGACGCGGGGGAGGATCCCAAGTTTATCGCTCGTCGCATTATGATTCAGGCTTCTGAGGACGTTGGCAACGCCGACCCGCAGGCGCTTTTGGTGGCACATGCCGCGTTTAAGTCTGCCGAGGTCATTGGCTATCCCGAGTGCCGCATTAACCTGGCTCAGGCTGCGCTCTATGTGTGCCTGGCGCCTAAGTCCAACGCGTGCGAGGCTTCGATCGATGCGGCGTTGGCCGATATTCATTCCAGTGGGCTGCGCGAGGTGCCGAGCTATCTGCGCGATCGTCATCGTCCGGGTAGCGACGAATACGGTGTGTATAAGTATCCGCATGATTATCCCGAAGGCTGGGTCGATCAGCGCTATTTGCCCGAGGGGCTGGAGCGCGGTGCGTTTTGGCAGCCTGCCGGCCGCGGCTGGGAAGAGTGGCGCGTAGAGCAAAGCGAACGCGACCGTAGCGGAAACGCGCCCAAGTAGGTCCTTGGGACCTCGCACATTCCCTTTGGGTATCTTTCCCCTTCTTTGGGGTACCATGAAAAGCGTCTGTATTTCGATTCCTTCGGGAGGCTTGTATGAGTCCCATTCAAATCGCCCTGCTGCTGCTCGCCGTTGCCGGCGTGTGGGCTGTTATCGAGCTCGCGCTTACGCTGCGCAAGACCCGCACCGTCGTTGATTCGCTCGACAAGATGGTGAGCGACCTTAACAACACCATCGCCGAGGCACAGCCGGTGGTAGCAAAGCTCGATGGCGCTGTCGATGAGCTCACCCCAGCGTTGGCTCAGGTTGAGCCGCTCCTCAAGTCGAGCAAGACCGCCGTCGACGCCCTTACCTCCAATCTCGTAGAGGTCGAAGCTGTGGTTCGCGACATTTCCGAGGTTACGGGCAGCGTGGCCGAGGCCAGCAATGCCGTATCGAGCGTGACTGATTCTGCTGCTGGTGCCGTGCAGAAACTCTTTAACAAGGTGAAGGCTCCCGCGGCCGACGCCGAGCGCAAGCTTTCCGCAGCCGCCGAAGCCGAGCAGCCGACCGAGCGTGTCCTGATTGGCGAAGCCGGGGACGATACCGCTGCTGGTGACGATGATGCGCAGAAGCCTGCGGCTAAAGCAGCCCAGTATTATACCTATACGCCCGCCGAGACCTCCGAGGAGTCCTGCGATGAGTAGCGAAGCAACTTGCCCCATCACGCTGACTGTTGCCGGGGATCCGCGTCTGGCGCGCCTTGTGCGCATGACGGCGGCAAATGTCGGTGCGCTGTGCTCTATGTCCGTCGATCGCATCGAGGATATCCGTATGGCTGCCGAGGAGGCCTTCATCTTTGGCTGCACGGCCGTTGATTCTGACGACATTTCGATCAAATTCGACGTCGACGAATCGCACGTGGGCATGACCTTTACCTTTGGTGACCAGGCGACTGTCGATGAGGATGATCAGGCTGCCGTGTATGCCGAGCTCATTCTGGCAAGCGTGTGCGATTCCTACGAAAAGACTGCGGCGCCCCTGACGCTTTCCCTCGACCTCAAGGCGGATATCTAATATGACCGAACGTTCCCGGAGCGGTAAGACCGCTTGGGACAAGGAGAAAACCCGCGAGCTGTTTCGTCGCTACAAAGAGACCGGTGATCCGGACGCACGTGAGCAGCTCGTCATGTCCCATATGAACCTGGTAAGGTTTCTTGCCAACAAATTTAAGAACCGCGGCGAGCCGCTCGACGACCTCATGCAGGTCGGCTATCTGGGTTTGCTCAAAGCTATCGACCGCTTTGACCCCGAGCGCGGACTCGAGTTCACGACGTTTGCCACGCCTACCATCCTGGGCGAGATTAAGCGTCACTTCCGTGATAAGGGCTGGAGCGTGCGCGTGCCGCGCCGTTTGCAGGAGCTTTCTGCCAAGGTTAACCAAGCTACCGACAAGCTCACTAACGAGCTGCAGCGCTCGCCTAAGGTTGAAGAAATCGCTGAGTACCTGGGTGTGACCGTCGACGAGGTGCTGGAGGCCATGGAATCGTCTTCGGCCTATACCTCGGTGCCCATCGAGGCTCCTGGCGCGTCCGATTCCGATGATGCCCCCT
This sequence comes from Collinsella aerofaciens, assembly GCF_039752955.1. GTDB lineage: Bacteria > Actinomycetota > Coriobacteriia > Coriobacteriales > Coriobacteriaceae > Collinsella > Collinsella aerofaciens_BI. Next base: position 14,272 of record NZ_JBDMHB010000018.1, read on the forward strand.
CGATTCTCGACCGCTATGCCGATGACGACAACGAGCTCGATTTTACCGATGACCGCCTGGTGATCGAGGAAGCCATCCGCGATTTCTCGCCGCGTGAGCGTGAGGTTATCGAGCTGCGCTTTGTGAAGGGCATGACCCAGATCGAGATCGCTAAGAAGTTGGGTATCTCGCAGGTGCAGGTTTCGCGCCTGCTGCGCCGTACCCTTAAGAAGATACAGGACAAGATCGACCCCGACGGAGTGATGGTTCGTTCATGATTGAGCACCCCCAACAAACCGACCGCACGCTGCGCGATACTCGTATTCTGACGCTTCGCATTTGGGCTGTCGTCGGCAGCATTGTCATCGCAGCCGTCATCTTTAACCTCATGGGTATCCTGGCGCCGGTTATCGAGTTTCTCGCTGTCGGTTCCATCATCGCTTTTGTGATGTCGCCGATCACTAACTGGCTCGAGCATCACGGCGTCAACCGTGGCATCGGTTCGCTCATCGCGCTGATCGTGGTTGTGTCAGTGCTCGTCGGCGTCGTCTGCATCCTGTCGCCTATTTTGCTCGGTCAGATTATGGAAGTCCTGAGCCGTCTGCCTGAGCAGCTTCGCGTTGCGGGCGGTGATCTCAACGAGATGATTTCGCACGCTAAGACGCTCAACAACACGCCGCTCAAGGAGTACCTGGACGATAATCTGTCCTCGCTGGTTACTGTGGCGTCCAAGTACGTATCGCAAATCGCCGCTGAGCTCGGACGCGGCGTGTTCCCGCTTATTACCAACACGGCCTCGCAGCTGTTCGTAATCTTCCTGGGTTTGGTGCTTGCCTACTGGCTTGCCTGCGATTATCCCCGTATGCACCACGAGGTCTGTACCATCATCGGACAGGAAAAAGAGACCTCGTACCGCTTTATGGTCGCGATTCTTTCGCGCTCGGTCGGCGGTTATATGCGCGGCATGGTCGTGACGTCCATATGCGGTGGCATCCTCGCCTTTATCGGCTTTACGCTCATTGGCCATCCCTACGCGGCACTCATGGCCATCTTTACCGGCATCATGCACTTGGTCCCGGTTGTCGGTCCCTGGGTAAGCGCGGCTATCGCCACGGTGCTTGGCTTTATGTTCAGCCCCATGCTGGCGTTGTGGACGCTCGTTGTGACCATGGTGGCTCAAAACGTCACCGATAACGTCATTTCACCTAAGGTCATGCAGAGCTCGGTGCAGGTGCATCCCATCATGAGTTTGACTGCGCTCGTTATTGGCTCGGCGCTTATGGGTCCCATCGGTATGGCCATCGCCATTCCGCTTTGCGCGGCCCTCAAGGGCATTTTCGTCTACTACTTTGAGAACGAGACCGGCCGTCAGCTCGTGGCATACGACGGCGCTGTGTTTAAGGGCACGCCGTATCGCGATGCCGAGGGTAACCCGGTCGCCGCCTACGACGCGCTTGGAGACGATACGTTCATTTACGAGTCCGAGCTCATCGGCAACGAGACCGCGCCCGAGGCCCAGGCGATGCCCAAGCCCGAGCTCGAGAATCCCTGGATCAAGCTCTCGGGCCTGCAGCCCGATGCGACGAGCTTTTTCAAGAATCCCTTCGCCAAGGACGATGACTCCAACTCGGACGACGATACCAAAACCGGCATCGACGGCTCCATGGACGATTCGGATTCCAAATAGTCACCGCTAGCGTTTCTTGAAGTTGTAAATGACAAGAAACGCGAGCAAAGCGATTGATAAGGGGCCGGCTACATAGAAAAAGAGAACGTCAATTGCGCGTAGAGTGTAATAGGCTTTATCGCCGGACATTACTGCATACAATACGTAGCCAAATGCTGGTTGGTTTGCGTACCAGCAGGAGAAAGCCAAAAGCGCTAAAAGTGCTACAACCAGAAGCGCATTCAGGACAAATCGTTTGCTTTTCATCGATCGCTCCTTCCGGGTGAATCTTATATGTAATTCTATAGTAGCCTTTTTCAATGCATCGCATACTCCTAAATAACGTGCACTTTCGCTGTAGGGTCGGCTTTATGTCGGCCCTCTTTTTTGCACTTGCGCGGCGGGATGGTAATATCGTTACGTTTGAACTGTTTCGATGTGAAACCGAGGAGATTCCCTCTATGAGTGCTGACTACCCGTCAATGACTACGGCCGAGATCCGCTCCAAGTTCCTCAACTTCTTTGAGGAGCGCGGTCTTAAGCTCTATCCTTCTTCGTCCCTTGTTCCCGACGACCCCTCGCTGCTGCTTGCCAACGCCGGCATGAACCAGTTTAAGGAGTACTACCAGGGCAAGAAGACCATGAAGGAGATCGGCGCGATCTCCTGCCAGAAGTGTGTCCGCACCAACGACATCGACTGCATCGGCGAGGACGGCCGTCACCTGTCGTTCTTCGAGATGCTCGGTGACTTCTCCTTTGGCGGCGTCTCCAAGCAGCAGGCTTGCGCTTGGGCCTTCGAGCTCATCACCAAGGAGTTCAAGCTGCCGCTCGACCGCCTGTACTTTACCGTCTTTACCGAGGACGACGAGACCCACGACGTGTGGCGTTCTCTGGGCGTTGCCGAGGACCACATCTCCCGCCTGGGCGAGGACGACAACTTCTGGGCTGCCGGCCCCACCGGCCCCTGCGGTCCGTGCTCCGAGATCTACTTTGACATGGGCGAGGAGGTCGGTTGCGGCAGCCCCGACTGCAAGCCCGGCTGCGACTGCGACCGCTTCCTTGAGTTCTGGAACCTCGTGTTTACCCAGTACGACCGCCAGGAGGACGGCTCCATGCCGGAGCTGCCGCACCGCAACCTCGATACGGGCATGGGCCTGGAGCGCATGGCCGCCATCATGCAGCACAAGACCGCCAACTACGACGGCGATCTGATGCAGCACCTCATCAAGCTCGGCGAGGAGATCAGCGGCAAGACCTATGACGCCGACGATTACTCCGGTGCCAGCCGCTCCCTGCGCATCATCGCCGACCACTCCCGTGCCGTCGACTTTATGATCTCTGACGGCATCCTCCCCGGTAACGAGGGTCGCGAGTACGTCCTTCGCCGTCTGCTCCGCCGTGCCGTGTTCCACGGCCGCCTGCTGGGCATCGAGGGTGCCTTCCTGACCAAGTTCATCGACGAGGTCAACGCTCAGATGGGCGAGGCCTATCCCGAGCTGCTCAAGAACGTCGCACTCGTCAAGGGTATCGTCGCCTCTGAGGAGGAGCGCTTCTCCACGACGCTCGACAACGGCCGCGTCTACCTGGACGAGGCCCTGGCAGCGCTTGCCGATGGCGCCGTGCTCCCGGGTGATGTCGCCTTTAAGCTGCACGACACCTTTGGTTTCCCCATCGACCTGACCGTCGAGATTGCCGGCACCGCCGGCCACGACGTCGACATGGACGGCTTTACCGCTTGCATGGAGGACCAGAAGGCCCGTGCTCGCGCCAATGCCAAGGGCGACGCCTGGGGCAGCTTCAACGATGTGTGGGTCGAGCTTTCGGACAAGGTAGCTGCGACCGAGTTCGACGGCTATGACAACGATGTGATCGAAGGCGCCAAGGTTGTCGCCATCGTGCGCAACGGCGAGTCCGTCGAGTCCGCTGCCGCGGGCGATGATGTTGAGGTCGTGCTCGACCGCACCCCGTTCTATGCCGAGATGGGCGGCCAGCAGGGTGACGCCGGCGAGCTTTCCGCCGAGGGCGTTTCGCTGACCGTTTCCGATACCAAGAACCACAACGGCCTGTATGCCCACGTTGCGCACGCCGCCGAGGGCACGCTGACCGTCGGTGCTACCGTGACCGCCGCGCTCGACGCCGAGCGCCGTGGCTTCCTGCGCCGTAACCACACCGCCACCCACCTGCTTGACGCCGCGCTTAAGCACGTCCTGGGCGAGCATGTCTCTCAGGCCGGCTCGCTGGTGACGCCCGAGCACCTGCGCTTTGACTTCACGCACTTTGAGGCCCTGTCCTCCGAGCAGCTCAAGGCTGTTGAGGACCTGGTCAACCAGCAGATCTTTGCATCTAAGCCGGTCGTGACCCGCGTCATGGGCATCGACGAGGCCAAGGCCGCCGGCGCCGTCGCCCTGTTTGGCGAGAAGTATGGCGACGTCGTCCGCGTCGTTTCCGTGGGCGCCGAGGACCAGCCGTTCTCCCGCGAGCTCTGCGGTGGTACGCATGCTGCCAACACTGCCGAGATCGGCCTATTCAAGATTATCTCCGAGTCCTCCACGGGCTCGAACGTCCGCCGTATCGAGGCCGTTACCTCTAAGGGCGCCCTCGACTACATGGCCGACCGCCTGGCACTCGTTGACGCCGCTGCCGCTGCGCTCAAGTGCCGCGTTGACGAGGTTCCCGCTCGTGTGGAGAACCTGCAGGCCGAGCTGCGCGAGACGTCTAACAAGCTCAAGAAGGCGCTGACCGGTGGCTCCTCCGACGCTATCTCCAGCGCCATCGAGGGTGCCGTCGAGCTCGACGGCTATAAGCTCGTCGTCGCTGAGCTCCAGGGCCTTGAGGCCGCCGACCTGCGCAACGTTTGGGATACCGTGCACCAGAAGGTCGCCGGCCCTGTCGCCTGCGTTGTTGCCAGCGTGACCGAGAAGGGCACCCCGGCCCTGCTCGCCGCCGGCTCCGATGACGCCGTGAAGGCCGGTTTCCACGCCGGCAACGTGATCAAGCAGATCGCGGGCCTGGTCGATGGTCGCGGTGGCGGCCGTCCCAACATGGCCCAGGCCGGTGGCAAGAACGCTGCCGGTATCGCCGATGCCCTTGCGGCCGCCAAGACCGCGCTCGGCGCCTAAGAACCTAAGTAGTCGCTGTGGTCGCGCTTGCGCTGGACATAGGGGAGACCAGGATTGGCATCGCCGTCTCGAGCCGTGATGGCAAGATGGCGATGCCTGTCAAGGTGCTTCCGGCTGCCGAGGTCACTGGCATGGCAAAGACGTTTCGCTACCTGGTGGAGGACTATGAGCCCGATATCCTTGTAAGCGGACGTCCCTTGACCATGGCCGGTGAGCCCGGCCCCCAGGCCGAGCGCGTCGCCGCCGTGGCCCAAAAGATTGCCGACGAGCTCGAACTTCCTCTGGAGTTTGAGGACGAGCGTCTGTCCTCGCAGGAGGCCAAGCGAATCCTGCGAGAGCAGGGACTCAACGAAAAGCAGATGAGGGGCAAGATTGACATGATCGCCGCCAGCCTGTTCTTGCAGACATGGCTCGATCGTAAAAACGAGGAGGTTTCGCATGCCTAGCGCTTCCGATCCGCGCCGGCAGAGTCGTCAGGGTCAGCCCTCGTCGCGCCCTACTCAGCCTGGTCAGCGCCCTGCGCAGCCGACGCAGCGCGCAGCTCAGCCTGCCGCGCGTCCGGTGCAGTCCTCCTCTCGTTCGGCCCAGCCTGCTCAGCGGACGGCTCAGCAGCCTTCTGCTCGTTCGGCCCAGCCTGCAGGCGGTACCCGCTTTAAGCAGCAGGCATCTACCCAGCGAGTGCAGGCCCCCCAGTCGCATTCGCATCACGCTCTCGGTTCCCACGGCGTTGCTCCGGCTACGCGCTCGAGCTATAACACGCACGTCCGCCGTGGTACACAAAAGAAAAGCTCCCCGGTGCCTATGATTATCGGTGGCGTCGTCGCCGTGCTTGCGCTTGTCGCGATCGTTTTCTTTGTCGTGCCAGCCGTCAAGGGCTTCTTTGGCGGTGAGGATGCGAAAGTCGCTGCTGGCCAGCAAGTTACTATCACGATTCCCGACGGTGCCTCGGGCGATACTATCGCCTCGATTCTCTCCGAGAACCATATCGTCGAAAATCCCAAGGATTATTATGCGGCGGTGAAAAAGCTCAACGCCGATATGTCGCTCAAGCCTGGTACTTATTCGTTCACCACACTCATGGATGCGACCAAGGTTGTTCAGCAGCTCATGGAAGGCCCCAACGCGGGCTCCAATGCGCTGACTATCCCTGAGGGCCTAACGGTCGATCAAGTCGCCGACCGTGTGGCCCAGGCTTACGACAGCATCTCTAAGGAAGACTTCCTCAACCAGGCAAAGGCCTCCAACTACGTGGACGACTATAGCTTCCTTAAGGGCGCCGCCAACGACTCGCTCGAGGGCTTCTTGTTCCCCAAGACTTATTCGTTGGGTGATTCGCCGACGGCCGATGACGTGGTTCGCGCTATGCTCGATCAGTTTAAGACCGAGTACAAGTCGCTTGACTTTGCGAGCTGCGAAGCCAAGATCAAGGAACGCTACGGTGTGGAGATGTCCGACTACGACATCGTCAACTTGGCCTCTATCGTTGAGCGCGAGGGCCTCAACGCCGACCAGCGCGCGCACGTGGCCTCGGTCTTCTACAACCGTCTTGCCGGCAAGCTCGATGGTCTGCGCTATCTCAACAGCGATGCGACCATGATGTATGTCACCGGTGGCGAGGTTACCGCCGACGACCTGCAGAGCGATAGTCCGTATAACACCTATAAGCATGAGGGTCTGCCACCCACGCCCATCTGCTCTCCGTCGCTCGAGGCACTCAAGGCCACGCTTGAGCCGACCGACTCCGATGACCTGTATTTCTACATTACGCAGGACGAGGAGTACTTCTCGCAAACCTACGAAGAGCATCAACAGTCTTGGAATTAGCATGAGGATTTTTAGCCCCAAACGTTACGTTGCCTCGGTCGATCGCATCGACCTTGATACCCTTTGGGCCGACGGCAAACGCGCCATTCTGCTCGATCGCGATAACACCCTGGTGCCGCGCGACACCGAGCAGGTTCCCGCTGCGGTTTCCGCTTGGCTCGATACCGCCCGCGCCAAAGGCTTTAAGCTGTGCATGGTGTCCAACAACTGGCATCGCGACCAGGTCATGGCATCAGCACGCGAGCTGGGACTCGAGGCCATCAGCCATGCCATGAAGCCGGCGCCGTTTGCCCTCAAGGCGGGTCTTAAGCGCCTCGGCGCCACGGCCGACGAGGCGGTGCTGATCGGTGATCAGCTCTACACGGACGTGTGGAGCGGCAACTTCGCCGGCGTCGATACCATCCTGGTAAAGCCGCAGGCCACGCAGGACCTGTGGTATACGCAGATCTTCCGTATCTTTGAGCGCCGGGCCCTGCGCGACCTTCCCTGCGAGGAATAGGTCTCGTCATGTCCCAGCACACCAAACACGGCTGCGACCATATCTTCTTTATCGGCTTTTTGGGCGCGGGCAAATCGACGCTCGCGCGCAACGTCGGCACTATGTTCAAGCGGCGTTTTATCGATACCGACCGCCTAGTCGTCCGCCGTTGCGGCAAGTCGGTAACCGAGATTTTTGAGACCGAGGGTGAGGATCGTTTTCGCGAGCTCGAGACCTCGGCGCTCCGTTCGCTCCAAAGCGAGCGCAGTCTGTTGGTTTCGTGCGGTGGCGGTATCGTCGAGACGCCGGTGAATATTGAGCTGATGCACGAAATGGGTACGTGCGTGTACCTCGAGGGCGACTTTGAGGATTCGATTCGCCAGATTCGTCGGTCCGACACGCGCCCCGATTTCCGCTCGCCCGAGCATGCCGCGCGCTTGTTTGAGCATCGCCGTCCGCTGTATCGCCAGGCCGCCGATATTACCCTTGATATTCGCAACAAGTCCTTCGAGGACGTTTCCTACCTTTGTGCCGAGATGCTTTTGGAGCGTGGACTGCTATGATTCGCCGCCAACTGATCAATTTCCAAAACCGCAGCGTCGATGTCCGTGTCGGATTGGGCGCGTTCGATGAGCTGTCGCGTATGTTTGCCTCGGCTGTGGGCAAGCCTAAGCGCGCGATGGTGGTTTGGAACTCCGCCTCGTCAGAACGTTTTGATGGGGTCGTCGAGCATGCGCTGGTCGACGCCGGTTTTGCCGTGTCGCAGTTCTCCCTTGAGGTTTCGCCTGCTGGTGCCACGCTGGCCGATGCCGATGCTATCTTTGGCGCCTTGTCTGCCAACGGCATTACCTGCGACGATCTGGTTGTCGCCGTTGGCGATGCCGCAACCTGCTCGGTTGTTAGCTGGTGCGCCAACCAGTGGTGTGGCCGAACCGAGTGCGCGCTGCTGCCGACGACCTTCGACGCCATGCTCACGGTCGCGACGACCATGAAGCCGCTCATTGCCTCGTCGTCGAATGCGCTTCCCGCTATCGCGTTCCGTCCCGAACCGGGCTTGGTCGTGTGTGACCTCGACCTTGTTCGCGAGGCGGACCCCGAGGACCTCAAGCTCGGCTATGTGGTACTTGTTGGCACCATGCTTTCGAGCAGTAAGTCCCGTTGGAATCAGTTTACTGAGACCGTCCCCGAGATTCTCGCGGGCGAGGAGGTCGCGCTCGTCAATGCCGTTCAATGGTCTCAGACTGCCCGCAAGGACGTACTGATGGCCACGAACCCGAGCGCTCGCCATGCGCTCGATTTTGGCAAGACGGGGGAGCGTACCCTGCGCGCCTGCTTGGGCGATGCCGCTTCGCAGGCCCCTGCCTACCAGCTGTTGTCCGAGGGCATGCGCTTTGAGGCACGCCTTGCACATGATGTCTGCGATTTCGATATCGATTACGTCTTTGAGGTCGATGACTGCTTGGAGGACTTTGGTATCGAGGAACTTGCCTTCGATCTGGAGTCTGCCGCATATATCGAGGAGTTCCGCAAGCAGCAGTTTGCACGCTCGAACCGCAGCATGTTGCCGCTGCCCGCGGCACTCGGCGCCATTCGCCTAACGAACGTTGAGGACGAGGTTCTTAAGCGCCATGCTCACGCCTACTTGGCTTCTCGTAAAGAACTTCTCTAAGATTTATTGACTTCCATCCTCTTTCGTATCATGTTGAGGGGCGGGTTTCCAATCGGTTGCGGATCGCATGCGATTCCGTCGTTCGGTTGAGACCCGTCCCGCACTTTTTGAGACAACAAGAAAGGAATCTGCATGTCTGAGTTTGCTGCCGGTCCTGCCGGTCGTATCGAGCGTGTCCGTGCCCTTATGGTCGAGCGTGGCTACGACGCCATCGTGGTGCGCGACGAGGCCAACCTTCGTTGGCTTACGGGCGTTAAGGGCGTCTTCGACTACACCTTCGAGTTCCCGCACGCTGCGTTTATTACGGCCGACCAGTGCCTGTTCCACACCGACTCGCGCTACCTCAACAGCTTTGAGGAGAACACGCCCGCCGGCAGCCCCTGGGTCTTCGACATGGACGAGGGCACCATCCCCGGCTGGGTCGCTGGCAAGATTGCAGCCAACAAGTGCCGCGTCTGCGCTGTCGAGGACGATATGCAGATCAACTTCTACCAGGGCATTCAGCGCGGCCTGGAGGACCGCTCTGTCGCCTGTATGCTGCCGTTGATGCACGACGACATCCGCAAGATGCGCGCCATCAAGGATGCCGAGGAGATCGAGCTCATGCGCCATGCACAGTCGATCACCGACGCCGCCTTCCAGCACATGCTCGGCTTTATTAAGCCTGGTATGACCGAGAAGCAGGTTCGCAACGAGCTCGAGAACTTTATGTTCGCCAACGGCGCTGACAGCCTTGCTTTCGGCTCCATCGTGGCGAGCGGTCCCAACACCGCCAACCCGCATGCCGTGCCGAGCGACCGCGTGATCGAGAAGGGCGACTTTGTCCTCATGGACTACGGCGCGGGCTACTGCGATTACCGCTCCGACATGACACGCACTGTTGTGATGGGCGAGCCCACGCAGGAGCAATTCGACCTGTATGCACTCGTGCGCCGCACGCACGAGGAGTGCGTCGCCGCCATCCATCCGGGCGTCGAGGGTAACGACATCTTCAAGCTCTCCAAGAAGATCATCGGCGATGCCGGCTATGGCGATTACTATAACCATGGCTTGGGCCACGGCGTTGGTATCGACATTCACGAGCTGCCCAACTTCAACCGCAGCAAGAACACCATCGAGATCGGCTCGGTTGTCACCATGGAGCCCGGCGTCTACCTGCCCGGCGTGGGCGGCGTGCGCCTTGAGGACTACGGCGTGGTCACCGAGAACGGCTACGAGCCCTTCACCAAGACCCCGCACGACCTGCACGTCATCGACTGCTAGCCCATTTCGATAGATTTTTGGGCGGGGCGTCCGGAGCAATTCGGGCGCCCCGCGTTCTCTTTTTATGCGCTCGCCGCAGGCGCGGTCTGCAAGTGTATAATTTCTATCGTATGTAATTTGGACGCTTGTGCGTTCTGCCCATAACAAGAAAGGTCGCTATGCCTACCATTTCTACCGCCGACTTCAAGAACGGCCTCGGTCTCCGCATCAAGGACAAGGTCTACACCATCGTCGAGTTCCAGCATGTCAAGCCGGGCAAGGGCGGCGCGTTTGTGCGCTACAAGACCCGCGACATCAAGAGCGGCCGCGTCGTCGAGAACACCTGCAACGCCGGCACCAAGTTCGAGAGCGTCATGCTCACCACCCGTGAGTTCCAGTACCTCTACAACGATGGCACCGACTATATCTTCATGGACAACGAGTCCTATGAGCAGGTTCCCGTTCCCGAGGACATGGTGGGCGAGAACTCCAAGTGGCTGCGCGAGAACGACATTTGCCAGCTGCTCTTCGCCGACGATGAGCTTATGGGCGTGACCCCGCCGATGTTCATCGAGACCACCATCGTCCAGACCGACCCGGGCTTTAAGGGCGACACCGTCCAGGGTTCCACCAAGCCGGCCACGATCGACACCGGCGCTGTCATCCAGGTCCCCATGTACCTCAACGAGGGCGAGGTCATCAAGGTTGACACCCGCGACGGCAAGTTCGTCTCCCGCGTCTAACAACCAACTCTTATAGGAGGACTCATGCCCCAGGAAATCAAGATTGACGGCATCGGCATTTCGCCCGATGTTCTGACCGCCATCGTTTCGCGCGCCGTGTCGGATGTCGAGGGCATCGCCTCCGTTGGCGTCAAGGACCTTGCCACCAACCTTGTCTCCATGATGCTCTCGTCCAAGGCCCCGGCTTCCGAGCCGGCGGTCGAGGCCGAGGTCATCGGCGACAAGCTCGCACTCACCGTGCGTGTCGTGGTGTTCTTTGGCTATCCGTTCAAGAAGCTCGCCGAGGCCGTTCGCGCCGCCGTGGTCGCTGCCATCGATGCTCAGGTGGGCGTTGAGGTCGAGCGCGTTGACGTTTGCATTGACGGCCTCGTTTTCCCCAAGGAGTAACCTTTGAGCCTTAAGGTTTATCGCGGGCGCACGCTTGCCCGCAGTCAGGCGCTGCAGCTGCTGTTCCAGGCCGAGGCCACGGACAGTCCGCTCGAGCGCGTCCTCGAGGGCGATTTCCTGATCTCGAAGGGTCCCCTCGACCCCTATGCACTGGAGCTTTGCCGCGGTGCCTACGAGCACATCGATCGCATCGATTGTGCCCTGCGAGCCGTCGCCAAGAACTGGGATCTTATGCGCATGCCCGGTGCCGACCGCAACCTGCTGCGTATCGCCGTCTACGAGATGCGCTTCCTTACCGACGAAGAGGTCTCGGACGCCATCGTCATCAACGAGGCCGTTGAGCTTGCCAAGGCTTATGGTACCGACCAGTCCGCATCGTTTGTCAACGGCGTGCTGGGCAAGATCGCTCGCAGCGAGGAACTGCCGGGCGAGGACCTGTACCAAGAGCTGCTGGCCGAGGATCGCGCTCGCGAGGAGGCACAGGCTGCCGAGGCAGCCGCCAAGGTCGCTGCTGCTCAGGCTGCTGCCGGTGTACTTGCCGAGGACGCGGACGCTGCTGGGGCCGTCGAGGCCGACTCCGTCGAGGAGTAGCCATGCCAGAGGGTTCTGTCCGCAACTTTGACGAGATCTCGGACCGTCTGGACCAGATCATCGCTACCGTTCGCTCCAAGGATACCTCCTTGGAGCGTTCGCTCGATTTGTTCGACGAAGCGATTGAGCTGGGCTCCCGCGCGGTCGATATGGTCGACAAGTTTGAGCTGACGCCGCGTGAGGCCGATAAGCTCGAGCAGGAATACGATGAGGATGCGGCAAACGAGTCCCAAGATAGACAGGCTGCATCCCCGGATACGAATGGTTGATGGCATTCATGAAACGCGTGCGTCTCGATGACGAACTGATTTCACAGGGCATCTGCGCCGATCGCGCGGATGCCCTTCGCACTCTTATGGCCGGCTTGGTTTCGAGCGGCGGTGAGCGTTTGACCTCTCCGGGGCTCAAGGTGACGCCGGGCCTGCCGCTGCACGTTAAGGGGCGCATTCCGTACGTCGGGCGCGGCGGCCTTAAGCTCGAGGGCGCGCTCGATGCGTTTTGTATCGATCCCACGGGCTTTGCCTGCCTGGACGTAGGCTGCTCTACCGGCGGTTTTACCGATTGCCTGCTCAAGCGCGGTGCCGCGACCGTTGTCTCGGTCGACGTTGGCCGTGCCCAGTTTGATTGGTCGCTTCGCCAGGACGATCGCGTGACGCTGCATGAGCGCACAAACGTGACGCAGCTGCCTGAGCTTGGCTATGCCGGCGCCATCGACCTGGCTGTGTGTGATGTCTCGTTTACCAGCATCGCGAACATTATCGATGCGGTACTGGCGTGCCTGGCGCCTACGGGTGCATTCTGCACGCTCGTAAAGCCGCAGTTTGAAGCGCCGGCTGCGCTGGTGGGCGAGGGCGGTATCGTGACCGACCCTGCCGTCCGCCGCGATACACTCGTGGCGGCGATTGAGCTCTTTGCCGCCAAGGGCCTGTTCCCGCTCGATGTGTGCGTGTCGCCAATCCATGGCGCTAAGGGCAACGTTGAGTTTTTCCTGTACGGCACGAGGTTTGCCCCCGGCGAGCGCGCCGAAGATGAGTTGCAATCCCAGGTATCGGCTTTGAGCGAGAAAGCGGCAACGCTATGAAGGTCTTTCTGGTTCCCAATTACTACAAGCAAGAGGCGGTCGAGAGCGGCCTGATGCTCGAGCTCTGGCTGACGCGCCAGGGCTACGAGGTTGCATGGGCTGCCGACCAGCGCTCCAAGATCCAGAGCACGCCCGATGTTGACGATGCCGACTTGGTCATCACGCTCGGCGGCGACGGCACACTGCTGCGCGCCGCCCGTATTCTCAACTACCGCGAGATTCCCATTTTGGGTCTTTCCTATGGCCACCTGGGCTTTTTGACGGCGGCCAGTCCCGAGGAACGCGATATTTTGCAGGTTGTGAGCGATGCCCTGTCCGGTGAGCTCCACGTGAGCCGCCGCGCCACCATCGCCGCGGATATCGTCTCGGTGCGCGATGACGGCACGAAAGATGTCGTGCGTTCGTTCGCCCTCAACGATATGGCGCTCACGCGTGGGCCCCTGTCCGATATGGTCGAGTTTGACATCACGGTGTCCGGCCATCATATCGATCGCCTGCGCGGTGACGGTGTCGTCGTGTCGACGGCGACCGGCTCTACGGGCTATGCGCTCTCCGCCGGCGGCCCTATCGTCAGCCCTGATTACACGGGCATGGTTTGCGTGCCGATTGCTCCGCATACCATTCAGGCTCGCGCCTTCTTGACCTCGCCGAGTGATGTCGTCGAAATCTTTATGTCCGATGATCGCCCGAGCGTGCCTGCCATCGCTATCGACGGACAGTTTATTACCTGCGATGGCACGGTCGAGAGCGTGGCTGTTCGTCGCGGTCCCGGCGATGTGCTGCTGCTGGATTACGGCCCCGAGAGCTTCTATAACTCGGTGAGCCGCGTGTTCTATGGAGTGCGCCATGATCGATGAGCTGCAGGTTTCCAACATCGCGCTCATTCGCGAGGCGACGTTGGTTCCGAGTACCGGCTTGACCGTCCTGACCGGCGAGACCGGTGCTGGCAAGACCGCGCTGCTCTCGGCGCTCAAGCTCATTTTGGGCGAGCGCGCGGATTCGTCGACGGTTCGCGAGGGCGAGGCGCTTGCCAGCGTCGAGGCGCGCCTGTTTGACGGCCCGCACGACACGGAGGGTTTTACCGTACAGCGCAGCCTTTCTGCCGAGGGCCGCAGCCGCGTAAAAATTGACGGCCGCATCGCCAGCGTGCGCGAGCTTTCGGAGCGCGTTGGCGTGATGATGGATCTATGCGGCCAGCATGAACATCAGCGTCTGCTCGACCCGGCGCACCATGTTGCCATGGTCGATGCTTGGGCTGGGCGCGCGCCGCTTGAGGCGCTCGAGAAGTATCGCACCTGCTTTAAGGCTTCGCGTGCCGCCGCCAAGGAGCTTCGCCGTGTGGAGGAAGCCTCACGCGCGCAGGGAAGTCGCGTCGAGGAAGCGCGTTTTGCTCTTGAGCGTATCACCGAGGTCGACCCCAAGCCAGGCGAGTACGAGGAGCTCGAGGAGCTGCTGCCGCGCTCGGAGCACGCCGAGGTCTTGGTTGCGACGGCCAACGAGGCCCATGCATCGCTTGCTGCCGAAGGGGGAGCGCTCGATGCCGTGAATGGCGCCGTTGCCGAGCTTTCACGCATGGCGACCGTTGACCGCAAGCTCGGTGACATCGCCGATGCACTTTCGGATGCCTGCATCTCACTTGAGGATTGTGCCAACGAGCTGCGTGCTTATCGCGATGGCGTTGCGTTTGACCCTCGCGAGCTCGCTCGCATGCGCGAGCGATATTCAGACCTCAAGGGCCTACTGCGTCAGTGGGGTCCTACCATGGATGACGTGTTTGCCATGCGCGATCGCTCACAAGAGCTGTTGTCGCTGGTAGACGATGGTGATGGGCAGATCAAGAAGGCGCGTGAAGCGCTTGGCGCAGCGGAGCATGAACTGTTCGCCGCCGCCAAGGCGCTTAAACGTGCACGCAATACGGCGGCCCCGCGTTTTTGTCATGAGGTTGGCCGCCAAATGGCGCGTCTGGAAATGGGGGGCGCCGAACTCGTCTGGGAGTCGCGTGATCTTCCCCGCGCCGAGTGGACGCTTGCTGGCCCCTCGAGCTATGAGCTTTTGTATCGCAGCGGCGCTGGATTGACGCCGCGTCCCCTGCGCCGTATTGCGTCGGGTGGCGAGCTCAGCCGCGTTATGCTGGCGAGCAAGGTTGTCCTCGGCAACGCGGATGGCGTGGATACACTGGTGTTCGACGAGGTCGATGCTGGTGTCGGCGGCTCTACGGCGCGTGCGCTCGCGGGCGTGCTGGCAAATCTCGCCGCTACGCATCAGGTGATTGTCGTAACCCACTTGGCGCAGGTCGCCGTCATGGCTGACAAGCATTATGTTGTCAGCAAGGAACCGGGCGATGTTCCCCAGACGCATTTGGACGAGGTAACCGGCGAAGCGCGTACCGCCGAGATCGCCCGCATGTTGAGCGGCGATCAATCGGAGGCAAGCTTGGCCCACGCAAAGCAGATGCTCAAAGAAGCTCGAGGTTAGGTCGTATCAGCGGTGTTGATGGGACAAAATAGACTGAAATTATTGTCCCACTACGCGTTTTACTCAACGACCTTATCCGGCTGGATGAGCTCCTCGTAGTAGCTGATATGTTCGCGAGCGTCTTCAATCTCGGGCAGCAGGAAGTTGTAGATGACTTCGATGATCATCGTGGCACTGATCTTAGAGAACGCAAAGTCGCCTGTCGTCAGCAGCGCTTCGTGGTTGACGGTATTAAAAGTGTAGTCTGCCAGACGCGCGAGCGGGGATTTGCTGTCGCTGCTGATGACGACTACGGTTGCGCCGCAGTTGCGAGCCGCTTTTGCCATGCGATTCAGTCGGCGCGATTTGCCGGAGTTTGAGATTAGCACGATGACGTCACCCGGGCGCAACGTGAGCGCAAAGCCGATTGATGTCTCGCTAATGGTGCTCGCCATGCAGCGCAGGCCCAGCTGCGAAAACTTAAACGTCGCATCGAGCGCGACCGCGTTCGTATTGCCCACAGCTGCAAACTCAATAACCCCTGCATGCTTAAGGGCATGCACAACAGCCGCCAGCGTATCGTGGTCGATCCCGTCGATGGTCGCATTAAGCTCGCTCACCTTGGCAGCCAGGATGTTCTTAAGGCTCTGCTCCATGTTGTCGAGCGATACCTCGTCGGTCAGGCCCTCGTTGCGCTGACTCTCCAAGTCGCGCGCCAACGAAAACTGAAAGCTGCGGAAGCTGCCAAAGCCAAGCTTGCGGCAGAAGCGCGAAACGGTCGCCTCGGACGTGGCGGCGGCGCGCGAGAGCTGAGCCGCCGTGAGGCGTGGCGCCTCGGACTGGTGCTCCAATATATAGTCGACAATGCGCTGCTCGGACTCGCTGTATCCCTGATGGGTACTAATGAGGGAAAGTGCGCTCTTGCTACTATCGGTCATGGATGGCTCCTGGTTGGCATGAAAATCTAATTTACTACGCCATGCCATAGTATACGGGCATTTTCAATTACAAGATACACCTTGCCGTTTCAAGTGTTGATGGTAAACTTTCACTTACCGTTTACGGTTATGAAAGAACCTTTCACCGGAGCTTTGCACCTTAGCTCTTCTCACGCGGACGGTAGGTTGGTATCTTTCAGTTGTGGAAAAACGCGCATCGAAGCGCGTGTAGGGGAGCGCCCGCGGGCGCTGTACTCAAGAAGGAGGGACACATGGCTAAGTTTGACATCATCGCCGCGACCGGTTGCCCGACCGGCATTGCGCACACCTTCATGGCGAAGGAGGCGCTGGAGAAGGCTGCTGCCGAGCGTGGTCTGACCATTAAGGTCGAGACACATGGCCAGGTCGGTGTCGAGAACGAGCTCACCAAGAGTGAGATCGCTGGTGCCAAGGCCGTCGTCGTCGCAGCCGATAAGGATGTCCAGGCTGAGCGTTTCGCCGGCAAGCCCATGGTTTCCGTCGGTGTTTCCAAGGCCCTGTCCGTCGAGGCCGCCGGAAAGCTGATCGACCGCGCGCTCGCCGCCAAGGGCGACGACACGGTTGCCGCTGCCGCCGATGTCGAGGACGAGGTCGAGGAGAAGGAGTCCATCGGTCACGTCATCTACAAGCACCTCATGAACGGCGTCAGCCACATGCTGGTCTTCGTCGTTGCCGGTGGTGTTCTGACCGCCATTTCGTTCCTGTGGGGCATCACGTCCTTTGATTCGACGGCTGCCGACTACAACAGCTTTGCCGCGATGCTCAAGATTATCGGCGGTATCGCCATGAACCTCATGGTTCCGGTGCTCTCCGCTTACATCGCCGAGTCCATCGGCAAGCGCCCGGCGCTCGTCCCCGGCTTTGTTGCCGGTATGATTGCCATCCAGGGTCTTCCCATCAACGCCGATACCGGCATGATCGACGCTGGAGGCTCGGGTGTGGGCTTCGGCTTCCTGGGCGGCA
Source organism: Collinsella aerofaciens (assembly GCF_039752955.1). Classification (GTDB taxonomy): domain Bacteria; phylum Actinomycetota; class Coriobacteriia; order Coriobacteriales; family Coriobacteriaceae; genus Collinsella; species Collinsella aerofaciens_BI. The sequence goes on from NZ_JBDMHB010000018.1 coordinate 31,445, forward strand.
TCGTCGGCGGCTTCCTCGCTGGCTATGTCATCCTGCTGCTCGAGAAGGCTTTCTCTAAAATTCCCGCGAGCCTTAATGGCCTGAAGGCAATCTTCCTGTATCCGCTGTGCTCTACCGCCATCGTCGGCCTGGTCATGCTCGGTATTTCCGGCCCCATGGCTGCCATTAACCAGGGCATGATGGATTTCCTGCAGAGCCTCGGTAACTCCGGTCCGGTGATCCTTGGCCTGGCCATCGGCTGCATGTGCGCCTTTGATATGGGCGGCCCGGTCAACAAGGCTGCTTACGCTACTGGCACCTTCCTGCTCGGTACCGCTCTCGAAGCTGGCGTCGGCACCGAGACCTACAACTTCGGCACCAACTTCATGGCTGCCGTCTCCGCCGCTTGCATCGTTCCGCCGCTGATCACCACCTTCGCCGTCGTTGTCGGCAAGAAGTACTTCAGCCAGGAGGATCATGACGCCGGTATCGTCAACCTCATCCTTGGTTGCACCCACATCACCGAGGGCGCCATTCCGTTCATGACCAAGAACATCTGGCCCGTCATGCCCATCATGATGCTCGGTTCTTCCATCGCTTCCATCTTGACCATCTTCTTCAACGTTCACGATCCGGCGCCTCACGGCGGCTTCCTGGTCCTGCCTGTTGTCGAGAACGGTCCGCTGTGGGTCCTCGCGATCCTCATCGGCGCTGTGGTCGGTGGCATCCTGTTCGTGGCCTTCAAGAAGTACGACTTCGAGAAGAATCAGAAGGCCGCTCCTGTAGCCAAGCCCGTTGAGGCCCCCAAGGCCGCTGCCGTCGAGGCCCCCAAGGCCGAGGCTGCCGACTTCGTGAAGGTTGAGAACGTCTTTGTCGCCGAGGACTTCGCTTCTCGTGACGAGGCTCTGAGCTTTGTCTCCAACCAGGCCGTCAAGGCCGGTATCGCCGGCGACGCCGACGCCGTGATGAACGCCTTCCTGGCCCGCGAGGCCGAGGGCACCACGGGCATGATGGAGGGCTTCGCCATCCCGCATGCCAAGTCCGACGCCATTACCGAGGCCGCCGTCATCGTCGTCAAGGACGAGTCCGGCGTGACCGGTTGGGACACCATGGACGGCGCTCCCGTCAACGTGGCCATCGCGCTGCTCATCCCGGGTGCACAGGCTGGCACTACGCACCTCAAGATCCTGTCCAAGGTCGCCGAGGCGCTCATGGACGAGGACTTCCGTTCCACCGTCAAGGGTTCCACTGACGCCGCCGAGATCGCCAAGACGATCAACGCCCGCTTGATCTAATCCCGCAGTTCGCGAATAACATCGCCCTCTGCACAAAAGGCGAGGACTCCACTAGGAGCCCCCGCCTTTTTTCTATCCCTCCCATAAGTTGCGGTGAAATAGGGACTGTTTAAACGATTCAACCCCAAATTCAATCCCTATTTCACCGCAACTTATAAAAGGGCATAGAGGGGGCTACCTATCGAGTCTTTGTCGCGAACAGATCATTAGCCAGAATTCCGTTCGCACGATATTACTCTGGACCGACTGAGTTTCCCCAGCTTGCTCGCCCACGGAGGCCCGGACGCGGCCTGTGAGATTTATCGCGAGTTCCGCACGAGCCGAAGAGCACTTAATGTGCTCTTCGTGCGAGCAGGACTGTAGAGCAGGAAATCTCACAGGCCGCGCACGGGCCCCTGTGGGCGAGCAAGCGGACGACAAACACATCTGTCCAACAATTCGCCCGAAACATAATGAAAAACCGTTTGATGTGAGTTAATATAAACAACGTCGTGAATCTGACTCCTGCCACATGCATGACAGGGGTTAAACACAAAAAGGAGTCAACTATGGTTTCTGAGAAGGCTACCCTCGTTAATCCTCAGGGTCTGCACATGCGTCCGGCTGGTCTGTTCGCCTCCACCATGGGCAAGTATGCCTGTGACGTGACGGTCGTCACCCCCGAGAAGGAGGTCAACGGCAAGTCCCCGATGGCCCTCATGGCTGCTGGTATCCCCTGCGGTACCGAGGTCGAGGTCAAGTGCGACGGCGCTGACGAGGCCGAGGCTCTGGCTGCTGCCATCGAGCTCATCAAGAGCGGTCTTGGCGAGTAGAACTCAAACGGGTCGCATGTTGAACAACTAAGTTCATATTTGGGGGCGCAGTGACCTGTTGTAAGGTAGCTGCGCTCTTTTGTCATGGATATGGCAAAACGCTTTATCACATGACACGGAGAGAGGAATGGGAATGTATCAGGGAGTCAACGCTTCCGAGGGCATCGGTATCGGCACCGTCATGGTCGCCGTCGATCCCGACTTGACGTTTGAGCCGCACGAGGTTGCTGATTCGGCAGCAGAGAAGGAGCGCTATCAGTCCGCTCTTTCGGTCTTCTGCGAGAAGACCCAGGCTCAGGCCGACCACATGAAGGAGACGGTGGGCGAGGCCGAGGCCGAGATCATGAGCGGACATATTGTCCTGGCTCAGGATCCGGGTATGACCGACGCCATCAACGCCGCCATTGACGGTGGTACCTGCGCCGAGCAGGCGCTCATGGACACCTCGACCATGTTTGAGAACATGTTCCTGTCCATGGACGACGAGATGTTCCGTCTGCGCGCGGCCGACATCGCCGACATCCGCACCGGTATTCTGGCCGAGCTGCTGGGCAAGGAGGTCGTCGACCTTTCCGTCCTGCCCGAGAACACCGTCGTTGTCGTGCACGACCTCACGCCGTCCATGACCGCCACGATCGATAAGGCCCACGTTGCCGGCATCGTCACCGAGACCGGTGGCCGCACGTCGCACTCCGCGATCATCGCGCGCGCCCTCGAGATCCCGGCTGTCCTTTCGGTTTCCAACAGCTGCACCGCGCTGCGCAACGGTATGACCGTTGTCGTCGACGGTGGCAAGGGTATCGTCGAGGCCGATCCCGACGAGGAGACGCTCGCTGCCTATACCGCCAAGGCCGAGGCCTTCGCTGCCGAGAAGGCGGCCCTCGAGGCCTTCCGTGGCAAGCCGTCCGTGACTGCCGATGGCATCAAGAAGATCATCGCCTGCAACATCGGTAACCCCGATGACGTGCCCAACGCGCTCGATCACGACGCCGAGGCCATCGGTCTGTTCCGCTCCGAGTTCCTGTTCATGGACTCTGCTGAGCTTCCTTCCGAGGAGGAGCAGTTCAACGCCTACCGTAAGGTCGCCAGCGCGCTCAAGGGTGCTCCGGTCATCATCCGCACGCTCGATGTGGGTGGCGACAAGGAGATTCCGTATCTGCATATGGTCAAGGAAGACAACCCCTTCATGGGCTTCCGCGCCGTGCGTTACTGCCTGGCTAATCCCGACCAGTACAAGGTCCAGCTCCGCGCTCTGCTGCGCGCTAGCGCCTTCGGTGACGTCAAGATCATGATCCCGCTCGTCACCTGCGTCGAGGAGGTCTTGGCTGTCAAGGAGCTCGTCGAGCAGTGCAAGGCCGAGCTGACCGAAGAGGGTCGTAAGTTCAACGAGAACATCGAGGTCGGCATCATGGTCGAGACGCCCGCCGCTTCGTTGCTCGCAGACCGTCTTGCCGAGGTTGCCGACTTCTTCTCCATCGGCACCAACGACCTGATCGGCTACACCATGTGCGCCGACCGTGGTAACGACACCATCTCCAACCTGTACCAGGTTTACTATCCCGCCGTGCTCCGCTCGCTCAAGAACATCATCGAGAGCGGCGTGAAGGCCGGCATCATGGTCGGTATGTGCGGCGAGGCCGCTGCCGATCCGCTGCTCGAGCCGCTGCTGATCAGCTGGGGCCTGGAGGAGTTCTCGATGAGCGCTCCGTCGATTCTGCGCGCCCGCAAGACCATCAGCCAGTGGACCAAGGCCGAGTGCGACGAGCTCGCCGAGAAGGCACTCGCCTGCAACACCGCCGCCGAGGTCAAGGCACTGCTCGAGTCCGCAGCTCGCTAATTTGGTATCAGAGGTAACCGCGTGGTTGGAATGGGCCGGCCACGCGGCCCTCACATATACAGGGGGTACTGTAAATGTTCTACACGCTAACCGCTAACCCGGCTGTCGACATGACGGTTTCGAGCTCTCCGCTCGAGCCCGACGAGAACGTCCGCACCGGCTCGGCCAGCTACACGGCTAACGGCAAGGGCCTCGACGTGTCCTTCGCCTTTAAGAAGATGGGCGTCGACACCGTCGCGCTCGGCTTCTTCGCTGGCTTCACGGGCAAGTTCATCGTCGAGGAGGTCATGAACCTGGGTTGCCTCTGCCGCCCGGTCTGGACCGACGGTATCACGCGCATTAACACCTACGTCAACGATGGCCAGCACGAGTATGGCATCCTGAACCCCGGCGCCCCGATCACGCCGCAGCACCAGGAGGAGCTCTATAACATCCTGGACACCGCGGGCGATCTCGAGTGCCTGATCGTCTCCGGCTCCGTGCCTCCCAAAGCTACGCCTGACTTCCTGGCTCAGGTTATGGAGCACGCTCAGGCTCGTGGCGCCGACGTCGTCCTGGACCTGTCCTCCGACAAGCTCAAGGAGCTCGCTCACAAGAAGCCGCTGCTCATCAAGCCGAACCATCACGAGATGAAGGCCATCTTCGGCGTGCCGGTCGACACCGACGACGAGGTTCGCGTTGCCATGAAGATGGCTCACGACGCTGGCGTTCAGAACGTGTTGCTCACCCGTGGTAGCCGCGGCGACGCTTACTTCTCCAACGGCGAGGACATCTGGTACGCCAAGCGTGAGTTCAACATCAAGCTGGTTTCTTCCGTCTGCGCCGGCGACTGCACCCTCGCTGCGTTCCTGCACAAGTGGTACAGGGATCGTGACAACGTCGAGGAGGCCATGAAGCTCGCTATGGCCACCGGCGCCAACGTTGCCGAGTCCGTCGGCATCGGCGACTTCGGTCACGTCGACGAGTACAGCAAGCGCGTTGCTGTCCGCAAGCTCGATCGTCAGTAATCGAAACGCGACATATTCGTGCGCATGTGGCGCCCCGGTTTCGGCTGGGGCGCCTTTTTGTTCCGTCATTGGAGAGAGATGTTCTGCCGTACTTCATCGCTTCCACACCGTTCACCGAGTTGTCCTAGCCTTTTACCGATGGGTGGAATATACTTTCACCAACACGTTACTTCGTGAAAGGAACATTCATGATTTACACGCTCACTGCAAATCCCGCCATTGACTACAACATCTCCTGCGACGGCCTTGCTGCCAACACCGTCACGCGTACCCGTAACGCCGTCTACACGCCCAACGGCAAGGGTCTCAACGTCTCGTTCACCCTCGATCACTACGGTGTCGACACCACGATCCTGGGCTTTTTCGCCGGCTTCTCGGGCGAGTTTATCGTTAAGGGCGCCGAGGCCCTGGGCGTGCCCGTCAAGCCCGTTTGGACCGACGGCATCACGCGCGTCAATGTGTTCCTCAATGCCGGACCCGACACCGAGTACAACATGGTCAACGCCGGTGCCGCCATCAACGAGGCCAACGAGCAGGAGATGTTTGAGCTCATCGATTCGCTTGATGACATGACCTGCCTGGTCATCAGCGGCTCGCTGCCTCCCAACACTTCCGAGGGCTTCTTGGCCGAGGTCCTGCGCCGCGTCAAGGCCAAGGGGGCCGAGTTCGTCCTCGATATCTCGAGCCATCAGCTGGCAGACCTCATTGCCATGGAGCCGCTGCTGATTAAGCCCAACGACGACGAGCTGCTCGATATCTTTGGCATTAAGGTGAGCGGTGGCGACGACGAGTCCGTCAAGGGCGCGATGGCCGAGCTGCACGCCAAGGGCGCCAAGAATGTGCTGCTGACTCTTGGCGGCGCTGGTGCGTACTTCTCTAACGGCGAGCACATCTGGTTTGCCAACCGCACCTTCGACGTCAAGCTGCTGTCGACGGTGTGCGCCGGCGATTCCTCGCTCGCTGCCTTCCTGTCCGTGTGGCACGACGCCCCCGAGCGCGTCGAGGACGCCCTGCGCCTTTCGATGGCTACCGGCGCCAACGTGGTCGAGTGCCCGGGCCTGGGCGACTTTGCCAAGGTCGAGGAGTATAAGAAGGGCATCGCTATCCGCGAGGTCTGCTAACTCCGGCCTAAAGCTTGAGTATTTCGAGTGGTTCGCATCCGTCTTGGGAACAGGACGGATGCGTTTTTGTTTATCGGACTTGCGTGTGCAGGGGAGGCTGTTTCTTGCTAGACTTCTTGCAGATGCAATCGACAACCAATTTGATAGCCGCAGGAGGCCACAGGTATGTGCAATGTTTCGCTCAACGGTACGCACCCGACCGATGCCTCCCTGCGAGTGCTGCGTGCGCTCGAGGCGGCCGGTCTTGAGGCCTGGTACGTGGGCGGTTGGGTGCGCGACGCCCTGATGGGATGCCCCAGCCACGATGTTGACATGTGTTGCAGCGGCCTGTGGCAGGAGTCCAAAGTGGCGCTCGAGGCCGCTGGTATCGCGGTCGTGGAGTCGGGCATTAAATTTGGCGGAATCACGGCTATTTCCGATGGCGAGCGTATCGAGGTCACCACGTACCGTCTGGATGGCTTTTACACCGATGGTCGCCATCCCCAGAGTGTGGAGCGTGCCGCCTCGCTCGAGGACGATCTGGCGCGCCGCGACTTTACCGTCAACGCTATGGCCTGGCATCCCGAGCGCGGGCTTGTCGACCGCTACGACGGCCAGGGTGACTTGGAGCGCAAGCTGATTCGCGCTGTCGGCGATCCCAAGCGTCGCTTTAACGAGGACGCCCTGCGCATGCTGCGTGCTGTGCGCTTTGCCTGCCGTCTGGACTTTATGATTGAGCCCGAGACCAAGCGTGCGCTTGCCGAGCGCGCGCCGCTGCTCGATGCCGTGGCGCGCGAGCGTGTGGGTATTGAGCTCGAGGGCATTCTTTCGACCGGTCATGGGGGAGACGCGATGCTTCGCTATCCCGAGCTCATCTGTGCCGCTGTGCCCGAGCTCGCGCCCGCTCGCGGGTTTGATCAGCGCAGTGTCTATCATGCGTTTAACGTCTACGAGCATATCGCCCGTGTGCTGACGGTGGCAGGGGAGCTGGCGCTGTGCGACGGCGTCGCGCCATCGTCGAGCCTTATGTGGGCGGCGTTTTTGCACGATGTCTCCAAGCCCGAGTGCTTTACGGTCGATCACGCCGGCAGCGGACACTTCTACGGTCATCCCGAGCTCGGCGCCAAGAAAGCGCGCGTCATTATGGATCGCCTGGCGCTCTCGCACGACTTGGTGCGCGACGTGTGCCTGCTCATCAAATACCATGACAAGCCGCTGCGTTCCGAGCGATCCTGCCTGCTCAATATGATGCGCGCGCTTTCGGGCGAGGGTGTCGATACGCCGCGTCTGATGGACGAGCTCATGGACCTTAAGCGTGCCGACACACTCGGCAAGGCACCTTCGTGTTTCTATTACGTCGAGACGATCGAGGAGATGCGCGCGCTGGCTCACGAGCTGCTTGCGGCGGGGGAGCCCTATACGCTTAAGATGCTTGCCATCAATGGCGGCGACTTGATTCGCGCCGGCGTCAAGCCCGGGCCGGAACTGGGGCAGCTACTCAACACGGCCCTCGACGCCGTGATTGAAGACAACATTCCCAATGAGCGCGAAGCTCTTTTGCTCCATCTCAACTTGAATTAGCTACCCAGTTTACCTGCGTGTTCCATAACCTGCCGACAATTTTTCGGCAATTTGGAATTTCTTCTTGCGCTGACGTTTTTTGTCCCGTAATATATTTCCTCGCAGCACGGCAGTGCAGATGTCATGTGGCCCGTTCGTCTAGCGGTTTAGGACGCCGCCCTCTCAAGGCGGAGATCACCAGTTCGAATCTGGTACGGGCTACC
>NZ_JBDMHB010000019.1:0-38252 GCF_039752955.1 Collinsella aerofaciens
GCCTCCAGGCGCTCATCCTTTGGGCCGGCATATTCACGCCACTTTTGCACGAGTTTTAAATCTTCAAATTTCATAGCGAACTCCTAAAGAGCGTTAGGGTCGACGTCGATCCCGTCTTCCCAAAACAGATCGTTCAACGTAACGCGTAGCGCTTTGCAGATCGCCACGCACAAATTGAGCGTGGGGTTGTAGCCGCCCGCCTCGATCAGGCCGATGGTCTGGCGCGTAACGCCCACGGCCTCGGCCAAGTCAGCTTGCGAAAGGCCAACCGCCGCGCGCGCCGCCTTCATGCGTAGGTTCTTTTTGCCCGGCATGGATTTCCTTTCGTAGTAATGGACAGATATCCGTTGCAACATGACAGAAATATATTGCATCCATCAGAAGATGTCAACTATATCTGTCATTATGAAAACCATATTCGTCATCGCCATGCGGACATTACAACTTCGGTTCACTATTCAAACTTACTCGGACAGAACCGACTCGGTTTTGTCCGAGTAAACTCGAGCATAAACTGATTCATGCGATACAATTAACTCGGACAAAACCGAGTCGGAAGGAACCGAGTAAGTGGAATTCATTGGCAGGGAGCGTGAACTCGCCCGTATTAAGAAAACGCTCAAAGCACCCGAGCAGCGCAATGTTCTCATTTACGGCAGGCGTCGCGTCGGAAAAAGCGAGCTCATCAAGCAGGCACTAACCGATTTGTCGGACGTCGCAACGGTCTATTACGAGTGCCGCCAAACCTCCGAGGCAGACAACCTCGAGAGTCTGTCCGTCCTTGTTGCTGAAGCGCTGAGCTTTCCTCCGCTCGCCTTCGCAGGCATCCGCGAGCTCATCGAATTTCTGTTTGCCCAAGCCAAAGACAAGAACATTACCCTCGTTCTCGACGAATACCCCTACTTGAGAGATGCGGTTAAAGGCTTAGACAGCATTCTTCAGACCTCAATCGACGCTCACAGGGAAAACTCACGTTTAAACATTGTCCTGTGCGGCTCCTACGTTGAGATTATGAAATCCCTCATCGAGCATGAAAGCCCCCTCTACGGGCGAATTGATCTCGCGCTTGAGCTTAAGCCAATGGATTACTTTGACGCTGCGAAGTTCTATCCCGCGTTCTCGCCCGAGGACAAGGTGCGGCTCTATAGCGTTTTTGGCGGCATCCCCTTTTACAATCGCCTCATCGATCAATCCCAAAGCGTACGCGACAACATCATCGGGCTCGTCACGGAACCTGGCGCCCGCTTAGAAAGCGAGGTGCCGTCCTATCTCAACGCCGAGATCTCGAAGATGACCAACGCCAACGAAGTTTTCGGGGCTCTCGCACAAGGTTACTCCCGTTGGGGGGACGTGCTGGCACAGTCGCACGTCTCGAGCGGTCCGGCCATGGCAGACGTGCTCGACAAGCTCATGTCACTCGAAATCGTCCAAAAGCGTGCACCCATCAACGACCCTACGAACAAGCGCAAGTCTGGTTACTTTGTAGTGGATCCGCTTTCGCTCTTTTACTATCGCTATGTTTTCCGCAATGCCTCAGCGCGTCAGCTGCTCGACCCGGAAGTCTTCTATGATCGTCACGTCTCCCAAGACTTCGAGGAAAACTACGTTCCTCATATGTTCGAGGAGATCTGCCGTCAATACCTCGTGCGGCAGAACAGGACCGGCAAGATCGAACCGGCTTTCGACGCCATAGGCAAGTACTGGTACGACGATCCCGCAAACAAAACGAGCGGCGAATTCGACGTGGTAACGCAAGACCCCGAGGGCTACGCATTCTACGAAGCAAAGTTCCGCAAATCCCCCATCACGCAAAAAATGGTCGACGAGGAAATCGCCCAAGTCGAGGCAACGGGGCTCAAGTGCCATCGCTATGGATTCTTCTCCCGTTCGGGCTTCGAAGCTGGCGAAAGCGATCGAACCGTCTTCATCGACCTGCCGCAGATGTTTGGATAGGACAGGACAGGTCCCTCCCGCATTCCAAGCATTCATTATCTAATCGAACGATTGTTCGATGGATTTCGTGTTGGTTGGAATCGCCTGTGGGCTGGGCTATGCTACCTTGACTATCTATATGACTTAAACGCAGCAAGGGAGCACCGAGAGAGCGAGTATGGCAAAAAACACCGCAAACTATGGTAACGACAGTATTCGTCAGCTCAAGGACGAGGAACGCGTACGCCTGCGCCCCGCTGTCATCTTTGGCTCGGACGGACTCGATGGCTGCGCGCATGCCGCCTTCGAGATCCTGTCCAACGCCGTTGACGAGGCGCGCCAGGGCTACGGCAAGCTCATCACCCTTACCGCCTTTCGCGATGGCTCTATCCAGGTAGAGGACAATGGCCGTGGCTGCCCGCTCGACTGGAACCCTTCCGAGAAGCGCTTTAACTGGGAGCTCGTCTTCTGCGAGCTCTACGCCGGCGGCAAATACAACAACAACCAGGGCGGCGACTACGACTTCTCGCTCGGTACCAACGGCTTGGGCTCGTGCGCGACCCAGTACGCCTCCGAGTACATGGACGTCACGGTTTGGCGCGACGGCAACAAGTACTCCCTGCACTTTAAAAAGGGCAAGGTCGTCGGCGCCAAGAAAAAGGCACTCGAGATTGAGCCCAGCGACGAGGAACGCACCGGCACCACCATCAAGTGGCGTCCCGATCTTGAGGTCTTTACCTCCATCAGCATCCCCCACGAGTGGTATCGCGAGACCATGCGCCGCCAGGCCGTGGTCAACGCCAACGTGACCTTCCGCCTGCGCATCGAGGGCGATGACGGCGAGTTCTCCGAAGAGGATTTTTGTTATCCCAAGGGCATCGAGGACTACGTGCTCGAAAAGGTCGGTACCGACTACCTCACCGAGCCTTTCTTTATCGAGGCCGACCGTCGCGGTCGCGACCGCGAGGACCTGCCCGACTACAACGTAAAGATCACCGCATGCATGTGCTTCTCGCGCACCTTCATGATGCAGGAGTACTACCACAACTCATCGTGGCTCGAGAACGGCGGTTCGCCCGAAAAGGCCGCTCGCAGCGCTCTGACCAGCGCCATCGATGCCTACATCAAGCAACAGGGCAAATACAACAAAAACGAGAGCGGCATTAAGTGGCAGGACGTCCAGGACTGCCTGGTGCTGGTGACCAACTGCTTCTCCACCCAGACGTCCTACGAAAACCAGACCAAGAAGGCCATCAATAACCGCTTTATCCAGCAGGCCATGACGGCATTCTTTAAGGAGCGCCTCTCGACCTACTTGATCGAGAACAAAGATGCCGCCAACAAGATCATGGAGCAGGTGCTCATCAATAAGCGTTCGCGCGAGAACGCCGAAAAGACGCGCCAGAGCATCAAAACCAACCTGCAGCAGAAGACCGACATGGCCAACCGCGTGCAGAAGTTCATCGACTGCCGCTCCAAGGACAAAACCCGTCGCGAGATCTACATCGTAGAGGGCGACTCGGCAGCAGGCGCCATCCGCACGTCGCGCGATGCCGAGTTCCAGGGCGTTATGCCCGTCCGCGGCAAGATTCTCAACTGCCTGAAAGAGGACTACCCGCGCATCTTTAAGTCCGACATCATCATGGACCTCATGCGCGTGCTGGGCTGCGGTGTGGAGATCAAGGACAAGCGCATCAAGAACCTTGGCGACTTCGACCTGAACAACCTCAACTGGAACAAGGTCATCATCTGTACGGACGCCGACGTCGACGGTTATCACATCCGCACGCTCGTGCTCACCATGCTCTACCGCCTGGTGCCCACGCTTATCGACGAAGGCTACGTGTATATCGCCGAGTCGCCGCTCTACGAGATCAATTGCAAAGAGAAGACCTACTTTGCCTACACCGAGCTCGAGAAGAACGGCATCCTCAAGGAGATTGGCGACCAAAAGTGCTCCATCAACCGCTCCAAGGGTCTTGGTGAGAACGATCCGGACATGATGTGGCTCACCACCATGAACCCCGAGACGCGTCGCCTGATCAAGGTGGAGCCCGAGGACGTCACCAGGATGGAGACCATGTTCAACCTGTTGCTGGGCAACGACGAGGCAGGCCGCAAGCGCCATATCTCCGAGCACGGCAAGGAATACCTGGACCAGCTGGACCTGCAATAGCAGCAAATCGATAACGACGGCCCATAAGAAGTTCAAGAGGAAATCGTGGCAAAGAAGAAGACGAAGAACCAGCCAAAGAAAAAGCAGGTCAACGCCGAGAACGTCATCGGCCTGCACTCCGAGGTCACCGACCAGCCGATTACGCAGACGCTCGAGGTCAACTACATGCCCTACGCCATGAGCGTCAACGTCTCGCGTGCATTCCCCGAGATTGACGGCTTTAAGCCCTCGCATCGCAAACTGCTCTACACCATGTACAAGATGGGTCTGCTCAAGGGCGAGCGCCAGAAGAGCGCCAACATCGTGGGCCAGACCATGAAGCTCAACCCGCACGGCGACGCCGCGATCTACGAGACGATGGTGCGTCTGGCAACCGGCAATGAGGCGCTGCTCGCGCCGTTCGTTGAGTCGAAGGGCAACTTTGGCAAATACTATTCGGGCGACCTGAGCTACGCCGCCTCGCGTTATACCGAGGCCAAGCTCTCCCCCATCAGCGCCGAGATCTTCAAGGACATCGACAAGGACCCGGTCGACTTCGTTGACAGCTACGACGGCGCCATGAAGGAGCCGCGCCTGCTGCCCACCACGTTCCCCAACATCCTTGTCTCGGCCAATAAGGGCATCGGCGTCGCCATGGCGTCCGACATCTGCGGTTTCAACCTCAACGAGGTCTGCACTGCCACCATGCACTACCTGCAGGATCCTAACTGCGACCTGCTCGAGTACATGCCCATGCCCGACTTCTCGACCGGCGGCGAAATTATCTATCGCCGCGAGGAGATGGAGAAGATCGTCGAGACCGGCCTTGGCAGCTTCCAGATCCGCTCCCGCTGGCGCTGGATTCCCGAAGAGCGCATCATCGAGGTCTACGAGATCCCCTACACCACCAAGACCGATGTCATCATCGAGCGCATCGTCAAGCTCTCCAAAGAGGGCAAGGTCAAGGAGATCGCTGATATCCGCGACGAGACCGACCTCTCGGGCTTGCGCATCGCCATCGACCTTAAGCGCGGTGTCGACCCCGACAAGCTCATGGCCAAGCTCTATCGCTCGACCACGCTGCAGGATTCGTTCTCTTGCAACTTCAACGTGCTGGTCGACGGCTATCCCCGCGTCATGGGCGTGCGCCAGATCCTGCACGAGTGGGTTGCGTGGCGCATTCAGTCCACGAGTCGCCGCATTAACTTTGACCTGGGTAAAAAGTCCGAGCGCCTGCACCTGCTGCACGGCCTCGAGGCGATCCTGCTCGACATCGACAAGGCCATCGCCATCATCCGCGGCACCAAGCTCGAGGCCGAGGTCGTACCCAACCTTATGAAGGGTTTCGACATCGACGAGACCCAGGCCGAGTTTGTTGCCGAGCTCAAGCTCCGCAACATCAACGAGGAGTACATTCTCAACCGCACCAAGGACATCGCCAAGCTCGAAGGCGAGATTGCCGAGCTCGAGGAAATCCTCTCGAGCGAGGAGAATATCAAGAAGGTCATCAGCGACGAGCTGGCCGCCGTCAACAAGAAGTACGTGATGCCGCGCCGCACGGGCAGGATCGAGCCCCATGAGGTCATCGAGGTGAGCTTGGAACCCGAGGTCGAGGAGTACCCGGTCACCATCATGCTCTCGCGCGATGGCTACCTTAAGAAGATGACGGACCGCGTACTCAAGAAGGCGACCACGCTCAAGTACAAGGACGGCGACAAACCCTTTATCGAGTTCCCGTCCTCCAACACCCACGAGCTGCTGGTCTTTACCAACAAGAGCCAGGTGTACAAGTGCAAGGTTGCGGCGTTTGAGGACACCAAGTCGGCCCAGCTGGGCTCGTACCTGCCGACCGATCTTGAGATGGAACCCGACGAGGGTGTCATCTGGGTCATCGACCCCGAGGACTACAAGGCCGACGTGCTGTTTGTCTTTGAGAACGGTCGTGTGGTGCGCGTCGCACTTGCCGGATACGTTACCAAGACCAACCGCAAGCGCCTTAAGAACGCCATCTACGGCGGCAGCAAACTGCTGTATGCCCAGGTGCTCAAGGAAGATCGCGATATTGCACTGGTCTCGAGCGACTATCGCCTGATGAACTTCAACACGTCGTTGCTCAAGACCAAGACGACCACCAACACGCAGGGCGTCCAGGCCTTTACGGCTAAGAAGGGCCGCTCGGTCACCACCGTCGGCACAACCGAGGAGATTCTTGGCGCCGGCGTCTCGGCCGAGAAGTTCACCGCACAGAGCCTGCCTTCTGCCGGTGCCCTCATGAAGGAAAACGACATGCCGAGCCTGTTTGACTAGGTGCCACGGCAACGAGACCGTTAGATACTTCTCAAAGCGACGAGGCCCGGAACGCAACGGCATTGCGCCCGGGACTCGTCGTTTTTCTTCTCAACTATTTTTTAACGCAGATAAATTGATTTCTGCTTATTTTTCTGCGTAAAAAATGTCAGCGTCACTGCTTCGATGCCCTTTGGTCAGCTGTTAGCAAAACTTGCAAAAATTAGCAAAACTTGCAAAAATTAGCAAAACTTGCAAAGGAGTCACCATGGAGTACAGCAAGAACCCCTTTACCCCGACGTTCGGAAGCGTCCCTCCCTTTCTAGCGGGTCGCGAGCATATTCTGCGTGACATCAACCGTGGTTTTATCAACGGCCCGGGAGATCCAAACCTGTCGACTATTTTTACGGGCGCAAGGGGAACGGGCAAGACGGCGCTTCTCTCGCTCCTTTCAGAAACGGCGCTTGAACACGGTTGGATCGCAGCAAATGTCTCCGCCATGCCAGGCATGCTCGAAGATATTATCGAGCGAACCAAAGAAGCCGCAGATAGCTACCTCTCACAGCCTCATGCGCGCATAAACGGCGTTCAAATTGGTCCAGTGGGCATCGATTGGACATATGCTCAAGAGGCTCAGGGCAACTGGCGCACGCGCATGAATGGCATCTTTAAGCAACTCGAAAAACATGACATCGGACTTCTCATTACCATCGATGAAGTCACCGTCGATCTCGAAGAAATGCTTCAATTTGCCTCTGTTTACCAGCACTTTGTACGCGAAGGTAAAAAAGTTGCCCTACTCATGGCAGGACTGCCCTACAAAGTATCGGCGTTGCTGCGTAACGATTCCGTCTCGTTCCTCAGGCGTTCCCAATATCATCAGTTAGGACGAATCACTGACGTTGAAATTGCAAACGCGTTTCGCAAAACCGTTGAGGCCGGAGGACGTTCAATCACACCAGAAGCGCTCGAGAATGCTGTGAAGGCCGTCGACGGATTCCCCTACATGATGCAGCTCGTCGGATATCGCACTTGGGATGTTTCGGAGAACTCGCCCCAAATCAGTGCATCCGATGTCCAGCAGGGTTCCCTACTCGCACGCATGGAGCTGCGTGATCGCATTCTCGAAACGACCTATCGAGAGCTTTCCGATAAAGACATTGAGTTTTTACTCGCGATGCTGCCCGATTCTGGCCCCAGCAGGGTCTCGGAGATAGCCAAACGCATGGGCGTCGCCAGCAACTACGCAAGCCAATACAAACGCCGCCTTCTCGAGGACGGCGTCATCGGGGAACGTGGGCGTGGTCTCGTTGGCTTTGACATCCCCGCATTCAGGGAGTTCCTGAGCGAGAAAGTCTCCTAGCACGCGGAGATTGTCCATAAGGACATCAACGCATGGCAATCAGTAATCCTCTTGGTAAGGGAAGTAGGCTTTCCGCCAACGCTGATTGCCATGCGTTCTTCTTGTCCTTAGGCGAGTTTGCGAGCGAGCTCTCGCACCTCTTCCAACTTGGGCGAGGAGACCATGCTGTCACGCTCGGTCATACCGCTGATGGTGACAATGCCCTGGTCCTCCCACTTGCAGTACGCACAGGTTGACTTGTACATAGCGATCGCCGCATCATAGACGCCCTCGCTATGGCTATCGAGCAAAAGGGCCGTCTTGGTGAACGGGAAGCCCGTAGCACCGAAGGCATACAGGCGGTCGATGGCGGCCTTCTCCTGCGCAGTGATATCAAACCAGTAGATAGGCGAAGCGAAGACAACCATATCGGCGCCTTTCAGTGTCTCGAGCACACCGGCCATGTCGTCCTTCTGCACGCAGGCACCCTCATGGGCAAAGCAGTACTGACACCCCAGGCAACCAGCAATCTTCTTGCCGGCAACGCGGATGACCTCGACCGTATGGCCGGCCTCGCGCGCGGTCTCGGCAAACGCCTCGACCATGGTGTCGGTATTGGCGCCCTTGCGCGGGCTACCGCTCAATACAACGATATTCATAAGAATCTCCCTTCTTCATGCCGCAGGCGCGCGGCATACATTTCGTTGTAACCAAAACGGATAGAGCTATTCAGTCGTCTGTAGATCGCATCTCTCGTTCGTGTTCTCTAGACACAATCTCATTGCCTGATAACTCCTCGGCCACCTTGATTTTCTCTCCGAGAATTGAACAGCAAATCGTTGCTCGCAAAGTATCGACTGTGAGAAAATTAGCTTGAGCTTTCTCCCTGCTCGCATAAGCGTTCGCGTGAAAGAGCCTAGCCGCATCGGCCAGGCGCAATATAGATCCGCGGAAACCGGCCTACGAACAAGGAGTGTCTTATGTATGGACAGCATGTTGCACCGCAGACCCATAACAAACGGACTGGCCTGTCTATCCGCGACGTCAAGCGTCATGCAGACGCCAGAATCGCCGCCTTCGGAGTAAGCATTCTTGTGGCAGGACTGCTTTTGCTACCCTGCGCAGCACTGGCGACAGAAATGCCCGAAACCGATGTCGCAGCACCCATTACCTGCGACGAAGCCAACGCGGAAGGCAGCCTCACAGCTACCACCGTTGTCGACCATAACTATGACCTGGAGCTCCCTCCTGCCTTTATGTTGGTCCAGAATGAGGCGTTTGTATACGATTTCCCCGACAAACCCGAAGACTTCATCTACGGGCTTAACGACACCGTCCTTCTCTTCAAGATCGACACCGATACCGAAGGCCTTATAAAAACCGAGAACCCCAAAGAGGCCAGCGTCTCTATTGCCCTGACCATGATCGACAATCACGTTAGAGCAACCGTAGTCTTTACAGGCAGTTACGCCGACGACCAAATCCCTTACAGGCTGAACCTCAACAGCTCAGCCCACCTTGGCACACACGTTGACCGTGACTTCGACAGCGGGCAAGGGATTATGCACGAGACGCGGCACGATTACTACATCCGTTACATCTTCGACAGTGACGTGCACTTGATTGCAACCGATACGAGCGGTTCCAAACCCGATCCAAGTGTTAAGCCGATCCCAGAGGTCAAACCCGAACCGGAAACCAAGCCCGAGCCCACACCGCAGCCCAAGACAGAAAAGCCCGCGGCAAATCCCGTTTCCACCAAGGCAGTAACGGCAGCTAAACCAGCCAGGACCACCCTACCCGCTACGGGCGACAACGGCGCGATAGCAGTCGCCCTGAGTGTTGCCGGTGGCGTAGTTGCATCAGTTAGCATTTCCGCAACAAGGCGTCGCAACCGCTAGCTAAAGCAAATACGCCATTCACACAGGCAAACAACCAAGCTCCAACGAAAACGGTCCAGTCATCCGACTGTGCCGCACTCCAGTAGTTCGTGGAAGATATCAAAGAGGTATCCCAGGCTCCCTTGAGCTGTGCGACAGACAGATCAGGTTTGGGAAGTAGAACGGCCCTTGCGCGAAGCGTGAATCGGGCAAGTCTGACGTTTATTCCCAGGGCCAAGCAGGGCCGGAGGTTTTATTGGCGGCTCTTACGGGCGTCGCGAGTTTTGGCGAGGACGTAGGCATCGGGGTCGTCTTTGAACCAGGGGCAACGGCGCTCGCCGGAGACCATATGGCGGTGGGGGCAGCCGCCCATGCACATGGGCAGAATGTGGTGCACGGATGATTGGGCGTCCGCAGGCTGAGTGAAGCCATAACAACACTTCGCGCATCGAGCAGTTTGAGCCGGCGTGCGCATGTCGGCGCCATACCGGGAAGAGAGGGCCTTCTTGTGGGGCGGACGACCCCATTGCAGTCTCCTTCCGCTCTAATCCTGCGGGAACGACAGCGGCCGTAGGAGTACCGCTACCGTACTCGTAGCGGTTCTCCGCCCCCTAAGCAGCGTGTCCGCTACGAAACGACCGTCTTGTAATAAGCGCCGAAGTCTGCGAGCGAGTCCATGATGGGCATCATCTGGCGGCCGAGCTCGGTAAGGCCATACTCAACGCGGGGAGGATTCTCGCCATAGTCATGGCGAAAGACCAGCCCATCATCCTCCATCTGCCGCAGGCTGTCGGTAAGCACCTTCTGAGAGATCCCCTCGAGGTCGCGGCGCAACTCGTTGAAACGCCAAGGGCGTACGCGCAAGTTACGGATAATGAGCAGCTTCCACTTGCCGCCAATGAGCGTTACCGCCGTTGCGACCGGACACTCCGGAAGCTCCTCTTTCGCCATCACGGGAGACCCAACCTCCTTGACCATACCGGTTTCACAAAAAAGTACGCAGTTACAAATATGTGCGTACTCGTATTTGCATTCGCCTTCGCGTTGAATATAACTCACGCAGGAGATGCCTGCAAGGTACATCAACCCCAAGAGAGGAACCATTATGGCTAATTATGCAAGGACCCACATCGGTAATGAGAGCCGTGTCGAGCTGCACGAAGTGCTCGGGCTTACCGGGGCAGAGGTGAGTGTCAACAATCTTCCCGCCGGCGCTGGCGTTCCGTTCGTCCATGCACACAAGGAAAACGAGGAAATCTATGGCGTGCTCGAAGGCGCCGGCTCGGTCACGATCGACGGTGAGGAAATCGAGCTTGCAGCCGGCGACTGGCTGCGCATTTCCCCCGCCGCACACCGTCAGTTCCGCGCCGCATCCGACTCGGGCATCACATACGTCTGCATTCAGGTCAAGCAGGGATCCCTTGATGCCTTCACGGCCGACGACGCTATCATGTTCTAATTCGCGATCGGTGTGCAAGGGGCCGATACCGCCCGCATGCCCCCTTCGGAATAGGCGCTGAGCAGCTCCTGGGCGTGGGCGAACTCGGGCCCTCGCCTCCAACCGAGTAGGCGGTTGACCGCGAGATTTCCCTGGACGTTGTGAACGAAGAGCAGATAGGCGTCCTCGCGCGAGAGCCCGGTCTCCTCCATGATCGAGGGAACCATCTGCTCAGCGCCGCGCTCGACGACGCGCTGTGCCACCCGGGCGTATGCATCGTCATCCGAGTAGAGCAGATAATAGTCATCGTTTGCCGGCGGGCGCTGGCAGAGAGCCTCCGCCTCCGTTCCCTCAAGCGGGGGCGCCGCCGCCAGGGCCTCGTCGATAAGTGCATCAAGCAGCGCGAACTTGTCCTCGTAGTGCAAATAGAACGTGCCGCGGTTGATATCGGCACAGCGGCAAATATCCGCCACCGTCATCTTCGCGAAGCCGACCTCGGCCAGCAGCGCAAAGAACGCCTCCCGTATGACCGAAAGCGTATAGCGTCGGCGACGATCGATCTTCCCCGATTCCATGGCCCCTCCAATTGCAGCGCTCAACAATATCCAGAAGCCGCTCGTTTATCGACAGCAGCTCGAAACTGTTCATTGCTCTGACGCAAATCAACACTGATACTTTTTATAGACACCTGTTCATTGTAGTTGAAAGAGAGTATCAAGTGACTCTATACGAGCGGCTCGTTATCGAACTCACCAACCAATCGTTTTCCCATCAGGCCGCCTACCGCACCGGCGGCACGCCCTATGAACTGAGTGCCCGCGAGCCCGAGCGCTACGACCAGCAAATCGAAACGTTTGCCCGCATGATCGATGAAGCCGATTGCGTGCTTGTAGGCGGGGCCTCTGGGCTCTCCGCGGCGGGCGGCGGCGACTTCTACTACGAAGACAACGCGACCTATCGCAGGCATTTCGGCAAATTCGCCGAGCGCTACGGTTTCAGGGGCGCTTTTGAAGGGTCGTCCTACCGCTGGCCCACCGCCGAGTCGCGCTGGGGCTACCTTGCCACCTTCCTCGACACCACGCTCAACGCCCCGCTGCGCGAGCCCTACAAAGATCTCGACGCCATTCTTACCGAGAAAGACTTCTTCGTTCTCACCACCAACCAGGACACGCAGTTCATGAAAATCTACCCTTGGGAGAAGGTAGCAGAGATCCAAGGCGATCACCGCTTCTTCCAGTGCTCCCACTGTTGCACCGGCGAGGTGTGGGACGCGGTCGAGCCGGTCTCCCGCATGGTAGAGGCCATGGGAGACGGCCTTGAGGTTCCGACAGAATTCGTGCCACGCTGCCCGCACTGCGGGGCAGAGGCGTTCCCTTGGGTTCGCGGCTACGGCAACTTCCTGCAGGGCGAGCTCTACGAGGAGCAGTACCGCAAGGTGTCCGACTGGCTCGACGCGCACGCGCGGCAGAGGATCCTTTTCCTCGAGCTGGGCGTGGGCCGCATGACGCCTGCGTTTATCCAGGAGCCGTTCTGGGCCCTCACGGCGCAGTTGCCGCAGGCTGGCTACATCGCCGTGAACAACAGGACGCAGTTTCTCCCCCGTGCAATCGAGGATCGGGGGCTCGCCGTTCGTGCCGATATCGCCGACGTGCTCGCCGACGTGCGCAAGACGCTGGGTAGGTAGCGCATGGAAACGATAAAAGCGGTTCGTATCGGCCAGGCACTTGCCGAGGCGGATCTTATCATCATCGGCGCCAGCAACGGGCTCGACATGGCAGAGGGGCTCAACCTCTTCTACGCCGATGCTCATTTCCAAGAAGCGTACGGAGACCTCGCCCAGGCTGATGGCATCGGCTGCATACTGCAGGGGCTCACCTCTCCGGATGCAAACGTGCGACGCCGATGGGCCGATCGATTCCATCAAAAGGAGTATGTCGAGTATGAGCCCGGCCCAATCATGAACGGGCTGCGGCATCTTACGGAGCACGCTGATACCTTCGTGATCACATGCAATATTGACGGGCACTTCGCACGCGCAGGGTTCAACGAGAACCACGTGCTCGAGACGGAGGGGAGTACGTGCACGTCGATTGACGAGCAGCGTCTCGCCCACCCAGATGCCCTCGCCATGGCGCAGCTCGAAGATCTCGCGCACCTTGTGCAAGCGCATCGCAACCACAAGGTTGCCATCCTCGAACTTGGCGTGGGGCTGCGCAACGGCGTCATAAAGCGCATGCTCGCTCGGGTCGCGAACGCCTGCGAACACGCCACCTACATCGTGTTCAACTACAGTCAGGCTCTGACGCCCGACGCTTCGTGCGAGACAATTCTCGTTGACGGCGATATGACCCCGGCTTTCGAGGAGATCGTTCGATGCCACCTCTAGAAAGAGAAGCGATGAGGCTTCGAAGCCTCATCGACGATGCCGACGCCATCATCGTCGGCATCGGCTCGGGTATGTCGAGCACCGCCGGGTTCAACCATTACAACCATGCGGGCATGACGTGTGCCGGAATGGCGGACTGGCAGAAAGCCTTTGGCTTCAAGAGCCTTTTCGACGGCTTCTATCACCTCTACCCCAGCCTCGAGCAGCAATGGGCCTACTACGCGCGATACATCGATTTCATGCTGCGCGAGCCGGCCTCACAACCCTATCTCGACCTGCGGTCCCTCATCGGCCATAAGGATTACTTCATCCTGAGCACCAATGTGGACACCCAGGTTGAGAAGACGTTTCCTGCCGAGAGGACCTGCAACTATCAGGGAAGCTTCGCACACCTTCAGTGCAAGCAACCATGCTGCGACGAGATCTTCGATGCGAGTCCCTACGTCGAGCGCATGCTCGCAGGCATGGCGGGGTTCGAGATCCGCAGCGAGAATGTCCCCCGATGCCCGCACTGCGGTTGGCAGCTTGTGCCGTGGGTGCGCGACGACACGTTTTTGCAGGGCACGGCATGGCGCAAGGGCCTCGAACGATATGAGCACTTCGCGCGCGAGCGTGGTAGTAGCCGCGTGCTGTTGCTGGAGCTCGGCGTGGGCGAGATGACCCCCGGCATCATCACGCTCCCGTTCTGGAGCATGACCGCAAAGCTACCGGATGCGCACCTACTGAGCGTAAACATCTCGGGCGACTCGGCCCCGTTGCAGCTCGGAAACAAGGCGGAGGCGATTCGGGCCGATTTGCGCACGCTGCTCGCGGCGGCGCGGGTGACGAAGGTATTTAAGCCTCCTTGTCAGTCGCTGTAAGGTATTCCTCGTCGTCCACGGGCTCCAACCACTCGTTGGAGGTCTCCTCACCCGGAACCTCCAGCGCGAGATGGGAGAACCAGCTGTCGGGCGCGGCTCCGTGCCAATGCTTTACGCCCGCGGGAATATTTACTACATCGCCAGGGCGCAGCTCCTGTGCCGGTTTGCCCCATTCCTGATAAAACCCTCGACCAGCCACGCAGACGAGGATCTGTCCGCCACCGCTTTTGGCGTGATGGATGTGCCAGTTGTTGCGGCAGCCGGGCTCGAACGTAACGTTGTAAATGCCGACCTGCTCGGTGGAAAGGGGCACGAGGTAGCTTTGCCCGATAAAGTACTTCGCAAATGCGTCGTTGGGGGCACCGATGGGAAAGGCCATCTCGTTTTGGTGTCGGGCCTTTGCGTCGGCGCCGTCATCTTCGTCCGCCCAGACCTCCTTCGCCATGCGAAAGGCCGCCCACGCCTTGGGCCATCCCGCGTAAAACGCCGCATGCGTAAGGATTTCCGCTATCTCAGCCCTGGTCACCCCGTTGCTCTTTGCGGACATCAGATGATATTGGAACGAAGAGTCCGTCAGCCCCTGCGCCATTAGGGCCACCACCGTCACCACGCTGCGGTCTCGAAGGGAAAGCCCATCTTCTCGGCTCCACACCTCGCCGAACAGCACATCGTCATTGAGCTGAGCGAATTTGGGGGCAAAATCCCCCAGGGCGTCTCTGCCCGCCGTCTGTTTAATTGCCATGATCGATTTCCTCCTATCGATGGTTCTGGACACGAATCTGTTTACGCATGGCCAAGTGGCCCGCCTAGATTCCCATGCCCATTCGTCGCGCCTGCTCAAGAGCAGGGTGCCCAGCGATTTCGCCCACGCCGTTCACGCCGCCGGCGAAAACCGTTTTGCCCATTACGGACCACCCCTTGCGCTACCGATTTGTATTGACGAGAATGAAGGTAATACCTAAACCTAACTTTAGGTCAAGGAATGAATTCGAGATTTATTCGGAGGGGCCATGTACACAATCGGACAGGTGGCGGAAATGTTCGGCTTGCCCGCCTCAACGCTGCGGTATTACGACAAGCAGGGATTGTTCCCGGGGCTGGAGCGGACGTCCGGCATTCGCCAATTTGGCGATACGGAACTCGAGGCGCTTCGGGTCATCGAATGTCTGAAGAAAGCGGGGATGGAGATCAAGGACATCCGTCTGTTCATGGAATGGTGTGCGGAGGGCCCGTCCACTTACCCCCAGCGCAAGGCCATGTTCGAGGAGCGGAAGGCCCACATGGAGTCGGAAATCGCGAACATGAACCGTGCGCTGGATATGCTGAGATTCAAATGCTGGTACTACGAGCAGGCGATTCAAGATGGCAGCGAGGATAGGCTGGAAGCGCTGATTCCCGACAATTTGCCGGAAGAAATCAAAGGCGCCTACGAGAACGCGCACGCTCGATAATGCCGACCGATCTCAAGGGAATTCGGTGAGGAGTCCTCTTCGGTTAGTGATGTACTTCTTTCCCTTGATGTCGTAGCGCTTCGCCTCATAGAAGACGAAGGCGTCACGGAGGTAGGAGATGTAGCGCCCGACGATGACGTGGTTGGTGGGAACCTTGTTGGCGTCGAGGACGTTGGCGATGTTGTTGGGCGAGTTGAGGTTGCCGGAGTTGTCCATCATGTACTCGGCCAGCCTCTCCAACACGGTGGAGTCGGTACGTATTGCGGTCTACCCAAGCCATAATCCACTCCTTCTCGGTTTCGAAACTCGATTATTTCTAAAGTTTCGAAACCGAGAAGGCAATGTACACAAGGATGCATCGAGGAGCGAATCCCAGTAGCGCCATGTCAGCAGCGATGCCGGGCGCATTCGCACGTGCCACAATCCAACCACCAGAGATGAAAACACAGTCCCCGTCGGGTAGTCGTGGGCGTGCGCTAGTCCGCATCAGTAACCTGCCTCCTTGGTTGTCCCTTCTCTGCATGGTCATCTACATAAAGGAGGAACCAACCATGCAGATCAGCGTGTCGTCCACCCTGACCGTATATCACGACGGTCAATTGTGGGTCGGGCTGGCGGAGCACGTCGAGAGCGGAAGGTATGGCGTCGCCCGCATCGTCTTCGGCGCGGAGCCGTCCGATGAGGAGATTCTGCGATTCGTTACAAGCGAATGGGAGAAGCTCTCGTTCTTCGGCGACAAGGCCACCGAAACAAGCAAGCCCGCGAAGAACCCCAAGCGGCGCGCTCGCGAGGCAGCGAAAGCCCTTAAACGGCCCGCGGTGAGCACCAAGGCGCAACAGGCGCTCGCGGCACAGCGGGAAGCAATGAAGCGGGAGTCGGCTCAAGCAAGAAGTCAGCGTCGCGCGGATGAGGCGGAGACGCGCTTCGAGCAGCGAAAGTTGAAGCGCAAGCAGAAGCATCGCGGGCATTGATCGCCATTTGCAGCAAGGCAAACCATATACAGCAGCGGCGCCAGTTCCACTTGAAGCCGACGCCGCGTAGACGCTGATGGTGACGGCTATGCACGGGCACGGGCGCGCCACCGCACTTCACAGCTTGTTTCTCAAGTATTTGGGACGCACACGCGGCGTTCAAAAATGCGGAGCGACTCCGCATGGCTCGAGACTGAGCCGAGATGCCCTACTTCTCGCCCTCCAGCAGCCCCACGATGCGGTCGATGTCGACGGCAAAGCGAGGCCTTCCCTCGCGCTCGTAGCGGTCAAGGTATGCCTGGCACTCGGAGACAATGCGCTTGGTGTTGCCATCGATGATGCGCTGGAGCGTCTCGTAGTAGGCCGAGCCCTCGGTCCTGAAGCGGCGCTGGTGGGCCTTGGTTATGGGGAACATCTTGATGTAGTGGATGCCGTGGCGGCAGCCGGGGCGCGTCGTGGGGCGGGGTGGCAACGCAAAGTACTGGTCTTTGGGCACGTTAGGGGCGATGTTGGAACGCAGCGGCACAGCGAAGTCCCTGCGCTTTCCGCGGAAACGCAGCCTCACCACCACGATGCAGGGGCGATTGTGCTTAAGCATGAGCTCGCGGTCGCCATCGACGAGGTCGAAGAAGTCCTGGGAGATGGATACGATCTTCATCGGTTGCGCCCCCCCTTCATACGAAGCGGGGCCCGCATCGCTGCAGGCCCCTACAGGTGGGCGATATTCTACGCCTTGCGGCACCCCGTCGCCCACGGAGGTTAAACGTACACGTAAGCCGTACTCTGAAAGCCGCGGCTTCCGGCAAGTAGTTTATACCACGAAAGGTCGCTTTCGATGCGCCTAGCTCGCAAAATAACACTCGCTGGGCCGTCACCCCTGATCTTCTCGACCGTCTCCTCCGGGTACTTATTGCGTGCCACGGGCACCTCCGTCCTTGTTATCGCGATAAACATACCATGAGTGGCGTACGGGTCGAAAAGGGCTGGCGCCAAAAGAGCCCAACGGCCGTTACAGCTTCGTTAGAAACGCGCCCCACCATGGATGGTGAACCCGAAAGGTAAGGCGCACGGGCACGGCGACTCGGCCCGCGCACCCGGAAGAGAAAGGACGAACCCATGGGTTACATGCTCGAGACGCGCGGGCTCACCAAGCGCTTCGGCAGTGGCGACCAGGCGCAGGACGCCGTAGCCGACGTGAGCCTTCATATCCGCGAGGGCGAGGTGTACGGGCTGCTCGGCCCCAACGGCGCCGGCAAGTCGACAACGCTCAAGATGATCTGCGGGATGCTGCGGCCGACGGCCGGGGAGATCCTCTTTGCCGGGCACGCCTGGCGCCGCGAGGACCTCTACGCAATCGGCAGCCTCATCGAGGAGGCGCCGCTCTACCCCAACCTCACCGCGCGCGAGAACCTGCGCGTGCGCACCACGCTGCTGGGCCTTCCCGAGAGCCGCGTAGATGAGGTGCTCGCCGCCGTGGACCTCGCGGACACCGGGAAGAAGCGCGCCGGGCGCTTCTCGATGGGCATGCGGCAGCGCCTGGGGCTCGCGCTGGCGCTGATCGCCCGGCCACGTCTGCTCGTGCTCGACGAGCCTACCAACGGCCTCGACCCCATCGGCATCGAGGAGCTGCGCGACCAGATCCGCGGCTTCGCGGCGGCGGGCACGACGGTGATCGTCTCGAGCCACATCCTCTCCGAGGTGCAGCAGATGGCGGACACCATCGGCATCATCTGCGGGGGGCGCCTCGCCTACGAGGATGCGCTTCGGCCCGGGCAGGACCTCGAGGAGCTCTTCATGAGCGTCTGCCGGGAGGGGCGTCGAGCGCGCGGGGAGGTGGCGGCATGACGGGCGAGAAAGGCGGCCTGCTCGCGGGCCTGCGCGCCGAGGCCCTGAAGTCGCGCCACGCGGCACCGGTTCGCCTGGCCGTGCTCATGGCGCTGCCGATGCCGCTGCTCGGCGCGATGCCCTACCGGGGCGTGCAGATCTTCAGCGCGTGGAACTACTGGTACGCGCTCTTCCTGCCCGTGGCCCTCTCGCTCGTGGTGGCGTGCGTCGCGCGGGCGGACGCGCGCACGCGGATGCGGGGGCTTCTGGGCCTGGGCTTCCCGCTCGGGCGCGCCTGGTGGGCCAAGGCGCTCTGGTGCCTCGCGCTCTGCACGCTCTCGAACCTCGTGGTCTTCGGCATCTACCTCGCGGGATCGGCGTTCTCCTCGCAGGGCCTCACGGCCGCGGGCACGCTCGCGATGCTCCTCTGCGCGCTCGCCAACACGGTGACCGCGGCGTGGATGATCCCCGCAGGGCTCTTCCTCACGGCGCGGCTCGGCATGCTCGCGGGCATCTTCTGCCCGCTCGCCGCGCAGCTCGTGGGCGGGTTCGCCTGGTCGCTGGTGCCGCTGCCGCAGCTCTTTCCGCCGTCGGCGAGCATGGTCATCCCCACGAGCTTCATCCCCGTGCTGCCGAGCGGCGAGCCACTCGCGGCGGACATGGCGCTCGGCGGGGCGCTCGCGGCGGACGGCATGCTCACACTGGCGGGCCTTGCGGTCTGCGCGCTCGCGTTCGCCGCGCTCACGGCGGCGGGCGCGGCCTGGTTCGCGCGCTCCGAGGAGAGGTGATGGCCGTGACACGACTCTCCGACCCGACGCCGCGCATGACTCTCTCGCGGGCCCTGCTCTCCGAGGCCCTGCGCCTGGCGCGCTCCCCGCTCGCAGTGGTGCACCTCGTCTGCGGCCTGGCAGCCGGTCTTGCCTGCGGCGAGTACTTCTCCGTTACCCGATGGGACCCGGCGCTGGGCGCGGACGCCTACGTCCAGTTCCTCGGCGCCCTCATGCCGCTCATGTCCGCCATCGTCTGCGGGCTCGCCGTGGACGAGGAGCGCGCTGCCGGGCGCCTCGCCAACCTCACGGCGGTCCCCTCGCGCGGGCGCGCCGTCGCGGCGAAGCTGCTCGCCCTTGCGGCGCTCGGCGCGGGCGCGCTGGCCGTGGCGCTCGGCGTGTTCGGGGCCGTGCTCGCCGTCGCCGGGCGCCTGCCGCTCGGGCCCGCTCCGCTTGCGGCCGCCTGGGCGGGCATCGTGCTGGGCAGCCTGCCCCTCTACGCGCTGGGGCTCGGCGTGGCCCTGCGCCTCGGCCGCAACGCCGCCATCGGCGCCGGCGCGGCGGGGATGCTCCTCGCGTTCTTCTCGGTGGGCGGACTTGCGCACGGCCTCATGACCGGCGAGCTCACCGGTGCCCTGGCGACGCCCCTGAGCTGGGTGCCGCTCGCCTGGCCCGCGCGCCTGGGGTCGCTCGGGGTGGAGGCCTTCATCGACGCCGCACGCGCGGCGGGCCCTCTCCTCACGACTGCGCTCGCTGGCCTCGTGCTCACCCTGGCAGCCGCCGCCGTCCTTCTCGCCTGGTTCTGCCGCTTCGAGGACGGGAGGGCAGATGCGTAGGAAGCCGCTCGCCGCCGTGCTCGCCCTCCTCTCCGCAGCGTTCGTCCTGGGCGGGAATGCCCTGCTCGACGCCGGCTGGGGGTCGGCGCCGCGCTCGATCGCCGACCGCGTGCTGCCCAACCCTGAGATCGCCATGTGGGCGCCCGCGCCCGCGGCTGCGCGCGGGGCCCTGGACCGCTGAGCGCGGCGCAAGTACAATGCCGACGGGAGTTTCAGGAGGTCGAACATGGCGAGGATACTGGCAGTGGATGATGAGCGGGCGATCCTCGACGCGCTCGCGCGCGTCCTCGGCCGCGACGGCCACGAGGTCGTCAAGGCAGCGGACCCGACGGCGGTCCCGGGGACGGACCTCTCGCGCTTCGACCTCGCGCTCTGCGACGTCATGATGCCGGGGCTCGACGGCTTCGAGCTCGTGCGGCAGATCCGCCCGGACTTCGACGGGCCCATCATCTTCCTGACCGCGCGCGTGGCCGAGGAGGACGCCGTGGCCGGCTACGGCCTGGGCGCCGACGACTACGTCCGCAAGCCCTTCGGGGCCGCGGAGCTGCGCGCCAAGGTCGCGGCCCATCTACGCCGTGAGCGCCGGCCGCGCTCGCACGCCCTCTCCTTCGGGGAGGTGCGGATCGACCTCGGGGCGCGCGGCCTCGCCGTGGGCGGCGAGGCCGTGCCGCTCACGCCCACCGAGTACGCCATCTGCGAGTACCTCGCCCGCCACCCCGGGCAGGTCATGAGCCGCGCGCAGATCCGCGAGGCGGTGCTCGGCTGGGAGAGCGACGCCGACGACGCGGCCATATCCATGCAGGTCAGCCGCGCCCGGAGGAAACTCTCCGAGGCCGGCGCCGATCCGATCGCGACCGTCTGGGGGATGGGGTACAAATGGCAGCTCTGAGGACCGGGGCGCGAGGTCGCGGGGGCATGCCGCTCTCCTTCGTCATCGCGCGCTACTTCGCCTACGCGTTCGCGGCGGTCGCCACGGCGTGGCTCGCCTCGTTCATGGCGCTCTCCGCGGCGATCGACGCGGGCTTCGTCTACGAGGCAAGCTGGGGGCCGGCCAATGCGCGCGAGGTCGCGGAGGGCCTGGCACGCGACGGCGTCTGCGGGCAGCAGGACGTGCCGACGGCGTACCGCTACCTCATCCTGAACAAGGACGGATACGTGCTGATGACAGACCTCGAGGGCACGCGGCTCGAGGACGCGGCGGAAATGGCCCGTGCGGCACTCGCCGCGGATCCGGGCACAGTGGAGATCGAGGGCGGGGGCTCGGGCCTCACCTACGCCGCGTTCCCGCTCAAGGGCGGCGGGGCCTGCGCACTCGTCAGCGAGTACCTGCCGCAGTGGGTCTCGCGCGGGCTCGCCGGCCTGCTTCCCAACCCGCAGAACCTCATGCTCGTCGGCGCCGCTGCGGGAAGCGCGCTCGCGCTCGCGCTCGTGGCGCGCCGTGCGAGCCGCGTGATCTCGCGCAAGATGGCGCCGCTCGCGGAGGCAGCGGGGCGCGTCGGCGCGGGGGATCTCGACTTCGCGGTCGGCAGCACCAACGTACGCGAGGTGAACGACGTCCTCGCCGCGATGGACGCCATGCGGACCTCCCTCGCCGAGTCGCTCGAGGCCCGCTGGGCCGCGGAGCGGGGGCAGCGCGAGCAGGTGGCGTCGCTCGCCCACGACCTCAAGACGCCGCTCACCGTGCTGCGCGCCAACGCCGACTTCGTGGCGGAGGAGCCGGAAGACGAGAAAGACGCCGACCTCGCGGCCGCCGCGCGCGACATAGCCGGCAGTGTCGAAAGGCTCGACGGCTACGTGCGCCTGCTCATCGAGGCCTCGCGCGGGTCCGGCGGGGCGGAGAGGGCCCCCATGCGGCCGGCCGAGCTCTGCGAGCAGGTCCTCGCCGAGGCCGCCCAGATCACCCGGGCGCGAGGCGTGACGCTCGACGCGACCACGGGCCCTGCTGTCGCGGGCGCGCCCGAGGCCCCGCTCGACCGAACCGCCCTGGCGCGAGCCGCCGCGAACCTCGTGGCCAACGCCGCCGAGCACGCGCGCTCGCGCGTGGCGGTCTCCTGCGACGTCGAGGGCGGCCACCTCGTCATCGAGGTGGCCGACGACGGACCGGGCTTCTCTCCCGCCGCCCTCGAACGCGGCTGTGAGCGCCTCTTCACAGACGACTCCTCCCGCTCCTCGCGCGACGGAGGCCGCCACTACGGGCTCGGCCTCCACGCCGCCGCCGAGGCCGCGAGCGCCCACGGGGGCTCCGTCTCGCTCGCCAACAGCCCCTCGGGCGGCGCGGTGGCCACCATCGCGGTCCCCCTGTGCGGGGCCTGACGACTCAGGCCCTCACACCGGAGCGCCTCGCAACCAAACGCTTCCATCTTGAAACACGGGGAGTAAATCGCGAAATCGCAGGTAAAAGGGGGGGAGTAAAAAGGCAAAGAAAAAGCCTCCGTTCCGACGCGGAAACAGAGGCTAGATTATCGTATTTACTCACCATTATCGCTGGTGGCTTTGCCGTAACTCTCGTACGAAACGAAACTCAGGAGCACAGTGCGGCACTCAAAAGTGCAGGTCAGAACCCTGTCAGCCTACTCCCACTCGATCGTCGCGGGCGGCTTAGACGTGATGTCGTAGCACACGCGGTTGGCGCCGGGGACCTCAGCAACGATGCGGCCGGAGATGCGGGCCAGGACGTCGTAAGGCAGTTTGGCCCAGTCGGCGGTCATGGCATCGCTGGACTCGACGGCACGCAGGATGATCGGACGCTGGTAGGTGCGCTCGTCGCCCATAACGCCGACGGACTTAATGTCGGGCAGAACCGCGAAATACTGCCAGCAGCTGTGCTCGGAGTTGCGCTCGCCGGTCTGCTCAAACAGGCGCTGGTTGTAGGCATCCAGCTCCTCGCGCACGATAGCGTCGGCGTTCTTGAGGATCTCGAGTTTCTCCTTGTCGACCGCACCGATGATGCGGATGGCAAGACCCGGGCCCGGGAAAGGCTGGCGGAACACGATGTGACCCGGCAGGCCCAGTGCCAGACCAAGCGCGCGGACCTCGTCCTTAAAGAAGTGGTCGAGCGGCTCGATGAGGTCGAAGTGCACGCCCTCGGGGAACGGGATCAGGTTGTGATGGCTCTTGATGGTGGCCGTCTTGCCGCCCGTCTTGCGAGCGCCGGACTCGATGATGTCGGGGTAGATGGTGCCCTGAGCCAGGTACTTGACCGGCTTGCCATCGGTCTCGAGCTGCTGCGCCACGGCGAAGAACTCTTTCCAGAACTGCGTACCGATGATGCGGCGCTTCTCCTCGGGCTCGGTCACACCGGCCAGAAGCTCGGCATAACGGTCCTCGGCGTGGACGTGGATAAAGTCGACGTCAAACTGCTTGGTGAAGACCTCCTCCACCTGCTCAGGCTCGCCCTTGCGCAGCAGGCCGTGGTTGATGAACACGCAGGTCATCTGCTTGCCCACGGCGCGAGCACCCAGCGCAGCCACGACGGAGGAGTCGACGCCACCGGACAGGGCCAGAATCACGCGGTCGTCGCCGACCTTCTCGCGGAACTCGGCCGTCATGGTCTCGACCAGGTTGTCCATGCTCCAGTTGGGCTCCAGGCCGCAGATCTCAAACAGGAAGTTGCTCAGCAGCTGCTGACCATACTCGGAGTGCTTGACCTCGGGGTGGAACTGCGTGGTGAAAATCTTGCGCTCGACGCACTCCATGGCGGCAACCGGGCACACGTCAGTGCTGGCGGTAACGGTAAAGCCCTCGGGCACCTCGGAAACGGCGTCGCGGTGGCTCATCCACACGGTCTGCTCCATGGGCGTGGAGTTAAAGAGCTTGGCGCCGGCCGTGCGCGTGATGGTGGCGCGGCCGTACTCGCCCACCTCGGAGTGGCCGACCTTGCCGCCGAGCGTCACGGCCGTGATCTGATGGCCGTAGCAGAAGCCCAGGACGGGAAGGCCCAGGTCAAAGATGGCGGGATCTATAGACGGAGCGTCCTCGGCATACACGGAAGCCGGACCGCCGGAAAGGATGAGCGCAGAGGCGTTCATCTCGCGAATCTCGTCGGCCGAGATGTCGCAGGGGACAATCTCGGAATACACGTTGAGGTCGCGGACGCGACGGGCAATGAGCTGACCGTACTGCGCACCAAAGTCGAGTACGAGGACCTTTGCGGAAGCCTTTTGATCCATGGTTCCCCCTCTTGTTGGCGGGGAGCCGGTGCCCACCCGCGTGAATGAACGAAAATAGCCTTCATAGTGTACACGTTATATGGGGTTTCTCGCCCCTCGCAGCCATCAGCGCACGGCAAACGCACGACCTGGGCCCCTGTTTGACGGCAATTGAAGTGTTTTCAAACGTTACAGATGATGTAATACGTTTGAACATTGGACGCCCTGTGCCACAATACTGCCGAACGACTCCGCCTCTGCGGCGGCAAATACGATAGGAATACCAGCATGAAGCGCATCCTTCTCATCGCCACGGGCGGCACCATCGCATCGACCGAGGACGGCAACGGCCTCTCCCCCGCCCTGACCGGTGAGGAGCTCGCCCAGAGCGTCCCCGAGATCTCGGGCCTCTGCGAGCTCGACGTCGTGCAGCCCATGAACATCGACAGCACCAACATGCGCCCCAGCGACTGGATGTGTATCCGCGACGTCATCGTCAAGGGCTATGCCGACCACGACGGATTCGTGATTCTACACGGCACCGACACCATGAGCTACACCGCGGCGGCGCTTTCCTATCTGATTCAGGACAGCCCTAAGCCTATCGTGCTCACCGGCTCGCAAAAGCCCATGGGCAATCCCTTTACCGACGCCAAGCTCAACCTGTACCAGAGCCTGCTCTATGCGCTCGACGAGCATTCGCACGACGTTTCGATCGTGTTTGGCGGCGTCGCCATTGCTGGCACGCGCGCCCGCAAGCAGCGCACCATGAGCTTTAACGCGTTCATTAGCGTCAACTATCCGCCCATTGCCTACATCCGCAACGACCGCATTGTGCGCAACGGGCTTCACGGCACTCATCAGAATGAGAGCCCGGTGCGTTTCTACGACAGTATCAATCCGCGCGTATTTGTCCTTAAGCTGACGCCCGGCGTGAACCCGGGTATCCTGGACGCCCTAGCCGATAGCTACGATGCTGTAATTCTTGAGACCTTTGGCATTGGCGGTATTCCCGAGTTTGGCGAGTCCGGCGATTCGTTCCAAGAGGCAATTTTCCGCTGGGTCGATTCGGGTCGCACCGTCGTTATGACCACGCAGGTCCCCGAGGAGGGCCTTGACCTGGGTGTTTATGAGGTCGGCCGAGCTTACGCCGATCATCCGGGTATTTTGCGCGGCGACGATATGACCACCGAGACGCTCGTGGCCAAAACCATGTGGGCGCTCGGCCAGTCACGCGATGCCGCCGAGATCCAGCGCCTGTTCTACAGCCAAGTCAACCACGACCGTATCCCGATGGCGTAATTCAGTTGTCGACGGGTATCCCCTATTCGATGCCCTCGAGAAGCTCTGACACCGTCATGCCGAGTGCGGGCGCGATCTTAAATAGAACCTTGAGCGTGAAATTTGCCGTCCCATCTTCGATTCGATCGAGGTAGGGTCGGCTGATTCCTGTCGCCACACAAAAATCAACCTTGGAGATACCAAGGTCCCTGCGTGTCTCTTCGACCCGCCTGCCAAGAATCTGTTTCGCACGTTCGTCCATGCAGCCGAGTTTGAAATGGAGCCGAACATAAACGTAAACTATAGTTTACGTTTTGCCGAATACACAGGAGTTTTCTATGTCGGGTTCTTCGGTCCGCATGTACCGAGCCACGCTTCGCACAAACAGCGCACCGCCCAAGCTCGTCGTCGTTGAAGCAGAAGCCCTTTCGCCCGATGAGCGCACGGCATTTGCATTGCTATCAAGTCGCGTCGCCGCCATTCTGGTCCCTTGCCCGGCGCAAGGTGAACTTGCCATCCAATGCCAAGCGCACAGCTGCTCGCTCAATCAGGCTGCCGTGATCGCAACCAGCCAACGCGGTCTGCCCCTTCTCCTGGAAGCCGGTATCGCACTCGCCCTTCGCGGCGCCGGATACGAAAACGAGGCCGCCGCCGACATGGTCTTTAAACCACGATCGAGCGGCGGCCTCGCAGCAGCCATTGAATATGCGTGCAGGCTCGTTGCCTAAAAGGACAAGCTAGAAACCAAAGCCAAAGCCCGTTCCAGTAATCGCCGAGTACATAAAGTAAACGTTGATCACGTTGAGGAACACACCCGTGATGCAACCGTTGCGCAGGTAGCGCTCGCACACGATGCGCGCCATGGCGGCGGAGTCATCATTATTTTTTGCCTGGCGTCCCGCCGTAAAGTACGTCGCCACGCTCAGCAGCAGATTGAGTACCGGCAGCGCCAACAGCTCGTAGCTCTTGCCCCAGCGCGTCACCTCGCCGGCGGCGTTAAACTTCGTTGCCACCTCGGGGCCAATGTTGGGGATAACACACGCTGCAACCACCAGCGGGATCACCGCAAGTACGAGCAGCGCAATACCCATGTACCCAGCTTTTTTGCCGTATTTAAACATATGCGTCGCCCTTACACGTTAAAGCGGAAGTGCACGACGTCGCCATCGGCCATGACATAGTCCTTGCCCTCAATACGCAGCTTGCCGGCGGCCTTGGCGCCCTGCTCGCCGCCGAGCTCGATGTAGTCGTCGTAGCCAATGACCTCGGCCTTAATAAAGCCGCGCTCAAAGTCGGTATGGATAACACCGGCGGCCTGCGGAGCGGTCGCGCCCTGACGAACCGTCCAGGCCTTGACCTCCATCTCGCCGGCCGTAAAGAACGACTGCAGACCGAGCAGCTTATAGGCCGCCTGCGCGAGCACGTCCAGACCGGGCTGTTCCAGGCCCAGGCTTTCCAGGTAGTCGGCGGCGTCCTCGGGATCGAGCTCGGAAAGCTCGGCCTCGATCTTGGCGCAGATCGGCAGCGGCTTGACGCCGTCGATGGGCGCCAGATCGTCGTTGAGCATATCCTCGTCCACGTTGGCCACATACAGGATGGGCTTCATGGTGAGCAGGAACAGCCCCTTGGCGGCGGCACGCTCCTCGTCGGTCATCTCCATGGATGCGGCGCGCTTGCCCTCGTTGAGCCAGGCAAGCAGGCGCTTGGCAACCTCGAACTTGGGCATGAGCTCCTTGTCGCGCTTGGCCTCCTTCTCGAGCTTAGGCAGCTGCTTCTCGAGCGTGCCCATGTCGGCCAGGATGAGCTCGGTCATGATGGTGTCGGCATCGCCGGCGGGATCGACGAACTCGCCCGTGCGGCCCACCTCACGCATGACGTTGGGGTCCTTAAAGTAGCGCACGACCTCGCAGATGGCGTCGGTCTCGCGAATGTTGGCCAGGAACTGGTTGCCCAGGCCCTCGCCCTCGTTAGCGCCCTTCACCAGACCTGCGATGTCGACGAACTCGACCGTCGCCGGCACAATGCGACCCGGGTTAACGATGTCGGCAAGCTTTTGCAAGCGGCTATCGGGCACGTCGACGATACCCACGTTGGGGTCGATCGTGGCAAACGGGTAGTTGGCGGCAAGGCCGGTCTTTTTGGTAAGCGCGGTGAACAGCGTCGACTTGCCCACGTTGGGCAGGCCCACGATACCGATGGAAAGGGACACGACAGCTCCTTTTGGTACAGGTACTTCAAACCGTATAAGTATAGCGCCGCCGCAGCATCCGGGCGAATCCGGACACCGCGGCGGCGCAAATGAAGCAGAGATAGAGCTCGCTGACTAGTCCGCGAGCTTCTCCACCTGGTCGAGCATCTTGTCCAGCTTGGCCTTTGCCTCGGCCTTGACCTTCTGGGCCTCTTCGTGGGCCTTGGCCTTCTGAGCGGCCTTTTCCTCGGCCTCGGGGTCGACAACGACCAGATTGGACGCATCGTGCTCGACCAGCTTGAGCGCATGCTCGGGGCACACCTTGACGCAGGCTCCGCAACCTAGGCAATACGTGGACTCCAGTGCAAAGCGACCGCTTCCCACCAAATCGCAGGCAAACGTGGGGCACACGTTGACGCACTCGCCGCATGACGTGCACTTGTCAAAATCGCATTCCGGTGTGCTCACCTGCATATTCTGGGCAAGCTCGGGGTGGTTCTGCAGCGTCGAGAGCACCAGCTGCCGCCCGTGCGTGAGCGAACGGCGACGCTTGGTCGTCGTGGTGCCGCACATGGTGTTGAGCGTACGCTCGAGCTGGGTAATCTGATGGCGATGAGCCTTGAGCTTTTGCGTCACCGAGGCCAGCGCCGCCGTCGCCGGATTGAGCTTGGTCACCGTTAGGCCCGTGGTGCGGGCAATCTTTTCCATGTACTCCTTGCGCTCGTACTCGCGGCGCTTATGGCACTTGAGGCTCTTGGGGTCGACCTCTAGGCCCATACCCGTGCCAGACCACTCTTCGGCCTTCGCAATCGCCTCGCCAAGAATGTCCTCACCGCCGGTGTTGCGGCATTTATCGCACACGCCCAACGGCAGGTACACACTCACGTTGGGATAGTCGGCCAGTACCGAGAACCAGGTCTCCGCCGTAATATCGCCCACGCAGGCAACGACGACTTCGTTTTCGCGCGGCATGCGCTTAAGGGCACGCGTGCAGGTAACGTAGGCGGTCTCGTGGCTCGTAGCCGCCGAGACAATGTCGTCGTAGACGTTTTTGGGTGCAAGGCGCGGAGAGATGATCGCCTCCGTCGGGCAAGTAGCGGCGCACAGGCCGCACTTGCGACAGGAGTCGAGGATCTCGATGGAGTCTTCCTCGACCTCGATAGCGTTGACCGGGCACACGTCCATGCACGCGGTGCAGCCGCTCTTTTCGTTTTTGCAGGTCAAGCACGGAATGGTGTTGCCGCGCGGGCGCTCCTTGTAGTCGGCAGGATTCCACTGCGGCGCCGATGGATCGAGTGCATCGGTCACGCCGCCAAGCGGGTTTTTAAGAAAGTCGAAACCCTTGCTGATCTCGATAATGTCATCAAACAGATCGTGTTCCTGCGCCATGCGCGGCCCCTCCCTGAGCAGTGCAAACAAGCAAGAGATAATGATACGCTATCGGCCCACGCCTCGGGCAAATTACACGCGGAGCATCTTTGCGGCAAATAGCCCATGGCCTATCGCCGCCTCGATTGCACAAGGTCAATCAAGTGCCAAGCTATGCCTCGCACATGAGCTGCACGAGCTTTTGTCTGGTCACCTTGGCCTGCTCGTTGGCCATATTGCGCTCGTTTCTAAAGACCGCATCCGCAACGCTCATCAGGTCGGTATCGGAAATCTCGCCAAGTCCCAGCTCCGCGAGCGTCGTCGGTAGACCAACGCGCTGGCAAAACTCGAGCACCTGATCAAGCTCGGGCGCACGCTCCAGGCGCAGCTGCACCACCAGGCCAAATGCCACGGCCTCACCATGCATGGCCTTGCACTCGGGCAGAATCGTCAGGCCGTTGGCTATGGCATGGGCAAGCGCTAAGCCACCACTCTCAAAGCCAACACCCGAGAGCAGAATATTGCACTCGATCAGGCGCTCAACCGCTGGCGATGTACGGCCCTTTTTGAGATCGCGCTTGGCAGCGACGCCGCACTCCATGAGTGTGTCATAGCAGGCACGAGCCGCAACCAAGGCCAAGTGTCCCGGCGCGCCACCGTGCTCGTTGGCGCCGTGCGCCGCGGCGCACGAACGCGCCTCGAAATACGTTGCCAGCGCATCGCCCATACCAGCGACCGTCATACGCAGCGGGGCCGCCGCGACCACGTTGGTATCGACCACGACCAAGTCTGGATTCTTCTCGAGCATCAGGTAGCGGTCGAACGACCCATCCTCGTGATACAGCACCGAAATCGCGCTGCACGGACCGTCCATCGACGCCGCCGTGGGACATACACACAACGGCAACTCGGCATAAAACGCAACGGCCTTGGCGATATCGAGCATCTTGCCGCCGCCAATGCCCACCACCATGTCGCAATACTCGGCCCGGGCTTCCTTGGCCATTTCGACAACGGCATCTTCCGTACACGGACCGTTGTAAATCTTAAAGAACGGCTCGCTTAGATCTTCATCCAGAAATCCATCGACGATCTGCCTGCACAGCCGATCCTCGGTGCCCTGGTCAAACAAGACATAGGCAGCGCAGCCCAACCATGACAAATACCTGCCCTGGCGCGAAAGCTCCCCCGGTCCCTGAACATACCGACCGGGGCCGCCATAAACCATAGGAAGCGCCATACGAGAATCCACCCTTCATCAAACAACGATGGGTGCAAAGTACCCTGACCCCTTTGCACCATAGCAAAAAGGGGCAAAGCCATCTGTTGGCTTTGCCCCTTCCTTAGCTTGATTTACTCATCCATGAGATAGTAGTGGCCCAGTGCGTCGGCACCCAGGATGGCGTTTGCGACCATCTCGGGCGTCACCTCAAACGGCATATTGCACATGGTGTCCTCGGGCGCGCACGCGGCCTCGGCAACAATCATGGCCTGCTCGCGCGTAAGCTCGGCAACGCCAAGTTCCTTCATCGTGACCGGCAGGCCCAGCTCAATGCAGAAGCCCAAGACTTCCTCGAGCTTCTCGGTCGGGGCATCCTCGAGTACCAGCTGGACGATAGTGCCGAAGGCGACCTTCTCGCCGTGATACATGCTGTGGCACTCGGGCAGCATCGTCAGGCCATTGTGGATGGCATGAGCGGCAGCAAGG
This sequence comes from Collinsella aerofaciens, assembly GCF_039752955.1. GTDB lineage: Bacteria > Actinomycetota > Coriobacteriia > Coriobacteriales > Coriobacteriaceae > Collinsella > Collinsella aerofaciens_BI. The sequence continues at coordinate 30,822 of NZ_JBDMHB010000019.1, forward strand.
CCCGAGCTCTCAAAGCCAATGCCCGAAAGCAGCGTATTGGCCTCGATGATGTGCTCGACGGCAGGCGTGAGCGCACCCTTCTCCAGCGCAACCTTGGCCTTGACGCCATCGGCCATAAGCGTCTCGTAGCAGAGCTTGGCGAGCGCCAGACCAGCCATGCTGCCCTTGCCGCCAGCGCAGGTGCCGCCGTCGGCATCGTGCGTCGCCTGGGCCTCGAAGTAGGTTGCGAGCGCATCGCCCATACCGGAAACCGTCAGGCGCACCGGGCTCGCCGCGATAACCGTCGTATCCATCAGGACGATATTGGGGTTTGCCTTAAGGAAGAGGTACTTATCGAACTGGCCGTCATCGGTGTAAAGCACCGAAAGCGCCGAGCACGGTGCATCGGTCGAGGCAATGGTGGGGCAAATGATAACCGGGGACTCCAGGTAATAGGCGACGGCCTTCGCGGTGTCGAGGATCTTGCCGCCACCGACGCCGACGATGATGTCGCAACCGTTGTCGCGAGCGAGCGCAACCAGGCGATCGACCTCGCCCTTGGAGCACTCGCCGTTAAAGTCCTCAAACAGCAGCTCGGCCTTGGCCTCGGCAAAGCCGCCCTCGATCTTGGCACCGACGCGCTTCTTGCCCGAAGGCGTCACGATGACGAGGGCCTTAGCGCCGAGCGGCTCGACATAGGAGCCGAGCTTGGCGAGCTCGTCCGGACCCTGGATGTACTTGCTGGGGCTATTGAAAATTGCAGCCATAACTATCCCATTCTCTAAAAGAAAAAAGAAAGGGGCTCCGTACAGATACGTGCGGAGCCCCTCGTTACGATAACAAGAGTCGATTAGAAATCGATGTCGGTGTCGTAGTAGCAGGCCTTGAGGATCTTCTCGAAGTCGGCAGCCTTGGTCTCACGCGGGTTCTCGGGCGTGCAAGCGTCCTGCTCGGCGTTCGCGGCGATCTCGGGCAGCTTGGCGAGGAACTCCTCCTCGGAAACCATCTGCGGGTTCTCGGCGTCGACCTTCACGCCACCATTCGCGTAATCCTTGATGGACTGCGGAATGTTGAGCTGGTCGTTGAGGTCGCGAATCTTCTGGACGAGTGCAGCGATGAGCTCCTCGTTGGTCTCGCCGGGAAGGTGCAGGATCTCCTTGGCCACGTAAGCGTAACGCTCGGCAGCACGGGGATCCTTGGAGTTCCACTGGATGACCTTGCCCAGGTACATGGCGTTAGCAGCACCGTGGATGATGTGGCCGTTCTCGAAGGCAGCACCGGTCTTGTGAGCCATGGAGTGAACGATGCCGAGCAGGCCCGAGGAGAAGGCGATACCGGCGATGCACTGAGCCTCGTGCATGTGCTGACGGGCCTCATGGTCGCCAGCATAGGACTTGGGCAGCCACTCGACGATCTCGCGGATGCCGTGCAGAGCGTTGGCATCGGTGAACATAGAGGCGCAGGTGGAAACGTAGGCCTCCATGCAGTGGGTCAGAGCGTCCATGCCGGTGTGAGCGCACAGCTTGGCGGGCATGGTGTAGGTGAGCTCGGGGTCGACGATGGCGACATCAGGGGTGATGTTGAAGTCGGCCAGCGGGTACTTGATGCCCTTGGCGTAGTCGGTGATGACGGAGAAGGCAGTGACCTCGGTAGCGGTACCGGAGGTAGAGGAGATGGCGCAGAAGTGAGCCTTCTGACGCAGCTCGGGGAAGCTGAACGGCTGGATGATGTTATCGAAGGACTCCTCGGGATACTCGTAGAAGACCCACATGGCCTTAGCGGCATCGATGGGCGAGCCGCCGCCGATGGCGATAATCCAGTCGGGCTCGAACTCGCGCATGGCCTCGGCGCCCTTCATGACCGTCTCGATGGACGGATCGGACTCGACGCCCTCGAACAGCTTGACCTCGAAGCCGCCCTCTTTGAGGTCGGCCTCGACGTCCTGCAGGAACCCGCCGCGACGCATAGAGCTGCCGCCAGAAACGATGATGGCCTTCTTGCCCTTGAGGTTCTTCACCTCGTGGCGAGCGCCCTCACCAAAGTACAGATCGCGAGGATTGGTAAAACGTCCCATACTGTGCCTCCTAAACAAGCCCCTCTTAGACTTGCGTATATAACGGAGCACCCAATTGGCTCCGTTAGGACCGGTTTGCGCGTTGCCGGCGATGGCAATGCGCGATGTCTAAACGTCTCAACGCTCAGACAAACACTATTTTACCGTTCTGGTTGGTCAGTTATTCACCTAAAGCCGCCAATGATGAAACGTTTTTTCTATCCCTGAAGACCCTTGTGCGGCATTCATACTCCCAAGCTGGGCAAACGTTTTATCAAGGTTGACTACATATCCCGGGCAGGACCGTGCCCCTCCAAAATATGCACCGTTCGCCGCCAAAAATCGACCGTTTGCGGCACCGTGATACCACTCGGTCGTCCAAGGTGCCGACATTTGTGCGACATCCGTCTTCGTGGTGCAAAGGTGCAAGTCCAAGTGCGGCACCCCCGGTGTGCCACATGCGGGTAAACTAGAACCTTATATAGAAACATTTGAACCCTAACCGCAGCAAAGGAGGCCCCATGGCATTCGATCCCATTCAAGAGGATTGCCATCGCCTCGTTCTTGAGGCCTTGCGCCGCGACAATATCCCGCTCACCGACGCTGCCGCCGTAGAGCGTCTGATGGAACAATTCACCCGCAACCCCGCACCGCTCATCGTGCACGACCGCGACCGCGCCGGGCATCTGATTGCCAAGGTGGTCGAGGCTGTCGACTACCGCATTCCCTTTATCCCCGACGATACCCAGGCAGAGCAAGAAGAAGCCGCAGCCGAGAACATGCTCCGCGAGGCAGCCGCACTCGACCCGGCCAACTGGGATGCCCAGCGCATGCTGACGGCGCTCACCGCCGAATCCAACGAGGAATACGTGCAGTATCTGGTGTCCAAGTGCGACGAGGTGGAGCATGACCTGGCGCTCAAAATCGCCTCGGCGCAGGACCCCTACGAGCGTGAGGCCGCAGGCGACCTTACGCGCCGCCCCTATCTGCGCTGGCTTGCCGCCCTTGCGTCACGCGCGCTCATTAGCGGCCGCTATCGCATGTCGCTCGAAGCCGCAAACCGCAGCCTCGACTTTGCGCCCAACGACCCCGCTGGTGTCCGCCACACCGCGATGCTCGCCATGGCAAAGCTCGAATACCCCGCCGAGGAGCTCAAGCGCTTTCGCTCTGCCCACTCCGTCCCCTATCTCGCCAACACGCCGCTGCGCCGTCGTCCCAAGGATGCGGAGCGCGACTTGGACCCGTGGACGCTCATCGCGCTGATGAGCGCTGCCTGGCGCGAGCTGGACTACGAGGGCGCCGAGCGCTATTTGCGCATCCTTGCGCGCTCGTGTCCGCACGCAGCCGAGGCACTCTACTTCCAAACCGAGTTTCCCGATGGCGTCTATGCCCGCGTCAACGTGGGTGCGGGCTCCACCGACGAACTTGTCCTTGCGCTGTCCGAGGCGACGCCGGTACTGCAGGAGGGCCTGGGCGCCCCCGACAACGCCAGTTTTGCCGCCTGGGTCGCCACCAACGATATCGTGCGTTCCCAGATCGACGAGCGCATCCTGCGCGCAGCCGAGCAGGGACTTCCATTTAAGGGAGGGGACCTCTAATGGATCCGAGCGTCTACATCCCCGCCTACCTGGAGCGCACCTATCTGGCGTCGCACCCCGAGCTCACCGATGCAGCACGCGAGCTTGTCCATAACGACATTAGCGCGAATCCTCAAAAGTATGCGCAGTCCGAGCATGCCCAAGCGCTGCTGTCCTATGCCGGTGTTCATCGCCACCTGCTCGACGAGCTCCATCGCATCGAGGACATGGGCAGCGACGAGGAGTTTGAGCAGACGCGCAACCGCCTGTTCGACGATATGCGTGATGAACTGCTCAAGATCGTCCGCGTCGATGCGCATGTCCTCGATGCCCAGCTGCTCGCCATCATCCTGGCCGACACGCCCGTTGACGCCTGCCTGGGCGACCTGATGAAGCTCGAGGCGACCACGGCCGATTACCTGCAGCAAAGCGTGCCCGGGTTCGACATGGAAGCCCCGCACTACTGGGCCAATAATGTTTTGGCCGACGGTGTCACTGCAGCAGACCTTACCGTGAGCGAGCCGGCTCTTATCGGGTGGCTTCATACACTCGAGGCCATCTCGCAGCTATGTATGGCGAGCGCTCGCTACCGTGCTGCCGCCAACTACGCCCGCCGCGTCCTTAAAGCAGAAGGCTATCCCACCCGAGCCGCAGGCACCGTGTTGCTCGCCCTCGCTCGTCTGGAAGACGAGGACGGCTTTTTTGCCCTAGCCCACCAACTCGAGGAAGAGATCGGGGCTGACGCGCTCGAGAACTCTCCTTGGTATCTGCTCGCCCGCACAATCCTATTGTTCAAAACGAACAAGATGCGCCCGGCGACACGCGCGCTGCGTGAGTTTGCCAACCGTTGCGAGGGCGGTGCGTTCTTCTTACTGAACCCCATGTACCAGACACCGTACCTTCCCTGCCGACCCGAGCCGCGCGACCCCTGGGACCTCTCGCACCAGGCCGTTTGGGAAGCGGACGGCATTATCTCGGACACCCCCGACTTTGCCCCCTGGGCCAATGCCTGCGAAGACGTGTCGCAGCTTGCCCAGGAATTTGCGCGCCGCTACGGTTTCTAGCGGTGCGATTCCCCCCGACTATGTCATCTACGTTAGGAACGGCTTCATGAATCTCCGCTCATCTCTCGCCTGCACCTCGAGCGATATCGCCCGCTGGGGGCTGCGCTCTGTCCTTAAGCGCCAGGGCGGCGTACTCCCCGGCCGTATCGCCATGAAGATCGACCCCGAGCTGCTAAGCAACCTCGCGAGCCTGGTCGACCGCAGTGTGGTGATTACCGGCACCAACGGCAAGACCACCACCTCCAACCTCATCGCCGACGCCGTTGCTGCCAGCGGTGCTACCGTGGTATGCAACCGCGCCGGCAACAATATGGAGCCTGGTGTGGTAGGTGCTCTGCTCGAGGCCCGCGGCGGCCTTAAGCACGCTGACAGCGGCAAGCGCGTGGGCGTTTTTGAATGCGATGAGCTCTACACCGTGCGCGTTCTGCCCAAGCTCAAGCCGACGTACTTTGTGCTGCTCAACCTGTTCCGCGACCAGCTGGATCGCTATGGCGAGATCGATCACACCCAGGAGGTCATCGCCCATGCGTTGGAGCTCTCGCCGACAACAACGCTTATCTACAACGCCGACGACCCGCTGTGCGCCTCGATTGCCGCGCGCGTTCCCAACGCGAGTATTGCCTTTGGCATCGACGGCGCCACCAACACCGAGTCCGACCGTATTAGCGACTCACGTTTTTGCTCACAGTGCAACGCGCCGCTGGAGTATGACTACGTGCAATACGGCCAGCTCGGCGCCTACCATTGCCCCTCGTGCGGCTGGGCCCGCCCTGCGCTTGTCCGTCGCGTGACGGGCGTGGAGCTCGGCTGCGACGGCTACGGCTTTGACCTGGTCTTTGGATCTGCGCCCGACGCGGCTGCCGTACACATCGCCACACGCTACAACGGCCTGTACATGGTCTATAACGTTGCCGCCGCCTTCTTTGCCGCGCACGAGTTGGGCGTGGGAACGGCGCTTCTACAGCCTACGCTCGATGCCTATGTGCCCGCCGGCGGACGCATGGGCCGCTGGGATATCGCCGGCCGCACCGTCGAGGCCAACCTGGCTAAGAATCCCGTGGGCTTCGATCGCCAGATCCAGTCCATTAAGACGGCGGGCGGCAGGCTCTGCGCTTTCTTCCTCAACGACAACGATGCCGACGGCCACGATGTATCGTGGATCTACGACGTCGACTTTGAGCGCATCGCCGACACGCCGGGTCTTGTCGCCTTTGCCGGAGGCACGCGCGCGCACGACATGCAGGTACGCCTCAAGTACGCCGGCATCGATGCCGCGATTATCTCGGACGTCGCGCAGGCAATTGGCGCCGTTGCGGATGAAGCCGCAGGCGACACTTTCTATGCCGTCGCCAACTACACGGCCTTCCCGCCGCTGGTCAAAGAACTCGACGGGCTGAAAGGCGCCACCGCCGACGCTGTTGCCGGGCGCGCCGTAGCCCGTGCCGACGGCAGCGCTGTCCCCACGGATATTGCGCCGGTCGAGCTTTCGCGCCCGCTGCGCATCGTCTACCTGTATCCCGATGCCCTTAACCTCTACGGCGACGGCGGCAACGTTATCGCGCTCGAGCGCCGTTGCGCCTGGCGCGGCATTCCCGTGCGCGTGGACGAGGTCCGTATGGGCGAGTCACTCGATCTCACCGATGCCGATATCGTCATGATGGGTGGCGGCTCCGACCGCGACCAGCTAGCCGTGGCACACGAGCTGCTCGCCCAAAAAGACAAGGTCGCGGCCTATGTTGAGGACGGCGGCACACTGCTTGCCATCTGTGGCAGCTATCAGCTGCTCGGCCGTTCGTACTACATGGGCGATGATCGCATTGAGGGCCTGGGCGTCATTGCCGCCGAAACCGTACGTGGCTCCGATCGCCTGATCGGCAACGTAGCCGTCAAAACCGATCTGGCACCTGAGCCCTTTGTGGGATTCGAGAACCACGGTGGCCGCACGCTTTTGGACGCCGAGGCCACGCCGCTCGGAACGTCCGTCGTCACGGGCACCGGCAACAACGGCGACGATGGCTTTGAGGGTCTCATCTACAAGGGCGTCATCGGCACGTACCTACACGGACCGGCACTGCCCAAGAACCCCGAACTCGCCGACTGGCTGATCGCGCACGCCCTCGAGCGCCGCGGCGATGCGCAGGCCACGGCCCTGCTGCCGCTCAAAACCCTCGACGACACCTACGAGCACGCCGCCCACGACGCCGCCATGAAGCTCCTCCCCTAACGCCCCAACCACCACAAAGGGGACAGGCACCTTTGTGGTGGTTTTTCAGTTTGCCAACGATATGTGAACGGCTAAAAAAGTCTGCTATACTCTTTCCCGCTGTCCCCATCGTCTAGCGGCCAAGGACGCCACCCTTTCAAGGTGGATATCGCGGGTTCGAATCCCGCTGGGGGCACCATTTGAGATGTGAAGCCCGTTACCAATTCGGTAGCGGGCTTTTTGCTACCGATATGCCGGGATTCGAACCCGGCAGGGTGCGGAGCCCGGCATCATCGCAAGGCCCGTGGGCAAAAAATGGCAAATATGAGTACTGCTACCATTTTAGTTACAGCGATTTCATGCCATCAGAAGGCGATTTAGACGCCAGGGGTCCTACGGCGGGGTCGCGCGCGCAGACGTGGTGTAAGAGTGTCCTGAGGTCCGTCGCTGCAAGTCCCGATGTTACTCCTTCTTGAGACCGCGCTTCTCGACTATCTCGTCCACTATCTCCCTGGCGCGCCGCCCGAGCGCGCGGCGCCTCCCCTCTGTCGGGGC
>NZ_JBDMHB010000020.1:0-2247 GCF_039752955.1 Collinsella aerofaciens
CCAGATTCTAGGACAGGGGCCGCTTGCGTTTGGCGGTCAGCCGTCGGCGCGCTTACACCAACATTTCCGACGCGATCCATATGCCAGAGCTTTTTATTCAAAATAAGACGACAGTAATCAAGTTGATGGCGCTCTGCATTTTATCTGCCCTGGTGGAGCTGTCTGTTGTTAAAGCTGAATCGTTGATAATAGACTATGGCCTGCTTCGCTCTAATTATCGTAACGTTTTATGCATTGGGTTAGGCCTGCTAGTATTGCTCTCAGTTGAGCTGGTGACAAACCTGTTCAGATCAAAATATGCGGAGCAATTGGCTTCCGATGGCGCTAACTGCTTCTATAGATTGCTTGCCCGCCATGCTTTAGAGCGGCCCTTAGTTTTAGCAAAAGACAGTGACTACCTGTTATCGCGCATTGAAGAGGCTGGGAACCTACAGCCGATGATTGGAATATTTACAACTGCGTTTCTTCCGTGCCTAGTGACGGGTTTGGTATCGTTTGTGGCGCTATCTAATATCTCTTTGTTGCTTTTGATTCCTGTTTGTGTTTCGGCATTGTTTATCTCGCTTCTATATCCGTTCGCTCTTAGTAAGCTATCGACTAAGAGCGAAAAGGCATTGGAGGCCCAGGCGAGGGGTTCTGCTTATTTAGCCCAACTAATAAATTGTCGACTTTACATTCGTATTTCTCGTTCAATTAACTTGGAATTACTTCGCTATAAAAAGATGCTTAAAGCCTGCAGGAACTCTCGAGTTGAGGAGAGTGTCTTTGCGAGATTGGCAACTGAAATAGTTGACGCTGGCAACATCATTACTGGCTTGCTTTCAGTTCTGCTGCTTATTTTCCTTGTGTCAAAGCGCGGACTGACGGTCGGGATTGCGGTGCAGAGCTATCAACTTGTACTTCTATGCTATTCTCCTTTTCCTCTTGTTCTGAATTGTTGGGCTCAGCTTCAGCCGTCGTTTAGATCGTTGCACCGTGTCTTGGAATTACGTCGTCTTTTGGAAGCTGAAAAACCTAATTTGATATGTTTCGATCACGCTGATCGAATTAGTTGGAAAGGAATCATTCTCTCGTTTTCGTCGAACGAAACTAATGAGAGGATAACAATTCCAGATTGCACGATACAGGCACCTTGTCTGGTTTTAGTAAGCGGCCCTAATGCATGTGGTAAATCTTCATTTCTGGAAGTATTGAACGGATTATTGTCGCCAGTTGCTGGCAGACTGTGTGTTAATGAGTCTACTGTCATTTTCGATGGTTCGACTTTAATCCAGCTACCCTGCGCAACTATGCCGCAAAGACATTTGATAATGGGGGGAACTTTCAGGAAGGCTCTTTACTATGGTCTTGTAGATATTGACTCTGAAAAACTCATCTATCTTTTGAAGGGTTTTAGCCTCGATAAATTATTTGAAGTAAATCCCATCATTGGAGCTAGGGGACACAATTTGTCTGGCGGAGAACTGGCTTCTCTATTACTTTGTAGGGCCTTTCTGAGCAGTTATTCTATTATTATTTTGGATGAGCCTTGCAACAATTTAGATAATGCTTCGATATCCTTTTTGAAGATGGTGGTTGCGCAGGAGATGAAAGAGCGAATCGTCATCATTGCGGATCATGGACATGGTTTCGAACAATTTGCAGACTATGTAATGCAGTTTCAGGAGCCAGAAAAAACTATCTAGCTCCTGAACGTTGCTACGAACTGCTTTTTGCGATTTATTCGAGATGCTCTTCAATCCGAGCCCTCAGAAGGGCAATGGCTGTGGGTATTCCAATTGCGGCGGCCAATTCGGCTTTATCCAAAACCTGTATGCTAAAGCACGATTGTTTATCACATTGAAGGACGATAACTGAAGATAGCTTCACTTCCCGTTGGCTGAATATGTCGTAATCTCCAAATAGGAAGTTACCTTTTATTGTGTAATTCGGTATGTTCGTTACGCACTTCATCTCAAGTCTGTTTAGGCCATAATCGAACACCGCAACTTCCTTGTGTTCGATGATGAGCGCAACCCTGGGCATGTTACTAAAACCACCGTCGACGACAGTAAAGAGTTTTTCATTTGCATCGTCATAAACGGTATATTTTAGACTCAATAGCTGTCCTAGTGGACCCGTGAACCCATGTCTTTTGATATTGAGGTTGTCTCCGGCTGGGTTGATGAGAGCTAGAGCATGCGGATAAGGGTTACCTTCAATTGAGATTCGATATTCGTTTGTAACCGTCTTGCTCGATTTAGGACC
>NZ_JBDMHB010000020.1:2398-37778 GCF_039752955.1 Collinsella aerofaciens
CTATTTACTGCATGCATGTTAAATGGACGAATACTTCTCATGATCTGCCTCCCATTGTTCGATTGTTTCTGACTGTTCTATTACCTTCTTCACCTCCTCAACACTGTTGAACCCTAGGTTTTCAATCGACGAGTACTCAACGTAAACAGAAAACCTGCTTTCAAGATAAATAAGCAGTCGAACTAAATCTGATGAGGACAAGTTGAATGGCGGGTCGGTCAATTGCTGATTTCTTAGATTTTGGTCAAATTGAGTCAAATCCAAATCTCTAATATTGCTTATCGCTTTTTCGATTTCTGCGTAGATGGTTTCATTTTTACGATATGCTGTCATTTCAGCACCCCAATATCGAAATCAAACAACTCGTTCTCGATTGTTTTGCAGCATAGTAATGATTCTTCTGGATCTAAGCTGGCTGAGAAACAGGGCATTCCTCTTAGTCGAAGTTCTCTTGCTGCTTGAATTGCTTTATCGCTAGATGAATAGCTTATTTGAAACCTATGCGTCTCCAACCCTTCAGTGGCGTCAAGTACTTCGTTTGTAATTTCAAATTGAACTTTCTCTGCTTGCGTTAGCGTTTCAATTATGGGCATGAGTCCAAGCATTATGTCGTAGTCGGCTATCGTGTATGGGATATTGATAATGGCCAAGTCAGGGCAGAAAGCTCGACATGCAGCAATCGATCCTAATCCGTAATCTCCGTAAATGTGGTCGTCGTATTTCATAAGCACATTGGGCGTTTCTAATAGAGCTAGGTCGGATTTATCATTCTCAATGATGATGTTGATCTGCTCATTCATTTTGATGACGGCGGATTGGCCACCATCAAAACTAAGGGTGTTGCAGCCCCAGATTTCATTTAAAGGATTGAAGCTCAAAGCGCATAGATTGGGATGGTGCTTTCTCATCTCGCTAACGATGCTACTAAACGTAATTGTTGAATCGGCGGGTGTATATAGATTCCCGACAACAATTTTTGGTATCAGGGCTAATTCCTGCATGTCGCTTTTGCTAGACTCAATTTGTTCAGTGGCGAGTTGACTGACAACCTTCTTATTTACAGAATGTGCATAGGTTTCAGCGTGTTTACTAAATTCTATGAGTCCTGTGGCGCTTTCTTTCGTCGATAAAACGACAACCAGGTCTGATTCATCGATTGTCGTTACATAGTTAATTCGATTTCTTATGCCAATTTCTTTGCAATTAACAAGGTTGGCAACATCTACGCCGTCCGGTAGAATGCCGCATGGTGTTGATACCCGAATATTGTAGCCAACTCCTAGCAATCCAATTAGAAGAGGATAGTCAGCTCTCGTGAAAGATATAAGTCCAATTGTCTTCATGATTATTATCGCTTGTTCCTTTTAAGAGCCGTTGTAATGGACACTTCGTGTCTATGAAGCTCAAAGCGAAGTATTTTCTGATTAAGTCGATCAAAGGCAATTCGTTTTGAGTTGTCGCATGCTGTTCGTTTGTAATCAGGGCTAATTACTCCTTTGCAATCTGCGCTTTTAATGCATTGAGTGCACAGCTGAAATGCCCAACATTTTTTACATGAATCGCTGGTCAGCTTTGAAACATTGATCATCTTTTCAATTTGACCTAAATCAAATCCTGAATCCAATGTACCGATATACATGTCCTTGGTTGTTTCGCTGACCCTTTCGCAAGGAAGAAGCGCTCCTGCTGTTGTCACAAATAGACGCGTAACTCCTGGCTCGCATGGACCACCGGGTATAGCTTTTGTTGGGATGTTCGAAGGTGCAAATCGCTTAATGTTTTGGTTGATGCTTGCAAGCGTATATGAAGCGAGCCTATCGCTGCAGTTTCCTTTTTCGATCTTGCGCTCGTCCATAATTCTTGCTTTAAATAAGGCGTAATTCAGTTGACTTGAGAACTTGTCATTGTAGGGGGCGATACGTCCGTTGCGTTCCAAGTAGTTGAATTGAACATCGCAAGCCTCGATATCCTTATCATTTATAAAGGAAGAGACTGTTTTATAGATGTTGTTCGTGTCGACTACGGCATTAAAATGAATATATTTGTTGCGTTCAGGATGGTTGTCTAAAATCATATGAACATTGTCTATAACTGCTTGGTATGAGGACTCACCATTAGCGTAATGCCTAGACTTATCATGGATTTGCTGCGGCCCGTCAAGACTGATTAGCAAATAGAATTCATGTCCAGAATCGAAGAAGAATTTAACCATATCTTCAGATAAAAGAGAGCAATTGGTTGTAATTCGAAATGAGATGTGTTTTCCTTCAAATACCTGTTCTGCATATTGAGTAATTAGCTTAATTTCACTAAATCGAAGGAGAGGTTCTCCTCCATAAAATGCTACGACCGGGTTTGGGTTGTCAATCGAGTGCATCTTAAAGAATTCGATTGCATGTTTGGCCGTCGAAACAGACATAGAGTTATGACTGTGGGTTCTGTTGTATAAGGAGTTTTCGGAATAGATACAGTAATCACATCGGAAGTTGCAAGATTGAGTCAGCTGAAGGGTTATCATCCGTAAATTTCTTTCCAGCTTAACTTTCAAAAGGTCAATTGATGGATAAGCGACATCCTGCAATGGCGAATCGCAGCAGTAGCCACATGATTGTAGTAACTGGAATTCTTGGTCTGTTTTATAGGAGTCGGGGCAAACTTCGCCTGCTTGGACTTCTGAGATGTAATTGAAGAGATCTTTGCTTACTGCAAGTATCTCGTTTCGATTGGCATCATAAATGTAGTGGCCCAAGAGGGTCTTTATGGGTAGAGCTAACATCTCTACCGCCTCTTTCATTTCACTAATGTTATTTTAGTGAACTAAGATGTTTACTATAAGGTAACCATTTATAAACGTATTGTCAAACATATATTGCTAAAACAGAAACAATTTATAGACTGAGTGGTCGTATCCTTTGGGCGATTGCTTCTATAATCTAGCCTTCGCTGCTGTCGGGAGGGAAGGTCTAGGACTCCGTTATCATGTTGAAACGCTTTAACTAATTTGACGTTCTCACGTGTTTTTCGTTTCAAAAGCGTTAGGATGGGACTCATAGCGTGGGGCGTAATGGATGCCCCGCACACGATGGGAGGCTATCAATGGCTAATCGTTTCGTTCTCAATACCATCTCTTATCATGGTTCCGGCGCCATCAAGGAGATCCCCGGCGAGCTTCAGCGTCGCGGCTACAAGAAGATCTTCGTCTGCTCCGACCCCGATCTGGTCAAGTTTGGCGTTACCGCTAAGGTGACCGACGAGCTCGACGCCGCCGGCATCGCTTGGAGCCTCTACTCCGAGATCAAGCCCAACCCCACCATCCAGAACGTCAAGGACGGCGTCGAGGCCTTCAAGGCCTCCGAGGCTGACGCTATCGTGACCATTGGTGGCGGCTCCTCCATGGACACCGCTAAGGCCATCGGCATTATTATCAACAACCCCGAGTTCGCCGATGTCCGCAGCCTCGAGGGCGTTGCTCCCACTAAGAACCACGCCGTGTTCACCATCGCCGTGCCGACGACCGCCGGTACCGCCGCTGAGGTGACCATCAACTACGTCATCACCGACCCCGAGAAGGTCCGCAAGTTCGTGTGCGTCGACACCAACGATGCCCCCGAGGTTGCTGTCGTCGATCCCGACATGATGGCTTCCATGCCTGCCGGCCTGACCGCTTCCACTGGCATGGACGCTCTGACCCACGCCATCGAGGGCTACACCACCAAGGGCGCTTGGGAGCTCTCCGACATGTTCCACTTTGAGGCTATTAAGCTGATCAGCGAGAACCTGCGCGACTCTGTCGCCGAGGCCAAGTCCGGTCAGCCCGGCTCCGGCCGCGAGGGCATGGCTCTTGGCCAGTATGTCGCCGGCATGGGCTTCTCCAATGTTGGCCTGGGCATCGACCACGCCATGGCTCACACCCTGTCCGCTCACTACGACACCCCGCACGGCGTCGCCTGCGCCATGCTGCTGCCGATTGCCATGGAGTTCAACAAGCCGGTTTGCGCCGAGCGCCTGGCCAAGGTTGCCGTTGCCATGGGCGTTGACACCACGGGCATGAGCACCGACGAGGCCGCCGACGCCGCCATCGCCGCCGTCAAGCAGCTCTCCGCCGACGTGAACATCCCGCACGTCTGCGAGGCCATGAAGGCTGACGAGATCGAGGTCCTGGCCAAGGACGCCATGGCCGACGCCTGCTTCCCGGGTAACCCGCGCGAGGCAACGCTCGACGACGTCATCGAGCTCTTCAAGAAGATCTGCCCGGCTGCCTAACTTGGTTCGGCGGGCTCCTGCCCGTTAGCCCCACAATCGTCCTCGGACATGTCGGAGGCCCCGCTGCGCACTACGTGCGGCGGGGCCTCCTTCTGTCCTGCGGAAAGATTCTGGGGCTTACGGGCAGGGGCCCGCCGGCTCGTTATCGTGGCGGGCGCTGCTCTGGGAAGCTCGACGGGTTGTCTCGCTAGGTAAATAATTGTGCGTGGTGGTATTGTTGCTGTGGGTTTAATTCGATATGAAAGGGTGACATTGGTGTCCCAGATGGATTCTTCGCTTGGTTTTATCACTGACCAGTTGAAGGTGCTGACTTCTATTGCTTCGCCTACGGGCTATACCCGCGCGGCTACTGATTATCTGATGGAGACCCTGCGCGATATGGGGTTTGGGCCTGAGCGTTCTAATAAGGGTAACGTGCTCGTTGAGCTTGGCGGCGAGGGCGAGCCGCTCGTACTGGCGAGCCATGTCGATACCCTAGGCGCCATGGTGCGTTCCATTAAGGACAATGGCCGCCTGCGCCCCACGACGCTCGGTGGGCATCAGTGGTCTACGGCCGATGGCGAGAACTGCACCGTCTACACGCGCGACGGCAATGTCTACACGGGCGTGGTTCTTAACACCGAGCCTTCGGCGCACGTGGCCGACGAGCCGGTCAAGACCATCGAGAAGAACATGGAGATCTTGCTCGACGAGAACGTCGACAGCAAGGACGATGTGCTCGAGCTGGGTATTCAGACCGGCGACATCATCGCTATGGATCCTCGCACGACGGTGACGGAGAGCGGCTACATTAAGAGCCGCTTCCTGGATGACAAGCTATCGGCCGCCATTTTGTTGGGCTTGGCGCGTGCCGTCGCCGCTGGCGAGGTGACGCTTTCGCGTAAGGTTTCGCTGCTCTTTACCGTGTACGAGGAGGTGGGCCACGGCGGCGCCTTCGTGCCGGCCGACACGCGCGAGATGATCAGCGTTGACATGGGCTGCGTGGGCGACGACCTAGGCTGCACCGAGCACATGGTGTCGATCTGCGCCAAGGATTCGGGCGGTCCGTACAACTACGACCTGGTGACGGCGCTGTCCAATATCGCGCGCGAGCTTGAGCTCGATTACGCTATCGACGTGTATCCGCATTACGGTTCGGACGTCGAAGCCACGCTCTCTGCCGGCTACGACATTCGCCATGGTCTGATCGGCCCCGGCGTGTATGCGAGCCACAACTACGAGCGTAGCCACATGGACGGCGTGCGCAACACCTTCGAGCTCGTCCGCGCCTACGTACAGCGCTAGCGATGCAGCGGCCTCGGCTGATACGGCAGTACCGACCGAGGCCGTCCTCTCTAAGTTGCGGTGAAATAGGGACTGTTTGGCGGTTTTAAACGCTTAAACAGTCCCTATTTCACCGCAATTTATGAAGGGGATGGGGCTACTTAAGTGCGCCGGTCACCGTGCCGCCGCCGAGGACGATGTCGCCGTGGTAGACTACAACGGCTTGGCCGGGGGCGATGGCTCGCTGCGGCTCGGCAAAAGTTAGCAGCATTTGCCCGTCGGCGCCACGTGTAAGGGTCGCTGCCTGGTCCTTTTGACGGTAGCGGTACTTGGCGCCCACGCGAATGCCGCCCGCATTGAGCTCGGCCTCCATGCGCTCTGCTGGCGCGCTCCAGATCCAGTCATTGGCCGTGAGCGCTGTGGCCGTCAGGTCCTCGGCCTCGCCCAGATGCACAATGTTGTTGGCGGCATCGACGCCCGTTACGTACACGGGGTGCGCCATCGCGACGCCCAAGCCTTTGCGCTGGCCGATGGTATAGCGCAGCGCGCCGTTATGGCGTCCGACCACGCTGCCGTCGCGCCATACAATATCGCCCGGCTCGGCGGCATGTCCGCAGCGGCGCTCGATATAGCCCGCGTAGTCGCCGTCCGCGATAAAGCAGATATCCTCGCTCTCGGCCTTCTTGGCGTTGATGAAGCCCCGCTCGGCGGCAATGCGGCGCACGTCGCGCTCTTTGTCCAGCCCAGCCAGCGGAAAGATCGTGCGCGCCAGGCGCTCCTGCGTGAGCGAATACAAAAAGTAGCTCTGGTCCTTCTTGGGATCTTCGCCGCGATGTAGCTGCCAGGTGCCGTCGGGCGCCTGGCTCGTCTTTGCGTAGTGGCCCGTGGCGATGTAGTCGCAGCCCATATCGAGCGCCGCATCGAGCAGCGCGCCAAACTTAATATGGCGGTTGCAGATAATGCACGGATTGGGCGTCAACCCCTCCTGATAGGCAGTCACGAAGCGCTCGATAACGCTGCGGTCGAAGGTCTGCTGCAGGTCGAGCACGTGGTGGGGTATCCCCAGCCGCTCGGCGACGGCCTTTGCATCGGCGATGTCGCGGTCGACCTTACTCATGCTCGTGACGGGATCGGGCGCGGGGCAAGTGAGTCGCATAGTGGCGCCGACACATTCGTAACCCTGGCGCTTGAGCAGATATGCAGTCACGCTGGAATCGACGCCGCCACTCATGGCGACGAGCACGCGCTTGTTGTGCATGGGGAGGTTCTCCTTGGTGGCATGTGGCCAAAAAAGAAAAGCGGCGCGGGAGGCTGGTTCCGCGCCGCAGACATTGTAGCAAGTTCGGACGACTCGTGGAGCGCCCTGATGGGATGGGCTTAGACTGCCGGGAGAGAGGAGACCGATTCGTCCTGGGCTCAACCTATGGGCGAGGCCCTAGTCCTGGAAGAGTGCCGTGGACAGGTAGCGCTCACCGGTGTCGGCAAGCAGAGCCACGATGGTCTTGCCCTCGTTCTCGGGGCGCTTGGCCAGCTGCAGTGCGGCCCACACGGCGGCGCCGGACGAAATGCCCACGAGCACGCCCTCCTTGTGGCCCACGGCGCGGCCGGTGGCAAAGGCGTCGTCGTTCTCGACGGGGATGATCTCGTCATAGACCTGGGTGTCGAGGACGTCGGGCACAAAGCCGGCGCCGATACCCTGGATCTTGTGCGGGCCGGCCTGGCCCTTGGAGAGCACTGGGGAAGTGGCGGGCTCGACGGCGACAACCTGAATCTCGGGGTTCTGCTCCTTGAGGAACTCGCCCACGCCGGTCACGGTGCCGCCGGTGCCAACGCCGGCGACGAAGATGTCGACCTTGCCGTCGGTGTCATCCCAGATCTCGGGGCCGGTCGTGGCCTTGTGGATGGCGGGGTTGGCGGGGTTTACAAACTGGCCGGCGATAATGCTGTTGGGTGTCTCCTTCTGCAGTTCCTCGGCCTTGGCGATGGCGCCCTTCATGCCCTTGGAACCGTCGGTGAGCACGAGCTGTGCGCCGTATGCCTGCATAAGTTTGCGGCGCTCGACGGACATGGTCTCGGGCATGGTGATGATCACCTTGTAGCCGCGAGCCGCCGCCAGCGAGGCGATGCCGACGCCGGTGTTGCCACTCGTGGGCTCGATGATGGTGTAGTCGCCGCCGCGCACGAGCTTGCCGGCCTTCTCGGCCTCGTCGATCATGTTCTTGGCGACGCGGTCTTTGACGGACCCGGCGGGGTTGAAGTATTCCAGCTTGACGAGCACGCGGGCCTTGAGGTCCTCATCGGCCTCAAAGTGAGTGAGCTCCAGAAGCGGGGTGTGGCCGATAAGCTGATCGATGGACGTATAAACATTGCTCATGGTGAACCTCCAAAGTGTTCAAATGGCTGGATACCGTGTGGGTTCACGGTGTGTGTAGCAGCAAACCCACAACTTTATGGGTTGTTCTTTTTGCTGTTGGCAAGCATAGTAGACAGTAAAGCCTAGTAACGCAATAGGAAATAGAAGATTATTGCGAGTCGATTAACCAGCTTGACGGGAATAGGTATTTTCAAAACCAATTTTTCGGCTAGAATTTCTACGAATTAAAAGACCGAAAGGCAGCAATATATATGTTGGTTTCCACAAAGGGCAGATATGCCCTGCGCGTTATGGTCGACCTGGCCGAGCACCAGGCGGCAGGCCGCATTCCCCTCAAAGAGATCGCGGCGCGTCAGGGGATTTCTGAGAAATATCTGGAGAACATTTTGGCTACGCTCGTCCGCGCCAATATGCTCTCGGGCATGCGCGGCAAGGGTGGCGGCTACGTGCTCACGCGCCCGCCCGAGCAGTACACGGTGGGCGAGATCTTGCGCCTGACCGAGGGCAGCCTGGCACCGGTCGCATGCCTGGACGGCGACTGCAAGGGCTGCTCGCGTTCGGACGAGTGCCCCACGCTCGACGTGTGGAAGAACCTGGACAAGCTCATCAACGACTACCTCGACGGTGTGACGCTCGATGCGCTCGTTGCCCCCAACGAGGGCTACGACTACGTCATCTAGCCCCACCTGTCATTTGGGGACGGGGCAGAAATGCTGGATTTTCTTGCCCTCTGAGGCTCGACAAATGATAAGGCCGCCCATCGTTGCGATGGACGGCCTTCTTTAGGTGTGTTGTGGCGGTCCGAATCCGGTCGCTTTAGTTCCTGGCGACGCTGTCGAGAATGCTGCGCATGATGGATACCAGGATGCTGCCCATAAAGGCCGATCCAAAGCTGGCAATGGAGATACCCGCGCCCAGCAGATTGACCGACAGGTAGCTGGCCAGCTCGAGCATAAAGCTGTTGACCACAAGCTGAAAAATACCAAGCGTGATAATAGTGAGCGGCAGCGAGATGACCGTCAGGAACGGCTTTACGAGCGAGTCGACTATGTTGAGGAACAGTCCCACGAAGGCAAAACACACCCAGGCGTCGGCCATGCCGAAGGGCTGAATGCCGGGGACGAGAAACGTTGCGATCGCGATGGCGATTGAGGTAAAGAGCCAGTTAAGCATAAAGCGCATGGTGTGAATCCTTTCTTGCGCAAGACGTGGCAAAGAGGCGTGAGAGGCACATGCCTTTGCAACTCGGGTAGATGCGCGGGCACGGCCCTGTTTGGGCACCCATTGTTCCAGATATTCGTGGAGCTTGCGTGCGCATTCGGTTTCAAAACGGCGTTCGTCCTAAAAAACGTGCCGCTGGCAGAGAGTCTTGTCGCTTTAGTTTGGTGGTGTGCTAAACTGCTACGGGCAAAAGCCACAGGCGTTGCCCTATTGCATATTACGGGTGAACGATGCCCGATGTCAGTATCAACTTCGATGCCTTTTGGCGGGTTTGGCGGTGATCGATGAATATCGAGAACATGTTTGACAAGCCTGATGTCAAGCAGCTGGTCCACGCATTTAGCCTTTTGGACGACGAGAAAGATATCCAAGCGTTTTTGACCGATATCTGCACGCCGCGTGAGATTTGCGATCTATCGCAGCGTCTGCAAGTCGCGCGTTACCTGGACGAGGGCGAGCCCTATGTCGAGGTTCAGGCGCGTACCGGCGCTTCGTCCACCACGGTGAGCCGTGTATCCAAGGCGCTCAACGGCGAGTACGGTGGCTACCGCAAGATCCTCATTAAACTGG
This sequence comes from Collinsella aerofaciens, assembly GCF_039752955.1. Lineage (GTDB taxonomy): Bacteria > Actinomycetota > Coriobacteriia > Coriobacteriales > Coriobacteriaceae > Collinsella > Collinsella aerofaciens_BI. The sequence goes on from NZ_JBDMHB010000020.1 coordinate 12,090, forward strand.
AGGATGGCGAGTAGGCCAGCGACAACATTGAATTACGAAGAGCCGTCCCTCCGGGGGCGGTTTTTTGATCCCCTGGGGACGGAGGAAAACGGATCACCGGGTTAGACTGACCCCCTCGATGATCCGTTTTCCTCCGTCCCCAGGGGATCAAATCTGTTGGCGTGGGGCAAATCTGTCCGCTTGGGCGGGTAGGATGGATGCATTGATTATTGCGAACAGTTTGAGCGGAGGACCATGCCTGTTCGAATCTATACCACCAATGCCGGCACGGATTTGAGCGATGCCGAGTCGGCGTTGCTTGCCGACCTTATCGCTCGCCACGGGCGTGCCGTGTTGCTGGCACCTACGTTTGCCGAGCTCGACCTGTGCCGTCATGATGCGGCGGAAGCCGGCGTTTCGCTGGGTATTGACTACAAGACGCCTACATCGTGGCTTCGCTCGCTTTGGGAGCTTTTGGGCGACGGGCGCGATTTCGTCGACAACCTGCAACGCCAGATGCTGTTTTCGGATATGGTCACGCGTCTCGATGATGCCGATCTGCAGCCGCTTTCGCGCAGCCAGGGCACGGTGCGCATGCTCGCGCGCATGGCTCGCGACGTGCTACCGGGTGTGGCGGGGACGACGGCCGAGCGATGCGGTGGCAACAACTGCCAGCCTAAGCCAAAAAGCGATGCCGAGGCTCGTGTATTCGAGCTTTTGCGCGCCTATGCGGGCGGTTTGGACCGTCGAGACATGGTCGAGCCCTGCGAGGCAGCTGACATTATGGCCGGTGCCCTGGCCGATAGCCTGCCGGCGTGCACCCGCGCCGTATGTGTGCGCGGTATCACGTCGTTTACGCACGGTCTGCTCGAGCTGCTGTCTGCCGTGGCGAACAATGGGGGAGAGGTCGTCGTGCTGCTTGCCCGCGAGCAGGCGGCGATGCGCGAGGAGCTTGCCGCGGCATTTGATGCCCGCGGCGTGCTGTTTGAGGCCGCGCCGCTGGAGGAGGATGCCGTCGCGCCTGATGCCGCTTGCGGGACCGCCGCTCAGCCTGCCTTTATTGAGGTCGCCGGCCCCCATGCCCGTGCTCATGTCTATGCGGACGCCATCGATAAGTTGGTGAAAGCGCACAAGGAGTCCAAGGTCGATAAAGCTACTGCAATGCCCACCGACCCCGTGCGCGTGCTCGTCGTTTCTGCCCGGGCACCCCAGCTGTTCGGTGAGCTCGCCTCTCGTCTGGCGGCTCGTCATATCGCTGTCGAGACAACTGAATTCACGGCGTTTTCCCAATCCATTGCGGGCAGGCAGTTTGCGGCGCTTGCCGGCCTGATCGAGCGCATGAAGGCCGCCGATGAGGGCGCGGCGTCAAAGACCGAGTGGTGGCCCGCGCCGGAGCTTACCGACTGGATCTACAGCCCGCTTTCGGGCGCTGATGCCGTCAGTGCCCGTACCTTCGATAAGAATATGCGTCTCTCGCGTAGCAAGACTACCGCGAGCGTTAAGAGCCTGCTGCAGAGCGTTCAGGGCCAGGTGAGGGGCGCGCGCAAGGCGGCGAGCGACGACAACTGGTTTAAGAACGTACCGTGTGTGGTTTCGGACGTGTTCCAAGCGCTGTGGCGTGACAAGCCCGTGACGGCGCTCAAGGCCATGCTTGCCGTTGCCGAGGCGTTGCCCGATCGCGCCCTTGGAGGCCTTGACGGTCAGGCTCGTCACCAGGCGGAGGTGGCCTTGCTGCGCCACGTCATCGAGATCCTTATGAATGGCGCCCGCGCGCTCGACGTGTCGCAGGCCGCGACCGTACCCGTGCTCGATGGCATTCGCACCAAGGTGGACAAGCGTAGCACCGCCTACGATTACGAGACCCACGAGGTTGACCGTGCGCCACGTGCTCAGGTTCGTTTTGCTTCGCTTGCCGATGCGGCAGCTCTGCGCCCCGGCAGCTACGATGCCGTGCTGTTTGCCGATGTCGATCTGGACAGCTATCCGCTCTCGCACGAGGAGGGGCCGCTGGCCACGCTGACGGCGAGCCTTGGTCGCGAGGGCGTGACGCTTGAGCCCGCGGCCTTGCTGCGCGCGCGCTTTGGCCACGCGATGCAGGCGTCACGTGGCTCGGTTGCGCTTGCCCGCGTGACGCACGATCGCCAGGCGCGCGAGTGCTATCCGGCTGCCGTGTGGACCGAGTTGCGGGCGCATGCCGAGGCCGCTGACAACGCTAAGGCCGCTGACAACGCTAAGGCCGCTGACGACGCTAAGGCCGCTGACAACGCTAAGGCCGCTGACGCCGACAAGGCGAAGTGCGTGGGTGAGGGTGATATCGTAAGGGACTTCGATCCCGCGGCAGGCGAAGGTCTCAAGCGCGAGCGCGTGACCTGTGAAGCCCCTCAGCATCTGAGTGCCGAGGCCGTGCCGTATTTGGTCCTGCGCCGTCGCGATGGCGAGGGCGAGGACGCGCCGCTCGTGCCGCGCCTGACGTCCGCCTCGCAGATCGAGGCCTATTCTACCTGCCCGCTGTGCTGGTTCGTATCGTATCGCGTCAAGCCCCAGTCCATCGATGCGGGCTTTGGCAACATGGAGAAGGGTAACTTTGTCCATGACGTGCTGGAGCACTTGCATGCACGTCTTCCGCAGGAGGGCATGGAGCGCGTGACGCCCATGAATCTGCCGCGCGCGAAGGAGCTGCTGCACGAGGTCTTTGCCGAGACCCTGGCCGAGCACGCCGGCAAGCGCGGTACCGAGGGCCCGCTGGTGCCGCTCTCTCCAGTGGAGGAGCGCCAGGCGGCCGAGATCTTGCCGCAACTGGAGGGCGTGCTCGCCTACGAGTCCGAGGCGCTCGCGCCCTTCGCGCCGCGCTACCTGGAGTTTGCGTTCAACGAGCTCCAGGTCGAGTATGCCGGCTGGCCGCTCGGCGGGCGCATCGACCGCGTGGATGTGGACGCCGAGAACCGCGCTGTGGTGATTGACTACAAGCATCGTTCGGGTGTCGAGGAGTTTAAGCTCGCCGACCCCACGGTGCGCGACGAGGAGTCGGGCGAGGCCCCCATCGATGATCCGCGCTGGCTGCCGCCCCATACCCAGACACTCATCTACGCGCAGGCCATGCGTCGGGCACTGGGCCTAGATACCCGCGCAGCGCTCTATTTTTCGACCAAGGGCGGCAAGCCCGCACTGCGTGGTGCCGCAAGTGCCGAGCTGCTCGAGGAAGAGCGCGGCGACGGTCGCATTCCAGGCCTCAAGAAGGGCTTTCCGGGCGAGGGCGGCAACATGGACTTCGATGCGCTGCTCGACCGCGTGGAGACCGGCATTGCCGAGCGCCTGCGCGAGCTCGAGGCGGGCGACGTCGCCGCTGTCGATCCGACGTCGGCGCAGGCCGCGCATGCGCGCTGCTCGTATAACCACGAAGGAACGTTTGTAAGGAGGGACGTGTAGACCATGGATCTTTCGACCTTGATGCCGCAACAGCTGCAAGTCGTCAAAACGCTCGACCGCCCGATGTTTGTCTCGGCGGGCGCCGGTTCGGGCAAGACCTTTACCCTCACGCGCCGCATCGTCTACGCGCTCTCGCCCGAATCCGGTCCGTTTGTCGAGCATCTGGATCAGGTGCTTGCCATTACCTTTACCAAAGACGCCGCGGCCGAGATTCGCGACCGCGTGCGCCGTGCGCTTATCGAAGAGGGTATGGACGAGGAGGCCCTGACCGTCGACGACGCATGGATCTCGACCATTCACGGCATGTGCTCACGCATCCTGCGCGCGCACGCGTTGGAGTTGGGCATCGATCCCGAGTTCACGGTGCTTACCGATGTCGACGAGCTCATGGATCAGGCTGTTGAGCATGTGCTGGGTCGCGCGACGGCACCCGATGCCGCCCCCGAGCTCGCCGCCTCGCTTAAGGCCCTCTATGCCTGGTATCCTATGGCGGGCGAGGGCGGGACGTTTGGCGCCGGTACCACCATCAAAGGCCTGGTGCGCGACTTGCTGGAGCTATCGAGCCAGCTTCCGGGCGGCATGGACGATGTGTGCGTGGCGCGCGGCCAGGCCGACACCTCGGCGCTTGCCGATGCCTATCGTGCGGCGCTGGGCGCAAGCAAGGCCACGACCGAGAAAGCGCAGGTGGCACTCGACGCCATCGACGCGTTTGAGGCGAGCGACAAAACCATGGAGGATGCGGCGCGACTCATGATGTCGTGCAGCATGCCGCGTGCGAGCAAGGCGTTTCCTAAGGAGCAGGTGGAGCTGCTCAAGGCCGAGGCAGCCGATGCGTTTATCAATATCGTGCTTGCCTGCGGCGGCCCGGCGCTCGATGCGCTGGTGGGGCTTGCCCGTGCCGTAGAGGCGGAGTACCGCGCACTCAAGGCCGACCAGTCCGCGCTCGACAATAACGATCTGTTGCGCATGGCATACGAGGCGCTGCGCGATTATCCCGCCATCCGAGCCGCCTACGAGGGCCGCTTTAAGATGGTCATGATCGATGAGTTCCAGGATACCGACCAGATGCAGGTCGATTTGATTCGCTATCTGACGGGCGCGGGGGAGCGCGCGCTGTGCACCGTGGGCGATGCACAGCAGTCGATCTACCGCTTCCGTGGCGCCGAGGTTGAGGTGTTTCGTCGTCAGGAGCGCAAGGTGGGCTTCTCTGCTGCGCCCGAGACGGCTGTCGCATCCGATGCCCCCGCCGGCGAGCTCGTCAAACTTGTACGCAACTTCCGCAGTCACGACGAGGTCCTGCGCTACGTAGCACGCGTCTTTGACGGCGACACCGGTGGTTTGATGCAGGGGTTCTTGGATCTTGAACCGAGCGACAAACGCAAAGACAAGCTCAAGGCAAAGGCTTCGCGCCGCCAGGCGCTGTTCGTTGCCGGTGGCAGCACGCAGGAGCGAACGCAGGCGAAAGCTCGTGCGATTGCGGAGCGGTTCCAAGCGCTCGTCAAAGCGGGGCAGCCCCAGGGCGATATGGTGTTGCTGCTGGGTCGCATGACCAATGCCGACGTCTACGCACAGGCCTTCCGTGACCAGGGGCTCGACTGCGTCATCGCGGGCGGCTCAGTCTTTGCCCAAGCTGCCGAGGTGCAGACGGTGCGCGCCCTGGTTTGTGCACTCGCCAATCCGGTCGATACGGCGCAGGGTTTTATGCCACTGCTGGCCTCGCCGATGTTTGCACTCGGCGCCCAGGAGTTCCTGGCGCTGGCGACCAAGCTCGACGAGCAGACGGGCGAGACGTCGCGTCGCAACATCGATACGGGCATCATGAGCGATTCCGATGTGCCGGGTTTGCAGGGCTTGCCGCTCGTAACGCGCGCCCGCGAGGTGCTGAGCTACGCGCTTCGTCGCGTGGGACGCGATTCGTTCGCCGCCATCGCGCGCGACGTGGTCAATGCCTCCGGCTGGTTCGTGCGTCTGGCGCAGCGCGGCCCCGAGGGCAAGGCCATTGCCGCCAACGTGCTCAAGGCGCTCGACGCCGTGGCCGAGGCGGAGGCCGAGCTCGGCAATTCTCCGCGCTCCATTGCGCTCGCCTTCGACCGCTTCTTGGCGGGCAAGGAGGCCCCGGGCGCGCTCAATGAGGAGGGTGACGGCGCGGTACGCATCATGACCGTGCATGCGTCCAAGGGTCTGGAGTATCCGGTCGTAGCGGTTGCCGAGTGCTTTGGCGTGCGTAAGTCCTCGGGTGCGGCACAGATGGGTCGCGTCGACGGTGGGGCGCAGGTCGTGGCGCTGCCGGCACGCTTCGACGGCGTTAAACTCGCGGACGGTACCTTCGTGAAGGGCGATGACGTCAAAAAGCAGTTTGAACACGCGTTTAAGGGCAAGGGCACGTCGCTGTGGCTGCCGCCAGAGCTCATGGAAGACGTATGCGCGACGGGCTCTCCCGCCGAGGCATTTGCCCGCCTGCGCAACGACGACCTGCAGCTTTCGCTTGAGGAGCGGGCTCGTCTGCTCTATGTCGCCATGACGCGAGCGCGCGAACTGGTCATTCTGGCGATGGATGCCGGCGTGAGCCGCGGCAAGGTGACGGCGCCGACCTTCGACGTTGAGACCGATCTGACCTACGACGTGCTGCGCCGCATCCTGCCGACCGGCAGCCTGGACATGCCGCAGCTCGATAGCGACCGTTTAGCGTTCGACAACTCCAAGCCGGGCGACTACGAGCTCATCTCGCTGGCGGACTTTACGTTTGGCGAGCAGGCGTTTGAGGCCAACGCTTCGCTGGATGTCGAGGGCAGGCTTGTTCGTGGCGATACCGATGCCGCCGATAATGCTGCGCGCTCAACCGTTCCCGGTCCTGCCGACCCCGAGCCCGATTCGTTTGAGCTTGTGTATCCCCAGGCAGTGGGCGTGCGCATGGGCACCTGTCCATTCCCGGCGCGTGACTCATATAGCTACTCGTCAATCGCCGCGGCACTGCATGCCGAGACGGAAGACCGTGCCGCCGAGACGCGCGTGCCCATGGACGAGGCTGGCGATGATGCGGAGTCGGATGGCTCGGAGATGGCCGATGCAGACGTGGCTGTTGTCGAGCCCGTTGGCGATCCCATGGCCTTGGGTTCGGCCTTCCATGCCGCCTGCCAGTGGCTCATCGAGATGGGTGCCGACGCGTTGCCCGCTGCGCGCGCCGATGCGCTGGCGCGTCTGTGGCGCCTGACGCCGGAGCAGCGCGGACGCTTCGATGTCGCCCTGGACCGCTGGCTTAAGTCGGCTGTTCGTGCCGACCTGCTCGCGTGGCCGTGCGTTCGCGCCGAGGTGCCGTTCTTTTCGCTGGGCTGCGAGGACGAGGACATCGCTCGCTACGGTGCTTATGCCGAGGGCGCCATCGACGCTTTGGCGACGAACCCGGCGGATTCGTCATGCGCGCTGGTCATCGACTACAAGACGGGCGGCACGCCGGATGAGACGCCGGAGCAGCTGCAGGAGAAGCACGCCCTGCAGGCGCGCGTCTACGCTGATGTTCTGCGCAAGGCGGGCTTTGAGGCTGTGACCGTCAAGTTCGTCCGCGTGGAGCAGCCGGATCCAACCATCTTCGTCGAACCCGCCGAACCTCAAGTGGTCACCTACAACCTCTAGTCCTCAGATAACTTGCGGTGGAATACGGACTGTTTTGGTCAAAAAAGCCGCCAAACAGTCCGCATTTCACCGCAACTGCAAGAGGAGCCGTGTGGGTTTGGGCTAGGTTCGGGTGCCGTCCGCGCTGTGCGGTAGAATCGTAACCCTAAGATCACGAACCCGCATCGGAGCTCATTACATGGCATTCGTCCATCTGCACAATCACACTGTTTTCTCCATGCTCGACGGCGCAACCCGTATCCAGGATATGGTCAACCGTGCCGTTGAGCTGGGCATGCCCGCCGTCGCCATTACCGACCACGGCTACATGTATGGCGTGCCCGACCTGGCGCTGGCCTGCGACGCCGTTAACCACAATACGCCCGAGTACAAAACCTGGAGCCACGACAAGGCCTTCTTGGAAAAGGACCGCCGCGACGAGCTGGTGGAGCCCGATCCCGAGGAAAACCCGCGCGAGCATGCCCAGTATGTGAAGGACATGGCCATGTGGGACGAGAAGGGCAATATCGACGAGCTCAAGCCGCCCCTGGTCATCAAACCCATCTTTGGCTGCGAGGTCTACTTTACGCCGGACGAGACGCTCGCCCGCGACCATAAGCCCGAGCTCTATCACATGATCCTTCTGGCCAAGGACCAGGAGGGCTACGTCAACCTGATGCAGACGGTTTCCGAGGCCGCCGTGCAGGGCTTTTACTACAAGCCGCGCGTGACGCTCGACAACCTGCGCCGCCACGCCAAGGGCATGATCTGCACGAGCGCCTGCATCGCGGGCATCATCCCCAAGTACATCGACCGCGGTGATATGGAGGGCGCCATCAAGTGGGCCGAGACCTTCCGTGACACCTTCGAGCCCGGCGACTTTTATATCGAGATCCAGGAACACGGCATCACCACCGACAACGGCCTGACCGACGAGCAGATGGACCGCACGCTCATCGATATTGCTAAGCAGGTGGGCGTCAAGGTCATCGCCACCAACGACTTCCACTACCTGCGCCGCGAGGACGCGCCCGTGCAGGACGTCATCATGTGCATTGGCATGAACGCCAAGGTCGACGACCCCAACCGCATGCGCATGACCGGCTCGGAGTTTTACATGAAGACCGAGGAGGAGATGCGGGCGATGTTCCCGTATTGCCCCGAGGCCTGCGACAACACGCTCGAGATTGCCGACAAGTGCTACGTTGAGCTGGACTGGGACTCCATCATCCTGCCGCGCTTCCCGTTGCTCGATCCCGGCGAGACGCACGAGAGCCAGTTCCGCCGCGAGTGCGAGAAGGGCCTGCGCCAACACTACGGTGACGACTGGGCCACGCGCGAGATCTGTGGCGTCAACATCAAAGAGCGCTTTGAGTACGAATACAAGGTCATCTGCGACAAGGGCTTTGCCGCCTACTTTTTGATCGTCGCCGAGTACGTGCAATGGGCCAAGGACAACGGCATCGGCGTCGGTCCCGGCCGTGGCTCGGCCGCCGGCGCTATCGTCGCCTACGCCATGAACATCACCGCGTTCGACCCGCTCGAGAACGGCCTGATGTTCGAGAGGTTCCTGTCCCCGCAGCGTACCGAGATGCCCGATATCGATATGGACTTCGACGATGAGCGGCGCCTCGAGGTCGTGGAGCACGTTCGCCAGCTCTACGGCCCCGAGAAGGTCACCCACGTCATCACCTACTCGACCATTAAGGCCAAGCAGGCCATCAACGACGCCGCGCGCGTGCTGGACTACCCGGTCTACATGGGCCAGCGCCTGTCCAAGATGGTCTCGAGCGACCCCAAGGTCAAGCTCAAGCAGGTACTCGAAAAACAACCCGGCAAAGAGGATCTGTTTAACCCCGACTTTGCCGAGGCCTATAAAAAGGACGACGACGCCCGCCGCATCATCGACACGGCGCTCTCGATTGAGGGCCTCACCCGTGGCGAGGGCGTGCACGCGTGCGCCGTTCTGATCTGCCGCGACCCCGTCAACGAGCATGTGCCCACCAAGCTCGATACCAAGGGCGGCGTTGAGATTACCCAGTACGAGGGCCATACCGTTGCCGACATGGGCCTGCTCAAGATGGACTTCCTGGGCCTGCGCACGCTGACGGTTATCTCCAAGGCCAAGGCAAACATCAAAAAGAACTTCGGCATCGACATCAAAGAGGAAGAGATTCCCTTTGACGATCCCGAGATCTTTAAGCTTATGGGTTCCGGCCACACCGCCGGCGTCTTCCAGGTCGAGTCCGCCGGCATGACGGCCACGATCAAGAACATGAAACCCACCGAGTACAAGCACGTCGTGGCATTGATCGCTCTATACCGCCCGGGCCCGCTGGGCGCCGGCATGGTCTCGTCCTACATCAACCGTATGAACGGCAAGGAGCCGGCCGTCTCCTACGACGATCGCCTGGACGACATCCTGGGTGAAACCTACGGCACCATGGTCTACCAGGAGCAGGTTATGCTCATCTCCGTCGAGATGTGCGGCTTCTCCAAGGGCGAATCGGACTCGCGTATCCGTAAGCCCGTGGCTAAGAAAAAGATCAAGCTGCTCACCTCGACGGTGCTCCACTGGGAGGATGGCTCGGACGAGACCACCTACGACCACTGGATGAACGGCGCTATCAAGAACAACTACACGCGCGAGGTCGCCCAGAAGATTTGGGACGATGTTCTCGAGTTCGCGTCCTACGCCTTTAACAAGTCGCACTCCGCCGGCTACGCCATCCTGGTTATGCAGACGGCGTGGCTCAAGGCGCACTATCCGCACGAGTACATGGCGGCCGTTCTGACGTCCTATACGGGCAAGACCGACAAGATCGTTCACTACGTCTCGGCGTGCCGTCATGATGGCATCCCCGTGCTGTCGCCAGATGTCAACGAGTCGGGTACCGAGTTCACGGCTACCAAGGAGGGCGTGCGCTTTGGTCTGGCCGGCATCCGCGGCGTGGGCACTGGCGTGGCGCAGGCGATTATCGCCGAGCGCGAGGCGGGCGGCCCGTTTAAGACACTGCACGACTTTGTCGAGCGCGTGGACTCGAGCCAGGCTAACCGTCGCGTGATCGAATCGCTCATCAAGGCAGGTGCTTTCGACTCCACGGGGTATCCGCGTCGTCAGATGATGCACTTTGTGGATAAGAACAACCCCGAGAACATCATCGATGCCGCGGTAAAGCGCCAGAAAGATCGCGCGAGTGGCCAGACGTCGTTCTTCGATATGTTTGGCGACGTTGAGGGCTCGGGCTTTGAGGTGAGCGTGCCCGATCCGGACGGCCAGGAGTGGGACCGTCACCTTAAGCTGAGCCAGGAGAAGGAGGTTCTGGGCATCTATGTCTCGGACCACCCGCTGCGCCCGTTTGAGTATGCACTAGCCAAGGCACGCGACTTCTCGTTCTCGCAGATCGATACCGGCTACGAGGTGCAAAACCCCACGGGCGGTACCATCAACCAGGAGATTCCCGAGGGCAAGGCGCTGTGGTGGGCCGGCATGGTTTCGAGCGTGTCCAAGCGCGTGACCAAAAACGGCGACCCCATGGGTATTGTGCAGCTCGAGGACATGGAAGGCGAGGCCACGGTCGTGGTGTTCCCCAAGACCTACAAAGAGGCCGAGGGATACCTGTACGGCGAGGTCGATCCCGAGACCGGTGCGCAGCTGTCTGATGCGTTTGTTCGCATTAAGGGCAAGCTCGAGCGTTCGGACCGCGGCGACCAGATCATCGCGCAGGAGATCGTGCCGCTTGAGCTTAACGAGGAGAACAACAAGCCCAAGGTGTTTGAGGTCATGGTGCCCAACAGCCGCTTTAGCCAGGGCAATATGGCGCGTCTTGCCACGGTGCTTACCGCCAACCCGGGCGGCGACCGCGTGGAGATCTTTATCGAGCAGGTGGACGGGCGCGTACTGCGTGCCGAGGTGCCGGCCAAGGTCAACGCACGCTCGATTCCGCTGCTGGCAGAGGCCAAGGCCATCGTGGGTAACCAAGGCCGCGTGACGGTGATCTAAAATGATTTTTCTGGGACGGGGATTAAAAAATCATTTTGGGTGACGTGTGGCGGAAGACCAGTCTTTCTGGGACGGGAATGATTTTTTCATCCCCGTCCCAGAAAAATCATTTGGCATGCGAGATTGGAGGAAGTGATGGCGCAGGGGACGTTTGTGCAGGCGCTTCGTAAGGAGGCGGCGCTTAGCAGCACCTTTATGAAGGGGCGCTCGCTCATGCTCAACGGTGCCGTGCTGTCGTTTGAGGACTCCGGCTCGCGCTTCTCCAAAAACGTGAACATCGAGGGCACGGTGCGTGGCTCGCGCGGCGACCTGTACAAGACGCACGTGGCGCTCGATATGGACGAGCACGAGGTGATCGACTACGACTGCGATTGCCCCGCTGCCTTCCGCTATTCCGGCATGTGCAAGCACGCCATCGCCACGGCGTTGGCGTATCTGGATGCCAGCGGCGCCGAGCCCGTTGAGGGCCTGCGCACGCCGGTCCGCACGTTTACGGCACCGCCCGTACAATCCAAACAGCCCACACGCCCCGCGCCCACCGCATCTGCGGTCAACCCCAACTTTCCCTTCCCGGCACCCGTCCCCACGAGCCCGAGCCTTGTGGCGGCGCTTTCCGATCTTTCGGACGCGCGCATGGACGAGCTCGTGGCCATGCGTCGCAAGCTCGCCGGCACCATCGACCCCGATGCGCCCAAAGCGGTGCTGGAGCCCTCGCTGGTGCCGTACTACAATCCGCTGTTTGCCGATCGCTTTAACTGGGCACTCGAGTTTCGCATTCGCTGCGGTTCGGTGTCCTACGTGGTTAAGGATATCGACGGCATGGCCGATGCCTATGTGCGCGGCGGTACGTTCTCCTATGGCAAGAAGCTTACGTTTGTTCATGTGCCCGAGGCTTTCGATGACGTGTCGACAAAGCTGCTCGACTTTATCGCAATGACGGTCGCCTACCTAGGCGATATTACGAGCTCGCGCTCGGCATCGTATGACTTTGCCCGCAGCGGCTTTGTCGCCGAGCGTCAGTTGCCGGTATCCGAGTATTCCGTCGTGTCCGTGCTGGACCTGCTGCGCGGCAGGGCCATGTCCTTTGAGCCCGCTTGGTCGCGGGGGACGACGACGCATCGCTCCTTCGAGGTGGCAGTCGAGCCGTCGCCGCAGGGGGAGGGCGAAGTCCCGGCTAAGCGCCCGCCGCTTCTTGCCGCCAAGATTGCACCGGCGGCGGGAGGCAGCTACGACTTGCGCCTGCCGGCCGATATGTACTGCTTTGTCGCGGGCGACGCAGCCTATCTGGTCGATACGCGCCGCGCGCGCCGTACCGACACGGCGTTTGCCCAACATGCGGCGCCGTTCCTTTCGCACTTGTTGCCCTGCCGCACGCCGGTCCATATCGCCGCCGACCAGGTGGGTGAGTTTTGCCGCATGGCGCTGCCTATCTTGCGCGACTATACCGACCTGACCGCTCCCGCCGCGCTCGACGCCGTGGCACCCGAGCCGAGTTTTGCCATGGCGATTGGCGTCGACGATGGTCTTGTGACCTGCAAGATTACGGTGACCTACGGCGATTGGTCGGCAGATCTCTTTAGTCTTGGTGCTCCGGGCAGTCCCTTCGAAGAACAACGCCCCGGCGTTCCGCCCCGCGATATGGTGGCGGAGTTTCGCGTTATGGACACGGCGGCCCTGTACTTCGATTTCTACGAGGGCGGCCTGGCGTTTGAGGAACGCGACGACGCCCGCCTGTTCCACTTGCTGACCGAGGGCCTGTCTGCCCTGTCCGAGCTGGGCGAGGTCATGCTCAGCGATCGCCTGCGCCAGATCTCGGTACGCCCCGCGCCCAAGCTTTCGGTGCGCGCCACCGTCAAGAGCAACTTGCTCGACGTCGAACTGGGCGCAAGCGGCCTTTCGGCGGCAGACCTTGCCATCTACCTCGACTCCTACAAGCGCCACCAGACGTTCGCGCGACTTACGTCCGGCGACATCGTTCGCCTGGATGAAGGTGCCCGCGCTGCGTTTGGCCTTGCCGAGGACTTGGGCGTCGATGCTGTCGACCTGCTCGACGGCGTGTCGCTTCCCGCGTCGAGTACCCTTTTTGTCGACAGCATGCTCGAGCGCACGCCGGCGCTCGAGGCTGATCGCGACGCCGCGTTCCGCCGTACCGTCGAGCGCCTGGACACGCTCGGCAAGATGGACTTTACGGTGCCCGCCTCGCTTAAGGCCACGCTGCGTGGCTACCAGATTGACGGCTACCAGTGGCTCGGCTCGCTTGAGCATCTGGGCCTTGGCGGCATCTTGGCCGACGATATGGGCCTGGGCAAAACGCTGCAGATGATCGCGCACATTCTGGCGCGCGTGGAGGCGGGGGACACCAAGCCCACGCTCGTGATATGTCCCGCGTCGCTCGTGTACAACTGGGCTGCCGAGTTGGAGCGCTTTGCCCCCTCGATTGATGTGTGTGCCATCGTGGGCGCCAAGGCCCAGCGTCGCGTGCAAATTGCCGGTGCCGCCGAGCACAACGTGGTCGTGACGTCATATGACCTCATGCGCCGCGATATCGACGAGTATGCCGAGCAGGACTTTGCCCGCGTGGTGCTCGACGAGGCCCAGTACATTAAAAACCCGCTCACGCAGGTAGCGCGCGCCGCCAAGCGCCTGCCGGCCGGCGTGCGCTTTGCCCTGACGGGCACGCCCATCGAAAACCGCCTGTCCGAGCTCTGGAGCATCTTCGACTTTTTGATGCCGGGCCTTCTGGGCACGCGCGACTCATTTGCCAAGCGCTTTGAAAGTCCCGTCGAGCATGCCGAGGGCGATAGTGCCGCTCGTCTGCAGGCGCTCGTATCGCCGTTTGTGCTGCGTCGCGTCAAGGAAGAGGTGGTGGCCGACCTGCCCGAGAAGATCGAGGATACGGTGATGGCGCAGCTTACCGGCGAGCAGCGCAAGCTCTACCTGGCAAACCAGGACCGCATCGCCCAGCAGGTTCAGCACCGCGAGTCATCCGAGTTTAAGAAAGACAAGCTCAAGGTACTTGCCGAACTCACCAAGCTGCGTCAGATCTGCTGCGACCCGCATCTGCACTATGCGGACTACAAGGCGGGAAGCGCCAAGCTCGATACATGCATGGAGCTCGTCCACGGAGCGCTCGACGGCGGTCATCGCATCTTGCTGTTCAGCCAGTTTACGGGCATGCTCGATATCATTGGCAAGCGCCTGGCCAAGGAGGACATCGCCTTCCTTAAGCTCACGGGCGCATCGTCTAAGGAGAGCCGCGCCAAGATGGTTGCGCAGTTCCAGGCAGGCGAGGTGCCGGTGTTCTTGATTTCGCTCAAGGCGGGCGGCGTGGGCCTTAATTTGACGGCTGCCGACGTGGTCATCCACTACGACCCGTGGTGGAACGTGGCGGCGCAGGACCAAGCGACCGACCGTGCCCACCGTATTGGCCAGCAGCACACCGTGACCGTGTACAAACTCATCGCCAAGGACACGATCGAGGAACGCATTATGCAGATGCAGGAGTCCAAGCGCGATCTGGTCAACAGCGTGCTCGGCGGCGACGGCATCTCATCGGCACTGTTTACGCGCGAGGATGTTCTGGCACTGCTCGGTGGCGACGGTCGCTAACCCGCTCGGGTGGGGCCGCCAGGGCGGATAGTACGCGCCGCCCCACCGTTCCCGCCCGTTATGTGTTCATTTGCCATGCCGTGGATGGTTCGCCTGCCTTTGGGCATAAGAACCATCGAGAACATCGGCACATCAGCAAAGGAGAACATCATGGCGAAATTCTTTAAGGACTCCGACGGCAAGCTCATTGCCGCCCTTGGCGACGGCGTTGCGACCCCTGCCGGCTGCACGGAGCTGACGGCAAACACTGAGGACGCGGCGCACGAGAAGCACGTGCCTGTTGTCGAGATCGAGCGCGACGGCCACGTTATTCGTGCGCGCGTGGGCTCGACGGAGCACCCCATGCTGCCCGAGCACTACATCGAGTGGATCGCGCTTGAGGCCGAGGACCGCCTGGAGATCCATTACCTTGAGCCCGGCATGAAGCCCACGACGTTTTTTGCCGGCGGCTCCAAGACCGGTACCGTCTATGCCTATTGCAACCTGCATGGGCTGTGGTCCGCGACGTTCTAGGAGCGCGCCCCCGCTCGGGGTATCATAGCTAGCATATGCACATGCGAGCGCCGGCTGCATTATGCGGCCGGCGCTTTTACTACGACAACGACGATTTACGACGGAAAGGGCTGGGCCATGAAGCTCGCACTTGCACAGATCGATATGCGCCTGGGTGACATCGAGGGCATTTGCGGCCGCATCGAGGACCAGGCTCGCCTGGCTCATGAGCGCGGCGCGCGCATGCTGTGCGTTCCGGCTCCACTCTTTATGGGCGCCATGCCCGGTGGCCTGGTGGGCGCTGCCGATTTTGAGCACGATATGCTGACGGGTCTGACGGGCGTTGCCGAGCGCATCCAAGAGCTCGATATGATCTGCATCGTGCCCGCTGCGGTTTCGTTTGAGGGCCAGCCCCTGCTTGACTATATGATGCTTAAGGATGGTCGCGTGGTGCCTGCGCGCGCAAGTATTGCCCTGCAGCGCGGTGAGAACAACGACACACGTTGGGCACCGCCGGTGTTTGACGTGGACGGCGTGCGCATCGCTGTGGTGTTTGACCTGGATCGCGAGCTCGAGATGCTGCCGACCGGCGTCGACCTCATTGCCTATTTCCAGTTTAATGCGTTTGACATGACCGATCGCGAGACCGCCGCCGTCGCCGCCGTGCGCAGCGGTGCTTACCGCAAGATCGCCTCCAAGCGCAGCGTATGGTTTGCCTGCGTGGCTCCGGTCGGCGCCTATGACGAGTCGGTGTATACCGGCGGGTCGTTTGTGCTCGACGATTGCGGTCGCGTGGTGGCCCAGGCGCCGTGCTTTGAGGAGAGCCTGCTGGTTCAGGAGATTCAGCGCGGCGTGATGCTCGATGCCCTGGAGGACCATGAGCTGCCCCAGTTTCGCTCCGAGGAGTGGCTGTGGCAGGCGCTGGTGCTTGCCGTGCGCGACAATGCCCGCGCCCGCGGTGCGTCGCGTGCCGTGGTGGCGCTCGAGGGCGATTTGCCGTCGTCCCTGTTGGCGGCGCTTGCCGTCGACGCTCTGGGCCCGCGTAATGTGATTGGCCTGGTGCTGGGGCGCAACCGCATCTTTACGCCGGCGCAGGAGGAGTCCGAGGCTGCCCGCTGTTCCGCTGTTCGCTCAATCGCCGAGCGCCTGCACATTCGCACCGTCGAGCGCGATGCGCCGGATGCGGCGCGCGTGCTCGACCGCGACGTGTCGGCGGGCGATGCCGAACGCCTGCGTTCGCGTGCGCTGGGCCTGATGCTCGAGGATACGGCGCTCGAGCTGGGCGCCATGGCGTTGAGCCCGCTTTCCAAGACCGAGTATGCGCTGGCGGCGCCCGCGCTGTCCGGCGGCTATCAGGGCGACTTTGCGCCCTTTGGTGACGTGTATCTGTCGACGCTCGAGTTTGTTGCACGCGTGCGCAACCGTGCCTCGGCCGTGGTGCCCCAAGAGCTCGTGACACTCAACGCGGTGGAGGATTGCATGGATCGCGTGCTGGCGCAGGCGCTCTCGACGCTCGCCGGCCCGGTTGATATGCTCGATCGCGCGGCGCAGCTGCTGGGCGGGCTTGAGCCGGGCGAGGTCGATGGTGCGCTCGAGTCGCACGTGGACCGCAAGCGTCCCTTTGACGACATCCCGATGGCCGCCGCCAAGCCCGAGGCCTGCTCGCTGCTGCTGATGCTCGTGCGCCAGGGTGAGGCTGCCCGTCGCATGCTACCGACGGCGCCGATCGTTTCGGCCCGTTCGTTTGCCGAGCGCGCCTGGCCGTACATGCTTGCGTGGTCCGATCTGGGGCTCAACGGTAAGGAGCGCATGACGGTTGATTCGCTGGCGCGCGCCGAGGTGCGTCGCTTTGCCGACGACGATACGAGTGACCGTATGCGCGGCGAGATGATGGGCTTATTGGGCGAGCTGTTGGGTATTTCACCCGAGCAGATGGAAGAGCTGCGCTCCGAGGACGGTCAGCGTCGTCTGCACGAGGGTATGAAGCGGTTTGAGGGCGAGGTCCAGGACGCCATCGACAAGATGATGGGCGGCCAGGGCGGACCGCAGGGTGGGCCCCAGGGAGGTCCGATGCCGCATCCGCCGGTGGATCCGAGGCAATTCCCATTCTTCTCTCAAAACTAGGTCGCTGCGCGCCCGCCAGAGCGGCAATCTGCCTTTCAATCGTCGGGCATGACCGCCAGGTCAATGCCCTCCTCTTTCAAGGCACCTTGCTCGCTCTGGCGGGCGCTCGCTTGCGTATGCTCAACCTACAATTCAATCTCGGCTGACGTATGGGGCTGGCGTTGTGTTATTCTAGAACAGACGTTCGTGAATAGTGCGCGGGGCCTTGCCTTGCGCTGTGCTTGGCAAAAGACGAGGGGAGGCTGGCTTGGTTATCTTGGGTATCGACCCTGGTTTGGCCCATACGGGCTGGGGGATTATCGAGGAGCGACGTGGCGAGGTTCGCTGCCGTGCCTACGGTTGTATCGAGACCAGCGCGGGCAGCCCGCTCGCGGTGCGCCTGTCGCATATCGCCCACGACCTCAAGGGCGTCGTCGAACGCTACCGTCCCGATACCGCGGCTATCGAGAGCATCTACTTTGGCGCTAACGTCCGCTCGGCCATCCCCACGGCGCATGCCCGCGGTGCCGCGCTCGTGGCGCTTTCGGAATGCGCGCTCGAGATTGGCGAATACACGCCCATGCAGATTAAGCAGGCCGTGGTGGGCACGGGTGCCGCAGACAAGCGGCAGGTTGCCTACATGGTGCGCACGCTCACGCAGCTCGATCACGACCCTCACCCAGACCATGCCGCCGATGCCCTAGCTTGCGCCATCTGTCACGTTAACCTAAGCCGCACCCGGGCGCTTACCGGCGGCGAGTTCTATCAACAGAGAGGAACCGGATACTGATGATCTCCCAGCTCCATGGAACGCTTATCGAGGCCACGATGAGCTCGGCCGTCGTCGATGTGTCGGGCGTGGGCTTTGAGCTCGGTATTTCGGGCAGCACTGCCGCCACGCTGCCTACGCCCGGCGGTGAGGTTCGCCTCTATACCCGCATGCAGGTGCGCGAGGACGCCATGACGCTTTTTGGCTTTGCTTCCAAGGACGAGCGCACGATGTTCGATCGGCTCGTTTCTGTCTCGGGCGTCGGTCCACGCCTGGCGCTTGCCGTGCTTTCCACCTATACCGTGGGACAGCTGTATTCCCTGGTAATGGCCGAGGATGACAAGGGCATGGCCAAGGTGCCCGGTGTGGGCAAAAAGACCGCCCAACGCCTCATCTTGGAGCTCAAGAGTACCTTTGCCAAGGACAAGGGCTTTGTTCCGGTCGACGTAATTCCCGGTCAGGTTGCGATGCCGGTTCCCGCCGCCGCTCCCTCGGCGATCGATGACGCCCGCGCGGCGCTCCTTTCCATGGGCTTTAGCCCTCAGGAGACCGAGGTTGCCCTGAGCGGGTATGATGGGCAGGATATGCGTGTCGAGGATCTGCTCGGCGCGGCGCTTAAGCGACTCGGAATGGATGCGTGATGTGGGAAGCCGATGACTCTCAGGACCTGTGGGCGACGCCCGGCAACTCGCCGGCGGCATCCATGGCGCACGGTGAGCGCATGGTGGGCTCGGAGCTGACGCCCGAAGACCTCGATGTCGACCGTACCCTGCGTCCCCAGCGCCTGGACGACTACTGCGGTCAGGAGCATATCAAGCAGAGCCTTCGCGTGCTGATCGAGGCGGCGCAGAGCCGTGGCGAGACGCTCGACCACGTGATCTTCTCGGGTCCTCCGGGCCTGGGCAAGACCACGCTGGCTACCGTTATCGCCAACGAGCTGGGCGCTCAGATCAAGACGACGAGTGGCCCGGCCATTGCGCGTACCGGCGACCTCGCGGCTATCCTGACTAACTTGCAGCCGGGTGACGTACTGTTTATCGACGAGATCCACCGACTCAACCGTTCGGTCGAGGAAGTTCTGTATCCCGCGATGGAGGACTTTGCGCTCGATATCGTTATCGGTAAGGGTCCGGCGGCGCGCTCGATTCGCCTGGATATCCCTAAGTTCACGCTGGTGGCGGCAACGACTCGCTCGGGCATGCTGACCGGCCCGCTGCGCGACCGCTTTGGCATTTCGTATCGCCTGGATTACTACACGGTCGAGGAGCTTGCCCAGATCGTGACCCGCTCGGCGACCATCTTGGGCGTGACGATAGACCATCCGAGTGCGCTCGAGATCGGCTCGCGTTCGCGTGGCACGCCGCGCCTGGCCAACCGTCTGCTCAAACGCGTGCGCGACTATGCGCAGGTGCGCGGCAACGGTCCTATTGAGCTTGATATTTGCCGTCAGGCACTCGAGTTCTTCGAGATTGATGAGCTTGGTCTGGACTGGATGGATATTCGCATCTTGGAGACGCTCGCCAAGACGTTCTCCGGCCGTGCCGTGGGCCTGACGACCCTTGCCAGCGCGGTGGGCGAGGACCCGGGTACGCTCGAGGATGTCTATGAGCCCTATCTGCTGCAGTGCGGCTTGATGATTCGCACGCCCCAGGGCCGTCAGGCAACGCTTCGCACCTTTGAGCATTTGGGTATCGAGCCAGCCGTTTAGAGTCGGGTTTGTTTTGGCTAGTCTGTAGGCTATCGCTGAGCATTGGATAAACATATCGCCATTCATCGGTTACGGGTGTTTTACTATTGCGCGCCCGTGCTATGCTGAATTGGTCTTTTTCTCATCCGGTAACGAAAGGACCGCCCATGCCTACTGACATCGAAATCGCACGTTCCGTCACGCCGCTGCCCATTACCGAGGTGGCTAAGAACGCCGGCGTCGACGTAAAGCACCTGATTCCGTACGGCTTCGACAAGGCTAAGGTCGACTATTCGCTGCTCAACGAGCCGACCGATCACCAGGCCAAGCTCGTCCTCGTGACCGCCATCAACCCCACGCCCGCTGGCGAGGGCAAGACCACCACGACCATCGGTCTGGCCGATGGCCTGCGCCGTCGCGGTGTCAAGAGCGCTGTGGCCCTGCGCGAGCCCTCGCTCGGCCCCGTCTTTGGCGTCAAGGGCGGCGCCGCCGGCGGCGGTTGGGCCCAGGTCATCCCCATGGAAGACATCAACCTGCACTTTACCGGCGACTTCCACGCTATCGGTGCCGCCAATAACCTGCTGGCCGCCATGCTCGACAACCATATTCAGCAGGGCAACCAGCTCGGTATCGACGTCAAGCGCATCACCTGGAAGCGCGTCGTCGACATGAACGACCGCCAGCTGCGCCATGTTATCGACGGCATCGGCGGCAAGGCTCAGGGCGTGCCGCGCGAGGACGGCTTCGATATCACCGTTGCCTCCGAGGTCATGGCGATCCTGTGCTTATCCACGAGCATCAACGACCTCAAGGAGCGCCTGGGCGAGATTGTCGTCGGCTACAGCTATGCCGGCGAGCCCGTCCGCGCCCGCGACCTCAAGGCTCAGGGCGCCATGGCCGCGCTGCTTAAGGATGCGCTCAAGCCCAATTTGGTGCAGACGCTCGAGGGCACGCCCGCATTTGTCCACGGCGGTCCCTTCGCCAATATCGCCCACGGCTGCAACTCCATCATGGCCACGCGTATGGCCATGCGCTTTGGTGATGTCGCCATTACCGAGGCAGGCTTTGGCGCCGATCTGGGTGCCGAGAAGTTCCTCGACATCAAGTGTCGCATGACGGGCGTTCGTCCCAGCGCCGTCGTGATTGTCGCCACCGCCCGTGCGCTTAAGTACAACGGCGGTGTTGCCAAGGCCGACCTTAACGACGAGAACCTCGAGGCCCTCAAGGCCGGTATGCCCAACCTGCTGCGCCACGTCGACAACATTCAGAATGTCTACGGTCTGCCCTGCGTGGTCGCCATCAACCGCTTCCCGACGGACACTGAGGCCGAACTCGAGCTCATCGAGTCCGAGTGCCAGAAGCTCGGCGTTAACGTTAAGCTTTCCGAGGTCTGGGCCAAGGGCGGCGAGGGTGCGCTCGACCTGGCCGATGAGGTCATGCGCCTGATTGAGCAGCCGAGCGAGTTCAAGTTTGCCTACGAGGACGGCGCCGATGTTGCTGATGCCCTCGAGGCCGTCGCCACCAAGGTCTACCGCGCCGACGGCGTTGACTTTACGCCGGCTGCCAAGCGTCAGCTCGCCGAGCTGCGCGAGAACGGCTTTGGCAACCTGCCGGTGTGCGTCGCCAAGACCCAGTACAGCTTTAGCGACAACGCCAAGGCGCTGGGCGCCCCCGAGGGCTTCCGCATCACCGTGCGCGAGCTCAAGGTTTCCGCCGGTGCCCACTTTGTGGTCGCGCTGACTGGCAGCGTCCTGACCATGCCGGGCCTGCCCAAGGTCCCCGCGGCCGAGAACATCGACGTCGACAACGACGGCAACATCACCGGCCTGTTCTAAGCCTGCTGCTTATAGCCGCTTGCCCGCCCCGTCGTGCCCCAAGGCCCGGCGGGGCTTTTTGATCCTTAGGCACGCGCATGTCTTGTAGATACCGACGGCCTTTGCCCATCATAGGCTTTTGCGCGGGTAGAATGCATGGATAACTTGATGCTTACAGGCGACGGAAAGGAAACGTTGCATGGACCAGGACAAGACGGCTGTGATGGGCGGATATGGCTCCGCACAGGCTGGCGGCAGCGCCGATGCGACCCGCGTTGTGTCGAACCCCGGCAATGCTGCCCCCGATGCGACGCAGGCGTCCGCCGAACCCACACGAGTTATGGGCTATAGCGATACACCGCGGGATCCGTTTGATTATGCACCGCAGGACCCGTATGGCAATGCAACGCCGGACCCGTATGGCAATGCGGCGGCAGGCGCTTATAATAACCTGCCGCAAAATCCCATTCCGCAGCCTCAGCAGACGACGTATATGCCGCGCACGGCACAGTCCCAGCCTCGTTATGAGTCGCGCGATCCGTATGCGCGCCAGCCTTATCGTGAGTACCCCAAGTCGATTCCGCAGTATGGTGAGGACGAGGAAGAGGCGCCGTCGCGTTCGTCGAGTGTGATCAAGAAGATCCTCATTGTGCTGGCGATCTTCTTTGCCCTCTCGATTGTGTTTGCCATCGTGTCGGGCATGCTCAACAAGCGGGGGAGCTCAACGGCCGATACCACTGCCGAGCAAACCGAGTCCGCCTCGTCTAGCACCGTCGATCTGAGCGATATCCCGGAGCAGTACTGGTCCAACGCCAAGAAGCTCCTCAAGTCGCGCGGCGCCGATCTTTCGAATGCTGTGATTCTGACTGACGACGGCTCGACGCCTGTTGTCGATGCCAACTGGGTCGTCACATCTGCCTACTACAACGCTGACGGCAACCTGGAGGTCCAGCTTACGCGCAAGGACGGCTCGTCGGGCAATGCGTCCGGCGATCAAGGCACCACGGACAGCTCGAGCTCCAACACGCTGGAGGACCTGAGCAATAAGGCGCAGGAATTGGGAGACAAGGCGCAAGAGCTGGGCGATACGGCACAAAACCTGGGCGATACCGCGCAGAACTTGGGAGACATGGCGACGGATGCCTGGAACGCCCTACAAAACGGCATTTCGGGCGCACAGGGAAACTAGCGGCCGAGCGGCTAGAGCCTTAGCGGTGCAAACAAAAACGGGACGCAGGATCGCGTGACCGGGCGCATAGGCGCGCTGGTCGGCGGTCCTGCGTCCCGTTTTGCTGTCGATTACAGCTGCTCTGCCGGACGCTCGGGCGAGCTAAAGCCGGAGTCAAACGTGACGACGCATGATGCATCGGGCCTGCGCTCGTGCACGATGCGCGTGACGAGCTCCAGCAGCTCCTCGTCGGATATGTCAAAGCCGTCGGGACGCACCAGGTCAAACGAAACAAAGCCGTCGTGCTCGTGCAAGTCGTGGATGGAAAGCGCGGGGTCGATCTGCGCTACGCCGCGCTTGACCCAGCCGCGCAAGTCATCGCCGGTTGTTGCAATGGGGTCGCAGTGCAACGTGATGGCGATGCCCATCTGGCGTTTGATATCGTGTTCGATGGTGTCCAGAATCTCGTGGTGCTCAAAGGCATCGCCCTCGCCGGGCATTTCCACGTGTGCACTGGCAAACTGGCGGCCGGGGCCGTAGTCGTGCACCATGAGGTCATGAGTGCCCAGGACCTGGGGGTACGACATGATCCTGTCGCGGATTTCCTGGACGAGTTTGGGGTCGGGCGCTTGTCCCAGCAGCGGGCTGATGGCGTCGCGCACCAGGCCCATGCCGCTGATGCAAATGAAGATGCCCACGCCCAGGCCCGCCCAGCCATCGAGGTCCAAGCCGGTCGTTTGCGAAATGAGCGCCGCCGCCAAGACCGAGCCCGAGGCGATGACATCGTTTTTGGAATCCTGCGCCGTGGCGATGAGCGTCTCCGAGTCGATGCGATTGCCCAGCGTGCGGTTGAACGCCGCCATCCAGAACTTGACGAGCATGGATGTAGCCAGTGCCGCAAGGGAAACGAGTGTGTAAGCGGTGGGGGAGGGCTTGATGATCTTGGTAACGGACTCGAGCACCAGGTTGATGCCGACGGCACAAACGAGGACGGCGACAACCAGACCGGCGAGGTATTCGTAGCGGCCGTGGCCATAGGGGTGGTCTTCGTCTGCCGGGCGGCTGGCAAGTCGGAATCCGAGCAGGCTCACGATGTTGCTCGACGCATCGGAGAGATTGTTGAAGGCGTCGGCGATGAGCGAGACGGAGCCGGCGAGTAGGCCCGCGATGCCCTTGGCCAGACACAGGGTAATGTTGAGGCCAATGCAAATGAGGCTTGCGGCAAAGCCCGCGTTGGTACGGCGAGTCGTATCGACCGGCTCGTCCTTGCTGCCGGGAACAAGCGTATGTACCAGCCGATTTACAAATAGCATGGCGATCGTCCTCACAATCATGGTTAAGGGGATAGTGTAGCTCGCATGGGCGCACCGTGCGCCGGTGCTCAGAAAATGCAGTAATGGTCTGCTGGAGCTAACGAGCGGCCCTTCTTGTCCGACCGGGTGCTCCATTTTGGGCCACATGGGTATGGGCATGTGCCTGCCTGCCCGACATACTTAATGTCGACAGCCCCTGCGCAGAGGAGGACGTATTCATGGACGAGATGTTTGCCATTAAATGCCAAAACTGCGGCGGCCCTATGTACTCACACCAGGCTAAACGCAGCTTTGAGTGCGCCTATTGCGGCACGGTCGTTCCGTGGCAGGCCGATGCGGGGGAGCCCAAGAGCGCCCTGGGCATTCGCCATACGCCACTGACGGTTGTCGATGGACTGCTTAAGCTCACCCACGTGTCGCAGCTCGAGCGCCCGGAGGACCCGGACTGGTATTTCTTTAATTCACACTGGCGCAATCAGTCGGTTCTGGAGCATCTGCTGTGGGAGGACCGCGGCACGGCGCAGGAGTTCCAAGAAGCCACGCACGTGAGCATTCCCTGCCCCTTCTGTGGAGCGTCCTTTGAAGGCGAGTCCACTCAGCGCGTGCTTGAGTGCCCGTCCTGCGGAAATAAGATCGGCGTTGCCGACCTACTCAAGCCCGGTACCTTTAGCAAGCGTCTGACCATGGGCGTTGGTGCCGAGTACGTGCCTGAGCAGGGTATTCCTTGCGAGATAACGCCGCAGCAGGCACGTGCCAACGCGCTGCAGCTGGTGCGCCAGTATCCCGATGCCTTTGCCGGGCACGACGTGGAAGACGCGATTCAAAATGACATGTCGCTCTTCTACTTCCCCATGGCGCTCGCGGATTTGCGCATGATGGCGTCCTTCCCGGGCAAGGGGCTGAGCAAGGAGACCCTGGTGTACTACGAGGTGCTCGACTGGGCGTATCCGCGGGCAAACTACCTGGACGTTCGCCTTATGGGCATTTTGGAGCCGTGGGACTTTGCCAAGGTTGGGCCGTTCGATCCCGCTATGCAGGAAGGCGACTTCCGCGTTGTCTCCGTCGATGCGTCTACCAAGGACCAGGTGGTCATTGATAAGCTGGCGCTCGACATTGCCGGCAACGATGCCGAGGCGGTGCTGGGGCTCAATAAAAAGAGCATCCGCACCTGGGCGCGCAAGGCTCGCAAGCATAAGGACGGCCTGGTGATGGTGCCGGTCTACTTTGTCGATCGCCCGGCGACGGACAGCCGCGATGGCGAGCAGGTGCGCATTGCCGTAAACGGCCAGACGGGCCGCGCGGCCGCGGCGGTGTTTAGCGACAAGCGTGAGACGCATGTGGTGGCGCCGCTCAACCCGAGTCTGCATCTGTCCGGAGAAAGCACCGTGCACGCCACGCCCATCGAGGTCAAATACGTTAAATCGCCCTTCCTATACCAGATCGTGCGCCGTGGAGACGGCGAACAGCCGCGTCAGGTGGCAGCGGTTGCCGAGGGTTCCTACCGAGAAGAAAAGCCCAAACGTCGCGGCCTGCTGGGTGCGCTATTTGGTAAGTAGGGGAGTGGTGTCAGTTGGCGCTGCGATCCGATAGCTAGAGGAACGGGGCAGCTCGCAGGAGTGCGGACTGTCGTCTGATTGTTTGAGGTTGATTTCCGATCTCAGCCGAACACATTGAGCAAATAGGCCATTCCCGCAGTTAGCCGAACGCCCCCGCGGCC
>NZ_JBDMHB010000021.1:0-35776 GCF_039752955.1 Collinsella aerofaciens
TCACCATTGTCGGCCTAATCCGCGGTCTTTCATGCAGCAGGGGCTCTCAATGTTTTTATGTCCTGCTCATATCGTCTGGTACTGATCAGCCGAGATCTCATTCCACTCAACAGGGCATGTATAAGATTGACCATTTGAATAATTGACCGAAATGCTGGACGGAAGCGCGGGAGCAATACCAGCTGCAGTCCATACCCATGAGCCATTACTGGTTGAACGGGGAACGTACACCTTAAGTACACCGCTCACTTCGTACGGCTCCGCGAGCGTGATCCAGTTGTTGTTCACGCTAACGCCGGTAATCTGTCCGGTAATGGGGACTTCGGATTCCTCCGTCGCCGTATCAAATGCCGTCTGCGACTTTTCGTCCCAATCAACATACGCCGAGGTCTCGGTGCCATCCGACAGCTTTACCTTAACGCTCGAAGATTGGATCTGGCCGTAGTAATCGGCACCGACATATTTTTCCAGAATCGGGTTGGCGTCGATCGACTCGACCGTAATGCCACTTTCGTTGCTCGTCTCTGTGACATCAGGGGCGTTTACTGCCGCCGGATCTACCACTGCCGGGTCCGCCGTAACAGCTTCGACAACCACGCGCTGCTTGACCGTCTGCGTGGTGCCGCCGACGGTACCCTCAAACTCATACGAGCCGGCAGGCAGCTGCGCCAAGGTTGCCGGAGCATCGGCGCCGTTCAGCTTCCAGATGACGTTTTCCTGCTTGGTGGTACCGCTCTCGTAGGTTGCCGTTACAGTTTGGGGCAGCGTGGCGTCGGATCCCTCGGCAACATGTAGCTCGTTCAGGCTGGCAAAAGAGGCGATCTTGTCTTCACTCTGGTCTTGCGAGGTTGCCTGACCGGTGTCCGCAGACGTGGCAGCCGCACCCGTCGCATCGCTTTGCTCGGCAACGACTTGGGTAGTATCACCCTGCATCATCTCGGCGAACGCCTGCGGCGGCACCGAGCCGACCGTCATCGTCAGAGCCAAACCCGCGGTAATGGCCGCGTTGACATGCCTTCTGTTCATGTTTCCTCCCGACACGCTCAACGGACCAAACAGCACTGGTCCGATTGGCAAGTTAAGTTGAGCGTATCCTTCGCCGATGGAGGTTTGCAATATGCTACAGGTTAAGCGGCATAAATGGCTTCGTAAACGGGCACCCCAGGGCAGCTAATTTGAGTTGCGGTGATATACGGACTGTTTGAGGCCTCTGGCTTGTAAAACAGTCCGTATTTCACCGCAACTGATGAGGGGATGGGTTAGCGGAGCAGACCGGCTACTTCGCCGGCTAGGGTGATGGTGCCGGCAGCTACGAAAGGCTCGTCTGCGGCATCGAAGGCCGCGAGGGCCTCGGACACGCTGGGGTACACGCCAACAAGCTTGTCAGCGTCCACAAGTGCGGCGAGCTCCTCCGCCGGCAGGGCGCGATCGGAATCGGTCTGGGTCACGACCACGCGCGGGAAAGCCGGGATCAGCACGTCGACGATGCCCGCCACGTCCTTGTCGGCCAGCGCGGCGCACAGCAGCGTGGGGCGATTCTCCACGCACGGATCAATCTCG
The DNA here is from genome assembly GCF_039752955.1 of Collinsella aerofaciens. Lineage (GTDB taxonomy): Bacteria > Actinomycetota > Coriobacteriia > Coriobacteriales > Coriobacteriaceae > Collinsella > Collinsella aerofaciens_BI. The sequence continues at coordinate 1,561 of NZ_JBDMHB010000021.1, forward strand.
TCCAGCGCGCTCACAAAGTTCTCGCAGCTCTGGGGGTTATGACAGGCGTCAATCAGCTTAAGCGGATCGGTCCCCAGCACGTCAAAACGACCCGGTGTGGGGCAACCCATAAGCGATGCATCCAGCGCATCGTGGTCGAGCTCGCGACCCAGATACCCCTCGCAAAGCATAATCGCGCACGCGGCATTCTGCGGCTGATAGGCCGGCTTGACCATGCTCGACGTATAGATCGCACGTGGCGTGGTGCAGCTAAACTCAACCGTGTCGCCCACATGCACCGGCACCTTAGTCGTGGCATGCCTCACCACGAGCGGCACAATGCCGCACTCTCGACAACGGGCATCCATCACGCGCTGAACGCTCGCCTCATGCGTGCCCTCGCCCAGCACAACCAGGCGTCCGGGCTTAATGACCGCAGCCTTCTCCCCCGCAATGGCCTCGAGCGTATCGCCCAAAATACGTGTGTGATCGAGCCCAATGCCTGTAATGGCCACGGCGACAGGATCGGTCGCACTCGTAGCATCCCAGCGTCCGCCCATGCCGACCTCAAGCACGGCCACGTCCACGCAAGCCTCGGCAAACACCACCAGTGCAGCAGCCGTCAGCAGGTCAAACGGCGTGATGGTATAGGCGCGCTCCCCCGCCGCCACACGACGGGCATTCACTCGATGCCCCGCCTCAACAGCGGCCGAAACGCCACGGGCAAACGCCTCATCGCTCACAACGCGCCCGTCAACCTCCATGCGCTCGGGATAGCGCACCAGCTGAGGCGACGTATACAGCGCGGTCTTGAGCCCCTCTCCGCGAAGAATAGCAGCCGAAAAACGCGTGGTCGAAGTCTTGCCATTAGTACCGGCAACCTGAATGCAATCGAAATACTCGTCCGGACGCCCCAGCTCATCGAGCATATCGACAACCGTCTCAAGCAGAGGACCAGCATCCCCAGAAATCCGCCCCGTATCAGCAGCAAGCCCCACAGCCTCACCAAACGAAAGCAACTCAAACGAGAAAGGAACGACATACGACCCAGAACGCTTAGCCATAACTCAAAGTCCCCCATAACAGAAAAAGAGGCCCACCAAAAAGAATGAGCCCCTCGCGTTCAAAAAATCAGCCAAACACCGCTTTGCAGCGACCTCAAGGCCACAACCCAGTGGCCCTAACATTCCGGGCGCAGACAACCACGTAAACGAACTAGGAGCGGCCCGACGCTTTGCTCGATACAAGTTCCGCACGCAAAGGACAGCACTTAATGTGCTGTCCGTCTTGCGCAGGACTGTCCGCAGTAGCGAGCAAAGCGTCGGGACGCGCCCCTCAGTAAGAACTACGAGAAGTCTGCAACCTGAGCAGTCAGCGCCGCCAAGATCTCCTTGAGCTCAGCTGCACGGTCCCTCTTCTTCTGGACCACCGCGGGCGCGGCCTTGGCCACAAAGCCCTCGTTGGCCAGCGTCTTCTCGCAGCCGGCAAGCTCCTTCTGCGCAGCGGCGATCTCCTTCTCCAGGCGTGCCTTCTCGGCCGAAAGGTCGACCTTGCCCTCGAGCACCACAAAGACCTCAACGCCGCTGTCGACCACGGCGATGCTCGCGGCCGGCTTCTCAACATCGGTACCCATGACCAGAGAAGCGGTGTTGGCCAGCGGCTCAATGGTCGAACGCAGGCTCTCGAGCTTCTCGATATCCTCGGCACCGGCGCGCACGACCACGTCGAGTTCGGCCTTGGGGCTCAAGCGATAACGCGAACGCGTGGCACGGGCGGCGGAAACGACGGCGCGGCACAGCTCAAACGCGCGCTCGGCGTCCTCGTCAACATACTTAGCGTAGTCGGCGGGCTCGGGCCACTTGGCAATCATGAGCGCCTCGGCGCGGTCAACGTTACCCTCGGCATCCAGGTCGAGCACGCTCGCCGGCATGTTGTCCCAGATCTCCTCGGTGACAAACGGCATGAGCGGGTGCATCAGGCGAATGGAGGTATCGAGCACAAAGATCAGGTTGCGCTGAGCCTGCAGACGGCCCTCGCCCTTCAGGCGGGCCTTGGTGACCTCGACGTACCAGTCGCAGACCTCGTTCCAGAAGAACTGCTGCACGCCGCGAGCCATGTCGCCAAAGGTGTAGTTCTCAATACCCTCGGTGACCATCTTGACGGCCTTGGCCAGGCGGCTGAACATCCAAGCGTCGGCCGGCGTCTCAACGACGGGCTCGCCGGGCGTGTAGCCCTCCATGTTCATGAGCAGGAAGCGGCTGGCGTTCCAGATCTTGGTGACAAAGCTCTTGGCCTGGTCGGTACGCGGGCTGTCGATAAGCTTCTTGGTCTTCTTGTCGATGTTCGCGTCGAACTTGACGTCCTGATTGTTGGTGCACAGCGTGAGCAAGTTGAAGCGCATGGCGTCGGCGCCGTACATGCCAATGAGGTCCATGGGGTCAACGCCGTTGCCCTTGGACTTGGACATGCGGCTGCCGTCCTTGGCCAGAATCGTCGGGTAGATGACGACGTCCTTAAACGGCACCTCGTCCAGGAAGTACAGCGAGCTCATGACCATGCGGGCGACCCACAGCGCGATGATGTCGCGCGCGGTGACGAGCGCCGTCGTGGGGTGATGGCCCTCGAGCAGCTCCGGCTTTTGCGGCCAGCCCTGCGTGGCGAAGGTCCACAGCTGCGAGCTGAACCAGGTGTCCAGCACGTTCTCGTCCTGATGCACGTGATGGCCGCCGCACTTGGGGCACACGTCGGTGTCCACGGTAAGAGCGTCCTCCCAGCCGCAATCCTCGCAGTAGAACACGGGGATGCGGTGGCCCCACCACAGCTGGCGGCTGATGCACCAGTCCTTGAGGTTCTCCATCCAGGTGGTGTAGGTCTGCGTCCAGCGCGCGGGGTGGAAGGTGACCTTGCCGGAGTTGACGGCGTCGAGCGCCGGCCCCTTGAGCTTGTCAACGGCCACGAACCACTGCTCGGACAGCCACGGCTCAAGCGCGGCGTCGCAGCGGTAGCAGTGCATGACGGAGTGATCGAGGTCCTCGACGTGATCGAGCAGGTCGTGCTCCTCGAACCACTTGATGACGGCCTCGCGGCACTCGTCGCGGTTCATGCCGGTGAACTCGCCATAGCCCTCGACGACCACCGCGTGCTCGTCGAAAATGTTGATCTGCGGCAGGTCGTGGGCCTGACCCATGGCGTAGTCGTTGGGGTCGTGGGCCGGGGTGACCTTGACGAAGCCGGAGCCAAAGTTGGCGTCGACATGCCAATCCTCAAAGATGGGGATCTCGCGGTTGACGATGGGGAGCTTGACGGTCTTACCCACAAAGGCGGCCTTCTCGGGGTCCTTCGGGGAGACGGCGACGCCCGTGTCGCCGAGCATGGTCTCGGGGCGCGTGGTGGCGACGACGATGTAGTCCTGGCCGTTGACCGGCTCGGTCAGCGGGTAGCGCAGGTGCCACAGGTGGCCTTTCTCATCCTTATACTCGGCCTCGTCGTCCGAGATGGCGGTGGTGCAGTTGGGGCACCAGTTGACGATACGCTTGCCGCGGTAGATCAGGCCGTCGTGGTACCAGTCGCAGAAGACCTTGCGCACAGCCTGCGCGTAATCCTCGTCCATGGTAAAGCGCTCGTTATCGAAGTCGACGGAGCAGCCCATGCGCTTAATCTGCTCGACGATGATGCCGCCGTACTCGTGGGTCCAATCCCAGCAAGCGTCGACAAACTTATCGCGACCGATCTCCAGGCGGCTGATGCCCTCGCTCTTGAGCTTCTTATCGACCTTGGTCTGCGTGGCGATACCGGCGTGATCGGTGCCGAGCACCCAACGCGTGGACTTGCCGCGCATGCGGGCCATACGGACGATGGCGTCCTGAATAGAGTCGTCGGTGGCGTGACCCATGTGGAGCTTACCAGTAACGTTGGGAGGCGGAATGGTGACGGTGCAGTCGCCCACGCCCTCGCGGCGCTTGTAGTAGCCGCCGTCGAGCCACTTCTGCAGGATCGCCGGCTCGTTGGTCGACGGATCGTAATTCTTGGGCATCTCTTCCATATATCTCTCCCGTCCCGCCGGGGAGGAATGTAGGCCCGATTTTCGCTCGGTCAGGTCCTGGGCTCGCTCGAAGACCACATTAAGTGTTCTTCGGCTCGTGCGGAATCTACGAAAATCGGGCCTACATTCCTCCCCTTAGGTATCGATTACTTCAGTCTGATACGACTTCGCTGATGCTTAAACAAACACACAGAATAACACAGGTAGTTGGGGTTATTGCGTATATATAAAATAGCCTCCGACCGCGGATGGTCGGAGGCTATCGACAAAACGTTTTGACAGGTTTTAGCCGTAGATGCGTTGGGGCTGCTCTTCGCCCTTTACGGCGGCTTCGGTCACGACGACCTTGGAAACGCCATCCTCGCTGGGGAGGTCGAACATCGTCTGCTGCAGCACGTCCTCGCAGATGGAGCGCAGGCCGCGGGCGCCGGTCTTGCGGGCGAGCGCCATGCGGGCGATCTCGTGCAGGGCGGCATCCTCAAACTCAAGCTCAACGTCCTCGAGCTGGAACATCTTACGGTATTGACGCACCACGGCGTTCTTGGGCTCGGTCAGGATCGACACCAGGTCATCCTCGTCGAGCGCCTGCGTCTGGGTGACGACGGGCGTACGTCCCACAAACTCGGGAATCATGCCAAAGGCATTGAGGTCCTGCGGAAGCACCTGGCGCAGCAGGTCGTTCTCGTCGACCGAGGTGGGGCCGGCGATCTCGGAGTTAAAGCCCACACCCTTGTTGCCCACGCGATCGGCGATGATCTTGTCCAGACCCACAAAGGCACCGCCGCAGATGAACAGGATGTTGGTCGTGTCAATCTGCAGCAGCTCCTGCTGGGGATGCTTGCGGCCGCCGGTGGGCGGAACGCTTGCCACCGTGCCCTCAAGAATCTTAAGCAGCGCCTGCTGAACACCCTCGCCCGAAACATCGCGAGTGATGGAGAGGTTCTCGGCCTTGCGGGCAATCTTGTCGATCTCATCGACATAGATGATGCCCACCTGCGCGCGCTCAATGTCGCCATCGGCAGCATTGATGAGCTTGAGCAGGATGTTCTCCACGTCCTCGCCCACATAACCGGCCTCGGTGAGCGCGGTGGCATCGGCGATGGCAAACGGCACCTCGAGGATGCGCGCAAGCGTCTGGGCGAGCAGGGTCTTGCCGGTACCGGTGGGACCGAGCAGCAAAATGTTGGACTTGGCGAGCTCCACCTCGTCCATATCGTCATCGAACTGCGAGCCCATGTCGTCATCAAAGGCAGACACCGCAGCGCCGCCCTCAATCACGCGGCGATAGTGGTTATACACGGCCACCGACATGGCGCGCTTGGCGTCCTCCTGACCCATAACATAGGCCGAAAGCTCGTCATAGATCTCGTGCGGCGTCGGCACGTGCGTGATGACCTGGCGGTCGTCCTCGAGCTCAAAGCCCTCGGTCTCGGGGTCCACGGCGGGCTGCCCAGCAGCCTGGCCGTGGTCGTTGAGGAAGCCTGGCAGCTTGCCGTTGCGGGCAGCGTCCATAAAGTCCGAAGCCAGCGACTCCTCCAGAATCTCGGAGCAAGCGGCGACGCACTCGTCACAGATAAAGATGTTGGTCGGGCCCTTTACGAGGCGACGGACCTGGCCCTGCTCTTTTCCGCAGAAGGAGCAGCGGATAGGGTTGCCGTTCTCGTCAAAGTTGTCCTGCATGTTTCCTGCCATCCTAGGCATCCTTCGCGGCGAGATCGCGCGAGGTGACGATACGGTCAATCAAGCCGTAGTCGAGGGCCTCGGCAGCGGTCAGGTAGTTGTCGCGCTCGGTATCGGCCTGGACCTTCTCGATGGGCTGGCCCGAGGCGTCGGACAGGATCTGGTTGAGCTCGCGACGGGTCTTCTTGATCTCCTCGGCAACGATCTCAATCTCGGTCTGCTGACCCTGGGCACCGCCGCTGGGCTGGTGAATCATGACCTTGGAGTGCGGCAGGCAGAAGCGCTTGCCCTTGGCGCCGGCCGAAAGCAGCACAGCGGCCATAGACGCGGCCATACCGACGCAAATGGTGGAGACCTGCGGCTTAATGAAGTTCATGGTGTCAAGAATCGCCAGGCCGGAGTAGACCTCGCCACCGGGCGAATTGATGTAGAGCGAGATATCCTTCTCGGCATCCTGGCTCTCAAGATGCAGCAGCTGGGCAACGACCAGGTTGGCGCTGACGGAGTTGATCTCCTCGCCCAAGAAGATGATGCGGTCGTTGAGCAGGCGCGAATAGATATCGTAGCTGCGCTCGCCGCGCGGCGTCTGCTCGATAACGTATGGCACGAGGGCGGAATCGAACTTAGCGATCATACGCATCTCCATTTCTCTCTTGCGGACCAATAGTGGTTCTAGATAAACGTACGGTGCCCGCATGCTATGCATTGGCTGGCACCGTACGAAGCAACCGGATAACCGGTGTATAACTTTACCCCATCACGGGCGCACGCATGCGCTCGCGGGCAAGGTGGCGAGAATTACTCGGCGTCCTTGGCGGTCTCGTCGACCTCGGTCACCTTGGCGTTCTCGACCAGGTGGTCAACGGCCTTGGAGCGACGGATGGACTCGCGGACGGCAGGCATGCGGCCATCGGCGATGAACTCGGCCTTGGAAGCCTCGACGTCCTTGACGCCGGCCTTCTCGAACTCGGCGTTGACGTCGTCCTCGGTGACCTCAATCTTGAGCTCACGGGCGAGGGCGTCGAGAGCCAGGGACTCACGGGCAACGTCGTTGGCCTGCTTGTGCAGGTCGCCGATGAACTGCTCCATGGTTAGGCCGGAAGCGGGCAGCCAGGTGTCCAGCGTCATGCCGCGGGCAGCGAGGTTGGACAGGAAGTTCTGGCCAAGCTCCTCAAAGACGGACTGCTCGTAGTCAGCATCCATCTCGTCGAGCTGCAGGCGCTCGGCGAGAGCGGAGACGCAACGGTTCTCCTTCTCGGCCGGCAGGCGGGAAGCCTTGTCCTGCTCGATCTCGATCTTGATGGCGTCGCGCATGGCGTCGATGCTGTCAAAGCCAAAGTCGGACTTGACGAGCTCATCGGTGAGCTCGGGGGTGTTGCGGACCTTGATGCCCTTGACGGTGACCTCGACGGTGTGGGTCTCGGCCTCCTCGCCCTCCTCGACCTCGTCGGTCCAGGTGACGGTCTTGACGTCGTCAACGTTAGCGCCGATCAGGGCCTCGTTGAACTCCTTGGGGTTGCTGTCGCTACCGGCGATGAGCATGCGGCCCTCGGCGGCGAAGTTGTCGGCGTTCTCAACGGCCTTGAGATCGACGGTGACGTAGTCCTCGGCCTCGACGGCGCGACCCTCGACGTCCTCGAAGGTGGCACGGTAGTTGAGGAGCATCTCGACCTGGTTGTTAATCTCGGACTCGGTGACCCCCGCAGGAGGCATCTCGATCTCGACGGCGTCGAAGGAGGAGAGCTCAGCAGCAGGACGCAGGGAGAACTCGACAGTGTAGGTGTAGTCCTCGTGATCCTTGGCGAGGTCGAGCTCCTTGTAGTCACCGTTCTTGGTGGGGACGATGTCCAGCTCGTTGAGGACGGCGGGCTCGTTGGCGGCGATCAGGTCGTTGGTGGCCTGAGCGAGGGTAGCCTCGGCACCAAGAGCGGAGTCGATGACCGGACGGGGGGCCTTGCCGGCACGGAAGCCCGGGAAGCGGTACTTCTTGGCGGTGTCCTTGTAAGCCTTCTTGATCGCGGCGTCGACGTCGGCGGCCGGGATGGTGACCGTAGCGGTGAGCTTGGCGTCCTTGACGTCAGAAGCGGTGATGTTCAACACGTTCCTCCTCATACTGCCCAGCTTATCTGAGGTGCTGGTACCTTTATGCAACAAAGAGTCGCGACGGCCGAAGCCGACGCAGATGCGTTGGTGCGGGCGAAAGGACTCGAACCTTCACGGGAATCCCACCAGAACCTAAATCTGGCGCGTCTACCAATTCCGCCACGCCCGCATGAGCGCACAGACTAGGAATGATAGCAGATACGAACGGCAAGCGCACGCACACCTTTTACAAGCTCACGACCTCACCACGAGTGCAAAAGGCGGGACGAGTTGCCCCGCCCCGCCAATTACGACTTGTTCGCCGACCCGCTACTCCCCCAGCAGGGCCTTCTCGGGCGTGATGGGCAGTGAGCGAACCTGATGGCCGGTGGCGTGCGCCACGGCCGAGGCTACTGCGGCGAGCGGCGTGTTGATGACGACCTCGCCGATCGACTTGGCGCCAAACGGGCCCGTCGGCTCGTAGCTCGGCTCAAAGGCCACGCGAATGCTGCCGATATCCAGGCGCGTGGGCAGCTTGTAGCTCATAAAGTTGCCGGTGCGCAGGCGGCCGCGGTCATCGTGCTCGACAATCTCGTAGAGCGCGTGGCCGATACCCTGGGCAATGCCGCCCTCGGCCTGGACGCGCGCGAGCGCCTCGTTGATAACGGTGCCGCAGTCCACAGCCGCCACGTAGTCCACCACGGTCACCTTGCCGGTGGCCTTGTCGACCTCGACCTCGGCAATGCCGGCCATAAACGGCGGGGGCGAAACGGGCAAGCAGGCAGAGGCATGCGAGGTGAGCGCGTCGCCGCCCGCGATGTTCTTTACGCACAGGTTGGCAAAGTCGCGCAGCGTGAGGTAGCGGTTCTGCTCGCGCGCGGCACGTTCGTCGGACAGGCGCACGTACTGGCCATCGAAGACCACGTCGGCGGCGTCCACGTCCCACATCTGGGCGGCCTTGGCGCAGATCTTCTCGCGCAGCTCGGTCGCGGCGTTCTTGGCTGCCAGGCCCGTCACGTACGTGCCCGAGCTCGCGTACGAGCCGGCGTCGAACGGCGACACGTCGGTGTCCACGCCGCGCACCACGATCAGCGAACTCTCCACGCCCAGCTCCTCGGCGGCAATCTGCGCCAGGATCGTGTCGACGCCCATGCCGTTATCGGTGGCGCCGGTGCCGATGGTAATGAAGCCATCTTCCTCCAGGCGCATGTCGATGCCGGCGATATCCACGTTGGAAATGCCCGAGCCCTGCATGGTGAGCGCGCAGCCCAGGGCGCGCACGCGGTCGCCCAGGTCGACGGCCAGCGGCTTGTCGCGCCAACCGATCATGTCCATCGCGCGCAGCAGGCAGCGGTCGAGTGCGCAGGCGTTGAGCTTCTCGTTGTAGTACTGCGACATGATCTCGCCCTCGCGCACGATGTTCTTAAGGCGCAAGTCGGCGGGATCCATGTGCAGCATGTCGGCGAGCTCGTTGACGGCGCTCTCCACGGCAAACTGGCCCTGGGTAGCACCGTAGCCGCGATACGCGCCGCCGCGGTTGGTATTGGTATAGACGGCGTCCCATCTAAAGCGGCTCGCCTTCACATGGTTGTAGATGGGCAGGCTCTTGTGGCCCGAGAGGCCGATCGTCGTGGTGGCATGCTCGCCATAGGCGCCGGCGTTGGACAGCGTATGTAGGTCGATGGCCGTGATGGTGCCGTCGTTCATGGCGCCCAACTTGACGGTCATCTGCATCTGATGTCGCGAGTTGCCCGCGGTGATGGTCTCCTCGCGGGTGTAGCAGCAGTAGCTCGGACGACCAGTCTGCTGGGTCACGAACGCCACGAAGATCTCGCAGCAGCCCGTCTGCTTGGAGCCAAAGCCGCCGCCGATGCGCGGCTTAATGACCTGCACCTGCGACTGCGGGATATCGAGCGACTGCGCGACCATGCGGCGCACGTGGAAGGGCACCTGCGTGGAGGTGGTCACCGAGATACGCCCAAACGCGTCGGTCGTCGCGAAGGCGCGGAAGGTTTCCATGGGCGCGGTTTGCGTGGCCTGGCTGGTGTAGGTGCGGGTGAACACGATGTCGCTCTGGGCGAACGCCTTGTCAAGGTTGCCAAAATCGCTGGTACCGCTGCACACCAGGTTGCGGGACACGTCGCCGCCCTGCGGGAACATAAAGGTCACGTCGCCCTCGGGGTGGACCACGATGTCGTTATCGAGTGCCTGGGTAAAGTCGAGCAGCGGCTCGAGCACCTCATAGTCAACCTTGATGAGCTTGAGCGCCTTGTCGGCAGCCTCCTCAGTCTCGGCGGCGACGATCGCCACCTCCTCGTTTTGGTAACGGACGAGGTTCTCGAGAATCAAGCGGTCGTAAGGACTCGGCTGCGGATAGCTCTGGCCGGCGATGGTAAAGCGGCGCTTGGGCACGTCCTCATAGGTGTAGACGCCCACGACGCCGGGCACCTTCAGGGCGCGCGACGTATCGATGGAGCGGATCTTGGCGCGGGCATACGGGCTGCGCTTGAGCTTAACGATGAGCGCGCCGGCGGGCACCATGTCGCCCGTGTAGACAGGACGGCCCTCGAGCAAGGCCTTCGAATCCTTCTTGGGCTGCTTGTGGGTGATCTGCTTGTAGGAGACACCGTCACAGCTGGTGTCGTTGACCGGCAGCTCGGGCATCTCAAAGCCAACCTGCACGCCGGACTCGTTGAGGAAGCGCACGATAGCGCGCAGCTGGCTCTCGTAGCCGCTGCAGCGGCAGAGATTGCCGGCGAGCTGGCGCGAGAGCTCCTCGCGCGTGGCAACGAGGCTCGGGTCCTCCTTGGCGGCGCGGGCAAGCGCCAGCACGTTCATGATGAGGCCGGGGGCGCAAAAACCGCACTGCTCAGCGCCTTCGGCAGCCATCGCACGGGCGAGCGCCTCGGACTCGGCCTTGAGGCCCTCGAGCGTGGTGACGGTGTGGCCCTCGACACGCGCGGCGGGAACCGAGCAGCTCAGCACCGGGTCGCCGTCGAGCCACACCGTGCACAGGCCACAGTTGGTGGTCTCGCAGGCGCAGCGCACCGACGCGCAGCCCTGCTCACGCAGCAGCGCAAAGAGCATGGTGTCGGGGGCAATCTGAACCTTGACCTTACGGCCGTTGAGCGTAAAGGAAAGATCGATGAGTTTGGCAGCCATTAGCGCACCTCGCTAGAATCGACGCCGGGCACGCGGCGGCAGGAATACTCGTCCGTGGCAAACTTAGGAATCTGCACGCCCTCGAACTCGCGGGCAAGCGCGGCCGAAAGCTCGATGCCGGCGGCGCGGCGCACGGCCTGAATCGCTAGCGGAGCCGAGATGCGGCGGCGGTAGTCGGCCGAGCCCCACATGTTGGCGCCGTAGCTCAGGGCACGCACGGATGCGGCCAAGGCGCGCAGCTCGTCCTCGGAAGGCTGCTCGTTCACCAGACCGCACGCCTCGCCCTGCAGCAGGGTCGCGCGCAGCGGGCGAGCACCCACGGTGACGTGCCAGGTGTTGTCCCACCAGGCGGCGGTGACGTTGAGCGAGGGGAAGTCGGTCGCAGCCTTGCGCACGGCCTCGTAGCTCGCACGGTAGTCGTGTTTAACGACCACGATGTGCTCGATCACGTCGCGCACGTAACCCATGTCGACGAACTCGGCGAGCGGCACGCGGCCGGCGCCCGTCAGCTCAACATAGGAATCGAGCGCCAAAAAGGCCGAGAGCACGTCCGAGAAGCCAAAGCGACCGTAGATGCTGCCGCCCACCGTGGCGGTGTTACGCAGCTGCACGCCCACGATATCGTGAACGGCGAACTCAAAGACATGGTTGACGAGCACGTTGAGCTCGGCATGGCGCTCGAGCTGGCGCAGGGTGCACATGGCACCGATGCGAAACTCGGTCTCGGTCTCCTCGATCTGATCGAGCCCGCAGGCCGAAAGGTCAATCGCCGTCGCCACGCGACGCGAACCCAGGCGCATCCAAATGCCACCGCCCACAATCTTGTTGTTGCGGTTCTTCTGCAAGAGCTCATAGGCTTCGGCCGCGTTTCCAACACGGACGTAGGTACCGAACTTGAGCACGTTCTCCCCCATCTCTCCACTTGTCCAGTACTTTTAAGTGTACCAAACGAGGGGCCGCACACCGTTTTAGGACAAAATCCACCCACCCATCCATAACTTGCGGTGATATACGGACTGATTAGCCGTTCTGGGACGCTTAACAGTCCGTATATCACCGCAAGTTATGAGGAGTCCTCCGGGATAGAAAAGGCTCCCAGCCGGAATGGCTGGGAGCCTCATCACATGCTATATCGAGCGAAGATTTAGCAGACGCCCTGGGCGAGCATGGCGTCGGCGACCTTCAGGAAGCCAGCGATGTTGGCGCCCATGACAAAGTTGCCCTCCTGGCCATACTCCTTGGCGGTGTCGTCCACGTTGTGGAACATGCCACGCATGAGCTGCTCGAGCTTGCCGTCGACCTCCTCGAAGGTCCAGGACAGGTGCTCAGCGTTCTGGCTCATCTCAAGGCCGGACACGAGCACGCCACCGGCGTTAGCAGCCTTACCGGGCATAAAGGCGACGCCGTTCTCCTGGAAGTAGGTCGTGGCCTCGATGGTCGTGGGCATGTTCGCGCCCTCGCCGACCACCTTGCAGCCGTTGGCGACGAGCGCCTGGGCGTCCTCGAGCAGCAGCGTGTTCTCGCGAGCGCAGGGCAGCGCGATGTCGCAGGGCAGCTGCCACACGCCGCGGCCGTCGCCCTCGTGCCACACGGCGTTGGGCTTCTCGTCAACGTACATAGCGAGCGTGACACCCTTGTCGTGGCCGGAGCGCTTCTTGTTGTAGACATGCTCGAGCACGGTGTAGTCGATGCCGTCGGGATCCTCGACCCAGCCATGGGTGTCGGAGCAGGCCAGCACCTTGCCGCCGAGCTGGGAGACCTTCTGGACCGCGTAGATGGCGACGTTACCGGAGCCGTGAACGACGACGTTCTTGCCCTCGAAGGAGTCGCCGCGGCTCTTGAGGTACTCGTCCACAAAGTAGGCCAGACCGTAACCGGTGGCCTCGGTACGGGCGAGCGAGCCGCCAAAGGAGAGGCCCTTGCCGGTAAGGACGCCGGTCCACTCGTTGGTCAGGCGCTTGTACTGACCGAACAGGTAGGCAACCTCGCGGCCGCCAACGCCCAGGTCGCCGGCGGGAACGTCGGTGTTGGGGCCAATGTGGCGATAGAGCTCGGTCATGAAGGACTGGCAGAAGTGCATGATCTCGTTGTTGGACTTGCCCTTGGGGTCAAAGTCGGAGCCGCCCTTGCCGCCGCCCATGGGAAGGGTGGTCAGGCTGTTCTTGAGGATTTGCTCCAGGCCCAGGAACTTGAGCATACCCAGAGTGACCGTCGGGTTAAAGCGCAGGCCGCCCTTGTAGGGTCCAATGGCAGAGTTGAACTCGACGCGGTAACCGCGGTTGACCTGAACCTTGCCCTGGTCGTCGACCCAGGGGACACGGAACATGACGATCCGCTCGGGCTCGACGAGGCGCTCAAGCAGGGCGGCCTCCTCGTACTCGGGATGGGCGTCGAGCGCCGGCTGGATGGTGCCGAGAATCTCGGTCGCGGCCTGGATGAACTCAGGCTGCTCGGGATAGCGGGCCTTGAGCTCTTCGAGAACTTTCTGCGTGTAGCTCATGCTTCCTCCAATTGATGGAAAAGAAAAGTGTCGTTCGAGGCGCCCCATGCGCCGCGAGCTTTATCGAGTATGGATAATATCGCACTGTTGCAGCGAAGTTTCGCATAAGCCGACGAGCAGATGTTTCGTTTTGATTACGATGCAGGTAGAAGCGTTTTTGAGTGCCCAACGCGCAAATCGCGTGTTTCGAAGCTGTTTCGTCCACATGTTCCAAACCACCACATTGGGCACCTTTGTGGTGGTGTTGGTGGTTAGAGGACGAGCTGATGGTAGTCGGCAGGGGTTATGCGGCCCTCGGTGGCGGCGCGGAAGGCGGCGAGCGCATCGCCCGAGAACGGCATGGCCCAGCACAGGCCGCAACCTGCGGTAATGGAGCCGGGCAAAGGCATAATGCGCCCGGGCACGCCGGCATCCAGGCAAAGCTGCTCGCACTCCATCACATCGAAGGTGCTGTCGAACGAAACGATAATCTTGCGCTCGTGGTCGAGGGCATCACCGGACGGGCCTTCGCGATGTGCCTCGCGATACGCCGCGGCGTCCGCTTCCTCTTCCGCAGTATGTCCACAGCCACCGCAGCCGCAGGTACAGGGCTCGGAACCATCGCAAGTGCAAGGCTCTCCCGTGTCGGGACAAATATCGTGAGACATGGCAACTCCAATCGTCTAGGCGAGTAACTCGGCCGCCGCAAACTCCTCGGGCGTATTGACGTTTTCGAAGCAGAGCGTCGAGCCCGCGGCCTTAACGATCTGCGGTTCATCTATATAACCAGCCTGAACGCGATTGATCAGGCAGCGAATGCGTTGGCGGTCGCAGGAGAGCAGCTCTTGGGCAACTGGCGCACATGCGTCACGGCGCCAGACGGCGCAAAGCGGCTCAATGCCACGCTCCTCGCGCGGCACGCACACGTCGAGCGCCTCAGCCTCAACACGATCGGCGAGCGCGCCGATGAGTTCCGGCGAGACAAACGGCATATCGCAAGCGACGATCGCCACGAACGGCAATCGCGCCGCGGCCAACGAGCTCGCGATGCCGCGCATGGCACCGGCGGGACCGTCGACGTCCATCACCACGCGGGGGCGCAGGCCATCAAACATAAGCTCCTCAAGGTAGGCAAGCTCGCAGGGGCGCGACGTCGTCACGACCAGCTCGCCGGCAACTGGCGCCAGCCGACCCAGCACGCGCTCGATGAGCGGCTCACCGCAAAACGCCATGCGCGCCTTATCGCAGCCCATGCGCGACGACATCCCGCCCGCTTGAACGACACAAGAAAGATCGGCCCGTCTTACGGTAGTCATACGGCAAACCACCCCCATCGGTATGCTCAAAACTCGACGCACGAAGCCAAATACCGTCGCCGATAAAGCGGGCGGCACGGCAAACCCATGCAAAAACAAAACAGCGCCTTTGCGGCACGCAGCAAGACCGCGAGCACAAAAGCGCTGGTAGCGTATGGCGGGAACGTATGTGAATCGAACACATCCAAGACGTTTTGCACGCCTCGCAACGGTTTTGAGGACCGCGGAGCCCACCGGAGCCCATCCGTTCCCAAGTGCGGCGGTATTTTACCAAACCGAGCGGGCCCCATCCCAAATAGACAAGCAAGAAGTTGCGGTGGAATAGTTCTTACTTAGGCTGCAAGACCCCAAAAACAGGAACTATTTCACCGCAACTGAGGAGGCGGGAGCGGGTAACCGGCCTAGCGCAGGGAGCGCAGGCCGCCGGCATCCTTGTCGAGCACCGTAAAGCGCACGGCATCCAGGTGCTCCAAGATGCTGATGGCGCGTTTGCGCGACACGCCCAGGGCCTCGCGCAGCACGCTCGTGGTGGCAGCGCCGCCGGCCGCCTCAATGGCGGCGGCGACGAGCTCACGCGCATGGGCCTCGGCAGCAGCGGACAGGGCAACGTCGCGCTCGACCTTAACGATTGCGCGGTTGAGGGAAAGCTCGCGCAGGGCACGCGTCATGGTGTCGCGGCCGAGCTGCAGCTGTTCGCCCACCTCGGGAAGCGCCGGTGCATCCAAGCCGGCCTCGTCAAGCAGCGCGACGATGCGCTCGCAAGCCTCTCGCACCACGCGTGCCGCCGCGGCGGCCGAATGCGGATCGAATACCTCGGCGCCCTCGGCGGCGCACACGCCACGCGAGCAGCCCTCGGCAATCAGAGCCGCGGCAACGGCTTCATCAGCGGCAGGCCACGCAGCATGGGCAACGGCACCGGGCGTAAAGCCCGTCTCCTTGGGAGCCGCCGCATGCATGGCTGACAGGGTCGCCGCCAGTGCATTCATCGCGGCGTCGAGCACGGAAGCATCTGCATACAGCGAGCCATCCGAGCCAGCAAGCGCGCGAGCAGCGCCCTTCGCCACCAACACGCGCAGTGCAGTATCGACCTCGCCGACGCCAAGATCCAAAGCCGCGGCAACATCAACCGCCGTAACCGGCAACGTCTGCAGCACCAGCCAAGCGCCCACACCGCCCGCGATATCGCCGGACTCGATCGCCGCATACAGCGCACGCTCTCCTTCGGCAAGCTCGCGCGAGCGACGGCAGCGCGAAAGCAGCACGCGCCCGCCGCCAATGAGCATCACGGGCGAATAGGACAGCACCACGACATGGTCCCCGGCACGTAGCGGCAGCGAGTTTTCCAAGCGCACCTGAACATTACGGGTCTCGCCCACCGCCATGGGGGCCTCGCCCTCCATAAGCATGATGCGGCCGACAACCTCGGCCGTACCCGCCATCACATGCACGCGCGCGCCCGACTCGAGCACACGCGGTTTAGCGCCCTCGCGGCCCAGGTAGGTAAACGTCATCATAAAGCGCAGCGTCTGGCCAAAACGGCCCTCCACGCCGAGCATCTCGCCGCGATCGAGCGCGGCGACAGCATCGCCCACCAAGTTGAGCGCCACACGCTGACCGGGCAACGCCTGCTGCGTGTCGCCATGCACCTGGATCCCGCGTACGCGGCAGACCGTGCGCGACGGCAGCGCGACGAGCTCATCGCCCACCGCAACCGGCGCATCGTGCAGCGTTCCCGTCACGACGGTGCCGGCGCCCTTGATCGTAAAGCAGCGGTCAATCGGCAGGCGCGGCGCGGCATCGCTCCGCTCGGCACGCTCGCGACAGGTATCCCAGCAGACACCCACCTGCTCGTCGAGCACCGCAAGCAGCCCGTCAATCCCCTCGCCCGTCTTAGACGACACGGGCACAATTGGCGCGCCCGCAAACACAGTACCCGACAAAAAGTCATCGACATCGAGCTCGGCAAGCTCGGTCATCTCGGCATCGGCCAGGTCACACATCGTCAGCGCCACCACCATATGCGTGACGCCCAGCAGCTCCAGCACATGCACGTGCTCGCGGGTCTGCGGCATCACGCCCTCGACGGCTGAGACCACCAGCACGGCAACGTCGATGCCCGTGGCACCCTGCACCATGGCGCGCAAGTAATGCGCATGGCCCGGCACGTCGACAAGGCCGACGATCTTGCCACTCGGCAGCGCCAGCTCGCCAAAGCCCAACTCCACCGTCATGCCGCGGCGACGCTCGACCTCAAGGCGATCAGGATTCTTGCCGGTCAGCGCCTCGATCAGTGCCGACTTACCGTGGTCAACGTGGCCCGCCGTGCCAACGATAACGGGACACTCCACCAGCGCCTGAACCTCACTCATCGAGCAATCGCCTTCTCAACGCATGCGGCAAGCGTCGACGCCGCCGTCTCGATATCGCGGTCGCCCACGAGCGTACGGACGTCAAACAAAATGCGATCGTGCGAGGCGCGCGTGACGACCGGCGTGTCGAAATCTTGGACGAGTGAGCGCTTGAGTGCGTCAACGGAAAGACGCTCATCGACAAGACGCACGGCAACGCACATGGTGGGCAGCTCGACGGTAGGCAGCGAACCGCCGCCGGGAGTCGACGACTCCTCGACGATCTCCACCTGAACGGCGCACAGGCAACCGGCCTTGTCGAGACCGGCGACCATACGATCGCGCAGCTTGCGGGCACGTCGCTCCAAATGGGTCTGCGGAAGCGTAAGCATGCTGAGCACCGGAATATCGCGATGGGCAACATCGGCGCCATCCATGTAGATACGCAGCGTGGCCTCGAGCGCCGACAGGGCCAGTTTGCCCGGGCGCAGGGCGCGCATAAGCGGATGTGACCCACAGGCCTGAACCAGGTCACGACGGCCCATGATAATGCCCGCCTGTGCTGCACCGAGAAGTTTATCGCCCGAGCACGACACCAAATCGAGCCCTGCCGAAACCGAAGCCGGCGTGGTTTCTTCGCCTCCGCGCACCAAGATGTCGTCGGGCAACAGCGCGCCCGACCCCTGATCTTCATAGAACAGCAGGCCGTGCTTATGGGCCAGTGCGGCGAGCTCCCGAGAGCCCACTTCCTCGTGAAAACCCTCGATGCGATAATTGGAAGGATGAACCTTGAGGATCATGGCCGTATCGGGCGTAATAGCTTGCTCATAATCTGCCAGGTGCGTGCGGTTGGTGGCGCCGACCTCGACGAGCTTGGCGCCCGAGGCCGCCATGACATCGGGGATGCGGAAGCTGCCGCCAATCTCGACAAGCTCGCCGCGGCTGACGATAACCTCTTTGCCCGCGGCATGGGTGGCAAGCACCAGCAGCACCGCGGCGGCATTGTTGTTGACCACGAGCGCGTCCTCGGCACCGGTGAGTGAGCGGATCAGCTGCGCGGCGTGCTCCTTGCGCGAACCGCGCGAACAGGTGTCCACGCTGTACTCGAGCGTGCTGTAGCCGCGCGCGACCTCGGCCACGGCCTTGGCGGCCGACTCCGCGAGCGGGGCGCGACCCAAGTTGGTATGGATGACCACACCCGTGGCATTAACCGCTGGGCGCAGGCTCGGCAGCGCGGAGCGGTGCGCACGCCACTCGATAGCCGAAGCCAGGTCACGCTTGGAACGCGGGGCGGCGCCGGCGCGAATGGCGGCGCGCTCCTCGTCAAGCTCGGCCGTGACGGCGGCATGGACCACCGCGTCGCAGGTCTCCCCTGCCGCCTTCACCACCGGCCACTCGGTGAGCAGCTCGTTGACGGAAGGAATGGCACGCAGACGGGCGCGCACCTCATCGGACATGTTCTGGCTATCGCTCATGTGCGGCCTTTCAAAACCAAAGGTGAATCAATCGTTCGAACGTCAAACTATCAGCCAATTCGATCGGCTGAGTCAATCAATCGTTATTATCCACGTGCTCCGTGATCTTTTCCACGCGAACGGCGTTTTCCTGGGTGAGCGCGGCACCTGTCAACGGATCCCAACGCAACGGCGTATGGTCGAGCGGGCCCACGCCCAAGGCTTGAGCGCCACCGACATCGGCGCCAAGCGAACGCCCGCCGGGGGCGGCCGACGTGAAGATGCACGCCGGATGCAGATAGGGCGTCGTCTCCACGCGCACGCGGTCGCGGCCCATATCGCTCACGAGCTCGACGATCTCGCCGTCGGCGATGCCCATGTGCGCAGCAGCATCGGCATTCATCTGCACGGCATCCAGGTCCGATCCAGCCTCGGCGGCACCTTGAGCCGCAAGCCTGCGCGAGGTGTGCGACTCAAAGGGACGGTTGCCACTAATGAGGCGAAACATCCCCGGGCCGGGCTCCACAATGGGCGCAATCCAGTTGGGCACACGACCCATGCCGACTCGTTCCCATACGTCGCTTGCCAGCGCAATTTTGCCGCCGGCAAGCGGAATCACCGGCTCACCCGTGCGCGACGGCAGCGCCACGCCCGTATCGGCCCAGCCGCGCTCCTTGAGCTCGTCCAGATCGATCCCAAAAGGCGCCACCTGGGCAGCCGTCAGATCGTCAGACGTAAACTGGAAATACTCGCCCACGCCACACGCCTGCGCCAGACCGGCAAAAATCTCCCGACCGGGACGTGTGCCGTCATGCTGCACGGGCAGCACGGCGTTGCGGTAGAACACGCGCGAATCGTTGACGCCCACGACCGTGCCCACACCGCGGTCGGCCTCCAGATACGTCACGTCGGGCAGCACGAAGTCAGAAGCACGCGCCGTCTCGGACCAACGAATATCAATCGTCACAAGCAAGTCGAGCTGCTGCAAAATACCCAACCAAGCCTGTGCATTGCCATAGCCCGCACCGGGGTTACTGGCATAGACGATGAGCCCACGCAAATCGCCGGCAAGAATCGACTGACCGATGGTCGTGCACAGTCCGCGCACCGGATCGACCAGTGGATAGCGCTCGGACCCCAGCTTGGGCTCGCGCGGCACCGGCGGCGTCGCAAAGCGAGTGGGATCGAGGTCGCCCAGTGAAAGCGGTGTGGGCGGATTGAGCGCGCCACCCGCATGTCCAATACAGCCCAGCAGCACATCGACCAAGCAGATAGCGCGTGCGGTCTGGGTGCTATTGGCATACGCGATGCCGATGCCACCATGAAAACCCGCATCCACCACAGCGGCAGGCGCGGCGGCAGCGAGATCGCGCGCCGTGGCGACAATCTCTGCGGCCGGCACGTCGCACATCGATTCGGCCCACTCGGGTGTCCAAGCACTGGCCGCCTGCGCCAGCTCGTCAAAGCTTGTGGCGTAGCGGTCCACGAACTCGTGATCGTACAGGTCTTCGGCTACCAGCACATGTGCGATACCCAGCAGCAACGCCAGATCGCATCCAGGACGTACGCGCAGCCAGCGGTCGGCAAGCGCAGCCGAGCCACTGCGCCGGGGGTCAACCACGATAATCTTAGCCCCACGTCGACGGGCATCGTTGAGCGCATCAACGGCCCCCATCGTCGACGAATCGACAATGGAGCGCCCCAGATACATGATGCAATCGGTATGCGCCAGGTCGGAGGCGGGGCTGTAGCCCAGACTGTGCTCCCAGCCGGTAAGTCTGCTTACCTCGCAGGCACCGTCGGCACCGTATACGTTGGGCGAGCCCAGCGCATGCATAAAACGATACGCCCAGTAACGGTCGAACGAGGGCACGCCGAGCGTCATGCCCAGCGCGCGCGGACCATGCCCGTCAACAATCCCCAAAAGGCACTCGGCAATCTGAGCAAACGCCTCGTCCCACGAAATCGCATCAAACCCCGAGCCATCAGCTCGTCGGCACATGGGGTGCACAATGCGGTCGCGCTCGTCAAACGGCATTGCCAGGCGATGCCGTCCGCGGGCACACAGGGCACGCGCCGCGCACGGATGCCCTGGCACCGGCAACTCGGCCGCCACGCGACCGTCCTCAACTCGTGCCGCAAAGGCGCAATCGGCATAGCATCCCCCGCATGTGGTCACCACGGCGCGACCGTCACGCTTCACAGCAGATGCCATCTCGATTACCCCTTTCACAAGCCAAACACAACAGGCCAAAAGCCCGGCAACGAGCCCCCAGACCCAAAAAGCCTCCCGCACGGCAACGCCCCGCGGGAGGCCCAACGTCAAACAGACGGTACCTTACGCCTCGGACTTCTTAGCGTAGATAAACCAGTAGCCGAGCGCGACCAGAACCGCGCCGCCCACGATGTTGCCCAGCGTGGCGGCGGACAGGTTAAACGCAATGCCCGCGGCGTTGAGTGCATCGGCGCCGGCGACGTCGGCACCGTAGCCGCATGCATGCATCACGGCACCCATGGGCAAAAAGTACATGTTGGCAACGCAGTGCTCAAAACCGCAGGCCACAAAGGCGGCGATGGGCAGCAGAATGCCCACAACCTTATCGACCACGGTCTTGCCGGCGGTACCAATCCACACGGCAAGGCACACAAAGATGTTGCACAGGATGCCGCGGAAGAAGATCGTCACCCAGTCGATTGTCACCTTGCCGGCGGCGACGCTCACCATGGAATTGGCGACCGCCTCGCCGTTGAGCTTGTAAATGCCGGCCATGTACACCAAAAAGACGATGAACAGGGCACCGACAAAGTTACCGACCCATACGACGACCCAAGCCTTGAGCATCTGGACCAAGGTGATCTTTTTGCTCTTGAGCGCGCAGACCATAAGCGAATTACCGGTAAACAGCTCGGCACCGCACACCAGCACCAGCACCAGGCCCAGGCAAAAGCACAGGCCGCCCACGACGCGCTGGGCACCCCAGCCCAGCGTGCCGTCGCTCAAAAACACCGTAAAGAACAGGCCGCCGAAGGCGATGAACGCGCCGGCGAACATTGCCAACAGAAAGGCCTTAGCGACCGGCAGGTTAGCCTTGGTCACGCCGGCGGCCTCGGTCTTGGCCTCGATCGCGGCGGGCGCCAGGCAATCGGGAGTGGGATACTCCACCTTGGAATCTGCCATGTCAATCACTTCTTTCCTAACAAAATGGAACAAGTGCTCCTACTGCTCTTGCCCCAAGCGGACAAAGTGGGAAAAGTCGTTGGCGGCCACGGCGTCGTACACGGCGTCGACGGCCTCAAAGACCTCCGGGGACATGGGGTTGTAGAACTCCGTATCGCCCGGCTGAATCCCTATGAAGACGATATCTTCGCACGATTGCTCAATCTCTTCGATCAGAATCGACAAAGGGAGCGAATGCGTGGTGAACATCGACTTGCGGGCCACGTCACGTTTGTCGAGCAAGCGGATGGAACCGACGGGCAGCGCCATGTCGGCGGCATCGACCAAAACCAAACGCGGCGGACGCTCGCGCTTGACCTCGATGATGTCATCCTCGGGCGTTTGCCCGCCGTCGATGGTGTACCAACCGGCGATGGGCGCGTCCTCCATCTTTTTGGAGAGCACGGGGCCGGCGGCATCGTCGGCACGCAGCACGCTTCCCGCCGTGAGCACGATACCCGCAAACGGGGCGCCGTTCACGCGGCCATCCACAACGCAACCCATTACTGCAGCCTCCCCGTCAGATACACGCCCGACACATCGCGCACGCGCTCAACCAGATCGCGAAACTTCATTAAGAACGCGACCTGCTGGGCATGCAGGCCAAAGTCGTCATCGAACACCGAGATGCCGGCCTTGGCCGACCCGCGAAAACCGCGCTCGTCGAGCAGCGCATCGCAGGCCTCGAGCAGCGACGGCACCGCCGCCTTGTCAAGCTGGCACTCGCCAAAGGAACGGATGGCCTCGAACTTGGTCTTGGCCTCCCCCTCCGGCAGCGCGTCGACGAGCGAATAGAACACATCCACCGGCACCGACAGGCGCGGCTCAAAGCAATCGAGCACGCCGGTGTGGTGGCCCACGGCGAGCGTGTAGTACAGCACGTCGCAGGCCTCCTGGGGAACGTCTTCCTCGGTCTCCACAAACTTACGCGTGAGCTCGTAGAAGACCACCTGGTCGGGCGTATGGCCCAGGCAGGGGTCGGCGACGCCCTCGGCGGCCTCGTCGCTTGCGCGCGAGGCATCGCCAAAAGAGCCGCCGAGCATACCGGGGCCCGCAAAGTAACCAGAGCGGTCCGTGAGCTCCATCTAGCGACCTCCGGCCAGCACCAGATCCTGCAGCGCCGAGTACACCTCGACGCGGCGCGGATCGTCCTGCTTATCGATGAGCAGCGCCATGGCACCGCGGATATCGCCCTTGGGCGCGCCCTCGAGCGTATCCATAAACTCATTGGCCAGGTCGCGGCCGTAACGGTAGCCGCTCATGGCGCGAGCTTCGCGCTCGATGGCCACGCGCAGCTTGTACGGCACGCCGGGGTGCAGGATATCGGCCTGCTCGCCGGCGGCCTCCACCGTGGTCTCGGCATGGAGCTTTTGGTCCAGCAGACCGAGCGCCATGGCAAAGCCGTAGACGGTCTGCGCGGGGCTGGGCGGGCAGCCGGGGATATAGACATCGACCGGCAAAATCTTGTCCGTGCCGCCCCAGACGCAGTAGTTATCGTAGAAGATGCCGCCGGTGCAGCCGCACGCGCCGTAGGACACCACGATCTTGGGATCGGGTGCAGCCTCAAAGGCGCGCAGGGCCGGCATGCGCATGGCACGCGTCACGGCGCCGGTGTACAGCAGCACATCGGCGTGACGGGGCGAGGGCACGACCTTGATGCCAAAGCGCTCGACGTCAAAGACGGGCGTGATGGAACCGAAGATCTCGATCTCGCAGCCGTTGCAGCCGCCGCAGTCAACACGGTAGACGTACACCGAGCGCTTGATCTTCTTAAGAAGGGTCGCCTTGGCCTTCTCAATGCTCTCGTCGAGCTCGATCTTGGTCGGGCGGTACTGAAGCCGCTCGGGCAAAAGCGTGGGTTCGGCCATGGTTACTCCTCCTTCGTATCAAAATCCATGATGATGCCCTCGACCGGCGCAGGACCGGCAGGAATCTCGGGCGCATCGGGGTTGAGCTCGCGGTCGATATACTCCGGGTTCACGCCGTGGCCGCCCAGATACTCCATGCCGGGGCCCTGGGGCTCACCGGACGCAAGCGTCTCGTTGGCAGCCATGCCGGCAGCGTTGCCGGTCTTTACGGCCGAGGCGGCGCGCAGGGCGTCGAGCTCGCGCTTGCACTCCTGGCACATACCGACGGTACGGGCAGCCTGCTCGGCCTCCATGCCGCCGGCCTTTTGCAGCAGGCGCTTTGCGTAGTCGATCTCCTTGTGCGGGGCAAACGGCTTGCCGCAGCGCGAACAGTGCTCGAGCGTGTAGACGCTCTTGCTGGTGAGGTCGTCCTTGCTCATGACGGCCAGCTCAAACTCCTCGGTGAGCTTGATGGCCTCCATGGGGCAGGCTTCCTCGCAACGGCCGCAAAAGATGCAGCGGCCGTAGTCAATCGACCAGGTAATGGTATCGGCCGCAAGGTCGGTGTCCATGCGAATGGCATCGGCCGGGCATGCCACGCCGCAGGCACCGCAGGCGATGCAGAGCTCGGCATTGTGCTCGGGCTTGCCGCGCATGTCCTTGTTGGTGGGAAACGGAGCAAACGGGTACTTGACTGTCGCGTCGCCGGCCTTGGCGTTAACCTTCCAAAGCTTCAGCATATTAGAGCGCCTCCTCATCGAGCGGAGCGGCCGTGGTGCCCTCGCCCGCGAGCGGCGACTTGTCGCGCCAGACGTTCTCGAACTGCTCCTTGTCGAGCACGTGGTCGCGCTTGGCGGCGACATCGGTCACCGTCACGCGGTCGGTGCAGGAGTAGCACGGGTCGAGCGAGCCGACAATCAGCGCCGCGTCGCCCACGGTGTTGCCGCGGAACATGTAGCGCAGGACCGGCCAGTTGCTGTACGTGGCGGCCTTGGCGCGCCAGCGGTAGCACTTCTGGTTATTGCCGAGCATGGCCCAGTGCACGTCCTCGCCGCGCGGCGCCTCGGTGGCGCCGATAGCGTACTTGTGCGGGGTGTACTCCCAATCCGTGGTGAGGATGGGGCCCGACGGGCAGTTCTCGAGCATGGTCTCGATCATGTCGATCGAATCGTAGACCTCCTGGATGCGAACGGCGGTACGGCCGAAGGCATCGCAGGTGTCGGCCGTAGCGGCGTGCATCTTTTGGACGTCCGGATCAGCGTAGCCGTCGAAGGGATGATCAAAGCGCACGTCGCGGGCATAGCCCGAGCCACGCATGAGCGGGCCGACCGGCGAGAAGTCGCGTGCGATCTTGCGGTCCAAGATGCCGATGCCACTCGTACGCTCAATAAAGTTGGGCGTGGAGAGCAGCACGTCGACGAGCTCCTGGACCTCGGAGCGCAGCTGGTGGATGGTCGTGAGCGTGGAGAGCTTCTGCTCGGCCAAAATGTCGCGACGCACGCCGCCGATCACGTTGAGACCGTAGGTCTTGCGGTGACCGGAGAGCTTCTCGGCCAGGTCCATAGACTTCTCGCGGACGCGGAAGAACTGCTGGAAGCCGGAGTCGAAGCCGGTGTAGTGAGACGCCAGGCCAATGTTGAGCAGATGCGAGTGCAGGCGCTCGACCTCAAGCATGATGGCGCGGATGTACTGGGCGCGCGGCGGGACATGAATGCCCTGGGCGCGCTCGACGGCCTCGGCATAGGCCACCGAGTGAGCACAGCCGCAGATGCCGCAGATACGGTCGGCGAGGAACGTCACGGCGTCATAGTTCAGGCGCGTCTCGGCGACCTTCTCCATGCCGCGGTGCACGTAGAACAGACGGTAGTCGGCGTCGACGATCGTCTCGCCCTCGACGAACAGGCGGAAGTGGCCAGGCTCGTCGGAGGTAATGTGCAACGGGCCCATGGGGACGAGCGTCGTCTCCTTGCCCTTGGTATCGGCCAAGAACTCATAGTTTTCCATGTCGCTCGCGGGAGCGGGACGGAAACGGTAGTCCATGGAGTCCTTGCGCAGCGGGTACAGGCCGCTGGGCCAATCGTCGGGCAGCACCAGGCGACGACGATCGGGAAGGCCCTCGGGAATCAGGCCGAACATGTCGCGCAGCTCGCGCTCGCCCCACACGCAGGCGGGGACGAACGGCGTCACGGACGGGAACGTCATCTTGGCGGGATCGACCTCGGTGCGCACGGTCACCCAGCCGGGGTCCTCCCCCTCCATGGAGATGACGTAGTACACGGCGTAACGGCCGCACAGGCTGCGCTCATCGTTGCCGATGATCACGGGAATCCAGCCATAACGCTCGTAATACAGGTAATGGACGGCCTCGGGCAGCTTGTCCTGCTTGACGGTAATCGTCAGCTGGTCCTCGCACTGCCACTCGACCTTCTCGATGCAGCCCGGAACAGCGCGGCGCAGGGCCTCGACATGGCTCTCGCAGCGACGGGCGTAGACCTTCTTTTCAGGTTCTGCCATGGCGCTAATTCACCTCGCTTGTCTTGGTCTGGGAGCTAAACACCATGCGGTAGAGAGGAACCTCGTGGAGCTCTTCGACGCTCTGGTTCAAAACGACGGACGTGGCATCCTCGACGCCGCTCGTGATGGCGACCGGCGTGGCGATACCGAACCACATGACCACGATCGCAAGGGCAATCTCGGGGATGATCATGAGGGCGGGCACCTCGTGGCGCTTCATGCCCTCGGGCGCCTTGCCGAAGATGGACTTCAGCGCGATGCCGGTAAGGGCAAAGTACACGCCGGTGAGACCGATGGCCACGAGCACGACCACCCAGATGGGACCGGACTGGACGCCGGCCACGAAGGTGAGGAACTCGGAGATGAACAGGGCGAACGGCGGGAAAGCGGCGAGCGCGAGCAGAGCGACGATGGTGAGCGCGGCCGTGATGGGCGCGATCTCGACGACGCCCTTGATCTTGTTCAGGTCGCGGGTGTGGTAGAGGTGCTGGATGTTACCGGCCATGCAGAAGGCGAGCGCCTTGGTGAAGCCATGGAAGATGCAGTGCAGCAGACAGGCGGCGATACCGAGCGGACCACCGATACCCAGGCACAGTGCGACCACGCCGACGTTATCGACGGAGGAGTACGCGAAGCGGCGCTTGATATCGTCCTGCTTGAAGATGCACAGGGCGGCCACCAGGATGGACAGCGTGCCCAGGATGAGCAGGAGCGTTCGCGGATAGGTGTCGCCCACCGTGATGATGGACAGGGAGTAGAAGCGGATGATCACCAGCATGGCGCACTTGAGCAGCACGCCCGAAAGCAGCGCGGAGACCGGGCTCGGAGCCTGGGAGTGTGCGTCGGGCAGCCAGGTGTGCATGGGGAACAGGCCCGCCTTGGTGCCGAAGCCGATGACGATGAACGCGAACGCGAGGCGCACGAGCATCGGGTCGAACTGGTCGGCGTAGGGCATGATGGAGGTAAGGAACGCGGCCTCATGCGCGTTGGGCATGATATCGGCGGCGTTCGCGTAGATGAGCAGTGTGCCGAACAGGCCGAAGGCCACGCCGGCGGTGCAGACCATCGCGTACTTCCAAGACGCCTCGAGCGCCTGCTTATTCTTGTAGATGCCCACGAGGAACACGGTCGACAGCGTGGTGGCCTCGACCGCCGCCCAGGTGAGGATGATGTTGTTGGACAGGCAGGCGAGCAGCATCGTAAAGACGAACAGGCTGAACAGCGCGTAGTACTGCTTGGCGCGCTCGGCCGGCATGGTTTTCTCCTCGATATCGATCTTGATATAGGAGATGGAGTACACGCCGGTGATGAACCCGATGATGCCTACCAGAAGGACGAAGATCGACGAGAGCGAATCGAGATGGAGCCACAGGCCCAAAGCGTCGATATTCTGCCCGCTCGAGAGCATGGTTCCCGCGGTGACGACCGAAAGGACGAGGGTCGCCGCGACGGAGATGGTGTTGAGCCCCGCGAAGACGTTGTAGGACGTCATCTTGGGGAGCGCAGCCATGACCAGGGAGAACACGAGGGGACAAGCGAGCAGGGCGACCGTCAGCATTGAAACATCCATGGCCTACCCCTTCAATTCGGTCAGGTCGTGCGAGTCGAGCGACTTGGTGTCGTTCCAGATCCTCACGACGACGGCGGACATGATGATGACGGCGAAGATGGCGTCGGTGGCGATACCAATCTCGATGATCTCGGGGGCCGTGGGCGCGAGCAGGGCGAGCGTCACGTGGCTACCGTTCTCCATAAGGCAGTACCCGAAGATCTGCTTGAGGATGTTGCGCTGCGAGATGATGCACGTGAGGCCGACGAAGAAGTGCGCGAAGCTGATGGCCAGGGCCGGAGTAGCCACCTCGGCGGTGGGCAGGCTCAGGCGCGTGACCACCGCGAAGCAGATGGCCACCTCCAGACCGGTGAGGATGATGGTCCAAGCCGGCTTGATGGAGGAGGTCAGCGTGCTATCGGCAGGCGAACCCATCTTCTTGTAGGCACGGTTGAGAATGAACGGAACGAGGATCACCTTGGTGACGAAGGCCGACGCGGCCCACATGAGAAGCTCGGTGGCACCGGTGGTGAGGCCCAGGGTGAGCAGCACGCCCACCAGGACAACCGACTGGATCGCGTACCACTTGATGGCGGACGGGATGGTCTTTGAGACGACCACCATGGTGGAGGTCACGATCAGAAGACCGCCCAGGATATTGACTAACGAATAACCCATGTCCTACCTCCTAACCCATCCAACTAGAGGACAGAGGACCGGCGACGACGACCATGATCATGAGGACGACGAACACGAACGCCATGGCACGCGGAAGGGGCTGGCCGGCGGCCACGGTCTCGCTCGGCTCACCGGGCAGGACCTTACCCATCCAACGCAGGAACCATGCGAAGGTGGCGACGGTCTCGACGACCATGACGCACACGAGGACGAAAATGACCGTGTTGGTAGCACCAACCGCGAAGCCACCGGAAATGATCTGGAACTTGGAGAAGAACGTGCTCATGGGGGGCACGCCGGCGATAGCGGTCGCGGCGACCGCGAAGCCCACGCCCGTGACCGGGTACTTCTTCATGAGGCCCTGGATCTTGGGCAGCATACGGGTTCCCAGCGTGAAGCTGAGGGAGCCGGCGATGAGGAAGAACAGGGTCTTGGTGAACGCGTGGTTGAAGATGTGCTCGACGGCGCCGTTGAACGCCATCTGGCTTCCGAACACGGAGAGGCCCAGGCCGAAGAACACGTAGGCGAGCTGTGCGATCGTCGAGAAGGCAAGCAGGCGCTTCATATCCTTCTGGGGCAGGTACATGAGGAAGCCGAAGAGCATGGTCACAACGGCGTCGATGATGGCGACCCAGCCGACGATCTCGGGGATATCGCCGGCGCTCGCAAGAGCGCGGGCGAACACGCACACGCCGACCTTAACCATGGACGCGCCATGGAGGTAGGCGGAAACGGGCGTGGGGGCCTCCATTGCGGAGGGCAGCCACATGTAAAGCGGGAACTGGGCGGACTTGGCCCAAGCGGCGAACAGGATGAGCAGCAGCACGACGGTCTTCATACCGGCGTCGAGCTGAGAGATCGCGCTCAGCGCGAACGTGCCGGTTCCGGCGAACAGGAAGGCCGCGCCGATGTAGAGTCCCAAAGCGCCGATGTGGGTGATGATGAGCGCCTTCATACCGGCCTTCTTGGCCGTGGGCGTCATGTAGTAGCTGATGAGGCCCCAGGAGCACACACCGGTGATCTCGAAGAAAACGAGCTGGCCGACGATGGTGGAGCTGTAGGCGAGACCGGCCATGGCGCCGATAAACGTGGAGAAGTACACGTAGAAGCGGCGACGGGGCGCGTCGGGATGCTCCTTGTTCTTATCGCTCATGTACGGGAACGAATAGATGACGACGAGCAGACCGATAGTGACGAACGCGGGTGCGAGCAGCGTGCTCATCCGGTCGAAAATGAAGCCCATGACCAAGGTCTGGCCCATACTCGCCCAGGTTACATCGACCGCGTTCATGCCGTTTCCGGCAAACGTCGCAGCCAAGCCAACGGAAGCGACCGTGGCGATGCCGCCGGCGAAGGCGCAGATCCATTTAGCGTAGGGACGCGGCAGCATGACGATGAGCAGGGAGCCCAGCATGGGGACGGCGATCGCCACCATGGCAAAGAGGGACAAGCTCAATTCGATTGACATAGTTTCTCCCTTCTCCCTACACGCCTACGACAACGAAGACGAACGCGAGGACCGCGATGCCGACGACGGCCCAGGTCTGGTTACCGAGCACCTTGAAGCGCGAACGGGAAACGGAATTCTCGAGCACGCCGCAGACGACGAAATCGACCAGGCACTTGACGAGGAAGACGACGGCGCCCACGAGAGCGGTGACGCCGATGGTCGCGGGCTCTCCCCAGGGGATGAAGATGGAGGTGAACCAAGCGACGACCACGACCTGCTTCATGCCCATGGCGAGCTTCATCATGGCCAGGGACGGGCCGGAGAGCTCGGCGAGCGGGCCCTCCTGGAGCTCCTGCTCGGCTTCGGCCTGATCGAACGGAAGCTTGCCGAGCTCCATGTAACAGGCGGCCGCAAAGGCGACGCCGGCGAGGATGACGGCAACGACGCTCGAGACGTTGCCCGTAACGATGTGCTGACCCATGGTCGCAATGTCCGTGGAGCCGCACACGATGGCGACGGTAAACAGCGCGATGAGCATGGACGGCTCGATGAGCACGCTCATGAGGAGCTCGCGGATACCGCCGAAGCCCGCGTAGGCGTTGGAGGAATCCACGCCGGACAGCGCGAAGAAGAAGCGGGACAGCGCGAGCGCGTACATGATGGTGATGGCGTCACCGAAGACGGGCATGGGGCTCTCGAGCGTGAACATGGGCAGGCCCATGGCGAGCATGAACGACACCGCGAGGAACAGCGGCGGCATGATGCGCAGCACGAAACTCGAGTCGGAACTCACGGACTCGGGACGCGCCATGAGCTTCGCGAGGTCCCGGTAATCCTGAAGGATGGACGGACCGCGGCGATTGTGCATCTTCGCGCGAATCACACGGGCGAGGCCGGAGAAGAAGGGCGCGACCAGCATGGCCACGAGGCCCTGCGCTATCGCAAGAACGATGTTCATAATATCCTCTCCCCTCTCTAGACCATGACCACGGCGAGCATGAGGAAGACCACGAGCGCCGCGACGATGTAGCAGATGTATACGGAGTAGTTGCCGCCCTCGATCTTGGAGGCGAGGCCGGCCAGCTTGTCGGCACCCTCGCTCGGTGCATCGACCAGGAAGCGGTCGGGCAGGGGCTCGACGCCCTGGGCGACACCGGTGAGCTTCTGGAACACGTGCGCGATGGACCAGCAGATCTTGGTGCATACCTCGCGCAGGGTATAGAGCGGGCCCATGAAGAGCTCGACGTCGGACGCGAAGCTCGTGGCGACGACGGGCATGTGCTCGTTGGGCTCATAGCCACACGCCCAAGGGTCGGTCTTCTTAGCGGGGGCCTTGGTGCCGAGGCAGGACCTCAACGCGAACGCGAGGCCGGTGAGGACCACGAGCGCGATGGCGATCGCGGGGGTGGAAGTAGCGGCACCGGAAATCTCATTCACGAGAGAGACGCCCGAGGTGGCTGTGACGGCGGAGCCGGAAAGCACGCTCTGGGCGACGTCGCCCAGAACCGGGGCGATGACGGGAGAGCCAATTCCCAGCACCACGCAGATGGCCGCGAGGAGCATCTGCGAGAACAACATCGGAGCCGGGGACTCCTTGGCGTTCGCAGCCTCCTGGGAACGAGGGCTGCTCGCGAACGAGACGCCGTAGGCCTTCACGAAGCACGTGACGGCCAGGGCACCGGTGATGGCGAGGGCGGCCGCGGAGGCGACGGCGAACACCATGACGACCGGGTCGGAGAGCGTCGAGATGTTGAACAGGGACTGGTAGGTAAACCACTCGGAAACGAAGCCGTTGAGCGGCGGGATGGCCGAGATGGCAAGGGCACCGATGAGGAAGCAGACGGCCGTGACCGGCATGCGGCGGAACAGACCGCCCATCTTCTCCATGTTGCGCGTACCCGTGGCATAGAGCAGGGAGCCCGCGCCGAGGAACAGTTCGCCCTTGAACATGGCGTGGTTGAGCGTGTGGTAGAGGGCGGCCATGAGCGCGATCGTCGCGATGACGTCGTTGCCCAGGGCGTGCGCCGTCATGGACGCGCCGACACCGAGCAAGATGATGCCAATGTTTTCGACGGAGTGGTAGGCCAGCAGGCGCTTGATGTCGTGCTCGTGGAGAGCGTAGACGACGCCCAGGACCGACGAGATGGATCCGAACACCAGGACCATGAGGCCCCACCAGAGCTGGACGCCCGAACCCGCGAGCAGGTCGAGACCGACCTTGAGGATTCCCAGGATGCCGATCTTAATCATGCCGCCGGACATGAGGGCGGACACGTTGGACGGCGCCTCGGGGTGCGCCTGGGGCAGCCAGGAGTGCAGCGGGATGATACCGGCCTTTGCACCGAATCCGAAGAACGCGAGGACGAAGCACACGGAGGAGACGGCGGGTCCAAAGTCATGCGTACGGAAATCACTGAAGCTGAAGGAACCGCCCACGCCGTTGGTCATGAGCAGGAAGCTCGCCATGATGAGGACGAAGCCCACGTGCGCGATGACGAAGTAGAGCCAACCGCCCCTAATGGAGTTCTTGTTCTCCTCGATGACGACAAGGAAGTAGCTCGTAAGCGACATGAGCTCAAAGGCGACCAAGAACCAGAACACGTTGTCGGCCGTGATGACGAGCATCATGGAGGCGACGAAGGTGTTCATGAAGAAGCCGGCGCGCCCGACCTTGCCCGGGTACTCGTCGAAGTAGGACAGACCGTAGATGAAGCCCGCAAAGGCGAGGATCGAGATGAGGACCACGATCAGGCCCGCAAGGCCGTTGAGCAAGAGCTCGAGACGGGCGAACGGGAAGAAGAAGACCGTGTTGAGGGACGTAACGTCGCCAAGCACGGCCTCGAGGCCCGCGATGAACGACAGCGCGGCCGCGACGGCGCCGATCAGGCAGCCGGCGGTCTTGGCGGCGTTATCGGCGCGAATCAGCAGAACCGAGGCGAGCGCACCGATGCACGAGACGGCAAGCGATGCGATAAACAGCGTCATGCTATCCATTGTTTACGCTCCCTTCTGCTTTCTCGGACAGACCCTGGGCCACAGCCGACACGTCGACGGCAGGGCCGTTCTGAATCGAACGCAGGCGCTTGGCCTCGTCGAGTTCGCGATCCGCCGCGCCGCCCATGACGGTGAGCGCCTTGGTGGGGCAAGCCGCCACGCAGTGCGGACCCTCGGGGTCGAAGGCGCACAGGTCGCACTTGACGGCACAGGTGTACTGGCCGGGCGCCCACGTAAGCAGGCTGCTCAGGGACTTAGGGTACGAAGGCGTCGGGTCGCACATGCCTGCGACACCGGCAATAGACGTGCCGTCCGGATGGATGGCGCCGAAGGGGCACGCGATGGCGCACAGCCTGCACCCGATGCACTCCTGCTCCTTAACGTGGATGCGGTCGCCATCGTGCTCGATGGCGTTCACCGGGCAGACCTCGGCGCAAGGGGCACCCTCGCAATGGTGGCAGGCCAGGGCGGCCGAGATGCCGCCGGTCTTCACGAGCGCCAGACGCGGCGTGTCCTGAAGACCCTGCATCCGGTGGGCATCTGCACAGGCGGACTGGCATGTTCCGCAGCCGATGCACCTCTCCGGGTTGATATCGATGAAGCGGTTCATCCCCACTTCCTTTCAAAATAACGGGCCGGGCTCCCGAACGTACGGGACGCCCGGCCCAAAAAGCCAACGAGAACGGGACTACACGATTTGGTTCACGTGCGTCTCGTCGTCGAACTTGGCGGCGCCGGGCTCAACGTCCTGGGGAGCGGCGGCGTCCACCAGAGCCTGCTTGAGCTCGGTGTACTGACGCTCGACCTCGCCCTCGGCCCAGACCTGGTCGGCAATGGCGTCGACCTGGCAGGCGGAGAACTTGTCCTCGGGCGTGTGCGAGACCGGATCGACCTTGTGAATGGTCAGCTCGTTGCACTTGCCGATCCACCACTGGTAGGTCATGTAGACCGTGCCCTTGTTGATGCGATCGCTCACGTCGGCGCGGCTGTATACCTGGCCACGGCGGCTGTGGATCGAGACGATGTCGCCATTCTTGATGCCGCGCGCATCGGCGTCCGCGGGATTCATGCGGACAAAGCCGGGCTCGTCGGCGAGCAGCGCCAGCGTCTTGCAGTTGCCGGTCATCGAACGGCAACTGTAGTGGCCGACCTCGCGGACGGTGCACAGGATGAGCGGGTACTCATCGTCGGGAAGCTCGGAGGGCGCCTCCCAGTCGTGCGCCATCAGGTTGGCGCGGCCGTCCTTGGTGGTGAACTTGCCACCAGCGAACATGTCGGGCGTACCGTGGTCGTTCACATCGGTGCTCTTGACCGGCCACTGGGCGTAACCGCCCTCGGGAGCCATCTTCTCGTAGGTTGCGCCCACAAAGTTGGGGCACAGGCTAATGCACTCGTTCCAGATCTGCTCGGTGTTGTCGTAGTGCA
>NZ_JBDMHB010000022.1:0-34865 GCF_039752955.1 Collinsella aerofaciens
ATGAACGACTGCTCGGACCTATACCTCGCAAATGATGCACATAGCACCATTGCAAGACAAAGTACAAAGCCAACAATAACGATCTTTACGTAGCTCTTGGCCGTCATGCCATCCCTCTTTTCGCTTGCCTAAAGAAATGCGGAAGAAGCTGTTAGTCGCGGCTTGTTTGTAGGCCCTTCTGCCCCGGTTCGGTTACTAAGGTTACTTGAGGGATCCTATAAATGATTGTTACCCATATACGTAATATGAATTTCGGACATGTCGAAATCAATCAATGGTTGCGGGAGTTTCCGACCTTAGTGAAATGCCACCCTATACCCACAGAATCAGTCTGGCTGACATGTGCCAATGGCCGCTAACGGCACTTGGTCGGCAACGGTCTTAGCCCATCGGCCACAACAGTGTCTCCTTCTGTCGCGCCGAGGGCCAGACACACAGCGGTGGCGCCGTGCCGCGGCAGCTGGACGACCGCGTCGTCGACCGTGGCGATTGCACTCGCGACGACACACCTCGCCAGTTTGCCTCGCCCTATTGGCCCCAGCGCGTTGCAGTTCAATCAGCTGTTACAATTACCCACCCACAAAAAGCCCATCTAGCAGGTGCTTTGCTGTTATAGAGTCCTGGAAAGAAAGGGCCAAACCGAAGTGTCTGGCCGGACGCCAATTGTCTGGGAACTGCTTCGGATTCGACCCTCTTTTACTTTCGCCCACTCGGTGGACTTCGGGTTTAATGCTTAGGGGCAGGGATTTAACAAAGTGAAATTTTAATGAAAAGAAACCCAGCTGCCACAATTGCCATGGTGAGGGCTCGAATTGGCCATATAGATCTAAAATAGTCACGATACCTTCTCTTTTGCTGGAACGATATATCTATACAAGGTTGTGAGCGGAAAACAAAAATACGTCGATTGCTATCCGACAAACGGGTCTGGAATTGCATTCTCCGGCATTTCGGGGAGATTGATACACATGTACGAAAGGGAAACTATGTGGTGCGTTGGGTTGGAGCTGCTGCAGGCCCGATATGGATTGCGGTCTTGCGCCCCGATGTCCAAATAGGTTTCTCTCTCTAGACGGGAAGTTGCTCATGGACGCCATATATGACGGAGATGACTGGGTCGATCATTATACTTGGCGCCTGGTCGGCTCGGATGACAATGGGGATGTGGTGTTTGATGGACTATGTCCAAAGCATCTCCATCCTTTTGTCTCGTCGTTAATTGAGAGTTCCGCTCGTGTTGCCCCCTACAGCTCGGCATCGCTTCATGATACGGACGTTTTGAAGACCATAAGGGAGTCAATTGACGAGGGCACGATGAGCGGCCCGCTGTTTTCTCGGCTTGTGGGGCTAGATGAGATTGGCTCGAAACGACTGCTTGCGGGCGAAAAGGTGGAACTCACTTATCGGTCGATGATTTCAATCCTGCGGCTAGCCGATGTTCTTCGCAAATAAATGAGGCTTCCATGGCCATGTGGCAGCTTGTCTCACCGATGGGTGGGAGCCGAGTACTTTTCGGACGATTTGCTTGGCCTCGGCGTAGTCTTGGACGGGATCTGCCGGATCATCGAAATCCTCGACGAGATATTTCAAAGCGGCACCTTCTTAAACGGCGAACGTGACAGCGGTCCTCCCTGAATTCTATAAAATCACGGCCTGACTTGGGCGGCGAATTGGCCGAGCTCGTCATCGTCCATATCGTCGAAGTGCGGCAACTACGCCAGCGCGGCCCTCTGCTCCATCAGGTACCTACCGCTCGGAGACCTGCGAATCGTCTGCAAGATGTCCTCGGGGGCGAGGGCTGGGAAATCCATGCCCTCGGGAGCGGCCAAAGAGATGGATTCACCTGCCCCTCCCATGTGTTGGGACCTCATTCAGGGCATCGGCTGCATCCGGCCTTTCGCATTCGCCGCCCGGCCCTCCGGTCCCGCCCGGCTCTCCGGTCCCGCCCGGCCGACGGGTTTCCCATCTACGGCAAAACGATCGCACTTATATATATGCATTCCCGGATTGGGAATATGTTTCAGCCCACGCGAGCAAAGCCTCGGCGTACTCCGTGGTATCTCCGCTGCGCGGCTTTGCACCCTGCAATGCCGCGCAGCGGAGATACCACCTGAGACGGATGTCGATGCATCGAACCCGAGACCGGGCGCTGCGGCGGGAAGCCTCTCGCACGGACAATCTGCTCGATCTTGCTGCACCCGTCTTAAAAGGTTAGACAAACTTTTAATCGTACGACATCCGTCGAACAGTCGGGGGTACACACCACTACAGAAGGCCCACGGAACGGGGGGCGAGATGGTCGGCGACGGGTTCAAGGCACTCTCCGGCCCCACGCTCCGCCAGGGAGGGCGTCGGGAGGGAGGCCGTAATGGGTGAGAAGGACGAGCGGCCGGAGCGGGTGTTCCCCGGCAGGACAGACCCGTGGTTCATAGCGGCCATGGTGATTGTGGCGGGCGGTTTATCCGCGGCGTGTATCGCGTGTTTCCTGAGCTCGAGTCCCGCGCTCCTATGGGGCTGGCTCGCGCTGCTGCCCGTCCCGGCCCTCGTGGCCCTGGCCGCCCTTCCCGTCCGCAGCAACCGCCTCGAGCTCTACGGCGACCGCCTCGTCGTCGTGTACGCTGGGACGCGTTCGGTGATACCCTACGCCCACGTGCGGAGCGTCCGGCGCACCAGGACGCTCTGGGCGGGGACGGCCAACTCGCTCGACCGCGTCTACATCGAGGCGCCCTACGACGGCGACGCCATCGTCTCGGTGACCGACAACGATGCCCTCGTGGCGGAGCTGGGGCACAGGTGCGGCCTCGGGCCATACTCCCATTTTTGAGAGAGGTGCCGTCGGGCCCCCCGAAAGCCGTCTGCATTTGCAGGCCTTTATTCGAAATCGGGCGGCGCGGCTGAAAATCCCCGGCCTGAACCGCGGGGCTTCATCTACATTCGCGCAGGCGTATTCACAATCATAAAAAGATAGGCACGGGCATCCGCGTTCGCGGAAACCCGTGCCGCATTTGCGTCACCGAGATGACCGGGTAGAATATATCTGAACGCTATTCCACATTCCCGTACTTGCGCTACGGATTTGGGAAAGCGCATGTCTCAGCCTCTACTCGACCACGGTCGCCTCGGTCGGGATGGCCCCCAGCACTGCCGCGTACTCGGTGGGGTAGAGGCGGCTTATCGTCTGAACGTCGCGGATGAGGACGTTGCGGTCGTCAGGCTCGGAGATGCCGTAGCCGAACGCCTCGAGCGTCTCGATCGCCTCGCGGATCTTCTGCTGGAACATGGGGCCGGGGTCCACCCTCAGGCCGAGGTAGCCTCGCCACAGGCTCGGCAACACGCGCAGCATGTTCTGGATCTTGGACATCGGCTCGATGTCGGCGTAGACGTTGAGCGTGACCATGGCGTCCTTGTGCCCGAAGATCGACTGCAGCGCCTTGATGTCGCCGCCGTGGCGGATCCACTGCTTCGCGAAGGTGTGGCGCAGGCCGTGGAACGTGATCAGCTCGTCGTTGGTGCCCATGAGGCCGTTGGTCTCCGAGAACGTCTTGAACGCCCTGCGGATGTAACTGGTGGTGGCGAAGGAGCCGTCCGGCCGCGACACGACGTAGCTGTCCGCGAGGTCGCGCAGGCCGAGGGCCGATGCCTCCCGGAGCCTCTGCGAATCGATCTCGTGGATCTCTTTCAGGAAGGGGAGCAGGCCCACCGGGTCGACGGGGATCGTCCTCAAGTCGTGGTTCTTGGTGTCCTTGATGAAGGAGCCCCTGTCCTTGACGTAGGCCACCGAGTGCCTGACCGTGATGAGCCCCGACTCGAAGTCGACGTCACACCGGCGCAGGCCGCAGACCTCGCCGATGCGCATCCCGGTGTGCAGGGCGAGCACGACCGCCCGCCTGAAGGTCGAGTCCGGCATCATCGAGGTCACCGAGTTGAGCTTCGGCACGAGGTCGGAGCGCAGCGCGTTTCTGGGCCTGGCAATGACCCTGGGCGCGAGGGCGCCGTCGAACGGGTTCCTCCCGATCGTGTCGTTGCTGCGCTTCAGCAGGACGGCGTAGAGCCGCTTGCCGAGCTTGAATGACTTGTTGAGCGTGTCCGGCGCCGTGCCCAGGGCGATCCTGCGCCTCGACCACGCGTTGACGTCGTCGGTCGTCACCTCGTTCACGGGGACCAGACCCAGCTCGTCTCGCTCGATGTGCAGGGCGCTGTAGTGGTAGTCGTCGCGGGTCGTCGGGGTGATCCTGTTCATCTCCAGGCAGAAGTCGATGAACTTCTCGAGCGCCTCGGAAAGCGGCAGCGCGGCGTAGTCATCCCGCTGTTCGGCGGGAAGCCCGGCGCCGATAGCGGCCCTCGCCTCCTCGGCCTCGACGAGTTCCAGCTCGACCTCCGACCTGAATTCCGCGAGGACGCGCATCGCCGCCGCCTTTCCCCGCGCGCTCTGCTTCAGGCAGGGCACGCGGGTGTTCCTGGTCCTCTGGACCTTCTTCCCGGTCATCTCGTCGGCCACCGTCACGACAGCCTGCCATTTGCCCTTGTTCTTCCTCACGCCGCCGGCTCCGCATACGCGTAAGGTTTTATTGCTGCATTTCTCGTTCTGCATGTCTGCTCCTAAATCCGCAGTTGATTAGAAACAGGCGGGCCCACCTGCGGGAACCCGGAGAGGCGACGATTCGGGGCTCCTACCCCCGTTGATTAAATCATCGGCTGCACCGCGCTCCTCGAAGCCGAAAATATGCTATCTGGACAGACCGCGCTGAGCTGGTAAAATATGCAAATGCGGAAATGCGCTACTTGCGCTATCTGCGCGTGTTTTAACAAAATAAGCACAGGTCAGGGTCATTCTGACCTCGCTGGGGGTCAAGGGGTCGCTGGTTCGAATCCAGTCGTCCCGACCAGAAGTTTGCAGGTCAGGCACCTAGTGCCTGACCTTTTTTGTTTTAATCACCATGATTATTTTGCTTAAAGCAACAACGTTCCCGCTCGATGTAATCACCGAATCAAAACGTGTACATCAGCCACCAAAATCGACATTTTTCGACATGTTTGGAGGCTGATGTACACGAATGCGAAATCCCCGCCGCCTAAAAGCGCCCTCCACATGTCTGGACTCTCTATGCTTACGCTGGATAGACATCGCCGGAACGGGTATAGTATCGAAAGTTTTGTCGTTAACCAGCGGGGGAGTCCTGTGGGCATCAAAAAGAAGATCAAAAAGGAGCTTATCGGCACTTCCGATTACCCGTCGAATAAGATCTTTACGATCTCCAATTTCATCACCTTTACGCGCCTGATCCTCACCCTGGTATTTCTGTACCTGTTTGTGACGGACAACAACCGCGTCATCGCCATCGTTATCTACGCCGTTGCCGCCTCCACCGACTGGATGGACGGTCAGATCGCTCGCATGACTAAGACGGTCTCATGGCTCGGCAAGGTCATGGATCCCATTTGCGACCGTGCGCTGCTGTTCACCGGCGTCTTGGGGCTGGTGGTCCGCGGAGAGCTGCCCATCTGGGTCTGCGTGCTCATTATTGGCCGCGACATCTATCTGGGCATCGGCACGCTTATCGTGCGCCATTATCACCGTCGCCCCATCGATGTTGTCTTCCCCGGAAAGATTGCCACAGCGCTGCTCATGACCGGCTTCTCGCTCATGCTGCTCGGGTTCCCCGTTATTGACGGCCTGCATCTTTTACCTTCAGCCCTTACGGCCTTCCCGGGCCTCAACGGAAGCTCGATGCCCCTCGGCATCTTCTTTGTGTACGGCGGCGTGATCTTCTCCATGCTCACCGCTGTCATCTACTCCATTAAGGGCGGAGTGGCCATTAAACAGGCTCTCACGCATCCCGAGGACGAGGACATCGACTTTCTGAACCCTGAAATCGAAGACTGATTCGTTGGGGTATGATTACGTACGGTTCATTATTTGCGGCACGTCCGCGATAAGTTAGGGGTTGTCATGGACAACATGGTTAACAATATGCCTCAGAATGATAAGACTGCTGACGCTACCTGCGTATTCCGCGTGCCTTCAAGCGACGTCACCGTTCCCGACCTCATGGCCAACGTGCGCATCACCGCCCCCGTTCTGTCCATCGTCAAGGGTCCGCAGACTGGTGCCGCTTTTGAGCTCGAGGATGACGTGACCACCATTGGCCGCGATCCCGCGAACGGCATCTTCCTCAATGACATGACCGTTTCGCGCAGCCACGCGCGCATTATTCGCGAGGGCCTCGGCGCTCGCATCGAGGACTTGGGCTCGCTCAATGGCACCTGGGTCGACGGTGCCATCGTCAATGCAGCCCCGCTGCACGACGGTTCTTCCGTCCAGATCGGTACGTTTACGCTCATCTACCACGAGAGCACGCCGGAGCGCATCGAAACCGGTGAGTAGGGCATGGCCGAACGCAACTATCTGAGTATCGGCCAAGTCGTCAACCTACTTCGAGGCGCATACCCCGATCTTTCGAACTCAAAAATTAGATTTCTAGAGGATGAGGGGCTCATTACCCCTCATCGTACGCCTAAGGGATACCGTCAGTACTCCAAGGAGGACGTTGATCGCCTGGAGGTCATTCTGCACCTGCAGAAGACCCGCTATATGCCACTCAACGTGATTAAGCAGCGCTTGGAAAACGCCACGGACCTGTCAACGCTCGCTTACGAGGTGGGCTTGCTGTCCGATGTTCCGCTCAAGACGGAGCCCAAGGAGACTAAGCAAAAGCTGCATCCTATCGAGACCATTCCCGATATGCTGGGCGTCGAGATTTCGTTTATCCGCTCGCTCGCCGAGAACGACCTCATTCGCATCATCAAGAGTCCGCAAAATCGTGAGCTCGTCGATGGTCGCGATTTCCCGATCATCCGCTACTGCTCCGAGCTGTCACGCTTCCATATCGAGCCGCGCAACCTGCGTCAGTACGTGTCTTCCGCCAACCGCGAGTCCTCGATGTTTGAGCAGGTGCTCGTGAGCATGCTCGGCATGGACACCTCCGATGACGAGCGCGACGCCAAGCTCGAGCGTGCGTTTAAGAAGCTTCACGACCTGACGGAGGGCGTGCACACCGCGCTGCTCAAGAACCGCGTTTTTGAGTCGCTCAACGCCGTGGTCGAGGACGCCGACATCGATGCACTCGATGAGGAAATCACTCGCTCCGAGTCAACCAAGGCCAAAAACGAAGAGATAGGCGCGCCGGCTTCGCACGAGGATTCCCTCGTAAAGCCGCTCAAGGTCGTCACCCCTTCGCAATCCGGCACCGCCACCGCGGGCAAATAACAGCTGCCGCTTATCCGGCAACCCATTGAAAGGTCATGCAATGTACGACTTCGAATCTCAAATCGTCGACATCCCCGACTATCCCGAGCCCGGAGTCATCTTTAAAGACATCACGCCGCTCTTTGGCAATCCCGAGGCGCTCAAAGCCATGACCGATGCCCTCGCCGAGCACTTTGCCGGCATGGGAATCACCAAGGTCGTGGGTCCCGAGGCTCGCGGCTTTATGGTTGGCGTACCGGTGGCTGTAGCCCTTGGCGCCGGCTTTGTTCCCGCACGTAAACCTGGCAAGCTACCGCGCGAGACCGTAAGTCAGAGCTACGAGCTCGAGTACGGCACCGATTCAATTGAGATCCATGCCGACGCTATCAGCTCTAAAGATACCGTGTTGATTCTGGACGACTTGGTCGCGACGGGCGGAACCGTCGAGGCAACAGGTAAACTGGTGCGAGATATGGGCGCAAAGCTTGTCGGTTACGGTTGTATCCTTGAGCTTGCGTTTCTCAACCCGCGCGAGAAGCTCACACCGTCTAATGACGATGTGGAGCTCTTTAGCCTGGTGACGGTGGACTAGCCGTTACCCTTAGTTACTGGAAAGGAAGCTACATGCGCACAGCAAACACGCACAAAAACATGGCACGCTGCGCTGCTACGGCAACCCTCGCTTGTGTTTTGGGCTTGGGCCTCGCGGCTCCTGCCTACGCCGATACCGCATCCGACCTTGCCGCTGCTCGTACGAAGCTCGAGCAGATCGGTACCCAAACTCAGCAGATTTACGATGAGCTCGCCACGCAGACGCAGGCGCTCGATCAGACTGCTGGCGAGATCACGCAAAAGCAGCAGGAGATCGCCGATGGTCAGGCCAAGCTCTCGACCTATGTCGCCGGCGAGTACAAAACCGGCGGTCTGAGCCTGCTTCAGGTTCTGACGGGCGTCGATGACCTGAGCGATATGCTCAACCGTCTGTTCTACTACGGCAAAGTTTCCGATAAGCAGGCTCAGACCATTCAAGAGGTCAAGGAGCTCAAACAGCAGCTCACCGATAAGCAGGCCGAGCAGGAAAAGAACGTCGCCACCACGCAAAAGAAGGTCGACGAGCTTAACGCCCAGCAG
The DNA here is from genome assembly GCF_039752955.1 of Collinsella aerofaciens. Taxonomy (GTDB): domain Bacteria; phylum Actinomycetota; class Coriobacteriia; order Coriobacteriales; family Coriobacteriaceae; genus Collinsella; species Collinsella aerofaciens_BI. The sequence goes on from NZ_JBDMHB010000022.1 coordinate 8,378, forward strand.
GCTGAAGCACAGAACGTCGTAAACTCTCTGGATTCACAGCTGCAGGCTGAGCTTGCCGCTGAGGCCGAGGCCAACGCCGCGCTGCAGGCCGGCATCAACGCCAGTACCGCCGAGAAGGCCACGGTGAGCAACGAGACTGCCGGTGCGACCGAGAACACCAACAACGGTGGCCAGACCAGCAATAACAACAACCAGGGCGGCAACACTCCGGCTCCTACGCCGGCACCTGCTCCGACACCGCAGCCCTCCACGCCTGCCCCGGCTCCGACGCCTTCTGCTCCGAGCCAGTCCGTCGATGGCGGTTCTGTTGTCTCGCGTGCATACAGCAAGCTTGGTTGCGCCTATTCCTGGGGCGGAATTGGCCCGAACAGTTTCGACTGCTCTGGTTTTGTTAGCTATTGCCTCACTGGTCGCTATTGCCGCCTGGGCACCACGGGCACCTTTATGGGCTGGACGCGTGTGTCCGATCCGCAGCCCGGTGACGTTGTGGTCAACTCGTACCACACCGGCATTTACATCGGTGGTGGTCAGATGATTCATGCTTCCGACTACAACACGGGTGTTATCATCAGCTCCGTTGCCGCCGGCATGAACAACAACTACATTTTCGTGCGCTACTAAGTATTCAGATAAAGCAAACGGATATGGACCTCGTGGCTTTGAGTCATGGGGTCCATTCTTTTGCCTTTAGTGCAGTCCGCTATCTAGTTTTGAATACTAGATAGCGGCCCAATCGGTCTGCAAGATGGCTATAATTGAATGGGAACGATTAGAAAGGACCCTCTATGAGCTGGGCACTTATCTCCGATTCAAGCTGCAACCTCCGCGATTGGCAACCGATCGCACCCCATACCACCTTTGCATTTGCTCCCCTCAAAATTCGAGTGGGGGAGCGTGAATTCGTCGATGACCTTTCGCTCGATGTTCATGAGCTCAACTGCGCTGTTCAGGCGGAGACGAACGCCTCTTCGAGCGCTTGTCCCAGCGTGGGGGAGTGGGCCGAGCTCTTCAAATTGGCAGACAAGACCATCTGCATGCCGATCTCTGAGGGCGTGTCGGGCAGCTACAACGCGGCAGCCACGGCTCGCGATATGGTTCTTGCCGAGGAGCCCGACCGACAGATTCATCTAGTCAATTCACGCGCAGCTGGCGGCAAAATGGACCTCATTTTCTTGCTGTTCGACCGCTATCTTGCAAGCAATCCGAATGTCTCATTCGAGGATGCTTGCGCATACTTCGATAGCCTTGAACAGAACAGCAAAATCCTCTTCAGTTTGTGCAATTACGAAAACCTCGCCAAAGCCGGACGTATCCCTAAGGCAGCCGGCGTCATTGCCAACAAGCTCAATATCCGCATTTTGGGCACGGCGAGTGAGGCCGGTAAAATCGAACTCGTCGGGCACACGCGTGGCGAAAAGAAGATGCTCAACAAGATCATCGACACTATGGAAGCCGAGGGCTTTACGGGCGGTGAGGTCATCATCGATCACGTTGAGAACGAAGCTGGAGCCCAGGCGCTTACTGATCGCATAGTCGAACATTGGCCCTGCTCCAAGACCATCATCATGCCCTGCAACGGCCTGGATTCCTATTACGCCGAGATGCACGGCCTGATCATCGGCTACGGCATGGGCGTAGCTTCGGGCAAATAAAGTCCAACCAAGCAAAAAAACGGGCGGGACAAAGCGACAGATGGCTCTTTGTCCCGCCCGTTTTATACGTCGGCTAGCTATTAAACCCGTTGAACTTGAGATAGCTCATCAAGTAAGCCTTCGAAACAAAGGATGAAACCGCGCTGCGCACAAGCAGCGACTCACGCGTTACCTGATGCGCCGTATCGGGAACCGGCGTCTGCTCGACGGAAAACGCCGAACGAATCGATGCCTCGAGCTGATCGACCACATAATCAAAGGCCGTCGGGGCATCGTAGCTCAAACGCTGAATGTTAAAGAGTGCCTGCACCGCAGCAATAGGTAGCACCTGCTTAAAGATGCAGATAGCGATCAGGCGGGCAATCTGCTCGCGGCCATATTGCTTTTTGACCGGAGCAGGCACCAGGCCGACCTTCACGTAGTTATTGATCATCGATGGCGTAATGACAGGCTGCTCAACGCAAATGGACAGCGGCTCCATCCACAGCGCAACATACTCAATAACCTGGTCGCGGTAGAGCGTCACATTGGGCAACTGGTTATAGCGCGGCAGACTCAACGTATTAAGTTTGCGCACGATATCGGACTGAATAAATGCATCGGGCAGCACAGTGGGCTGAATATCCTCAGGCTTAATGCTGACCGATGTATCGGACATCGGGATAACGCGTTTGGCGTGGTTCATAAGGATCCTCCGTTCATTAGCTATATTGTATTCTAGGTTATCTAGTTTTGCATACCATATAGCCGGCAAGTAAAAGTGGTTGGACAGCACATTGATGCACCGTCCAACCACTTTGTTTTAAAGATAGCAACCTTACATAAGATATATTATCGTACTTATCCACGGAGAAACGCGTATACGCTCGTTGCCGCTATGGCTCCATCAGAAACGGCAGTCACAACCTGGCGTAAACGCTTGGAACGGATGTCGCCAGCGGCAAATAGACCTGGCGTGCGGGTCGCCATGGAATCATCAGTAACAATACCGCCGTCCGGCGCCAGATCGACTAGATGCTCAACGAGCTCGGAATGGGGCTGCGTTCCGGTAAAGACAAAGATACCAAACGAGCCAGGGACAAATGACTCGGTGTGAGTTTCCCCGGATGCATTGTCCTTAAAGGTAATCGTCGTTGGCATGGCTTCGCCCGAGAGCTCGACAATACTAGTTTGGTACCTAACTGAAATATTATCTTTTGCAAGAACTTTTTGAACCACACCATCGGGGGCACGGAACTGATCGCGGCGCAAAACGATGGTCACGCTGCTGGCGATTTCTGACAAGAACAGAGCTTCCTCGCAGGCAGCATTGCCGCCGCCGATGACAAAAACCTGCTTGCCGCGAAAGAACATGCCGTCGCACGTCGCGCAATACGAAACGCCGCGACCGCGATACGCATCCTCGCCAACAAAACCAGCAGATCGCGGCGTGGCACCCATGCAAGCGATAACGCTCGAGGCCGACGTATCGCCCAAATCGTGATGCACCGTAAACAGCGCTGCATCGGCATCGTAATCGATACCCGTAACCATGCTCCATGTAACCTGTGCTCCCAGGCCCTCTGCATGCTGCTGAAAACGCTCACCGAGTTCGGCGCCACTCAAGAGCGGAATGCCCGGATAGTTCTCGACTTCATTGGTCGTGGCGATCTGCCCTCCCGACATGCCCTGTTCAATCACGGTCGTCGTTAGGTTGGAGCGCGCCGCATAAATGGCCGCAGCATAGCCCGCAGGGCCGCCACCGATAATCGCAACATCGATCGGCTGATGGGTAGTCATGAAGAGACCTCCTGTCGAAAGATTGGCTTTCTTTGCGCTCATACCCAAATTTACGTGAACATGACACTCATGCACTACAATGATAAATCGCGTAACAAAGCTGAAGGGGAGTTATCGATGGATCAAACGCAGATGAGCAATAGCGCTCCCCTGCCCATGCAAGCCACTCCCCAACCGGAGCAAATGACCGTTTCACCTGCACAAAAACCCCTAGTAACCATTGTGCACGCATCGGTTGGATCGGGCCACAAAGCCGCCGCCAACGCGATTGCACAAGCATTTGAACTTATCCGCGGCACCAAGGGAATCCCTGAGGATATTGAAATTGAAGTGCTCGATATCCTTGATTTTGGACGTATTAAATTCGACGGCAATAAGACCGCGGCTTCTTTTACGGGAGCCACACGCCCCATTTACGACCTGACCTGGCGATATACGCTTACGGGACATCTTCTCTGGGGTGGCGGCACGGCATGGTCGCGTATTATGTTCCCCGCCTTCAACGAATATATTCGTCGCCGCAGGCCTATAGCCGTGGTCGCAACGCACATCACAGCAGCCAATGTTGCCGTGGGCGCCCGCGTAATTACGGGTATCGATTACCCGGTCATCTGTGTGCCGACCGATTACGAAGTCGAAGGCTTTTGGCCCCACAAGGACACCGACCTATTCTGTGTAGCCAACGAGTTTATGGCCGAAACGCTGCGCCCGCGCAAGGTTCCCGAGTCAAAGATCCGCATAACGGGCATCCCCATCCGAGCCGGTTTCGATTCAGATTACAAACGCGAAGATGAGCTCAGCAAGTTCAATCTCCCCATAGACAAAACCGTCGTATTGGTGATGGCCGGTGCCAGTTTACCCCAACCATACGTGCGTTTCCGCGCCGCGATGGACCACACGCTCCCCTTCTTACGCAGCTTTGAGGACATGCACTTTGTCTTTTTACCGGGCAAGGATAAAGAATACGCCACCCGACTCAAGACGCTCTTCGACGCCATGAAGCTCGAAAACGTCACGGTTCTAGACTACGTGGACGACATGGCGGCCCTCATGCACGGCTGCGACCTGGCAATTCTCAAATCGGGCGGACTCACCGTCACCGAGTGCCTGTGCGCGCATCTGCCGATGATCCTGCTGGGCAAGTCCTATGGCCAGGAAAAGGCAAACACCACGATGCTCACCGGCATGGGCGCCAGCATGCATGTCACCACCGCACGAGAACTCATCGTGACGTTGCGCCATCTCCACGATCATCCGGAGTCGCTCAAGGCACTGCTCATCAATGGCGAAGTCCTGCGCCGTCCACACGCAGCCGAGGACATCGCCATCGCCACCATGGAGCTTGCAGGTAAGCCCCAAAAACGTAAACGAGCCTTCTGCCGCTTCTACTGGGGAGGAAAGCCCGCGCATATCCGCTAGTCGAATGTCCGCCGCTCTGCCGGAGCCGCCCTTATATCATTCCATGCTCAAACATTCTCGCTTCGCTGCGAAACTGCGCGTGGAACGATATAAGGGCGGCTCCGGCAGAGCGGCTGCGTTTACTTACTAGCAGCTACTTCGGTATCCCCTCCATTAGAACCTGCAAAGGTAAAACAGGAAAATATAAATACAGTAAGCCGATGCGACAAAGGGACAGCCCCTTTGTCGCATCGGCTTACTAGAAAAGTAAATATTGTTTCAAGCGAGTAGCCGCCCGCCCGGGGCTTACCTATATCGTTCCACGCGCAGTTTCGCAGCGAGCGAAGCGACGCGAGAATGTTTGAGCATGGAATGATATAGGTAAGCCCCGGGCGGGAGGGATACGAGCGCCCCTAGGCGACGCCGCTGGAGCCGAAGCCTCCGTTGCCTCGGTCGGTTTCGTCTAGTTCTTCTACTTCTATGAGGTTGACCGTGGGGACTTCTTGGATGACGAGTTGGGCTATGCGGTCGCCTTTGTTGATTTGGATGTTGTTGGAGGGATCCAGGTTGATGAGGATAACCTTGAGTTCTCCTCGGTAGTGGGCGTCGATGAGGCCCGGCGTATTGACTATAGACAGGCCCTGCTTGATGGCCAAACCGCTTCGGGGCTGGACGAAGCCGGCGTAGCCATCGGGCAGGGCGATGGCCAGCCCAGTAGAGACCAGACGGCGTTCGAAGGGCTTCAGAATGCAGTCCTCGTTGGAGCGCAAATCCAAGCCGGCATCGGTGGGATGGGCGTATTTGGGAAGCTCGACGGTGGGGTCGAGACGCTTTATGTTGACGGTAATGTTGGACATGGAATCACCTTAGCTTGTCGAGCTCTTGCAGAAACTCATCGACGTCTTTGAAATCGCGGTAGACCGAGGCAAAGCGGATGTACGCCACCTTGTCGATCTTGGCCAAGCGCTTGAGTACCATGTCACCCAACTCATGGGACGTAACGGCCGTCAGCGTGCGAGAGCGCAGCTCGACCTCGATGTCATCGATAATCTCATTGAGCTTCTTAGTGTCGATATCGCGCTTGATAGTGGCGCGCATCAAGCCGACGAGCAGCTTATTGCGATCGAACCGCTGCTTGGTTCCGTCCGACTTAATGACCTCGATTGGGTCTTCGCATCGTTCGAACGTTGTAAAGCGATAGTTACACGAGCAACATTCGCGGCGACGCTTAATGGTGTTATTTGACTCCTGCATACGGGAATCAACGACGCGGGTATGTGCCTTGCCGCATTTGGGACAGCGCATGGTACCTCCTCTTAAACGATAACAAGGGTACCATGCGCAGCGCGATAATGATTACGAACGAGCAGGAACCTTAAGATGCGCACCGGCGGCGAGCGAACCATGCTCCAGATGATTGACGTTACGGATCATGTCGGAAGTCTCTTGCGTGGAAAGGCCTTCGATTGGATATTCCTCGGCAAGCGACCAAAGAGAATCACCAGACTGAACGCGAATGGTCTCATAGGTAACGTTGGAAACGGACTCGGCATACGCGGCGTGACGAGCGCTAAAGACCGACGTAGCGAGGACAAAGAAGAGCGTAAGCGCAACGGCAACGGCGACAATCGTCGGAACCTTCAGGGCAACGCGGCCCGGCGCGGCTACAGCCTGCTGATTGCGAGCAGGCTTTACGGTCAAAGGCTGAAAGCCGGAGCAGCCACCCTGAACAACCGTAAAAGTGTATTCTGCAGACGTCTCGAGCTTAAGGGCGAGGTTTCCCTGGACCATATTCGTTGCGTTCATCATGTTCTCCTCTCGCGTGTTTTGCTGAGAACAGTTTTATCAAGCCGCGCGGACAAAAATGTCTAGCGCGAGAACGAATGTTCGGTTATTATTATCTTCGAACAGTTGTTCCTGTCAAGCAAAATTCGAACATTTGTTTGACATGGGTAGAGAGGATGCCCTGATGGCTCGCAAAATTACCAAGCGTCAGCAGCAAATTTACGACTTCATCAAGGAATATCAGCAGGAGAAGGGTTATCCGCCCAGCGTGCGCGAGATGGCTTCTGCCGTGGGCCTTTCCTCCCCCAGCACCGTGCACGCCCATCTATCTGCCCTGGAGGCGCGCGGGCTACTCAAGCGCGATGCCACCAAACCGCGCGCTCTGGAACTCTTTAACGAGGACGGTTCCTCTGTCTCAATTTCTAAATCTGACGAGACCACCGCACCTCGCGGAACGGTCTCACTACCGCTCGTTGGTCGCGTCGCGGCTGGGATTCCCATTCTGGCCGAGCAGAATATCGAAGACACATTTACTATCCCGACCGAAATCGCCACTGATCAGGGTTCCTTTATCCTTGAGGTGCATGGGAGCTCAATGATCAATGTCGGTATCTTCAATGGCGATTACATCATCGTCCGTGAACAAAAGAGTGCCATGAACGGCGAAATTGTCGTGGCTATGATTGATGGTTCAGCGACCGTCAAGACGTTCTACAAGGAGCAGGGACGCGTACGCCTGCAGCCTGAGAATGACACCATGGAGCCTATCTATGCAACGAATCCCGTTATCTTGGGCAAAGTCGTCGGCTTGATGCGCCGGTTCTCGTAATGCAAAAACGCATCACCATCTTTGATACCGTCCGCGGGCTTACGATGATTTCAATGGCAGGTTTTCACGCTTGCTACGATCTTGCCTACCTGTACGACTGGGATATGCCCTGGTTTACCCAGACTGTCTTTCAAGACATCTGGCGCGCCAGCATCAGCTGGGTATTTTTGTTTATCGCGGGTTGGATGTGCACCCTTTCGCGCAACAATATCAAACGTGCCGCCAAATACGCCTTAGCAGCACTCGTCGTCTGGTTGGCAACAACACTTGTCTCAGTTGACGATTCTGTTAATTTTGGCATCATCTACTGCATGGCCGCATGTACCGGCATCGTGGCGTTGACCGATCCCGTCCTTAAGAAGATATCGGCGAGATGGGGCATGTCCCTATGCCTTTTGTTGTTTGCCCTCACCTGGAGCATCCCCAAAACGATCTACCCTGTCCCCTACCTGGCGTGGCTGGGATTTCCGAGCCCTGGGTTTGTCTCAGGTGATTACTACCCCATCATCCCGTTTTTCTTTATGTATCTTGCAGGATACTTCGCCGCACACATAGCGAAGGGAATCGATAAGACCGTCCCTAGCTGGGCCTACGCCAATCCCATCCCGGAGCTCGCCAGCCTTGGACGTCACGCACTCCCCTTTTATCTACTGCATCAGCCCATTATTCTGGGCTTTTTGGAGCTCGTCTACTCGGTGCGATAACGCTTGAGCCGCGGCGCGATACGAGCCGGCAGCTTCGCAACAATACGAACGCCGCCCTCAAGATATTCCTCGTGCAAAAGGGTTCCCTGTTCATGCACCAGCGTGATGAGGGCGCCCTCGCGATACGGGATTTCAGCGGAGAGCAACACATCGGTGGCAGCCGCCTCGCGAGCAATACGGTCGACGAGATCGTCGAGTCCCTCGCCCGTCTGGGCCGAGAACAGCACGGCCTCGGGATAGCGACGACGGAAACTCAATCGATCAACGCTATCGAGAAGATCGATTTTATTGAACACCGTAAGCGTCAAACGCTCGCCGGCACCGATCTCGTCAAGAACGCGATCGACTGCCTCGAGCTGGCGCTCGTAGTCCTCGTCAGAGGCATCCACAACTTTAAGGATCAGATCGGCACCAAGAACCTCAGACAGCGTGGACTTAAAGGCATCAACGAGACCATGCGGTAGCTTTTGAATAAAGCCAACAGTATCGGTAATCGTCATGCCACGACCGCCGGGCAGGCGATACGAACGCGTCGTCGGGTCGAGCGTAGCAAACAGCTTGTCCTGCGAAAGCACCGTAGATCCGGTCAGACGATTGAGCAACGACGATTTACCCGCATTGGTATAACCGGCTAACGCGACGCGAAACGCCGGTGACTCAATGCGGCTCTTGGATTGAACATCGCGACGCTGTTCAACCTGCTTGAGCTCACGACGAAGCGCAGCGATCTTATTACGAATGAGGCGACGGTCGACCTCGAGCTGACTTTCGCCCTGACCAAAGCGTGAGCCGATGCCGCCGCGCGTCTGTTCCTTGGCGAGATGGCTCCACATGCCACGCAGACGAGGCAACAGATATTGAAGCTGTGCCAGCTGTACCTGTAGGCGTCCCTCACGCGTCTGAGCATGCAGGCCAAAAATATCCAAGATCAGTGCCGTACGATCGATAATCTTTACCGGCTCGCCCACGGCTTTCTCCAAATAGGATTGCTGCGAGGGCGTCAGGTCGTCGTCAAAAATAACGACATCGGCATCCATGCGATGCACCAGGCCGCACAGCTCTTCAACCTTACCGGAACCGATAAACGATTTAGGATACGGCTTTACCAAACGCTGTGACAAGCGTGCCACGCACTGGGCACCAGCCGTGTGGGTAAGACGCTCCAGCTCATCAAGCGAGCGATCGAGCGGCCATGCATTGTCGCGCCACTCAACACCAACTAATATGGCACGCTCGGGCTCGGGTGCCGTGGGAACAAGGGGGAAACGGGCCATTAGGCAGCCTCAATACGATGCAGGATGTCCTCAACGACCTCATCGATCGTAAACTCGTCCATATCAAACCACACGATACGGTCATCGCGCTTAAACCACGAAAGCTGACGTTTGGCATAGCGACGCGAACGCATCTTGATGAGTTCGCGAGCCTCATCCATAGAAATCACGCCATTGAAAGCATCAATGATCTCTTTATAGCCAATTGCCTGCATCGAAGTCAGGGCATCTCCCAGCCCCTGGTCCATAAGACCGCGAACCTCATCGACAAGACCCTGCTCAAACATCAGATCGACGCGCAGGTTAATGCGCTCGTAGAGCACCTCGCGATTACGCGTCAGACCAAACCATAGAGCATGATAATGCTCGCGCGGAACACTAAACTGACTTTTTTGCTGTGCATAGGAAATACCATCATCATGCATCTCGAGCGCACGAATCACACGGCGCACATTATGGGGATGAATAACAGCAGCCGATTCTGGGTCGCGCTCGGCAAGCAGGGCATGCAGCTCTTCCTCGCCAATACGCTCGGCAAGCTCCTGATAGCCCATACGACGATCGTCCTCAAGTTCACCCGAGGGAAAGTCCATCTCATCGAGGGCGGCCTTGAGATACAGCCCCGTACCTCCGCAAAAAACCGGCAGGCAACCCGAACCAAGGAGACGTTCAACATGCGCGCGAGCGTCAGCCTGATAAAGCGCAGCAGAATATGCCACACCCGGCTCTACAATGTCGACGAGACGCAGCGGCACCGTACACTCATCGGGCGCCATCTTTGCGGTACCGATGTCCATGCCGTGATAGATTTGCATCGCATCGCACGACAGCACTTCAGACGAAAGGCGAGCGGCCAAACGGTCAGCGACGTCACTTTTACCAACCGCCGTCGGACCGACGATCGCAACGGCGGAAAGACCTGCCCCGGGAGAAATCATTAGCGCGGCTCACCCACAACGGAGCCTGACAAATACCACGTCTTAGCAACGTCGACGTCAACATCAACGATCTTACCGACAAGCTGGTCGATGCTATATCCCTCGGGAATGGGCGCATGAACGGTCTGATTCTTGGGGCTCTTGCCCAGCAGCACCGCATCGTTCTTTTTACTCGTACCCTCAATGAGCGCCGGCACCACGGTATGGAGCTCACCCTGGTTGTACTCGTGCGCTGTCGTCTCGATAACCTTGACCAGACGGTTAAAGCGCTCAAGGATGACCTCGTGCGGTGTGGGATCATCAATCTCGGCGGCCGGGGTACCAGCGCGCTTGGAGTAGATGAAGGTATAGGCCTGGGCATAGCGGACCGTCTCGGCAAGTGAGAGCGTCTGCTCAAAGTCCTCTTCAGTCTCGCCCGGGAAGCCAACGATAATATCGGTCGAGAGCGCGATATCGGGCATACGGTTGCGAATGCGATCGACCAGGCCCAAATAGTCCTCACGTGTATAACGGCGATTCATCTCTTTGAGGATCCGCGTCGAACCTGACTGGACGGCCAAGTGCAGCTGCGGCATAACGGCAGGCGTCTCGGCCATGGCGTCGATGGTCTCGGGCAACAGGTCCTTGGGATGCGAAGACGTAAAGAAGATGCGCTCCACACCCGTATCGCCCACGGCACGCAGCAGATCGGCAAAACGCGGCTTGCCAAACAGATCGCGACCATATGAGTTAACGTTTTGGCCCAGCAGCGTAATCTCGCGCACGCCCTGGCGCACCAAACCGGTCACCTCGTCGACAATCTCCTCGAAGGGGCGGCTCTTTTCGCGACCGCGCACGTACGGCACGATGCAATAGGTGCAGAAATTATTGCAGCCCGTCATGATGGGCACCCAAGCGTGATACTGGGTCTCTCGATGCCACGGCATGCTCATGGCATCCGTATCCTCATGCTCATTGGTGCGGATATGACGCTTGCCGTCAAGGAACGCCTCGGCAATGAGCTCGGCCACATGTGCGATAGAATGCGTGCCAAAGATGACATTGACGTTATCGACGTTGGTGAGCAGTCCCTCGCCATCACGCTGCGCGATGCAGCCGCCCACGGCAACCACACGCTTGCCCGAAGGCGAAGGCGGCAGGCTTTTGCAGGAATTGCACTGACCGTACAGGCGAGTATCGGCGGCCTCGCGCACGCAGCATGTCATGAAGACAACGATATCGGCATGCTCAAGATCGAGCGCCATGAGGCAACCATACGAATCGAGCAGACCGCTCACGCGCTCAGAGTCGTGCTGATTCATCTGGCAGCCAAAGGTGCGGATAAAGTAGGTTTTACCGGCAAGAATATCGCGTACGGAACGCTGATCCATGTGCATAAGTCCTAACGTTGGGGAGCGAAACGAGGCTAGCAGAAGCTATGCCACAGGCTTAACATCATCCATGACGACGTTATCCATAGCAGCTCGATTGATCTGGTGAACGTAGATAGAAAGGCGGATGGCCGTGCGCGACTCCCCGTTAATGAGAATGTCGGAGAACACGGGCGCGCAGGAAATATCAAAACCGGTTGGGATCAAAAAACCGCGCGCGATGGCAACGGCCTTAATGGCCTGGTTGACAGCACCGGCGCCGACACACTGGATGTTGACGGGTACACCATCCTTGACCATGCCGGCGATGGCGCCGGCAACGGACGCGGGCGATGATTTGCTTGATACCTTCAGGCAATCCATGAAGAAACTCCTGCGTTTAAAAGTACGTTTTAACTGCAATAACTGTATCGTACCGAGAGGACTCGGTAAAGGCACTATTCCTCTTTGGCAAGATCGAAGGTCACAGTGATTCGATCACGCGAAACACGAATCTTTGGGTCGCCGCAAAGGTTGAGATAGTACCTGGCGGCAAGGTCATTGAAGTCCCGCTCCACAGCACGCGAAAACTGTGCCATGTCATCCTTGGCAATACGTAGCCCGCGACGATCCTTCGCGAGATCGACAGGAGCCGGCGCATGCGAGGACGAATCACGCTCGCGCAGCAGACGCGCGGTCACACCGCGAACGGGCTTAATCTGCCCTGCCAAAATGCGATGTGCCGTGCGCTCGGACATCCCAAGACCCAAACCCGAGCAGATACGGATAAAGTCCTCGGCATCAGAGGCAAGGCCTAAACGATCGACAACCGGAAGCTCGCTCTCGTCATCAATAAACAGGAGACGAGACGTATCGAGCCGACTTGACGCCTGAGCATAAAGGGTCGCGGCAATCTCAGACGGAGAACCAAGATAGACATCGCAACCACGCAGCTCCTCGAGCGCAAACTCACAGGCAGCGCGAATAATATTATGCGGGCCGCGAGCACAGACATATCGTCCGTCCTCATCCTTGACGGCCTGGGGCCAGCTGGACTGATCGGCACGCTCACTGAGGCGGTCGGCTGCAACGCTCACCTTAAAGGCTGAACCAAGATCGACGCCGGACGTGACCACACGGGCCTCGTCGGTGTTCTGCTTGATCGAAAACAATGCCATGCCACGACCGTGAACGCCCCAACGGTCCATCTTCATGCTCTCGAGCTTGGAGGTAACGCGGGCATCGAAGATTCGCTCTTGCATATCCTGCGGAACGCCCGAACCGTTATCCAGAAAGACAAGCGTGCGGACGCCATCTTCCTTGGTCGTGGCGAGATAGACCTTGTCGGCGCCGGCATCGCGAGCATTACGGAGCATTTCGATGACGATATCCTCGACATGCTGAATGTCGTGTTTTGCCTGGCGCCGCTCGGCCTCCGAAACGCGGAGGCGGACATACCCCTCGCCAAGGTTCTCCTCGACGCGAAGGTTGCCCTCCCCCGACATCGACGCGATAAATGAGATGAGCTCGTTCGCGTCGCTCATGTTATTTAGCGATATCGACAGCGCGGCTCTCGCGAATCACGACGACGCGCACCTGACCGGGATACTCCATCTCTTCCTCGATCTGATGGGCGATATCGTGAGCCAGGACCGTGGACTGGGCATCGGAGATCTTGTCCGGCTGAACCATGACGTGGACCTCGCGACCAGCCTGCATGGCATAGGTACGCTCGACGCCTTCATGGGAGTTGGCAATCTCCTCGAGCTTCTCAAGACGCTTGATGTAGTTCTCGGCAGACTCGCGACGGGCACCGGGGCGAGAGGCGGAGACGGCATCGGCGGCCTGTACCAGGACATCGAGCACCGTGTTGGGGTCGACATCGGCATGGTGAGCCTCGATAGCGTGGACGATAACGGGCTTCTCACCATAACGGCGGGCAAGCTCGGCGCCGATGACGGCATGCGGGCCCTCGACGTCGTGGTCGATTGCCTTGCCAAGGTCGTGCAGCAGGCCGGCGCGCTTGGCGGTCACAACGTCCAGGCCAAGCTCGGAAGCCATCACGCCGCACAGGTCAGAGACTTCGAGGGAGTGCTGAAGCACGTTCTGACCAAACGAAGTACGGTAGCGCAGGGCACCAAGGGTCTTGACGATCTCGGGATGCAGGTCGTGAATGCCGGTATCGAAGGCAGCCTGCTCGCCAGCCTCGCGCACGCGCTGCTGAACCAGGTCGGCAGCCTTGTGATACATCTCCTCGATGCGAGCGGGGTGAATGCGGCCGTCGGCGATGAGGTTCTCGAGGGCAACACGAGCGGTCTCACGACGGACCGGGTCGAAGCTCGAAAGAACGACGGTCTCGGGCGTATCGTCGATCACGAGGTTGACACCGGAAACCTGCTCGAAGGTCCGGATGTTGCGACCCTCGCGACCGATGATACGGCCCTTGAGGTCATCAGAGGGAATGTGCACGGAGGTAACGGTGACCTCGGCTGTGTGGTCGGCAGCGCAGCGCTGAATCGCCAGGGACAGAATCTCCTGGGCGGTCTTGTGGCACTCGGCGCGAACCTGCTGCTCGGACTCGCGAATGATCGTGGCGGCCTCGTGGGTGACCTCGCCGCGAACCTTATCGAGGAGCTCCTTGTGGGCGTCCTCGCGGGTAAGGTCGGCAATACGCTCGAGCTCGGAGGTCTGCTTAGTGCAGAGCTCCTCAAGCTCGCGGGAGCGCTTCTCGACCTGACCGGCCTGGCTGGACAGCTGGTGCTCACGCTTGTCGAGAGCGTCGTTTCGGCGATCAAGGGACTCCTCGCGCTGCATCACGCGGTTCTCAAGCGTACGAATCTCGCTCTTACGCTGCTTGTCCTCGGCCTCGGCGGCCTGCTTGTTCTTGATGATCTCCTCTTTAGCCTCAAGCAGAGCCTCTTTTTTGAAGGTCTCGGCCTGACGCTTAGCATCACCGATCAGGGACTCAGCCTGTGCGTGTGCCGACTGGATCTTTTCGTCGGCCTCGTGAAGACTACCCTGCTTGGCGGTGCGCATGTAGGCAATGGCGGCGATGGCACCCAAAACGATGCCAACGAGCGCTGCGATGATAGGCATGCTCACTCCTTTTTATGGATTCGTTACACAACAAAGCGAACCGTCCTTACGAACGGCTCGCGACATTTGAGTAATATGGGCGCAGCTTATGCGGGTCGGATACAGATAAACATATAAACAAACTCATCACAGATGAGCACATATCACAAAGCAAATGACAGTGTTTATCGTACGTTGAACCACAACAACTGTCAAATAAATGGCCCCAGCACGGCGGCTAAAACGCGGTGAACGGCAGGGCAACAAAGCGCATACGCCTAAACTGCACATTCCTCGCGTTCGGCATCGAGACGTGCCTTAACGGCATCGGCGGCGATGTGATACGAGAAGCCCTTGCCCATCAAAAACCGAACCAGTTTTTCGAATCCGCGCGTCTCTGGAACACGACGCTTGGCGAGCAGGGCTGACGCACGCGTCAAATCGTCTTCGACGGCAAAATAATCCTCGGGATAACCGGGAATGTCATCGAGCACGACATGACGGCGCTTGAGCTCGGTCTCGATTTTGCGCTGTCCCCAACCGCGCCGCTTGCGCTCCTCGATAAAGTACGAGCAAAAGCGGCTCTCGTCTAAAAAGCGATACTCGGTGGCGCGCTCGACGGCGAAATCGATCGCAGGCTGGTGAAAGCCGTAGCGAGCCAGCTTGTCACGGACCTCACCCGTCGCATGGTCGCGGCGCGATAACATCTCGGTCACCATGGTAAGTGCACATTTACGCTCAATGAGCTGCACCGCCTCACGGAAGTTGTCCCAATCACAGGGAAGATCGGGGCGGTTTTTGACATACAGCCGCGCGACCCGCACGGGAATCCAAATGGACCGCTCAAAACCGCCCTCAAGCTCACAATCGATATGTGCGCAAGGCTTTTTGGAGGCATACCCGCTCGAGAACGAGGAGGCCGCCTTCTTATCGGGAAAGACGACCGTGGCCTCGGTCACCGTATACGACATGAGCGTAACCGCTACTCGTCGTCATCATCGAGCATGGCGGAACCATCGATGGCGTAAAGCTCGTCAAACTCCTCAGGCGCAGGCTGATCGGTCAGCTCGACCTCGGACGGAGCATCGTCATCAAACTCAAGTCCGCAGGCAAGGCGGACCTTATGCTCAATCTCGTCAGCGCAATCGGGGTGTTCGCGCAGGAACGCCTTGGCGGCCTCGCGACCGTTGCCGAGCTTGTCCTCGCCATAGGCAAACCAGGAGCCCATCTTCTTGCAGATGCCGCACTCGACAGCCATGTCCAGAATCGAGCCCTCCTTAGAGATGCCCGTACCGTACATGATGTCGAACTCAGCAGAACGGAACGGAGCTGCCACCTTGTTCTTAACGACCTTGGCGCGCACGCGGTTACCGATAACCTCGTCCTTAAGCTTAATGCTGTCGATACGGCGAATGTCAATACGCACCGAAGAGAAAAACTTAAGGGCGCGGCCGCCCGTCGTAGTCTCGGGGTTGCCGAACATGACGCCGATCTTCTCACGCAGCTGATTAATGAAGATGCACGTCGTGTTGGACTTAGAAAGCGAGCCGGCGAGCTTACGGAGCGCCTGGCTCATCAGGCGAGCCTGAAGACCGACCGTAGTGTCGCCGATTTCTCCCTCGATCTCGGCACGCGGGGTCAGCGCGGCGACAGAGTCGACGACGATGGCATCGATGGCGCCGGAACGCACGAGCATGTCAACGATCTCGAGCGCCTGCTCGCCCGTATCGGGCTGGGAAATGAGCACCTCGTCGATATCCACGCCAATGCGCGCGGCATACGTGGGATCGAGCGCATGCTCGGCATCGATAAATGCCACAACGCCACCCATTGCCTGGGCCTCTGCCAAAATCTCGAGCGAAAGCGTCGTCTTACCGGAGGACTCAGGACCGTAAATCTCGACGATACGGCCGCGCGGCACGCCGCCGATACCCAGCGCGGCATCGAGGGCCAGGGCGCCCGTGGGAATGGCCTCGACCTCGAGCTCGGGACCACCGTCGCCGTACCTCATGATGGAACCCTGGCCGAATTTCTTCTCGATCTCGGCCTTGGTGGTGGCGATCATCTCATCGCGCTCTTTACCCGTCGTGCGAGCATGAACGGTACGTACGGGACCTGAATTCTTGGCCATGAATAGCCCTCCTCTTAACAACCTGCATCGATAATAAACGAACGGCTGTTCGTGGTCAACCGTTCAGGCCAATCATATGCAGGCGGTCTTTCCAAAACCCAACCAAACGCCGACCAAACACTGACCAAATGCTTGACCACAAAGGACCAAATATGAACAAGGCAGGCAAAAATACATCTACAACCAGCACAAACGCCAAATGAGCCTAAGGTCCCTATCTCCACAATTAAGGGGCTCGAAGGCCCCTTAAAACACGTCTATTCCATAGAGTTGAGCACAAGGGCAATGCGACCCAATGCCTCCGTGACCGCATGGGCACGAACACACGAACGGTCGCCCTCATAGTGGCAGCGCACAGAGTCCACAACCGGCACGCCCCCATCGGCGGAACGATGCGCCCAGCCAATATAGAAAGTGCCCGCCGGATCGTCCTCAGTGCCACCGCCGGGGCCGGCATAACCCGTTGCGCTCACTGCAATATCGCTCTGGTACAGCTCCAGCGAACCCACCGCCATCTCGCGCGCGGTCTGATGCGACACCGCGGTATAGCGGTCAAGCGTCTCCTGCTCAACACCAAGAACGCGATGCTTAATCTCATCGCAATAGGTCACCGCACCGCCACGCAGCACCGCCGAGGCGCCCGGGATATCGGCAATCGTCGAGGCGATCATACCCGCCGTCAGCGACTCAGCCGTCGAAACCGTCACGCCCCGAGCGCTCGCGCGCTCGACAATATCACGCGCCAGCTCATCGTTATGTGCGGAAATCTGCTCAAAAGAGTCCGTCATACCCACCAGGACCTAGACCGAAAAGACGATCTTGCGGCAGTTCCAGAAGTACTGGGCGCCCGAGATAACGGTCAGGACAACGGCAACGGCGTACAGGAAGCGCGACACCGAGTAGATGCCGAGCGTTAGCGCCACCGGGGCAAGGTGCAAGCCGGCCATAGCAAAAACGCACAGGTAACCGCAAATGGAGACCATCGTGGTTGCCGTCTTGTACTTGCCGAGCTTATCGGCCGCAACGACCACACCGGCCGCACTCGCGACCATGCGAAGGGCGCTCACCAGAAGCTCACGGAACAGGATAATGAACACGGACCACACGGTCACTGCGCCAAAATCCAAGAACAGCAGCAGGGCCGAGAACACGAGCAGCTTATCGGCGATGGGGTCCAAGAATTTACCGAAGTCGGTGATCTCGTTGCGCGAACGCGCCAGATAACCGTCGACCTTATCGGTGCACGACAGGATCACATACAGAATGAAGGCAGCGGCGGCGAGCGGGCCGTCGAAGGTGCTCCAATCCGTACCGGCAACACTCGTGTGAGAAAGCGCCGACACGATCATGAACACCGGGATAAAGACGATGCGAACGCACGTCACGATGTTGGCAGGCGTCCAAACACTCGTCAGTTCCTTATTGCTCTCGTTTGCCACGATGCTCTCCTACTCCACAACATGGCCGATAAGCTCATAGCAGAAGCTATCGGTAAACTCGACAGTCAGAATATCGCCCACGGACGCCTCGCTGGCGTCCAGATGCACCGCGCCATCGGAATCGGGCGCCTGGAACCAGGCATGGCCGATCAGCTCGGCGCCATCCTCGGTCTCTTCGATACCATCGACGATTACCTGGGCGCGCTCGCCCACATGTGCGGCGGTGGCGGCAAAACCGAGCGACTCGGCCAGGTCCATGGCCTCCTGGGCGCGCTCGAGCTTAACCTCCTCATCGACCTGGCCCTCCATCTTGGCGGCCAGGCTGCCTTCCTCACGCGAGTAGGCAAAGACACTCGTGTAGTCAAAGCCGACGGTGTCCATAAAGTCGATAAGGTCGCGGAACTCGTCGTCGGTCTCGGTCGGGAAGCCGACCATGGCCGTGGAACGAATCACGATGCCGGGGATGCGCTCGCGAAGGTCGCGGAACAGATCCTCGAGCTCCTGGCGCGAACCGGAGCGACGCATGGCCTTGAGAATGCGCGCGTCGCAGTGCTGCACGGGGATATCGATATAGGGCAGGACCTCGGGCGTATCGCGAATCGTCTCGATGAGTTCGTCAGTCATGCCCTCGGGCTGCAGATAGAGCACGCGGACCCAGACGTTGTGCGGGCGCACGGCCTCGGCGACGGCACGCAGCAGCTGCGCCAGATTGCGCGGCGAGCCATCGGCGACGTCCTCGTCGGCAAAGTCGGTACCCCAGATGCCCGTGTCCTGGCCGATCAGCACGATCTCACGCACACCGCCGGCAACCAGGTCGCGCACCTCGGAGATGATGCTCTCGGCATTGCGCGAATGATAGCGGCCGCGGATGTAGGGAATCATGCAGAAGCTGCAGAAGCGGTTGCAGCCATCGGAAATCTTGACGTAAGCGACAGCACCCTCGACGGTACGTTTGACCTGCGGGATATAGGCTGCAATCTCACGCTCGACACCCAGCACGCCATCGATGACCGCCACGATGCCATCTTCCTCGTCGGCCTTCACAAAGGCAGCGACCTCGGGCAGCTCGTCAGGCAGGTCATCGCCATAGCGCGACGGCACGCAGCCGCACATGACGATGGGGCAAGAACGAACGCCGTCCTGAACCTCGTTGGCGAGCTCGAGCGTGGTCTCGATGCTCTCGGACGTTGCGGAGGCGAGGAACGAGCAAGTATTGACGATGGCGATATCGGCATCCTGCGGGTCGAATGCCTCCTCGTAGCCCGCGGCGGTCAAAAGAGAACGCATGCGGTCGGTGTCAACCTCGTTCTTAGCGCACCCGAGGGTGATGTAGAGCACGGAGCCCAACGGTGTATCCATGTTGGAGAGCGGTCCTTTCGATTGATATTAGCGGTAGTTGGTGAACTGCAGCGGCTGGCCGTAGTCCTGGTCGCGCAGGAACTGGATCACGGTCTGCAACGCGTCCTTCGAAGCAGAGGAAACACGCAGCTTGTCGGCCTCGATGGTCACCTTGACCTTGAGCTTTTGATCCTTGATGTCCTTGTTGATCTTCTTGGCGGTCGCCTGGTCGATACCCTCGACGATATGGCCGAGCACGCGCACGGTGCCGCCCGATGCCGCCTGCGGAGCATCCCACGAGACAGCCTTGAGGTCGATGCCGCGCTTGATGAGCTTGGAGCTCAGCACGTCAACAATCTGTTTGGAGACAAAGTCGGCCGGGGCGTTGATCGTAAAGAGCTTGTCGCCCTTCGAAAGCTCGATCGTGGCGCCGGAATCCTTAAGGTCATAGCGCTGGGAAATCTCGCGCGTGGTCTGCTGGAAGGCGTTGTCGACCTCTTGCATGTTGACCTCGGACACGACGTCGAAGCTGGAATCTTTAGCCATGATGTTTCCTTTCGCGTACGAGCGGCCTAGTAGCTATCGTACCAATTGTCGGTAGAATCGGTGGGTGTCTGACCGTCAGTTGCGGTATCGGCGCCATCCGTGGACTGGGCATCGGTACCGTCGGTGGTATCGGTACCATCAGAACTTTCACCATTCTCGGAATCAGACGTCTCCTTCTTGGGAACGGTGATCGTCACACGCGCCACGCCCGAGGTCTTGGTATCGTAACGGACCTTTTCACCGTTCTTGGTAACGGTGACATCGGAAGGCTTGGACGTGGTGATCTCGATCGAAGACTCGGGCGTGTACTCCTGCTCAAAGGGGCCAGTCGCCTGGGCGCCATAGACCGACTTGCCGTCAACCTTGACCTCAATCCACGCGGTCTTTCCCTTGGCAACGGAGACTTTGACCTTCGTGACCTCGTTCTCTTCCTTCTTGGCCGTCGTCTTGGTAGCGTCCGAATCAGTCGACTCATCCGTCGCCTCATCGGTGTCATCGTCCTCGTCGACCGTTTCGGTCTTCTTAGAAGACTTCTTAGCCGTCGTCTTGGTGGCAGTGGGCGTCTCGGGCGTGGTCTCGGGCGCCGAAGATGCGCAGCCGCGCAGAAGCACCACGATGAGCACAATCAGCAGCAACGCCACGGCACCGATGCCGGCGTAGACGATACGCGGATCGAGTCCGTTGTTTTGAGGAGTACGGGATCCGCCGCGTCCACGACTGGAACTGCTGCGGCCGCCTCCCTGAGGCATACGACCGCGATTGCTATCGGAACGGCCGCGATAGCCGCCCTGGCCCTGAAGGCTGCGCTGACCCGAGCGGGGCGCAAGTTCACTGCGGCCTTGATAGCCACGCTGGCCCGAACGCGGAGCCGAAGAGCGCTGGCCATACGGCTGTGATTGAGAGCGAAGACGCGGCGTCACCTGCGTGGTATCGGCATCCGCATAGCCACCGCGAGAGCGTCCCGTAGAGGCACCACGGTAACCGCGATCGGAATAGCCGCCGTCGCCGTAGCCGGCACGAGGGTCACGCGCCACGCCGCGGGCAGCGGGAAGCGCACGGTCCTCGGGCATCGGCGTACTGCGAAACCGGTCACGCTGTGAGCGAATCTCCTCGCCTGAACCCGTCTCGGTAATATAACCGGCCTGCTGAGGACGCTGTCCATAGCGGGTCGAACGACCGCCCTGAACCATCAGGAAGCGCCCGTTGTCGACCGAGGAACGCGAATTGACGTAGCCGGCGGCGTCCTGAAAACGACCGCCCTGCTGGGACGTCTCGCGTTCGTATGCCATCAGGTCGTCAAAGTAGGCATTGACGACCTCGCGCGGATTGAGGCCCAAAAAGCGAGCATAGCTCGAAATCATGCCCTGCGCATAGCCGCGCGGCGGCATCGAAGCAAAGTTACCGGTCTCGAAAAACTCGATGATCTGCGGCCTGATTTTGATGGTGTTGGCGACCTGCTGAATGGAAAGGCCCATCCGGCGACGCTGCTCGAGCAGCATGTCACCAAAGCGTGCAGCCATCAGAATCCTCCAAACTCACGATCTTCACGTGCCATCTCGGCGTCGACAGATTCCAGCGCGGCAAGCCCCTCCTCGTCCAACAGGACCTCACGCGGCTTGGAACCGTCAGGCGGTCCGACGACACCCTTTTCTTCCAGCATGTCCATAATACGCCCGGCACGCGCATAGCCAACCTTCAGACGACGTTGCAGGCCAGATGTGGAGCCAAGCTGCGATTCCACCACAATATGGGCGGCTTCCCAAATGAGCGGATCATCGTCTTGCGGCTCGGCGACTCCGGTGCGGACAATGCCACCGCCACCCGCCATGGACATGGAAGCGGGCGCCACGGCAGACAGGATCTCCTCGTGGTAGTCGGGCTCGCTCTGCGACTTAACGAACTCGACAATCTCGTTGATTTCGTCGTCCGAGACAAAGCAGCCCTGGATACGGCGAGGCTTGCCCCAGTCGACCTTGGAGAACAGCATGTCGCCCAAACCGGTGAGCTTTTCAGCACCCATCTGGTCGATAATGACGCGCGAGTCGATGCCCGTGGCGACGTTAAAGGCGATGCGGTTGGTGATGTTGGCCTTGATAAGGCCCGTCACCACGTTGGAGCTGGGGCGCTGTGTGGCCACGATAAGATGAATACCGGCGGCACGGCCCAGCTGGGCGATACGCACAATCGAGGCCTCCACGTCCTTGCCGGCGACCATCATCAGGTCCGAAAGCTCGTCGATGATGATGACCAGGTAGGGCATCTTTTGCGGCGGGTTATCGTAATGCTCAAACTCGCCGGCGGCCTGCTTTTCGTTGTAGGTCGAGATCTTACGCACGTTGAGACGCTCGAAGACCTTCAGGCGACGCTCCATCTCGGACACGGCCCATTGCAGAGCGCTCGCGGCCTGCTTGGGCTCGGTCACCACGGGCACATAGAGATGCGGCAGACCGTTATAGCCCGCAAGCTCGACGCGCTTGGGGTCGACCATGATCAGGCGAACATCCTCGGGAAGGGCGCGCATGAGCAGGGTCGTGATGATGGAGTTAATCATGACCGACTTACCGGAACCCGTGGTACCGGCAATAAGCAGGTGGGGCATCTTGGCGAGATCGGCGACAACCGGCGTGCCCTCGGCATCGCGACCAATGGCGAGCTCGAGCGGACCGCCCTTCACATAGGGCAGAACGTCGCCCAGGTTGACGTTCTGGCGCTTGCGGTTGGGAATCTCGATGCCCACGAGCGAGGTGCCGGGGATCGGGGCAAAGATACGTACCGACTGGGCAGCGAGCGAAAGCGCGATATCGTCCTCGAGGCTCGAGATCTTGCTCACGCGCTCGCCCTCGCCAGGTTGCAGTTTAAAGGTCGTCACCGTGGGGCCGGCGATCCAGCCGACCACGCGGGCACTGCGGCCAAACTCAAGCAACGTGGACTGAAGCGACTCGGCAGTCTGTTCCAGCTCCTTGTCAGAAGACGCGGAGGACGCCGACTGCGGGTTGGCATGCAGGATTTCGAGTGGCGGAAGCTTAAGGCCATCCTCTTCTTCGCCCTCGTTATCCGCGGGGGCATTGACCGCTCCCCCATCGCTAGAAGTAGGCGTCTCGGCAGCGCCCGCGACAGCCGTATCGGCAACCTTGGGACGCTTCAAGAAGTCGGGAATCTGAGGTGCTGCCGAGACAGGATTCACGGCAAACGGCGGCTCGGACTCGTCAATCTTATCGGGGTCGTATTCCATCGAAAGCTGACCGGTTACCTGGTCGCGCTTTGCATGGCGACGCGGAAGCAAAGTTGTCTTTGCGGTCTCAATCGGAGCCTCGTCGTCCTCGTCATCGCCCTCGGTGAGCTCAATCTCGCTATCGGACCAAGCCGGGTCGGGCTCGCTTGTATTCAACTTGGGTGTGGCCTTGCCCTTCTTGACATGACGGCGCGGCAGCAGCGTCGTCTTAGCGCGCTCGGCCTCCACGGCATCGGATACGTCGACAAACGGATCCTCGTCCTCGTCGTCATCGTCCAAAACCGGGTCCACATCGTTGCCCATGACCGTGGTCACGGCAGCATCGGAGCCCTTTTGACGAAGAATGCTCAGGTGCGGACGGGCAACGCCGGGCACCGACAGGGCTTCGTCGTCACCCCACGGGCTGGCGTTAACATCGGCACGACGGCGCTCGGCAAAATCGGCCGCACGGTCGCGAGCAGAGCGCAAAACGCCGCCCACCGAAAAGCCGATGATGACAAAACCAACGACGGCCAGACCCAACAGGACCACCATCGCGATAGGCTTACCCAGGGCATTCTGCAGCGCACTCGCAATAAACGCACCGATGTAGCCACCCGAGTCGGACAGATTTTGCGGCGTGAACATAAGGTCACACGAGTCGCTCGTACCCGGCACCACCAGCGAAAGAATGGAGACAACGGCGATAAAGACCACGGCTCCGCCCGCGACCGAGCGAATGTTGAGCGGCGAGTCCTCGCCTAAAAAGAGCGTGGCGGCAAACAGCAAAATGACGATCGGCAGCACGTAGGCGCCCAGACCAAAGCCCAAGTGGTAGAAACCGGCAACCGCAGCCGTAACGGGCGCAGTCGCCGGCGAAATCACGGCAATAAAGGACGCAATCGCCAAAACGGCAATGACCACGCCGGCGATATCGCGGTTGGCCGAGGGCTCGACCAAGGGCTCGAAATCATCGAACTCGGACTCGTGGCCCTTATTGGCACGCAGATGGGAACCGGCACCCTTAGCAGATGCCGGTTGGTTATTGGCCTTATTGCCTTTGGCGTTTTGTGCAGATCCGCGCGCCAAACTAAACCTCCATGACGACCGGGATGATCATCGGACGGGTGCGAGTACGGCTCCAGATAAAGTTAGAGAGCGAATCGCGCACGGCCTTGCGAATGGCATCGGAACCGCTGCTCGTAAAGCTGAACTTGCCCTTCTCGATCGTCTTCATAATGGACGCGGAGGCATCCTCGGAGAACTGGTCGTCGATGGCAAACGAGACGCCGCGGCCCGAGAACTCGATGGCCTCGATCTTCTTGTGCTTGAGCGAGACGATGGCAACAGCGGTAACCATACCGTCGTTGGCGAGCTTCTGACGATCACGCAGGACGATGGGGTCGGTATCGCCGATGCGCAGGCCGTCGACGTAAACGACGCCGGACTCGACGGGCGTACCGCGCTTAACGATACCGCCGCGCATCTCGAGCGTGTCGCCGTTGTCGAGGATAAAGATATGATCGTCCTTGAGACCCATCTTGCGGGCCAGCTGGGCATGGGCGCGCAGATGCACGGCTTCACCGTGAACCGGCATAAAGTACGTGGGCTTGGCCATGGCCATCAGGAGCTTGAGCTCCTCCTGGCTACCGTGACCGGAAACGTGAACGAGGGCGCGGTTCTTATCCCACACGTCGCAGCCGAGCTTGGCCAGGCTGTTGACGACCTGCTGGACGGCTTTCTCATTGCCGGGAACAGGAGTTGCCGAGAGGATAACGGTATCGCCCTCGTGGATGGAGAGCGTCTTGTGCTCGCCATTGGCCATGCGGGACAGGGCCGACAGCGGCTCGCCCTGCGAACCGGTGCACATGACAACAATCTTGTCGTCAGGCAGGTTATCAATGTCAAAGGCATCGATGATATCGGCGTCGTCGATGTTGAGGTAGCCAAGCTCGCGCGCCACGCGGGTGTTAGTGAGCATGGAGCGACCGGTCACAACGACCTTACGGCCGCACTTGCGGGCGGCATCGCAGATCTGCTGCAAACGATGGATGTGGCTCGAGAACGACGCAACGAACACGCGACCCGGCGCGTTCTTGATGGCGTGCAGCAGGTTGGGACCAACCTCGGCCTCGGACTTGGTAAAGCCGGGAACCGTGGCGTTGGTGGAGTCGGAAAGCAGCAGGTCGATACCCTGCTTGGCAAAGCGGCTGATAGCGGCATAGTCGGGCGTGACGCCGTCGATGGGCGTCTGGTCGAGCTTAAAGTCGCCGGTGTGCATAACGGTACCCTGGTTGGTGCGGATGAACACGCCCAGAGCGCCGGGAATGGAGTGCGTCATCGAGAAGAAGTCGAGCGAGATGCCGCCGAGGTTGACATGGCTGCCGCCCTTGACCTCGCGGAACTTGGGTGCGCGGATGCGGAACTCAGAAAGCTTGCCCTCGATAAAGCCAAGCGTCAGCTTGCTCGAAAAGATGGGCACCTTATTGTTGAGGTCCTGCAGCAGGTACGGAAGCGAACCGGTGTGGTCCTCGTGGCCGTGGGTGACGACGATACCGCGGAGCTTTTCCTCGTTCTCCAAAACATAGGTGTAGTCGGGAAGCACCAGGTCGATACCGGGCTGGGAGTCATCCGGGAACATGAGGCCGGCGTCGACGAGCACCATGTCGTCGCCGCACTCGAAGACCGTCATGTTCTTGCCGATGCCGTCAAGGCCGCCGAGCGGGATGATCTTCAAGGGAGATGATTTTTTAGCTGCCATAGGTTAGTGTTGTTTCCTTTCTTCGAAACGGGTCTGAAACAACCGACGGGGCGCTTCTGGCAAACCGACCGTCGGGAACGTACAAACATGCATCATAGAGTCGACGCAGTAACCACAGTATGATACCCATTTGCCCACCAACAGACCACCCATGCATCAAAGCCCCATCTGAACTGGTCCATCCCGCCGGTCTGGGGCCATCGGGGGCCGGGGCGGGTTAAGTTTGCTGCTCTACAGTCCTGCGCAAGACGGACAGCACATTAAGTGCTTTCCTTTGCG
>NZ_JBDMHB010000023.1:0-34507 GCF_039752955.1 Collinsella aerofaciens
GGGTATCGGGTTCCCACATTCATCCGTACATGTGCGGATGAATGTGGGAGGTGTTCGGATAAAGTCGATAATCAAGGAAAGACTCTGAGAAAAGAAATTGATAGAATCTGGCTTTTCATTGTTTAAACAATAAGTAATAATATGCATATCGAGAGCGAGCAATTATAGGTTGCGCGCTCAAGGTTAATTCGTGAAAGAGCAAGATCGCGGTCTCTTGGGGAGGAGACATCGATGACAGCAAATTCAGATAAATCTAAGCAGAACAATAAAACGGCACATCGTGTACTAGCAGGTGTTTTGTGCGGAGCTTCCGTTTTGAGCCTGGTACTGTCGCTCGTTATGCCCCCGATCTCGCAGGCCATCGCCAACGACACCCAGACAGTTTCTACCGAGGAAACTGTAACGGGGGGGGGGTTCCTCAAGTGAGTCCGCTGCTGTAGATAACACCAGCGAGGATGCCGAAAACCAGAATAGCAACGAGACCGATGGCGGCGAGGCTGGCTCTTCAAATAGTGTTGAGCAGGCTCAGAGTGCGAATGCGGCTTCAGCGAGAGCGACGGCCACCGTGGAGAAGGGAATTTATGTTCCCACGTCTATCGGTATCGGTACGAATATCGATATCTCCACCCCCGATCCCGGCGTGGCCACCTACGTCGGCCGCGACATGTACATCGGTGGTAAGCCGAACAAAATTAGCACTCTTGATGCGAATAACGCCCCCACCGGCTCATATGCCGCTGAGGCGGAGGGCCTTACCGTGGTCCACGGCAAACTGGCCATGAATCCTATCAAGGAGAGTTGGGGCGGCCAGGGCTTCCGTTTCGGCACCGTTGGTTTTGGATCGCAGTTTCGTCCCAGGGAGGGAAGCACGGTGCTTGCGGTCGCCGGCATAAACAGCTTGATTGAGAACATGAATACCGGTCAGGGAACGACCTCAGATGCTGCGACGGTTGGTGCTTGGACCAAGGGTGCTTGGGTCGGCAAGGCGACAAAGACTGACTCCCACCCTGGCTATGACTATACCGCGCAGATCGCCGGTCCCATTACCTATTCCTATTGGGATTCGAATGCTAACAACGGGCGCCAGTCTGTCGTGAAAAAGCAAGGTAATTGGTTCGAGGGCTCGGATGCTCTGAAGAGCGACCTGTTCAATCAAAATGTTGATTTGACTAATGTTAACGGTAACGATTATTCGAGCTACAACGGTGCAGATGGATACCTCTCGAAGCTATCGAAACAGCTCGCCTCGTTTGCAAATACCGGCACAGTTACGGATGGTTCCGCAATTAGCGACAACAGCTACGCAATCAACAAGTACGATAACAAGGGAACAAGCTATACACTCACTTTCGATGGTAGTGAGAAGTCTGTTTCCGGTGCGCTTGATACCAGAATCCCGAACTATAAGATTTGCAACACCGAGCGACTTATCACCTTTACCGGCGATGGAACTTCTATGCAACAGGTCTTCACCATTGCCGGTTCCGAGCTCTCCAACTTGAAGGATGGCGTCTACTACCGCGGCGTCGACTTTAAGTTCACCAATGTCCCCGAAGGCGCATCCATTGTCGTGAACGTTACAGGTGCTGGTCCTGTCGAGTTCCACAATGGCTGGCGCTTCTGGTGGGGCGATACAGAAATATCTCGCGGTTATGAGAGTAACGCCGATAAAGACCTTCGCGCGAAATACTCGCTGGCCTCCCAGTCCATCATGTGGAATTTTGTCGATACCACGAGCCTCACCATCCGTGGTGGCATTGCGGGCGAGGGTAGAAGCGACTGGGGCAATGGCGGCGGGGACGGCAAGTGGACCGACGATGACCCCGCCGCTGCTATGCTCGGATCGATTCTCGTTCCCAACGGAAGCTTCGACGACCATGTGACCACCAACGGTCGTGTGTACGTGGGCGAAGATTTCATGATGAACAACCCTAAGATCGCGTACAACTTCACAAATCTCGAGGGTAACTCGGCTTCCGTCATCGATATGGATCAGGAGCGTCACAACTTCCCGTGGTCTGGGTCGTATACACCGGACGGCTCTGCCATTGCGTGGAGCAAGGTCGACGCTGCGGACGGCATGACGCCGCTTTCTGGTTCCTCGTGGACGATATACGGCACTGTCGATGATGCCAAGAATGAAACGTATCCCATCGTTACGGTAACGGATGGCGGTGCCAATGATTACTCTTCGGATGATGGCGAGCTTCAGTTCAACTATTTGAATCAGAAGGCCAAAATTGGCGATCCCAACGATAAAGACTACTTCACGTACTACATTCGCGAGGTCAAGGCGCCGGCTGGTTATCAGAAGTCGGACACCATCTACTACGCAACCATGAACAACACCGGCGAGCAGGTGAACTATGTTCAGGGTCATGTGGACACGGTGAACGGAAATAAGCTCGTTTCATTCGATGATTCCAACACCACGGGCGCCATCTCCAACACCAAGATCACCGGTACGGTGTCTTGGACCAAGGTTGAGGAGAGCGACACGGGACACACTCCTTTGGCTGGTTCCGAGTGGGCGCTTACCAAGGTAAAGGATGCCGATGGTGCCGAAATTCCGGACGCTGCATCCCTGACTGTGATTGATAACGATACGAATGCGGAAGCTGTCAGCAACAAGTGGGCAGATTCTGATCCCGCCGATGGCAAGTTCAAGCTCGAGGGTCTGCTGCCGGGCACGTACACGCTCACGGAGACCCAGGCGCCGTTTGGCTACGAGCTGAACCAGACAACCTACGAGTTCACGGTGTCCAAGGCGGACGGTTCCATTGCGTGGACCGAGGGAAAGAAACCGAGCATTGTTGAGGGCACTACGTACATCTCCGATTCTCTCACCACCACGTCCGTGGAAATCCCGGTGACTAAGTCCGTCCGTAATACGGACTGGCCGAAGGATTCCAGCGGGAAATACGTTGCGTTCGACTTCAACATCGAGGCTACGGGGGATTACGCAACCAACGTGCCCATTCCTAACCCGGCAGACCTCTCCATTGCACCCGCAGCAGGGGAGACCGACGCCGCCAAGCCCAACAACATCACGGCGACCTTTGGCGCCATGACGTTCAACAAGTCGCACCTGTCCGATACCCCCGGTACGGCGGATGACTACGCCAGGACCTACACCTACACGGTGAAGGAGGTCGCGCCTACCACCGGTGCCATCGATAAGCTCCGCTACTCCAAGGCCGAGTACCAGGTTGCCGTCACGGTGAAGGCCGTCATGAATGAGACCACTGGCAAGTACACCGGTCTTACCACCTCTACCACCGTTACGCAGATGAAGGACGACATGGGCAACACCCTTGGCGAGAACGGGCAGGGCGTCGTGGTTGAACCCTCCGCCGCCGCGCCCGACGCCATTCCCGCCTCCACCTTCACCAACACCTACTCCACCTCTTTGCCCCTTTCTGGTATGTCGGGCGTCACTCTGACGTACCTTGCCGGCGCGGCGGTGCTTTGCGCTGCTGCAGCCTGGATGCACATTCGTCGCAAGGCGAATGCGAAGGGAGGTGAGCGTCGTGAATAAGAAAGTTTGCTCCTTCCCGATCTTGTTTGCGCTGCTTGCCCTCGTGGTCGGCACCTGCGCGGTTGTGTTCCCCGCTTCCGCGCAGGCCGCGCCGACCTCGACCGGTTCCATCACGGTGAGCGGCACCGTGGCGAGCAGCTACGACGCCTACCAGATCTTTAGCGCCAACGTCGTCGACGGCGACAGCGACGCCAAGATCGCCACCGACCTCACCTGGGCAAGCGACGCCGCGCGCGACGCCGCACTGCCTGTGCTGCACAGCGCCGGCATGCCCAATTCCCAGACCACCGCGCAGGAAGCTGCCGAGTGGCTCAACACCGATTCCCACCTTACGAGCGCGCTGAGCGCACAGCTCGCTCGTTCCCTCCAGAGCTCTGGCGCCGTGTTCGTGGCCCTTAACGCGGGTACGGCGGCCGAGCTGCACTGCGGCTACTGGCTCATCGTCGCCGACGACGACGCCATCGCCCAAGGCGAGGTCGGCACCGCGCCGATCATGGCCCTGGTGGGCGGCAGCGCCGTCACCGTCAAGCCCAAGGCGGCGACGCCCAAGGTGTCCAAGCACGTGCTGGAGGACGGCACCGCCGCCTGGCAGAAGGCCGCCGACGCCACGGTCGCCGACGACCTGTACTGGCGCCTCTCGGCCACGGTCCCGGCGGGGCTCACGGCCTACGACACCTACGCGGTGCGGTTCGTCGACACCATGAGCGCGGGGCTCGACCCCTCCAAGGTGGCCGCGAGCATGCGCGTGTACGTGGCGGCGGGTGCGGACGGCGGCTTCGACGCCGTCTCGGCCGGCAGGGACGGCCGCGCCGGCACCGAGCCCGCGAAGGGCTGGACCGACATCACGGCCCAGTGCGCCACCAAGGTAGCGGCCGACGGCAAGACCTTCACCGTGCGCACCGGCGACCTCATCGCCGCGCTCGGCGGGACCGAAGCCTTTACCGCGGGCGCCCGCGTGGTCGCTGTGTACAACGCGCCGCTCGCCAGCGGCTGCAACCACGGCATCGCCAAGGGCAACCCCAACGAGGTCTACCTGCGCTACCCGCGCTCTCCCTTGTCCGACCAGTCCGGCGACGCCGGCTTCACCCGCACGCCGAGCGATGACGCGACGGCCTACACCTGGGATCTCGCGCTTACCAAGCGCGGCAGCGACGGCGACAAGCCGCTTGCCGGGGCGGTCCTGAGCATCGCCGACGATCGCGGTCGCACACTGGCGGCCGACGGTACGTGGGATGCGGAGGGCAAGGCCACCGTCACCACGGGCGAGGACGGCCGCGTGACCGTCTCGGGCGTGGACTCGGGCAAGCTGGAGGTCCGCGAGCTCAAGGCGCCCAAGGGCTACACCGCCTTTGAGGGTACGCGCTCCGTGACGGTCAAGGCCGAGGGCCTGGACGTCGACCAGGTGGCCGCCGCCAAGCCCAAGCTCACCATCACGGCCGAGTCGCCCCTGCGCGCCGACAGCGCGGACGGGTCGACGGGCAGCCTGGAGGCGTCGCTCATTAACACGCCCACCGGCACACCCCCTAGCATTACCACCGGAGGCTTTATGCCCTCGACTGGCGATATGGCAATGTACGCCGCGGCCGCCGCAGCGGTCACCGGAGCCGCGCTCATCGTGGTCGCGCTCCTGGTCAAGCGGGGAGGTGGCAGCCATAAAGAGTAGCTGGCAGCCCCGCAGAGAGCGGGGCGAGACGTAGCGAAGCAGATGCTAAGACACAGACAGACAGATTTAGATCAAATGGAATTCAAGCAGAAAGCAGAGGAAAAGAAGATGAGCATGAGCAAGAACATCGCCCGCCTGGCAGTAACCGCCGGCCTCACAGCAGCGCTGAGCTTCGGCGGAGTTATGGCGCCCGTCACGATGGCGTTTGCTGAGGATGTGGCGGCTCCGAATAACAGCATCACCATCAATAAGGTTGCCGAGGATAACCAAGGCAATACGTTCAAGGCCTATCAGATCTTCAAGGCAAAAGTCGTTGACGAGAAAGACAATGGCAAGGTTGCTTCTGATATTGAATGGGCAAATGATGCTATCGGCTCCAAGGTGATTGTCGCCATTAAGGGATCTGCTGAGTATCAGGAACTCGTGAAGAAAGACCCCACCCAGAAGCTCGATAAGAATGCTTCAGCTTCTGTTGTGGCTGAGTGGCTTTCTCAAAATGTGAATGGCACTGCCAGCACTGCATCCAGCAGCGACGGTACGCGTGTTGCCCCCGGCGATGTGCTTTATGAAATTGCGGCTGCGGTTTCAGGCATGAAGCAAGGTGTTAAGGCGGAGACCGCTGCGGGAGATCCCCTTAACGCAGGTACTCCGTGGACGCGCCCGAACACTAATGAAGCTGGCCTTTACGGTGATGGCTATTATCTCTTCGTGTCTGATGGTCTTACGAATCAGGCCAAGCCGAACACTGGCACCTCTCCGATCTTCGCGATTGTTGGCGGTGATCCCGTGGTCGTTACCGAGAAGACCAGTATCCCCAGGGTCGACAAAAAGATTCTCGACGACACTGCAGGTAAGGATGCTGCCGATGCTGAAGAGAGCTACTGGAAGAACAGCGGCGATGCTTGGATCGGACAGGAAATTGACTACAGGCTGACCGGTAGCGTTGCAGATAATATTGCCTCGTACGGTACGTATTACTATGAATTCCAAGATACGCTGAGCAAGGGCCTCATCGTTATCAAGGGCGAGAACAACGCCCCCGAGGGCCTCCACGTCTACATCGTCGACGGCAAAACCAAGGCCAAGACCGAGGTCAAGTCCGGGTTCAGCGCGAACGTCGCTGCGGCGCAGGATACCGTCAAGAACAGCGAGCTCCTTACAGTCAAGTTCGATGACCTCAAGGCCGTCAAGGGCGAGAACGGCGCTGCAATCACTGTCGACAAAGACTCCACGGTCGTCGTGACCTACAAAGCTCAGCTCACCAGCGATGCCGAATACACGACCACCGGTAACACCAATGAGGTCAAGCTTGTCTATTCCAACAATCCCGTGACTAATGATAAGGGCACTTCTAAGTCGGACAAGGTCACTGACTACGTCTTTGGTCTCGATGTAACTAAGACTGACCCGAACAACGCTAACGCCAAACTCGTTGCGGGGTTTAAGGTCAAAATGATCACGGAAGGGTCCAATAAAAAAGTTGAAAAATGGTTGAAGCAAGACGGCAGCTTCAGCGACAACGTAAACGACGCCTATACGTTTGAAACCGAGGGGGCGGGCAACAAGGTCTCTATTCCCGGGCTTGTTGCGGGCACATACCTGATTTCCGAGAGCAAGACGCCTGCGGGCTACAACACCATCGCCGACTTCGAAATCACGGTGACGCCTGAATTCAATACAGACGGCACGCTTAAAAAGCTCAGCGTGACTCCTGGTTCCGATATGGTCACTGCCACGATTGAAGATAACGCGCCCACGACCATGATTCCCCTCACCATCAAGAACAAGAAGGGTTCTGGCCTCCCGCTGACCGGCCTCAACGGCGTGACCTTCACTTGGATCGCTGGTGGCGCGGTGCTGTGCATTGGCGTGGCGCACCTCATCCGCAGCCGTAAGCAGGCTGAGGAGTCCGAGCAGGAGTAACACTCACTCGCCCATCCCTTTGGCAGGTGGGATGTGATGGTCATGAGACTTGCGGACACTTTTCTCGTCCATCGACGTTCTTGCTTTGCCACTCTCTTTTCGGGGCAGACTCCGCGCTGGAGTTTGCCCCGTTCTTTTTGGACAACACAGGCAGCCTTTACCGTCCGGTGCGGACTCATCCGTCATCGCGTTTCTTGACTCGTATGAGGTTCGGTTTAAGGTCCGTAGGCGCTCGCGCGGTGCGGACGGTAGAAGGCATTTGCGCCGCAACAAGCGCAAATAAGAATGCCCGG
This sequence comes from Collinsella aerofaciens, assembly GCF_039752955.1. GTDB lineage: Bacteria > Actinomycetota > Coriobacteriia > Coriobacteriales > Coriobacteriaceae > Collinsella > Collinsella aerofaciens_BI. The sequence goes on from NZ_JBDMHB010000023.1 coordinate 7,418, forward strand.
GGTTAGAGGCCCGGGCATTTAACAAAACCAGAAAACTAGGCCGCCCGCGCTTTCGATCACTTACGCGGGATGCGTCGTTTCCTGTAGCTATTGTATCCCGAATCACTCTGTCGATTCGCGACTTTTTGAAAACTCAAATACGGGCCTATGCCTGATAGAAATCTTGTTATTTCCGAAAATTATGTATAATTCCAATATAAACTGGAACTAAGCGAAAAAGATGGAAATGAACGAAGCGCTTACCTACTTACAAGAAGCACTAGGCCTCTCCGCCAAGGCTAAAACTTGGCCTGGATCCGCACGCTTGCCGCTGCATCTGCGGTCGATTGAGATCCGCGCCGTTGACGCAAACGGTTTTTCTTTTTTGCTTGCAAGTTTGCCTACTGGCGTTGGGCTTCCCGAGGCTAAGAGAGTCTATAGCCAGCTAGCCTTGCGTGCGGAGGCTCCTGTCGTCGTTTCGTTTCCTGATGCCGATGCGCGCCAGCGCAAGGCATTGGTCGCACAAGGAATCCCCTTTGTTTGCCCTGGTAGACAGGCCTTTCTTCCATTTATGGGCGCGGCCTGCACGGAGAGGGGCGGCACTAGATTTCATAATCGCGCGACCAAGATGTCATCCAACGCGCAGGCTGCCGCAATCTGGGGAGCAGGGCAGGAGTCATATCATTCCGATGACCTTTGTCGTGCGCTTGGGATTTCGGCAAGCCGCGCGAGTGAGGCCGTAACCGAGCTTGTAGACAGGGGGCTCGCAAGGCGCGAGCGGCGCGAACGGCGTGTCATTGTGTTCCCCGTGGCCGTTGATCTTCTGCTCAGTGAGCACATGGCGGAGCTCTCTTCGCCTGTCTCGAAGGTCTTTTTTGCTAGGAAGACGCCGCGGGTTGACGGTCTTGCTGACGCTGGGGAGACGGCGCTCGCTGTGCGTTCGATGCTCGCTGCGCCGGGCATGGAGCAAAAGGCCGTCTTAAGAAGTACATGGCGTGAACTGAGCGACCTTGAAGTCGCAGACGGGGAGCTGCCGGATAACGAAACGGCGATGATCCAAGTGTGGCGCTATGCGCCCGTGTTTGCCGACTCCTCCCGTATCGACGACATCTCACTTGCGCTATCTTTGGCGGCAATCGACGATGAACGAATTCAGCTCGAACTCGATCACATGTTTGGAAAGGAATATCCATGGCAGGAAGCGCTGTAGAAGGTCTCCAGGTATTTCGGCAGCATATGCAGGAAGCTGAAGGGTCGTATGCCCTTATCGGCGGCACAGCATGCGACATTTTGCTCGCGGAGGCGGGACTTTCGTTTAGGGCGACCCACGATTTTGATGTGGTCATTGTCGCCGATGACCGGTTGCCTCAGACGGCCGAAGCCATATGGACCTTGGTGCGTGATGGCGGCTACCGCTGCGGCTGGGGTGAAAGCGAAGCCTCGTGTTTTTATCGGTTTACGGAACCAAAGAGGCCGGGTTATCCCCATATGATCGAGCTCTTCGCGAAGTGCCCCGACTTTCTAAAGGGTCGTGAGGGAGTTGATGTGACGCCAATTCACGTTGATGAAAACATAAGCAGTCTTTCGGCTATTTTGTTGGACGATGCCTACTACAGCTTGTTTCTTCAGGGAATTCGGACAGTAGACGGTGTTTCGGTCCTGGATACGGAATACATTGTCCCGTTCAAAGCGAAGGCGTATCTCGACCTAAAAGCTAGAAGGGAAGCCGGGGAGAACGTTGACTCGAGGAAGGTCAAAAAGCATAAACGCGATGCGCTGAGGCTTGCTCAGCTGCTTGGTGAGTCGGCGGGTGTCAACCTAGTCGAAGAGCTGAAGGACGATATGCTTGCGTTTGTTAAAGACTGTGAGGCGAGTGACATCAATCTGAAGCAGATCGGGGTTGCGGGCGTAACGACGACACAGCTAGTCGAGACGATGAAAGCAACATATGGCCTGATTGGTTGAGCGAGGTTAGGTAGTCCGGATAATGCAGTCTGGCTGCGTTGTCCGGGGTAGGGGCTCGCGAATCGGCTATTATTTGTTTAGACAACTTGAGCTGTAAAGGAGTGATCGGCGATGGCGCAGGGTGCCAAACACATGAAGAGCGATAACGCCGCGGCCAACGGTGGCTCAAGCCCTCAGCCCAAACCTCAACCAAAGCCCAAGCGCCGCCGCAAGCGGCTGCCGCGCTGGGCCGACCGGCTCATCACCATCGTCATCATCCTTATTGGCGTGGGCCTTATGACCTGGCCGTGGATCTTGGACCGGCTCGAGGCCTCGGGCGTGTTCAACCAGATCAGCACGGTGTCCAGCACCGTGGACGCGCTGTCTGCCGAGGAGCGCGAGCGCATCCTGCTCCAGGCGCGCTCCTTTAACGAGCAGCTGGCGGGCGAGGCCACCGAGCTCCCCGCCGACCAGATCGAGCCCTACGCCCAGCAGCTCATCTTTGACCGCGACCCCATGATGAGCTGGGTCGAGATCCCCTCCATCGACGTGAGCATGCCCATCTACCACGGCACGAGCGAAGAAGTCCTCATGGCGGGCGTCGGCCACCTGGAGGGCACGAGCCTGCCGGTGGGCGGCACCTCGACGCATTGCGTGCTCACCGCGCACTCGGGCATGCGCAACCTGAGCATGTTCGACGACATCCACTCGCTGGAGCCCGGCGACCTGGTGCTGCTTCACACCATGAACAAGACGCTCGCCTACAAGATGGTGGACTCCGAGGTGGTGCTGCCCGAGGAGATGGAGTCGCTGACCATCGAGCCCGGCGCCGACAAGGTGACGCTTGTCACCTGCACGCCCTACGGCGTAAACGACCATCGCCTGCTGGTGCACTGCGTGCGCACCAAGTACAACAAGAAGGACGTCGACAAGCAAAAGTCGCTGGCCGGTCGCCACTGGGGCAAGCGCGAGTTTGCCGTGCTCATCGTGGTCGTAGCCATTGTGCTGTTGCTGCTGGACATCGTGGTCCACGCGGTCCGCAAGCGCCGCAAGGCCAAGGCCTCGGCATAAGACATTCTCCAGAACCACCACAATGGGGACAGGCACCTTTGTGGTGGTCGGGGGTTCCAAACCATCACAACATTCGATGAAAATTTCGATTTTGGCGATAAGCGTCGAATGTTGTGATGGTTTGTGTTGTGAGCTATGCGGTTTTCGCTGCAGAGCTGCCGGACCGCGTTCGCCGTCCTCGTTACGTTTTCGCTGCATTTGGGTAAAGCACCTGCTCCAAGCGGCGTTGCCTTGTATACTAGAGCGGTTTATCTGTTATGCGGAAGGGAGCGCCTATGGCACTCAGCGAGAAAGACGTGCGCGGCATCGCCGAGTACGCAAAGATCGCACTGACCGATGACGAGCTCACCCAGATGACGTCCTACATGAACGACGCCGTCCAGATGCTCGAGCCCGTCTTGCAATATGACTTGCCCGACGTGGAGCCCACGTTCCATCCTATCGGAAGCCTGTCCAACGTGATGGGCGATGACCTGCGCGAGCCCGAGCGCGATCTGCCGCTCGACGTCGCGCTTGAAAACGCCGGCAGCGCGCGCGACCGCTACTTCCGCGTGCCGTCCATTTTGGGAGAGGGGGAGAGCGAGTAATGGCGCAGAGCTTCGATTCCCTTACCGCCGCCCAGATCGCCGCGGGCGTTGCCGCCGGCGACTTTACCGCTACCGAGGTGGCCCAGGCCTCCCTTGTCGCCATCGAGGCGTGCGAAGGCGGGGTCCAGGCATTCCTGCAGGTGGCGCCCGAGCTTGCGCTCGAGGCCGCTGCGCGCGTGGATGCCGACCGTGCCGCAGGCAAGCCGCTGCCTCCGCTCGCGGGCGTGCCGCTGGCCATCAAGGACAACATGAACCTTGTGGGCACGCGCACCACCTGCGCTTCCCGCATGCTCGAGAACTACCAGAGCGTCTACACCGCCACCTGCGTCCAGCGCATGCTCGATGCCGGCTGCCTGCCCATGGGCAAGGCCAACATGGACGAGTTTGCCTTTGGCAGCTCCACCGAGAGCTCGGCGTTCCACCGCACCAACAACCCCTGGGATACCGAGCGCGTGCCCGGCGGCTCCTCGGGCGGCTCCGCCGCCGCCGTCGCCGCGGGCGAGGTCGTGCTCTCGCTGGGCTCGGACACCGGCGGCTCCATTCGCCAGCCGGCGTCGCTGTGCGGCGTGGTGGGCTTTAAGCCCACGTACGGCGCCGTGAGCCGTTACGGCGTGGTTGCCTTTGGCTCGTCGCTCGACCAGGTGGGACCCTTTGGCCGCACGGTCGAGGATGTCGCGCTGGCCATGAACGCGCTTACCGGCGCGGGCCGCGATCCGTACGACTGCACCAGCCAGGATTGCGCCGTCGACTTTACTGAGCATCTCAACGACAGCATCGAGGGCAAGCGCGTGGGCATTATCCCTGCGTTTATGGAGGCCGAGGGCCTGACGCCCGAGGTCAAGACTGCTGTCCAGCGCGCCGCCCAGGAGCTGCAGAACCAGGGTGCCGAGCTGGTCGAGGTCGACCTGCCGCACCTAGACGCCGCTATCGCCGCCTACTACGTCATCGGTCCGGCCGAGGCGTTCTCCAACCTGGCGCGCTTCGACGGCATTCGCTACGGCTACCAGGAGGAGGGCTGCGCCAACCTGTCCGACCAGAGCTCGCTGTCGCGCGCCCACGGCTTTGGCGCCGAGGCCAAGCGCCGTCAGATGCTCGGCGCCTACCTGCTGAGCTCGGGCGTGTACGACAAGTACTACTACGCTGCGCAAAAGGCCCGCACGCTCATCACGCAGGACTACGACGCCGCGTATGCCAAGGTGGACACCATCCTCATGCCCGCCTCGCCGCGCACGGCCTTTAAGTTTGGCGAGATCAGCGACCCCACGCAGATGTACCTCTCCGACCTGTACACCATCTCGCTCAACATTTGCGGCAACGGTGGTATCTCGGTGCCGCTGGGTCTGGGCGAGGATACTCAGCTGCCCGTTTCTGCCCAGCTGGTGGGGCCTGCCTTTAAGGACCGTCAGCTGCTCACGTTTGCCCGCGCCCTGGAGCGCGGCTTTGCCGATGCCGCCACGGGCGCGCCCGCGCTTTCCGTCGCGCCCGATTTTGCCGGGAAGGGAGGCGAGCTGTAATGAAGGAGCTTTCCGAGGTCCTGCAGGATTGGGAGGCCGTGATCGGCCTGGAGATCCATACCGAGCTCACCGCACTCGACACCAAGATGTTCTGCAACTGTAAGCTCAGCCACGATGACGAGCCCAACGCCAACGTGTGTCCGGTGTGCCTGGGCTTGCCCGGCGCCCTGCCGGTGCCTAACAAGCGCGCCATCGAGAGCATCGTCAAGGCCGGCCTTGCCACCAACTGCGAGATCCAGCGCCACTCGATGTTCTACCGCAAGCACTACTTCTATCCCGATATGGCCAAGAACTTCCAGACCACGCAGGGTCCGGTCGCCTTTGCCATGTACGGTCACCTGGACCTGGACGTGACCGGTCGCGGTGCCGCCGAGCGCCCCGACTGCGCGTTTGGCGAGGCCGAGGCCCAGAGCCTGGCGAGCGCCTCGGCCAACGCCGAGGGCCTGTCCACGTCCATGACGTCGACCATGCGCGAAGGCAACCAGCGCGCCGGCCACCTGGCCAGCTATGACGCGTCCAACCTGCAGATGCCCGAGCGTCGCGAGGACGGTTCCTACACGGTGCCCATCCGCATCCTGCGCATCCACATGGAGGAGGACGCCGCCAAGATGGTGCACGTGGGCGGTGCCGAGGGCCGCATTACCGCCGCGGCCGAGTCGCTCGTCGACTACAACCGCTGCGGCACGCCGCTGATCGAGCTCGTCACCGAGCCCGACTTGCGCACGCCCGAGGAAGCGCGTCTGTTTATGGAGAAGCTCCGTCGCATCTTTGTGACGCTGGGCATTTCGGACTGCTCCATGGAGAAGGGTTCCATGCGCTGCGACGGCAACGTGTCGCTGCGCCGCCGCGGCGAGACCAAGTTGGGCACCAAGACCGAGCTCAAGAACCTCAACTCGTTTAAGAGCCTGCACGATGGCCTTGCCTACGAGATCTGCCGCCAGGCCGAGGTGCTCGAGGAGGGCGGCATCATCTATCAGGAGACCCGCCACTGGGAGCCCAGTCGCAAGCGCACCGTGGTCATGCGTGTGAAGGAAACGGCAGACGACTATCGTCTGTTCCCCGACCCCGATCTGGCGCCGTTCGATCTGGACGACGAGTTCATCGACCGCTGCCGTGGCGAGATCCCCGAGCTGCCCGATGCCAAGCGCGTCCGTTTTGAGGCCGACTTTGGCATTAAGGCGGCCGACGCCGAGCAGATTGCCGGCGACCCCGAGTTTGCCGAGTTTTTTGAGGCCGCCGCTGCCGGTATGGCTGGCAAGGAGGCCCAGACGGTTGCAAACTTGCTGGTGAACGAGATGATCGCCTATCTTAAGGGCGCGGGCGTGTCGCTGACCGAGTCCGGTATCGCGCCGGCTCAGGTTGCGGCGCTGGCTAAGCTGCTGGCGACCGATGCTATCAGCTCCAACCAGGCGCACGAGGTCTTTGAGGCCATGGCCCAGACCGGCGACGACCCCAACAAGATCGTCGACGAGCGTGGTATGCGTCAGGTGAGCGATGCCGGTGCGCTGCAGCCGATTGTGGACGAGGTGCTGGCAAACTGTGCCGAGCAGGCGCAGCAGTATCGTGACGGCAACCAGAAGGTCATCGGCTTTTTGGTGGGCCAGTGCATGAAGGCGAGCCGCGGCAAGGGCAACCCGAAGCTCTTCAACGAGTTGCTGAGAACGTCGCTCTCGTAAGCGGGAACCGAGGGGCCGGGCGCAGGGCCTTGCCTCTCAATTTCGGACAGTCCTGACTCACGACGGAGGCGCCACTGGCGCCTCCTGTTCGTGCGGAACTCATTGAGAGGCAAGGCCCTGCGCTCGGCCCCTCGGTTCCGTGACGACTCGGCCGTTCGGGTCAGGCGGGCTGATAGGAAAGATGGTGACGGAGGCGCAAAATGCGCCTCCGCCTTTTGAATGTGATGAAAGTGTGGCGAAATGAGCTTAAAACTTCCGTAAATGTGATAAATGTCACGTTTTACCTAGGGTAAAATGTGGGAAATATCACGTTTACGGAAGATTCTTTGCGGGAGGTTCGGCCATGCAGCGAGATATCATTGCCAAGCTTAACGCTTGGAAAGCGTCAGAATATCGTAAGCCGCTTATCCTTAAGGGGGCGCGCCAGGTTGGAAAGACGTGGGCGCTTAAGGAGTTCGGTCGAACCTCGTACCGCAATTTTGTGTATCTGACGCTCGAGGAGCCGTCACCTGGGGTACAGAGCGAGTACGCTCAGTTTTTCGAAGGTACGCGCGATCCTCGACGGATCATCTCAAATCTTTCCCTGGCACTTGGACAGCCTATCGAGCCCGGCGAAACGCTGCTTATTATTGATGAGATCCAGGATTGTCCTTCTGCAGTCGGCGCCCTTAAATACTTCTGTGACGAGGCCCCCGAGTATCACGTCGCATGCGCAGGGTCTTTGTTGGGCGTTCGCTTGTCCCGTGAGACCAGCGCTTTTCCGGTGGGAAAGGTCGAGTTCATGGAGATGCGCCCCATGAGCTTTTCCGAGTTTCTGAAAGCCGAGGGCGCTGCAAACTACGACGAATACCTTGGCGGCCTGGATCAGATCGAGACAGTGCCCGATTTCTTCCATGTCCGTCTCGTCGAGCATCTTCGTCGTTATTTTGCATGCGGCGGCATGCCAGAGGCTCTTGGCCGGTGGGTGGAGACGGGCGATATCGTTCAGGTCGATAAGGTGTTGTCTGATCTCTTGGATTCCTACGAGCGCGATTATGCCAAGCATGGTGGCCGTGCGCAGTTCGCCAAGCTTTCGCAAATATGGAACTCGATTCCAGCTCAGTTGGCGCGCGAGAACAAAAAGTTCGTTTGGGGTGCGGTGCGCGAGGGGGCTCGTGCTCGAGAATACGAGGATGCTCTGGAATGGCTTGCCGATGCTGGGCTCATCACGGCGGTTCGCCTTAATGCTGCCGGTGGTGTGCCGCTCTCTGCGTACGATGACCTCAAGGCATTTAAAGTCTACTGTCTTGATGTCGGCTTGCTGCGCCGCATGGCAAGGCTGGATGCGTCCGCTTTTGCCATCTCGGATGCGCTATTTTCGGAGTTCAAAGGTTCGTTCGCCGAGAACTATGTGCTTCAGGCATTACTTTCACAGTTAGATGCTGCTCCGCGTTATTGGACAAACGAGAAGCCGAAGCACGAAGTCGATTTTTTGATTCAGGTCGGAAACGAAATCGTTCCCGTCGAGGTCAAATCGGGAGAGGTCGTTCATTCCAAGAGCCTTAAGTACTATGCCGACAAGCATGCGGAGACGACTCCATTGAGGGTCCGCTACTCACTTAAGAACCTAAAGCTCGACGACGGGGTGCTCAACATTCCGTTGTATTTGGCTGATCGATCTGTCCCTCTTATCAAAAAGGCGCTTGATTGTGCGCATCTTGACGTTTAGATCCCGGGTGAGCTGACGGGCGGCGGCTAATTAATCGCTCCGTTACGGCCAGGGAGCTTGGGCCTTAGCGATGCTTGCTTCGCCAAGCCGTGGGTGTCATGCCGGTGTATTGCTTGAAGGCTTGGGCGAAGGCGGCCTGCTGAGGGTAGCCTAGACGCTCTGCCACCTGCGCTATCGTGAGCGCGCTATCTGCCAAAAGGTCCTGCGCTCGCTCCATACGGCGTCTGCGAATGTAGGCGCCCAGGGACTCGCCGGTTTGGGCCTTAAAGGTGGCGCATAGTTTGGAGCGGCTTGTGTAGAGCCTCTCGGCCACCTCGTTGATACCCACATGTCTGCCTTTGTCGAGCGTGCGCTCAATCATTGCCGTTGCTTCTTCGGCCATGGTTATGCTGACGCGTGTGTCTGCCGCCTGCCGCGCCTGCTTGTGGGCCGCGCGCGAACAGGCGAGCTCCGCGACCATGGTCTCCACGATGCCCTGCATATAGACGTGTCCGCCTACGGTTTGGGCACGGTCCTCGTTAATCCGGCGCAGCGTGTGATAGATGGCAGACGTCGCTTCCTCGTGCCATGGCTCGGCAAACGCCTCAAAGATTCCCGCGAACTCGGTGGGATAGCGGTGCTCCAGTTCGTCAAAATATCCAGGCAAAAAGAGCACCGAGCGCGAGTGATAAAGTTCCCCCGCAAACAGCGGGCTTAATTCCTCGCCACAGCTATCTTGGATAAAGCTGCAAACGGCATTGTTTGGCCACGGTCCATGCGATGGTTTGAGGTTCGCGGGCGTTATGCCAGTCTCGGGCATGCATGTAAGTGTGGGCGCGCTGACTTCGCTCACGCAGGCGTACGGCTCGGGTGTGTATTCGGCCAGGTACATATCGTGCGTCGGGGTGATGAAATGCTCCATGACAATGCAGGCAGGGGAGAGAGGCATGATCCATGCGCGTCCGTGCGCCCGATCGTTTGCCACCTCGCCGGTAAAGACAGCGCCCTTGCCGGAAAGCTCCAGGCCAAACTGCTCAAACTGTGGTGCGTAGAGCTCAGTTATGTCGGTCGCAGCCCGATGCATTTTCAAAAGCGTCCCCTTCCTTTGCGAAAACGTCCACGCCTGGCTCGATTGTGTGCCTTGGCTAACATATCAATGATAAGTTGAGAACGGTTAACTCTCAAGCCGTTAGAAAGGAATCTCATGGCAAAGGGATCAAAAAGGGAAGGTGGAGGCATCGGCGAGTTGCTCGCGTATGCCGGTGACCGCAAATTCCTAACGTATTTGGGCATGGCGCTCTCGGCGCTCTCGCAGCTGCTGAGCTTTGGCCCGTACGTGTGCATTTGGCTTGTCGCGCGCGATCTGATCGCCGTGGCGCCTAACTGGAGCGAAGCCTGCGACATCGCGATGTATGGCTGGTGGGCCGTGGGTTTTGCCCTGGCAAGCATCGTAGCTTATTTCGTGGGGCTCATGTGCACGCATCTGTCCGCGTTTCGCTGTGCGTCCAATATCCGCAAGACTACGAGCGAGCACCTGCTTAAGCTGCCGCTTGGCTACTTTGACACGCACGCCACCGGTGAGCTGCGTCGTGTTGTAGACGGATGTGCCGCCTCCACCGAGACTTTGCTCGCACACATGCTGCCCGATATCGCAGGCGCCGCCGCCATGGTCGTGGGCCTGCTCGTATTGCTTTTCGCCCTCGATTGGCGCTTGGGCGCGGCATGCCTCATCTCGGTGGCCATTTCGTTTGGCGCCATGGCCACCATGATGAGCGGCAAAGGCGCCGAGTTCATGAAGGCCTACATGGGAGCGCTGGTCAAGATGAACAAGACCGGCACCGAATACGTACGCGGTATTCCCGTGGTCAAGGTGTTTCAGCAGACGGTCTACTCCTTTAAGGCTTTCCACGATGCGATCGCCGAATACGCCGACATGGCACAAAACTATGCGGGCACGTTCTGCCGAGGTCCGCAGGTACTCAACCTTACCGCGCTCAATGGTCTTGTGGCATTCCTGTTGCCCGTGGCGTTGCTGTTGGCGCCGGGCGAGACGGACTTCGCACATTTTATGGCCAACTTCACGTTTTACGCGATATTTTCGGCCGTGGTACCGACGGCCCTGACCAAGCTCATGTTTGTGGGCGAGGCCTCTCAGATGAGTGCCGATTCGCTGGCTCGTATTCGAAGTATCATGGATTCCAAGCAGCTCTCCGTGCCCGCCCAACTCAAGCACCCTGCCGGCGGCGAAGTGCGATTTGAGGACGTAAGCTTTACGTACGAGGGTGCCGAAGCACCTGCCGTTAGCCATGTAAGTTTCAGTGTTCCCGCTGGTAGCACCCTCGCCCTAGTGGGTCCTTCGGGCGGCGGCAAGTCAACCTGCGCAAGCCTGATTCCTCGTTTTTGGGATGTCTCTTCGGGCCGAGTGCTTGTAGGCGGTGTGGACGTTTGCGATATGGATCCGCACGAGCTTATGGACCAGGTCGCTTTCGTGTTCCAGACTAACCAGCTGTTCCGGCAAACACTTGCCGATAATGTGCGCGCCTCCAAGCCTACGGCCACTGACGACGAAGTGCGTGCGGCCCTCTCCGCAGCTCAGTGCGACGACATTGTGGCCAAGCTCCCGCAGGGCATCAATACCATGCTCGGTGCCGGCGGAGCATATCTTTCGGGCGGCGAGGTCCAGCGCGTGGCGCTCGCCCGCGCGATCCTTAAAGACGCGCCTATCGTGGTGCTCGATGAGGCCACGGCGTTTGCCGACCCCGAGAACGAGGCGCTCATCCAGCGCGCCTTTAGCAAGCTGGCGGCGGGTCGCACGGTCATTATGATTGCTCATCGACTCTCGACTGTAGTGGGCGCAGATCAAATCGTGGTGCTCAACCAGGGCAGGGTGCAGGAGTCGGGTACTCATGCCGAGTTGCTGTCCCAAGAGGGTTTGTATGCCAAGATGTGGGCCGAATACGAACAGGCCGCGAGCTGGAAAATCACTGCAGCGACCGCGGATGCCGCCGTCACGAAGGGAGGCGAGGCCTAAATGTTCGCCTCATTCCAAAAGAAGTATTTCCTATCCGATAAAGGCGTCGCCGGCGTAAAGCGCGGCATTTTCTGGACCACGCTCACCAATCTTATTACCATGGCCGGCATGGGCTTTTTATTCCTGGTCATGGCCGGTTTTGTCGAACATCTCGCCACTGGCGCTGACCTGCCGGATGCCCTGCCGATCGTGGGCGGCCTCCTGGTCTTTTTCGTGTTGCTCTTTGCCTCTAACTGGCAACAGTATTACTACACCTACTGCATCTTTTACGAGGAGTGCGGCAAGCAGCGTATGGAGATCGCCGAACGCTTGCGCAAACTGCCGCTGTCGTTTTTCGGTCGTCGTGATCTGGCCGATTTAACCGAGACCATCATGGGCGATGTCCAGACCATGGAACATGCCTACAGCCACGTGTTGGGAGAGCTTTGGGGCGCCATTATCGCAAGCGCTATTGTGTTCGCAGCATCGCTGTTCTTTTGCTGGCAGTTGGCGATCACGGCGTTCTGGAGCGTTCCCGTGGCCTTTGCCGTGCTGTATTTGACGCGCGGCCCCATGGTCCCGGTGTTCGACCGTGTTCGCGCCGAGAAGGTCAAAGTCACCGAGGCGATCCAGGAGACGCTCGATTGTGTGCGCGAGATCCGCGCTACCAACCAGGAGGCCTATTATCTTGAGGGACTCGGTGCCGTGATCGATGACGAGGAGCGCGAGACCACTAAGGGAGAACTCGTTAACGGGCTTTTGGTCAACTCTGCCTTTGTCATTTTGCGTCTGGGGGTCGCTTCCACGCTGGTAACGGGTGCCGCGATGGTTGCCTCGGGGCGGGTCGACTTTTTGGTGATGTTTGCCTTCTTGCTTATGGTGAGCCGTATCTATGCGCCCTTTGACCAGGCGTTAATGTTAATGTCCGAGCTGTTTGCCGCCGAGTCGTCTGCCAAGCGCATGCGTTCCATCATGGAAGAGCCTGTGGCGCGGGGCAGCGAGAAATTTGAGCCCGCGGGTCACGATGTGGTGTTCGATCACGTGGCATTTGGCTATGGTGCGGGCGAGGACGGCCGCGCCGGCGAGAAAGTTCTTACCGATGTGAGCTTTACCGCCAAGGAAGGCGAAGTTACGGCGCTGGTCGGTCCTTCGGGTTCCGGTAAGTCTACGGTGAGCCGCCTGGCCGCGCGCTTTTGGGATGCCACTGCGGGCAAGGTTACCGTGGGCGGTGTGGATGTTGCGGGCGTCGATCCCGAGGTACTCCTGCGCGACTACGCTATCGTGTTCCAAGACGTGCTGCTCTTTGACGACACGGTGATGGGAAACATCCGCCTCGGGCGTCGTGATGCCACCGATGAGGAAGTGCTTGCGGCCGCGCGTGCCGCCAACTGCGACGAGTTTGTGTGCCGCATGCCGCAGGGCTACGACACCATGATCGGCGAGAACGGCTCCAAGCTGTCCGGTGGCGAGCGCCAGCGCATCTCCATCGCCCGCGCGCTGCTCAAAGACGCACCCATCGTGCTGTTGGACGAGGCGACGGCAAGCTTGGATGTGGAGAACGAGACCGTGGTACAGCAGGCACTCTCCCGTCTGCTTGCAGGTAAGACGGTTATCGTTATTGCCCACCGTATGCGTACGGTGGAAAATGCCGACAAAATCGTTGTGCTCAAGAATGGAGTGGTTGCCGAACAGGGCACCCCGGCGCAGCTCAAGGCGGCAGGTGGAGAATTCGCCCGCATGGTTGCGCTGCAAAAGGAGGCGGCGGACTGGCAGCTGTAGGAATATGACAAAGGGGCAGTCCCTTTGTCATATTGAGTTCACCCCCATAGTTTCCAAAAAGTTAACCATTGTTGAACTTAATAGTTAGATAAACTAAACTATTTTCCAAAAGTGTGCTCGAGCAAACTTGTTTACTCGGGTGCTGAGGCACCGTGCCGCGTCCAATGCGGCAAAAGGGAGAAACAACATGAAGAAGTCGACGTTCAATACCCTGCTTGTCGGTGGCGGTTTTCTGCTTGGCACGGCCGGCATCAAGCTGCTTACCAGCGCTCCGGTCAAGAATGCCTGCGTGCAGGGCATCGCGTGCGGTATGCGCGTCAAGAACTGCTACCAGGACATGGTCGAGCAGGCCAAGGCCAATGTCGATGACATGGTTGCCGAGGCTGCCTACATCACCCAGAGCGAGGCCGCTGCTGACGAGGCAGCCGAGTAACGCTCCCAGGCACAAGCTATGAGATTCTCGATTATTAGCGAGATCCCCGGCAGGACCCGCCTTCAGTTGGCGGGTCCTGTGCCAGAGAGTGATCTCGATGCGCTTCTTAAGCTCAGCGGCGACATCGACGGCGTGCACAAGGTGCGCGTTTACGGCCGTATTGGCCAGATGGCGCTCGAATATGATGAGCAGTGTCGTGCGGGCGTGCTCGACGCTTTGTGTGCGCTCGATGCCCAGGCCATTGCCGACGCAAAGACGGGTTATGTGATGCAGCTTGAGCCACGCAAGCACAAGCTCGTCATGGATCTTGCCACACTTATCGGCGCCCACTACGCGCGCCGCTGGTTCTTGCCGACGCCTCTGCGTGCGGTGTTTGTCGTGGCCGGTTACATGGCATTTTTGCGCGCTGCCCTTCATGAGCTGGCGCAGCCGCGCCTAACCGTTCCTGTGCTTGACGCTTCGGCCATCGGCATTTCGTTCGTCAAACGTGATGTCGACACCGCGGGCCAGACGATGTTCCTGCTCAACGTGGGTGAGCTGCTCGAGGACTACACCCGCGCCATGAGCGAAAACGAACTCATCAACTCGCTGCTCGATGTGCCCGACAAGGCGCAAAAGGTCGTCGGCGACACCGAGGTAAGCGTTGCCGCCACCGAGCTTGAACCCGGCGATTTGGTCGCCGTGCGCACCGGCATGTCTATCTGTATCGACGGCGTGGTCGAGCAGGGGAGCGCTATGGTCAACCAGGCGACCCTGACCGGCGAACCGCTGGCCGTCGAGCGCAGCGTGGGCGACGACGTGTTCGCCGGCACCGTTGTGGAAGATGGCAGCATCTTGGTGCGTGTGCGCGCCAACACGGCTCAGACCAAGCTCCGCTCGATCGTCTCGCTCGTGCAGACGGCCGACTCGCTCAAGTCCGAGGGTCAGTCGCACATGGAGGACCTCGCCAACAAGATCGTCCCATGGAACTTCCTGCTCGCGGGCCTGGTTGCGCTCACCACGCGCAGCCTCATCAAGACCTCAGCGGCGCTGATGGTCGACTACTCGTGCGCACTCAAACTCACGGGTTCCGTCGCCGTCATGACTGCCATGAGCGATGCTGCCAAGATGGGCGTCATGGTCAAGGGTGCGAAGTACTTTGAGTCGTTTGCCAAGGCCGACACCATTGTGTTTGATAAGACCGGCACGCTCACCGAGGCACAGCCGCGTCTTGCCTGCGTGCTCACCACCGATGGCTGGAGCGAGGATGAGGTCCTGCGCCTTTCCGCTTGCTTGGAGGAGCATTTCCCGCATCCGGTGGCGCGTGCCGTGGTCAACGCCGCCCGCGAGCGCGGGCTCGAGCACCGCGAGCGCCATGCTGCCGTCGAGTACATCGTGGCACACGGCATCGCTTCGTCCATCGAAGGACGTCGCGCGATTATCGGCTCGGCACACTTTGTGTTTGAGGATGAGGGCGCGCAGCTCGAGTCCGACATAAAGGAGCGCATCGAGTCCCAGATGCAGGGCCTGTCGCCGCTGTATCTGGCGGTCGACGGCACCGTTGTGGGCGTGCTCGGTATCGAGGACCCGCTTAAGCCCGGGGTCCGCGAGGCCATCGCCGACTTGCACGCGTTGGGCGTTAAGCACGTGGTCATGCTCACGGGCGACTCGGAGCGCACGGCCGAGCGCATTGCTCGCGAGGCAGGTGTCGACGAGTTTAAGGCCGAGCTGCTGCCCGAGGACAAGTACGCGTATGTGGAGCGCATTAAGGGCGAGGGGCGCCACGTTGCCATGGTGGGCGACGGCGTCAACGACTCACCGGCGCTGGGTCTGGCCGATGTGGGTCTGGCCATGGGCGGTGGAAGCGACATCGCCAAGGAGGTCGCCGATATCATCCTGACCGATACAGATCTGGCCGCAATCGTGCGCCTGCGCCGCATGAGTCAGGGGCTTATCGACCGTCTGTCGAGTTCGTATTCCAAGGTGATGCTCACCAACTCGGCGCTGTTGGCATTGGGTATTACCGGCATGATCACTCCGCAGACGTCGTCACTGCTGCACAACGGCTCAACGATCGCCTACAGCCTGGGCAACGCAAAGGCGTACCTGCGTTAGCGTTTTCGATTGAGTATATGGCCTGCATTCGGGCGGCACCGCAGCCGTCAGGGTGCAGGCCTTCTTTTGTTTGACGATATGTTAGCTCGGATATATGCTCGTGCTAGCAATGCTAGTAAATGCTGAAGGTGAGGTTGAGATGGCTACCGTTGGCAGCATGGCACAGGTGAATGTTCGCGTAGATCGCTCGGTTAAAGAGCGCGCCGAGGAAGCGCTGCGGCTTTCGGGCGTCTCGCTGCCCGAGCTCATCAAAAAGGTCGTGGCCAAGGTCGCGCAGGGTGGCGGGCAGTGCGAGGAAGTGCTTGCGGCCGTCGACGACCGGCAGCAGACCGTCGCGCCCGATACTCCGTTCGCCGCGTCGTGGGCAGCGGCAGACCGGCTTTATGCAGATTTGGGCATCGCTACGTCGCCCGTATCCGACGATCGCGGTTGGGACACAATCTATTCCGAAGCCATGGACGAGCGCTATCGCCAAAAGGGGATGATCCTGTGAGCGGGGCTCCCCTCAAAAAAATGGTGGACGCCAACGTATGGGTTGATTCGTTTTGCGTCGACCATGCCGAGTCGCTTGCCGCGCGTGCGTTTATTGGGCAGGCGGCGGAGACGGGGGCATTGCTGTTCTTTCCGGTGCATATCGCCAAGGACGTGCTGTACGTTGTCCAACACGAGCTGAAGCGTAGCGTTCTTGCCAGCGGGGGAGCGCTCGACGAGGCATCTGCCCGTGCAATTGGCGATGCGGCGTTGGCGTTTGTTCGGAACATGACCGAAAACGCTACGGCCGTGGGTGCAGACGCATCCGATCTGTGGCTAGCCGACAAATATCTGACGCTCCATCGCGATTACGAGGACAACTTGGTGCTCGCCGCGTGCAAGCGCGCACAGGTCGATTACTTAGTGACCAACGATCACAAGCTGCTCGAACATGCCGATCTTGCAGCGAAGACCCCGCGCCAAATGATGTCGATTCTTGCTTTGGCCGAACGCGGCGGCGCGGCTATCGGTTGACGCGAACTGTTTGCGGGCCTCTTGGACGACGATGCGCCAAGGGACTCGCGTCTGCTATTTACAAAAGCTCGGCCTTAATGGTGGGACTTTCTGCGAGCTGCTCGGCTGCCTTTTCGTCTGAGCTGTCGAGTGCTGCCAGACTGCGGTAGACCCACTCGTTGACCTGGGTGTTCTTGACGCCTGCAGTCTGCATAAGGGTACCTACCTCGCGGATTGCTGCGAGCAGATCGGCCTTGGGACCTGCGAGCTCTACCTCGATGCCGTGGTAGGCGGCCACGCCGCGGTTCTCACTCACGTGGTCGATAAAGCCCTCGACGGTCTCAAGCTGCTGGGCGAGAGCTGCATCATCGTCGGCGTCCAGCGCGACGAGTGCGTTCGATACCGTGAGGGCGGGATGTCCGCAGGGGACAAAGCCTTCGATGACATCCATAGCTTCGGTAATGGTTGAGCCCAGGCCTGCGAGGGCATTGACGAGTTGCTGCTTGGTATCCATGGCGGTCCTTTCGACGGGTCAATTTTGCTTGGCGAAAATATACGTGACGCGATCGGTAGCAAAAGTGCGAAGTGCGGCGCACATTGGGGTCTTCACAGCTCGTGCATAGAACAGCTGTCCGCTTTCAGAACGTGGTAAGATAACACTCCACAAGCGGGGCTCGCCCCGCATGTTCCTTGAAAAGTCGACGGGTGTTGGGTGCTCGTGCCCAATGCCATCCAGACTTTCCCGACATTCGGGGGCGACTGGTTTCGACACGATAGCTCTGAGAGAGGAAGCAAGCCGAGGTCTCCTCGCCTCGTTAAACAGGGGTACCGTCAAATTGAATTGACAACAACTCTTCTTTTGAGCCTATGGCTCTCGCTGCTTAGTTTATAGCGGCGCGTCAACCCGGTGATTTCCCCGACACCGGCGCGACGTCATGTTAGGGGAATGCTCCTGCGCACGTAATCGGTATGGCGCAGGCTAAGACCGAACCGGTTAGGACGCCGCGAGCGTGTCGCTGCGCGCAAAGCGTCCGAGACTAAACCAGCGACTGAGCTTGGAGATGCCAATCAGGGGGCTTTCGTGGACCGGAGTTCGATTCTCCGCGCCTCCACCATAAGCAACAGACAGGTAGATATTCGTATCTGCCTGTCTTTTTATTTCTAGTCCGTACCGCGGAGAATCGAACTCTGTGCAGGGCGCGGGCGTAAAGAAAACGCGTAAGCGTTTTTAGCCCGCGGGCGAGGACGCCGGTAGGCGGCCGAAGCCGGTGCGTATTTGCGAAGTAAATACGCGGATTCTCCGCGCAATGCCTCAGCCCAAAACAGATGCGATGTCGATCGGATGACAGCCGACAATGCCCCCGCGCCAACGTCATCTCTACCCGCGGAGAATCGAACTCTATGCAGGGCGCGAGCGTAAAGAAAACGCCTTGGCAACGCAGACCGGGACGCGCTTTCCCAATGGCGGCCCAGGCGGAAAGCGTGTCCCGGAATCCGCGCTCAGACTGGGACGTAGTTTCCGGATGGCGCCTCAAGCGGAAACTGCGACCCGGAATCCCGCCGTAGAGTGGGACATGCTTTCCCAATGGCAGCTCAAGCGGAAAGCGCATCCCGGAATCTAAGCTCGGAATGGGATTCATTTTCCTGATGGTGGGATCAGCGGAAAATGAGACCCGGAATTTGCTCTGAGAACGGGACACACTTTCCGCTTCACCTGCCGCCTCGAAAAACCTGCGCTCTCACCATCCCAAAACTGGGTAGAAGAAAGCCAAAACGCAATCGCAGGAGGTCAACATGACTGCAGAAGATAAGGCAAAGAACGCCGGCAAGGTCGCGCTCGTCCTGGAGGGCGGTAGCTTTCGCGGGCAATTTACCGCAGGCGTGCTCGACGTCCTCATGGAGGCTGGTGTCGAAATCCCGGCGGTGTACGGCGTCTCGGCCGGCGCCCTCAACGGCGTGAACTATAAGTCGCACCAGATCGGCCGTGCCAACCGCATCAACCTGGCTTTCTGCAACGACAGTCGCTTCATGGGCGCCGCATCGTTTGCGTCCACGGGCTCTATTGTGGGTTACGACTTTATCTTCAACGATGTCCAGGACCGCCTGGACCCCTTTGACAACGAGACGTTCGACGCGAGCCCCATCGAGATGTACGCCGTCGCGACGGACATGCTTTTTGGAACCGCCGCGTACCTGCCGGTCAAAAGCGCCGTGCTCGATCTCGACGCTGTGCGCGCATCGACGTCGCTGCCGCTGGTGACGCCGCCGGTCGAGATTGACGGGCACAAATACGTCGACGGCGGTGTGGCCGATTCGGTTCCTATCGAGCACGTGCTGGAGGAGGCGGGCTTCGATCGCGCGGTTGTCATTGTCACGCAGGACCGCTCGTACGAGAAAAAGCCCTACGAGTTTATGCCTGCCGCGCGCGCCCGCTATGCCGACTACCCCTATCTGCTCGAGGCTATCGAGACGCGCCACGACCGTTACAACATCCAGCGCATGCACCTGTGGAAGTATGAGCGCGAGGGCCGTGCGTTGGTCGTCGCTCCGCAAAAGCCGGTCGAGGTCGGCCATGTCGAGCACGATTCGGCAAAGCTTTTGGACCTGTATATCCAGGGCCGTCAGGAGGCAAAGCGTCTGCTCGCGGAAATCCAAGAGTTCGTTGAGCGCTAACGACGGCGAACCCTCAAAAAATGGCAACAGCTAAAGAGCTGGAAAATCACGGCTCGTGGATGACATGTGCAGAAACTCTGGTCGGAGCCAAAATACCTGTTGACTCGTACGGCGAGCGGGGTAATATGGACGGGTTACTTGCAGAGCCCCGTGAATCTCTGTAACAACACGTACTGTACATGGAGGAGTCTAAGTGATTTCGAAATCGACTCACTACGCCAAGCAGGGCGAGGTCCAGCGCAACTGGGTTCTCGTTGACGCCGATGGTGCTGTCCTGGGCCGTCTTGCCACCCAGATCGCAATGATCCTGCGCGGTAAGAACAAGCCCCAGTTCACGCCCAACAGCGACTGCGGCGACTTCGTTGTCGTCATCAACGCCGATAAGGTCCAGCTTACCGGTAACAAGGCCGATACGAAGACCTATTATCGCCACAGCGGCTACAACGGCGGCCTCAAGGCTGAGAGCTTCCGCCAGGCTATGGAGAAGCACCCGGAGAAGGTCATCGAGCGCGCCGTTCGCGGTATGTTGCCCAAGACCACCCTCGGCCGTGCCCAGATGACCAAGCTTAAGGTCTACGCTGGTGCCGAGCATCCGCATGCTGCCCAGAACCCCACGAAGATTGAGCTGGAGGCTTAAAGATGGCTGAGAACACCGTTGTCTACCAGGGTACCGGCCGTCGTAAGAACGCCGTCGCCCGCGTCCGTCTCGTCCCCGGCACCGGCAAGGTGACCATCAACAAGCGTGACGCCGAGCAGTATTTCGGCCGTCATCAGCTCGTTGAGAACGCCCTTGCTCCCTTCAAGGTGACCGACACCGCCGGTCAGTTCGACGTTATCGCTCTGTGCGATGGCGGCGGCATCTCCGGTCAGTCCGGCGCTCTGCGCCTGGGCATCGCTCGCGCTCTTCTGAACGCTGGCGACTACCGTGCTGACCTCAAGAAGGCCGGTTTCCTTACGCGCGATGCTCGCGTGGTCGAGCGCAAGAAGTACGGCCTCAAGAAGGCCCGCCGCGCTCCCCAGTTCTCCAAGCGCTAAGGTTTTATCTCCTTTCGAGATACAATGTACAAGCGGGGCCTGCCGATTCCTCGGCGGGTCCCGCTTTTCTTTTTCGACTAGGGTGGGCGGTTGCATATCGCCTACTAGGGAAGGAGCGATCCTATGCCCCAGAACATCTTCGGCACCGATGGCGTCCGTGGCGTCGCCAACGCCGATCTTTCGTGCGACCTCGCGTTTCGCCTGGGCCGCGCGGCGACCAAGTTTCTTGGTCCGGACATCTGCATCGGCCGTGACACGCGCCTTTCGGGCACCATGCTCGAGAGTGCTCTGACCGCCGGCATTATGGCCGAGGGCGGCCGCCCGCACTGCTGCGGCGTTATCCCTACGCCGGCCGTGGCGCTGCTCACCGTCCAAAACGAGCTCGATGGCGGCATCGTCATTTCTGCTTCGCATAATCCGCCGGAGTTCAACGGCATCAAGTTCTTTAGCCGCAAGGGCATGAAGCTTCCCGACGCGGTTGAGGAAGAGATCAGCGCCTGGGTCATGTCCGAGGAGGCCATGGCTGCCGACACGCTGCCGACCGGCGCCGGTGTGGGTCACATCATCAAGATGAAGGACGCCCGCAAGGCATATGTCGATCATGCCATCAGCACGCTCGACGGCCTTAAGCTCGACGGCCTGGTTGTTGCCGTCGACTGCGGTCACGGTGCTTCCTGCCAGACCACGCCCGCCGCGCTGCAGCGCCTGGGCGCCACGGTCCATGCCATCAACACCGATTACTGCGGCACTGACATTAACGTTGAGTGTGGCTCCACGCACCTTGAGCCCCTGCGCGAGCTCGTGCTGCGCACCCATGCTGACATCGGTCTGGCCCACGACGGCGACGCCGACCGCGTGCTGTTCGTGGACAGCGAGGGCAATGAGATCGACGGTGACTACATCCTGGCTATCTGCGGATCTGACCTCGCCGCTCGCGGCAAGCTCGCCAACTCCGAGATCGTCTCGACCGTCATGTGCAACCTGGGCTTCTCCATCGCTATGAAGGAGCAGGGCTTCGAGATGGTCCAGACCGCCGTGGGCGACCGCTACGTTCTGGAGCGCATGCTCGCGGACGGCGCCGTCATCGGCGGCGAACAGTCCGGCCACATCATCTTCCTGGAGCACAACACCACCGGTGACGGCCTGGTGACGGCTCTGCAGCTGCTGGCCGTGCTCAAGCGCACCGGTCGTACCCTCACCGACCTTGCCGGCATCATGAAGAAGTACCCGCAGGTGCTCGTCAACGTGCATTCCGACAACAAGGCTGGTCTGGACGATTGCCAGCCCATCTGGGATGCCGTCGCTGCTGCCGAGAAGGAGCTTGACGGCCGCGGCCGCATTCTGGTGCGCCCGAGCGGTACCGAGCCGCTGGTCCGCGTGATGGCCGAGGCCGAGACGCACGAGCTGACCCAGCGTGTTGTCGACGACATCGTCGAGGTTGTCAAGCGCGAACTTCCCTAATGGTCAAAAACGGGTGCCAAGTGGTAAACTGTTAAAGCTATTTTGGTTGATTGGTATGTCCGAGGGGGATCATGTTCACTAAAGTCCTAAGGTCTTTTGGTATGCGTGGTCGAGTCCTTACGCTGGATGCTCCCATCTCGGGCGACGTCATTCCGTTGTCCGAGGTCAATGACCAGACATTTGCCACCGGCCTTTTGGGCCAGGGCGTGGCGATTCAGCCTACGGGTACGCGCGTGATTGCGCCGGCAGACGCCAAGGTCGAGGCCATTTTTCCCACGGGACACGCCGTTGCGCTTAACACGATCGATGGCTTGGACGTGCTTATTCACGTTGGTTTGGACACTGTTCAGCTCGAGGGCAAGCACTTTACCGTACATGCGCAAGTGGGTGACATCGTCCATAAGGGCGATGTACTCATCGAGTTCGATCGCGAGGCAATTGCTGCCGAGGGCTACGATGTGACGGTTCCCATCTTGGTGTGCAACTCCGTTGAGTTCTCGAGCATTAAGGGCTCCGTTGGAGAGCACGTCGAGGAGATGGACCAACTCATCGTCGCTCGCGAGCGCTAGTGAGCGCGCTCGGCCTTTAGCCTACAATTCAAACACGTTTACGGAGGGCGCCCTTGAAAGAGGGCGCCCTCCGTGGCAAGATGGGAAACGTCCGAGGCTAAACAGCTTTGGGTCACCGTGGACGGGCAGGGGCCTCGACGCGGCTAGACACGAGACACATACATTACGCGACCTCGCCCTGGTGGCCGCACACGTTGGTTGCGGCCGACGCGGGCCGCGGGCAAGTGCTTGTAAGGGGAGCCTTGCCTCTTTTGTACGAGAAAGGACGCGTAATGAAGATCATTAAAGCTAAAGACTACGAGGATATGAGCCGTAAGGCCGCCAATATCATCTCGGCCCAGGTTATCCTCAAGCCCGATTGCGTACTGGGTCTTGCCACCGGCTCCACCCCGATTGGCGCCTACAAGCAGCTCGCCGCTTGGTACGAGAAGGGCGACGTCGACTTTGCCGAGGTCAGCACCTACAACCTGGACGAGTATCGCGGTCTTTCGCACGACGATCCCCAGAGCTATCACTACTTTATGCGCGAGAACTTCTTCGATCACATCAATATTGATCTGAACAACACGCACGTGCCCGATGGCTCCAACCCCGATGCCGCTGCTGCCTGCTCCGAGTACGACAAGATCGTCGCTGCCGCCGGTTACCCGGATCTGCAGCTGCTCGGCATTGGTAATAACGGTCATATTGGCTTCAACGAGCCCGATGACCACTTCTCCAAGGGTACGCACTGCGTCGATCTGACCGAGAGCACCATTCAGGCCAACAGCCGCCTGTTCGACAGCATCGATGATGTGCCCCGTCAGGCTTACACCATGGGCACCCAGACCATCATGTATGCCCGCATGATCCTGGTTGTCGCCAACGGT
Organism: Collinsella aerofaciens; assembly: GCF_039752955.1. Lineage (GTDB taxonomy): Bacteria > Actinomycetota > Coriobacteriia > Coriobacteriales > Coriobacteriaceae > Collinsella > Collinsella aerofaciens_BI. Next base: position 30,783 of record NZ_JBDMHB010000023.1, read on the forward strand.
GAGGCCAAGGCTCAGGCTGTGCACGATATGTGCTATGGCCCGGTTACGCCCGAGTGCCCCGCTTCGATCCTGCAGCTCCACACCAATTGCGTCGTCGTTGCTGACGAGGCCGCTCTTTCGCTCTGCGAGTAACGCGACCAAGCGATCTTACATAGCTTTCCAAAAGGCCCTCGCTTTGCGGGGGCCTTTTTAGTGGATGCGGGCCGTAATGTGTGCATGACGGAAACCTTGCCACATGCTTGGCGAGTGGGCTCTAAATCATGAGATTCATTCCGTACCAGATTCTATGCACATTTGCCACTATAGAGTCGCAAGCGGTAGCGAGGAATAGGCGAGTTGCGCAACTCAAATAAAAACAGACGACTGCGCTACACTGCAAATTGGATGGGACATGCTGGCAAGCGCATTGACCTGCGCAAAGACCTATTGGTCGGGGGATAAATTACCATCGGGCCTCGCTGTACAAAAACTTGCCAAACACGTACCGGCAGACAACCAAAAACTCTAAGTCGCGCTATTCACGGGGTGGCTCATATGGTCCTGCAGCTACGGTGTCCATATGGTCGAGTTGAGGAGCAGGCATGGTAAACGATCTGGGCAATACGGACGACCTCGAGTTGATGCCGACGGGCGGCGGCTATATGGTGCGGCGCGATCGCTTGATGAACGAGCTCATCGTTAAAGGGCGCAAGGCAGGAATCGTTCTGCTTTACGCGCCCGACGGGTTTGGTAAGACGTCGGTATTGCTGCAATACGTGCAGGAAGTTAAATCGGATCCCACGCGAGGGCCGGTTCGGATAATCGAGGCCGACCGCGCGATTGGACGCGAGCTCTTTATGCAGCTCGAGGTTGTCGCCGATGAGCTTAAGGACAAACCGCATTCGCTCGTTGCGATCGACAACGTGCCCAATCTCGAGCAGCGCGAAACAGAGGACCTCATCGATCAAATCCGCAGCTTACGTGCTACGGGGACGGGGGTCTTTATTACTTGCCGCCCCTCCAACCGATTGCTTATCCACGGGTTGGGCGATTCTGTAAAAGTCAATGCGCAGATGCTCAAGGTGCACGCCTATGAGTATTCGTCATGGGCTACGGCGTTTTCGATCAGTACATCGCTCGATTTTTATCGGCTCACGCAGGGTGTGCCAGAGCTGGTATCTGCCCTGCAGACGGGAATGTATGGACAGGGCGATGTTGCCGGGTTGCTCGAGAACGAAATCGTCAACGTGTACGGTGCGGCGCTGGCAGATCTCGCATCGCTCGAGAACAACCTGTTGTTTACCGTTGCCTGCTTGATGGTGCTGATGGGCGAGGGTCGCATTGCGGAGCTAGAGGCGTGCGGTGTAAGGCTTTCGATGATCGACCAGTCCATCTTTGTGCGCGATTATCCGTTTTTTGGCGTGGATCCGTCTGATCGCACCTTTAGGTGTTTGGGCGCTAAGGACAACGCGCGCCTGAGGCTGCGAAAGCTCGTTGCCGAGATCCGTCCCGAACTTGTATCGCGGGCTGCTCGCATTTTGATTAAGGCGGGCCGATGCGATTTGGCTATGGACCTGGCCGATGCGTTCTTGGACCGCCATGTGGTGTTGGAACTTGCCGGGCAGTATGGGGCCGATCTTGCCCTGACCGGGCACGGAGGGGACATTTGCCGCGCGGCGACGGCGATGGTCAATGCGGAAAAGCAGGAGAAAGAGCCGGCACCCGCCGAGGCGCTCGGCGTGTATCTGGCGGCTGTCAGCGTGTGCAATACAAAGCTCGCAAGGTATATGGCGTCCGTTATCGAACGTGCGGGCGATCAGGCGGCGCGCGAGCTCGACCCCGCTACCTGGAAAATAGCACAGGCGCTCACTATCGCCTTTTACGGCGACAATGACCTGGGGCTTCCCGCCAACCCTGTTGTGCAAGAACAGACATCCTGCGAGGTGCTCGACATGCTGTCCGCGCATATCGAGGTCAAGCGCCACCTAACCGAGCGAGCGAAAGACGGCAATGTTCTCGCGAAGCTCAAGGCGCGCAAAGCCTATGATTGCGAGCTCGACATCGCGGGGATTCTCATACAGGCCGACCATATGCTGGTGGAGCTGTTCGACGGCTCGTTTGCTAAACCCGACGAGCGCGATGACAAGATGGCGCAGATACTCGAGGCGCTCGATATCCGCGGGCTTAAGGCGCCATCCATTTGGCTGCGTATGGTGCTGGCGGCGCGGCGCCTGCTCGCGGGCTTGCCCGTGACCGACGATGTGGCGTTTGGCGAGCTCGACCGCTTTGCGGTGCGTGTTCGCGACAATCAAATTCAGCTGTTTGGGCTATTGCTGGAGGGCTGGCAATCGCTGGCGGAGGGGCGGCCAGTCAACGCAAAGTTCCGTGCGGTCCAGGTGCTCAAGCTCGCCGACGAATCGATTACGTACATGCGCGAAAACGCTTTGCTGCTGGAGCGCGTGGCGTATCTGCGCAATACGTCGCTGGTATCGGTTCGCGAAGAGGCGGAGCTGCTCGATATTAGCAAGACGCAGGTCGGTGGCTCAGAAGCCTGGGTCGTGGCGCTGCATTTGGCCTGTGCGGGCCGAGACAGCGACCTTGCGGCCTGGATGTCCATGAATCGTGCGGGGATTCTAGAGCCATCGTATCGGCTCTTTGCGCGCCTTGCCATGCATTGTCTGGGCGAGCCGGCGGGCAGGATACGCAAGAAGCTTCCCGTGCGCGAGCTGTCGCGGTACTCGCTGCGCGACGATTTGGAAGGGGAGGGCGAGCGTCTGTTCCAGGCTGGCGAGGTTGAAGCCGTTGATACCATCGACCATATCGAGATTCGCATGTTTGGTGCGTTTCGCGCCGAGCGCGACGGGTTTCCCATCACGGACAAAATGTGGCGCCGCAAGAAGGCGGCGACACTTGCCGAGCGGCTTGCGCTGGGCATGGATGCGCTCGTCGATCGTGAGACGCTGGCCATGGAGCTGTGGCCCCATGCCGAGTTCAATAGCGCCCGCAACAACCTGTACTCGACGATATCGCGCTTGCGGTCGGCCTTGGGGCCGACGCCAGACGGCAAGTCGTGCGTGCTCATCCAAAATGAATGCATCGGACTCAACGGCGACTACGTCAAGACCGATGTACGGCTGTTTGACCAGATAAGCCGCGAGGTTTTGGGAAATCGCACGGGTGCGCGCGGGCCCCATTTAGTTGAACTGTGCCTTAAGATTGAGCAGCTTTATGCCGGACCGCTGTATGTTCCCAATGGCTGTAATCCCACCTACTTTTTGCGTATGCGACGCATTATGCAGTCAAAGTACATCGATTGCATGATTAAGGGGGCCAATGCCGCTCTAGAAGAAAACGATCTGCAGTCGGCGATTTGGCTGGCGGAGTCGGGGCTTCGGCAGGAAACGGCGCGCGAGGATATGGTGCGCTGCGCCATGCGCGTCTACAGTGCGGCGGGGCGGCGGCGCGATATCGTCGAGCTATACAGCGGGCATATGCACCATCTGAGGGAGCAGGTCAATGGCGTGCCCGAGCCCGAGACGCGGCGTCTATACGAGCGCTTGGTGGAGGGGCGGCTCAATCGCGTGCTGGTCGAGCGATAAAAAACGGGCGCCCAAAGTACTTGGGCACCCGTAAGCTTGCTATGTGTTGGCTCGCCGGATCATTGGCTCTTAGACGAGCTTGATCTTCTCGATGTCCTTGCGTGAGGACTCGCGATACAGCGAGAACTTGCGGCCGATGACCTGGAC
>NZ_JBDMHB010000024.1:0-23944 GCF_039752955.1 Collinsella aerofaciens
CCGCATCTGATGGTGTCGACGTCAATGGTATACGGGTGCATCATCGACGTCTTCAATACAGAAAATATCAGTGCGGAGTGTTCTGAAAACTAAGCCCGGCCCCCGCCTGCGGTGACGCTGCTGCAGGCGGCCTACGATGGGGCCGTTATTGGTTGAGGCCGCTGGGCTGATGTGGGGGCGCGCGGCTGTTGCGGGCTCTGGTCCCAGCGGCGGCCTCGGCGCTTTGCGCCTGCTGCCTTGGGTGACTTTGGGGTCGATTGGGGTTGTCTGCACAATTCGCGGTATTATGGTGCGGAGTTTTGAAAGGAGCCGCCGGTGGTCACGACGACGTTTGCTTCGCCTTTGGGCGAAATCTTGCTTGCCGCTGATGGCCGCGGTCTGACGGGGCTTTGGTTTGAGGGGCAGGAGCATTTTGGCTCCACGCTTCTCAAAGAAGATCCCGAACATGTTGAAGGCGCCGATGCAGTTTCTGGTGCTGGCGGCATGTCGTCGGTGAGTCCTGCAAATGGTGCGGCGTCTTCGGTGCTTGAGCGTTCGTGGGCTTGGCTGAATGCTTATTTTGCAGGGCAGGAACCTCGGTTTACGCCGCCGTTGCATTTGATTGGCACGGCGTTTCAGCGTGAAGTTTGGTTTGAGCTGCTTTCTATCCCGCGTGGCGAGGTCGCCACTTATGGCGAAATTGCGGCTCGTGTCGCCGCCCGCCATCGTGTACCGGGAAACGAGGCGCCCGTTGTGTCCCCCCGTGCGGTGGGGGCTGCGGTCGCTCGCAACCCTGTTTCGATTATCGTGCCGTGCCATCGCGTGGTGGCGGCCGATGGTTCGCTCAACGGATATGCCGGCGGGCTTGATCGCAAGGAGTGGCTACTTCGGCTCGAGGGTGCGTACGAGGAGTAACGCTCGAGTACTTTGCCTGAAGTAGCCGACTTCGACCAAAGCTCGCTCGAGTTCGCTTTGATCAGAGCACTTAAGACCCTTGTTTTCTGTCAATAGTGCTATCTGTTCGTTGATGGATATCCACGACTTCTGGTATTTCATTTAAGCCTCTTGATATAAAAAGAGCTGGAGTTGCGCATCGTTGAGAGGCTTTCCAGCTTTAGAGACATAAAATTATAAGATACGATGACCTGCGTCAAGGAAGCTGCCAGATGACCTTGGAGCGGCTGATTGCCTGGACTAAAACCTGATGCGCGGGACGGCGCCCCACGCTATTCAGCGCGCTTGATAGGATGACGGACCACAGTCTTAAGTTTCTCCGGTGCACATTTGCGTGGATCGGAGAGATAGATTTCGTGATGGAAACGGGTGTCTGAGAAGTCGGGGACATAGCCCTGCTCGGCCGTGTATTCATGCATAGCGTCTACGGTCGCCGGTTCGTTGTCGTAGGGCCCGGTGTGCATGCATTGGACGCAGAGGCCCTCGTCAACTTTAAGCAGTTCGACGGCGGAAAAGTCCAGTTTCTTTTTGGTCGTGGCTTCCGCGACTGCCCAGTCAAAGTTATCTCGGGTGACGAAATCGGGCAGGCGAATGCACGAGATAAAGTTGAAATCGTCCTTGCGTACATAATCGATGTCGCCGCTCGGGGAGTCTTGCCACCAGAAACCCTCGAGCGGCGGTACCACAAAGTCGAAATAGCCCTCGATACTCCTTGAGCCTTTCTTCGACATCTTGACGGTATAGGCGATGCCGTAAAGCAGCGGCAGGGCGTTTTGATACTCGCCACCTTCGGTATTTGGGTCGCCCTTTCCGCGAACGGCAACGTAGCTCATAGGCGGGACAGTTACGATACTCGGCTTGCTTGCAGGTCTGTAGAGCTCCTTGCATTCCTTCTTAAAGTCGAACGCCATGTTGGCCGCCTTTCTGCGTATTGGCCTGCTTAGATAGTGGAATCATATCATAGAAACGAACAGCTGTTCGAATGATTTGGTTGACAGATAGAGATACGTGCGTTGTGTTTGGCGGTCGGCTTGACCCTGTCGATGATTTCTCTGTCTCCCCGGCGCCTCATCTATGGCTGCCGTTTCCCCATATAAAACCTGCCAAAATGAACCTGTCCCTTTTTGGTCGGTGCGAAATGGGTAATACTAAAGAGTTATCCGACCAGATGGGAACCAATCGATGGCCTATATCGAATTCAAAGATGTCATCAAGGCATACGGCGAGGGCGACGCCCGTATTCATGCGCTCGACGGCGCGAGCTTTACGGTCGAGCGCGGTGAGCTCGCCATTATCCTGGGCGCCTCGGGTGCTGGCAAGACCACGGCGCTCAACATCCTGGGCGGCATGGATACGGCGACTTCCGGCACCGTGACGGTGGACGGGCGCGATGTGAGCTCCGCCAACGAGGCGCAGCTTGTTGAATACCGCCGCGCCGACGTCGGCTTTGTCTTCCAGTTCTACAATCTGGTTCCCAACCTGACGGCACTCGAAAACGTTGAGCTCGCAGCTCAGATCTGCCCCGATTCGCTCGATGCCGAGCAAACGCTTTGCCAGGTTGGCCTGGGCGACCGACTCGCTAACTTTCCGGCGCAGCTTTCGGGCGGCGAGCAGCAGCGCGTGTCCATTGCCCGTGCACTGGCAAAGAACCCCAAGCTGCTCCTGTGCGACGAGCCCACGGGCGCGCTCGACTATAAAACCGGCAAGCAGATCTTGCAGCTGCTGCAGGACACTTGCCGCAAGCAGGGCATTACGGTCATCATCATCACCCACAACTCCGCGCTGGCGCCCATGGCCGATCGCCTGATCCGCTTTAAGAACGGTCGCGTGGAGAGCGAGACGGTCCAGCAAAATCCCGTGCCTATCGAGACGATCGAGTGGTAGCGCCCATGGACCAAGACCGCCAAAACAGCCTACGCCGCGACGCGCAGAACACGGAGCGCGAGCAGGATTTTACGACCTACCGCACTGCCCAAAGCTCAAACGATATGGTGCCGACGGTTTTTCGCCGTGGCATCTACCGCACAATCCGAGGCAGCCTTAAGCGTTTCTTGTCGATCGTGGTCATCACCGCGCTTGGCGTGAGCGTGATGTGCGGCCTTAAGGCGGGTTGCGAGGACCTGTGCGATTCGGTTGACGCCTACTTCGACCAGCAAAATGTCTATGACATTAACGTACAGTCGACCTATGGCCTGACCGACGATGATCTCGCCGCCATCCAAGAGGTCGATGGTGTCGAGACGGCCGAGGGCATCTACACCGAGACCGCCTACACCGCCGTGGGTACAACGCGCGAGCGCGTGGTCGTGCAGAGTCTCTCCAAGGAGAACATCGATCAGCCGGTGCTCGTGAACGGCGATTTGCCCGAGAGCGCTGATGAAGTCGCGGTGACTTCGAAGTTCCTGAAAGCATCGGGCAAGAAAATCGGCGATACGGTGAGTTTTGCCGCCAATGACGCGAGCTCGTCCAATCAAAGCGCCAAGGACCAGTTTGCCGCGGGCGATTATACCATTACGGCCGAGGTCCTCGACCCCACTGATGTAAGTTCTGACTCGACAGTCAACGCCTTTCGCGCTGCTTCGGCGGCGGACTATAAGTTCTATGTGAGCGAGGACGCCGCGACATCTTCTTCCTACTCCGCGGTCCACGTGATTGTCGAGGGAGCCAAGAGCCTCAACTCCTATTCGGATGCCTACGCGGCAAAGATCAACAAGGTCAAGGGCAATATAGAGAAGATCCGCGAGGAGCGTGAGAAGGCGCGCGCTCAGGAACTGACGGTCGACACGCCGGCAAGCTTGGACGCGGCTGAGCGTCAGGCGAATATGCTCTTTGGGATTGAGCAGGACAACATCAATCGCATGGCCGAGGGCAGCGACGAGCGTGCGCAGGCGCAAGCCGACCTGGATCAGCGTCGCGCCGCCGCCGATCAACAGTTTGCCGATGCCCGCGCCGAGCTTTCCGATCTGGGCGAATGCACCTGGTACATCCAGGACCGCGGCAACATCGCAAGCTACTCGAGCGTGGAGAGCGACAGCTCGTCAATTGAGGCCATCGCCACGGTGTTCCCGTTCATCTTCTTTATCGTCGCCGTGCTCATCAGCCTTACCACCGCCACGCGTATGGTCGAGGAGGAGCGCACGCTCATCGGCCTGTATAAGGCACTCGGTTATTCGCGCGGACGCATCCTGTCCAAATACGTGGACTATGCGCTGTGGGCTTGTCTGATCGGCGGCGTGCTCGGCAACATCATCGGATTTGTGGGCCTGCCGCTGTTCCTGTTTACGGTGTTCGACGACATGTACTCACTGCCCCAGATGCTGCTTTCGTACGACATCGTGTCCTCGATCGTTTCGGTGGCGCTGTTTGCCGTGGGCGTGGTGGGCGCCACGATTATCGCCTGCCGCCACGAGATGGCCGAGACCCCGGCCTCGCTTATGCGTCCCAAGGCCCCGCGCGCTGGCTCGCGCATTCTGCTCGAGCGCATCGGCTTTATCTGGCGCCGCATGGGCTTTTTGAACAAGGTCGCTGCACGCAACCTTTTCCGCTATAAAAAGCGCGCCTTTATGACCATCTTTGGCATCGCGGGTTGCACCGCGCTTGTGATTTGCGGTATGGGTATTCGCGACACGTCGGTCGCGCTTTCGCCCAAGCAGTACGGCCACATCACACGCTACGATCTGCTGGCGGTCGCCAATCCCGACGATTTTTCGCAGACGTGCGCGGCGCTCGACGAGCGAAGCGCAGCCAGGGATTCCGGTGTGACCGTAACTTCGACGCTGCCGATCATGACTGACAACGTTACCTTTACGTTTGGCGGCAAGAGCGAGACCGTGCAGCTGATCGTGGTGCCCGATGACCGCACGAACGATCTGGACGACTACGTTCGCCTTGAGGATGAGTCCAAAGAGCCGCTGTCTTTGCGTGACGGAGACGTGTATCTGAGCAAGAGTTCACAGCTGGTACTGGGGATTCAGCCGGGCGATACGGCGCACGTCCAGGATTCGTCGCTCAATGTTGCTAAGGTCAAGGTTAGCGACATCTCGCTCAACTATCTGGGCAACACGCTTTACATGACGCAGGGCACCTATGAGCGCGTGTTCGGTCGAAGCGCACGCCTCAACGGTATCTTTGTGCTGCTTAAGGGCTCGTCGGCCGACCAGATCGCGTTTAGCAAGAAGCTTAAGAGCGACGGTTGGCTCACCATCTCGAGCACGGCCGAGCATTGGGAGAACTATGAGGCGAACTTTGCGATTATCAATTCCGTCGTGGTGCTCGTGACCTTTATGGCGGCGTGCCTGTCGTTTGTGGTGGTGTTTACGCTGTCCAACACGAATATCTCCGAGCGCGAACGCGAGCTGGCGACCATCAAGGTGCTGGGCTTCCGCCGTGGCGAGGTGCACCATTACGTCAACAAGGAGACGTTGATCCTCACGGCAATTGGCGCCGCGCTGGGCGTGCCACTGGGCGGCTTGCTGGCCGAGAGTTTTACGTACATTTTGCAGATGCCGTCGCTGTACTTTGACGTCGAAGTCGAGCCGCTAAGCTACGTGCTCGCCGTGGTGCTTTCCTTTGGCTTTACGTTTATCGTCAACCTAGCCACCAATCGTACCCTCAACAAGATCGACATGGTCGGCGCCCTCAAAAGCGCCGAGTAACCTGCCTGGGATTCAAGCTGTAGCGAGCTGTAATGTACCACAACCGCATTTTTGCATAAACCGCCCCGCCGATTGCATATTTCGGCGGGGTGGTTGCTTTTTGCCCGCGGGTACCCCAGGGGGCGACGTGCAAATTCCGGAGTATTCAGCATCCCGGAGCCCGCGGGTGCGGGAGCGGGCGCACAAAAGCGCATTGAAAGCCTGACTTTGAGCTCCGGCGCCTCGAGGACCGCTCATTTTTTTTGCAGAATGCGGCCCGCGGCGCCTGTCTCTCGCCCAAAATCCAGTATGCAGGCACCCTCGGCTGCTGAATACTCCCAAAAATGCACGCCGCATCCTACCCCAGGCACTTGCAGCAAGAAGACGAATAGCCTCGGCCTCCCCGGTTACCGCAGGAGGCCCCAGGGCTTACCTCCCAAATCTTTCCGCAGGACGGAAGGATCCCGCCGCGCGAAGCGCACGGCGGGATCCTGACATGTCCGAGGACGATTTGGGAGGTAAGCCCTGGGGTCTCCGATGAGAGCAGTTTCGGCCGAGGCTATTCGTCGCCGAAGCTGATGCCCAGCGCCTTGGCCTCGCGCACTAGATCGCTCTGGGGGTCGACGTACTTGAGCTTGCCGGCGACCTCCTCGAGCGGCATGTGGCACATCTTGCCGTCACGCAGGGCAATCATGTAGCCAAACTCGCCGCGCAGGCAGCCGAGCGCTGCCTCGACGCCGCACTGGGTCGCAAAGATGCGGTCCTGGGCGTCGGGCTGGCCGCCGCGCTGCGTGTGGCCGGGGATGGCGACGCGGGTCTCGCGACCAGTCTTGGCTTCGATCTCCTTGGCGATGTCGTAGACAATCGACGGACTCGTGCGCTCGGCGAGCTTTTTCTTGTACTCCTTCTTGGACAGCGCCGCGTCCTCCTTGGAGATAGCGCCCTCGGCGACGGCCACGATGGTAAAGCGGCTGCCGGTTTCCATGCGATGTTCAATGGTCTTGATGACGTTATCCATGTCGTAGGGAATCTCGGGAATCAAGATGACATCCGCGCCGCCCGCGACGCCGGCGTACAGCGGGATCCAGCCAACCTTGTGGCCCATAATCTCGATGACAAACACGCGGCCGTGGCTCGAGGCGGTAGTGTGGATGTCGTCGATGCACTTGGTGGCGACGTCGATGGCGCTCGTAAAGCCAAACGTCAGCTCGGTGCCCCAGGTGTCGTTATCGATGGTCTTGGGCAGGGCGATAACGTTGAGGCCCTCTTCGCGCAGGCGGTTGGCGGTCTTGGTGGAGCCGTTACCACCCAGCATAAACAGGCAGTCGAGCTGCAGCTTATGATAGGTGTGGACCATCGCCGGCACCTTCTCGACACCATCGGCTTCGGGGGTATCCAGGCGCTTGAACGGCGTGCGGCTCGTGCCCAGGATGGTGCCGCCGCGGGTGAGGATACCGCTAAAATCGGCGGGCGTCATGACGCGGAATCTGCTGTAGATAAGGCCCTGGTAGCCGTCCTCAAAACCGTAGATCTCGATAGGTTCTTCGCTATTGGTCATAAGCGTTTTGACGATGCCGCGCATGGTGGCGTTGAGCGCCTGGCAGTCGCCGCCACTGGTAAGAAGACCGATCCTAAGCATGATGAATCCTTCCGGGCAAGTTATAACATGCGCATAAGTTTACCCCCGCACACTGTTGATACGGGGTAAAACGTGTTAGCTCAAGCGTATGGAAATGTAAACAACGTCAGGCGAGCGTAAGGCCGACGGGCCTGGCTCCTTACAGTGCGAAGGCGTCGACGTCGCCCCAGTGGCGGCGCAGCGTAATAGCGGCGGCGGGTTCGGTATTGTCAAAGACGACCGACCATTGCGTATTGCTGGTGATGTCTTCCGGATTGGGCTCTTGCGCTGCAGCGCGCAAGGCTTCCCAGACAATCGTTTCGTCCTGGGCACCGACATGGGCGTCAAGGACATCGGCGATTGCGACGGCGCGCTCTTTGCCATGGCCCAGCTCGCCATTCTTTTGGTTGGGCAGCACTTCGTCGCCATAGCGGGCGTAGAAATTCGTAACCTGGCGTACGGGAGTCGCTTTGAAAGCACGGTCCGGATCGCGCGGATCCCACTCTACTACGTGCGCGTCACCGGCGGCATCGTTGATAAAGAAGTGGTAATCGCGTCCTGCCATGGCGTGCATGTCGTAGGCGGAAAGCAGGTCGACAGCTTCTTGCGTGGTGGCGGCACGGTCGAGCACCAGACGGATGGCGAGCGAGGTATTGATGACGGGACGTTGCGTGTCCTGGTCACAGGGCTTGGAATCCAGGGTGAGTACGGCAATGGACACGCCGCATTCGTTAACACCATCGAGCTGGGCAAACGGGCCCATCAACGCCGCGGCGCGTCCGGCGACGGAGTCAAGCGGAGTGTTATCGCCCAGGTTGTTAAGGGCGGCAAGCCCGATGGAAGCATAGCCGCCGCGTGGGTGATTGCGCACCAGCAGCGCCGAGGTGTCGTCCTTAAAGTCGTAATTGCGACCGGTGCGCACGCGACCTTCGGCATCTACGGCGACAAAAGCGCTGCAGGCAAACTGGGGCGCCTGGACATGTGCCGGCACACCGGGCAGCACCTGCGCCACCACGGCATCGATGTAGGTCTGGTCGTCGCGCACGCCAGCGGCGATGATGCGATCGAGATCGTAGTCGTAGGCGATGTCGATTGCGTACAGGTCATAGCCATCCGCGTAGCCGGTCAAGCGTTTGAGCGACGCGGCGGACTTGATTTGCTTGTGATAAACGATACCGGTGGCAGCGGCAAGGCCGACGGCGACTCCCGCGACACCGCAGGTGATGGCAATGTTACGTGGCTTCATGACGGCTCCTCTCGTCCTGTTAGCGCAATTGTCGCAAAAGGAGCGCGGGCATGATGGCTCAACTTGGTGAGTGGCGCGGAATTAAGCACGGAATGAAGAGTGCGGCGCTGGCGTGGCGGGGTATGCTGGAGGGGACCATCAACCCAGCGAAAGGGGAGAGCATGACGGATCAGGAAACGCCCGAGCGCGCGCATGTGACGGCCGATGATATCGAGGCCGCCAACGACCTTATCGACTTTATCGAGGCATGCCCCAGTATGTTCCATACGGCGGCGACCATTATGGCCGAGCTCGACGAGGCGGGCTTTACCTACCTGCCCGAGAATGCGGCGTGGGACATCGAACCGGGCGGGCGTTATTACACGCAGCGCAACACTTCGAGCGTTGTTGCCTTTAAGGTGGGCGAGGACCTGGCCGCGACGTGGGGCGAGGACGGCGTCGCCGGTGACTATCATTTTCAGCTCACGGCGTCGCACAGCGATTCGCCGACGTTTAAGGTCAAGGCCGTGCCCGAGCTCGATGGCGCAGGCGAGACGCTGCGCCTGAACACCGAGGCCTACGGCGGCATGATCGACTACACCTGGTTCGACCGCCCGCTGGCGCTGGCCGGACGTGTGCTGGTGCGCGAGGGCGACCGTATCGAGAGCCGCCTGCTTGCCACCGAGCGCGAGGTCGCTATTATCCCGAGCCTTGCCATCCACATGAACCGCGGCGTTAACGAGGGCTTTGCTCCCAACCGAGCCGTCGACCTGTGCCCGCTCATCAGCGCCGGCGGGCTTAAACAGGGAGATTTTGACGTACTGATCGCTGACGAACTGGACGTTGAACCCGAGCAGATCCTAGGTCGCGATCTGTTCCTGGTCAATCGTCAGGATGCGCGCATTTGGGGCTGGGCCGACGAGTTTATCTCGACGCCCAAGCTCGACGACCTGGCCTGCGCTTACACCTCGCTGCAGGCATTTTTGGGTGCCGAGAATGCGCATGACATCTCGGTCTTTTGCTGCTTTGATAACGAGGAGGTTGGCTCCGAGACCAAGCAGGGCGCCATGTCGACGTTCTTGGCCGACGCGCTGCGCCGCATCAACGGATCGCTGGGCTTTGACGACGAGTCGTACCATCGCGCACTTGCCGCCTCGATGCTTGTGAGCTGCGACAATGCGCATGCCGTGCACCCCAACCACGCCGAGAAGTGCGATGCTCGCAATCAGGTTGTGCTCAACGGCGGCATTGTCATTAAGGAAGCCGCCAACCAGCACTACTGCACCGATGCCTTTAGCCGCGCGGTGTTCCAGGCCATCTGTGATGACGCCGACGTACCCACACAGGCCTTCGCCAACAAGAGCGATATGGCCGGAGGCTCCACACTCGGCAACCTGTCCAATATGCAGGCGAGCATGCATGCCGTGGACGTGGGCCTGCCGCAGCTGGCCATGCACTCAAGCTACGAGACCGGCGGCGTACGCGACGTGATGTACGCCATCCGCGCCCTCACCGCCTTCTACGAGCGCGACCTCCATATCAACGGAGCCGAAAGCGCGGAGCTCTAAAACCTGCCAAAGAGGGATGTTGATTTCGGCAGGTTTTATCTGGGCGAATGCAAAGGGTGAAACCGAGCTAGATCTGTGATATGTGGCCGCCGAGGTGCAGTGTGCCTCGGCGGCTTTTTGTGTACAGAGTACGGCTAATGCTTATAAATGCTATACATGCTTTACGTATCTACCATAGAGTTTTATGATAGTTTTGAAGTATTAAGGAGGGGTCATGACCACAACAGCCGCTCAGATCAACGTGCGTCTCGATGCCGATCTTAAAAGGAGTGGGGACGCCGCTCTCTCCAGGGCCGGTATGACGCCGAGCCAAGCGGTGCGTGCGCTCTGGCAACTTGCGGCATCTCTGGCTGATCGGCCCGGCGCGCTCGAGGATATCCTGCTGCCCAGTCGTGCCCGGGCGGAACAGCGCGAGCGCGAAAAGGCCGCCAAACGTAAGCTCGAGCTCATGGATCAGGGGTCGAAGCTGTTCGCTGCCGCTTGCCGTGAGTCGGGAATCGATATGGTCAGGGCTCAGCCATCGGACGACGAAGAGCTCAAACGGAATGCCTATGCGGATCGCTATGGCGAGGAGATGAGCTGGCTCTATGAGTGAGGCTCCAAGGCGTATCTTGGTTGACACCAACGTGTGGCTCGATTACTTCATTCCCTCACGACGTGGTCGTTCGGTGGCGATTGAGTTTTTACGCGATGCATGCACGGCGCAGGTGGATTTGCTGTATGCGGCGACATCGTCCAAAGATCTGTTCTATTTGATTTCAAGCGAACATAAGGCATGGTATCGGCGCGAGCATGGCTCACTATCCCAAGATGCCGCCGTGGCGGCGACATCACTTGCATGGGATTGCCTCGACGTGTTGTCGCAACTTGCCACGCCGGTACCCTGCGACCTGAGTGACATATGGATGGCGAGCAAGCAGCGTAATCTCCATAGCGATTACGAAGACGATTTAATCATTGCGGCAGCGATGCGCTCCCAAGCAGATTTACTGGTCACCAACGATGTCAAACTCTGTTCACACGCGCCTGTCGCAGCAATGAGCGTAGAAGACGCAAAGAAGTACTTAGCAACGCTCTAACAATTTGAAGACCCCACAGGTTGAGCAAAAGTCAGCGAGAGCCTGCCGTTTGAGCCAAGGTGCCGTGAAATGAAAAGGCGCTGACCTTCTGGTCGCGCCTTTGAAATTGAACGGCAGATTGGCCAAACGGCGGGCTCGCAGCGTCGACCGGTCCGCCGTTCGTTAGAACGGCGGAACCCATGGGGCTCGCAGCGTCGAGGGGTTCCGGCGTTTGGTAAAACGGCGGAACAAGATTAGTGCTCGATCCAACAACGTAAAGTTTCGCCGGCCTGCAGGTGACGCAGATTCTCCGCGGCAATGTCGACGACGTTGTTGAGGGTGGCGGCTAGATGGAACCAGCCAGAGACGTGCGGTGTGATGAGCATGTTGGGCGCATCCCACAGCGGGCTTGTCGCGGGCAGGGGCTCGGGGTCGGTGACGTCGACCGCGGCGCCGGCGAGATGTCCCGACTCCAAGGCGGCAACCAAGTCGTCGGCGACCACAAGGTCGCCGCGGCCGCCGTTGGCAAAGAAGGCGCCCGACTTCATCGCGGCGAAGAACTCGGCGTTCGCCAGGCCGCGGGTCTCGGGTGTGCTCGGCATAAAGGATGCGACGATGTCTGCCTCTGCCAGGCGCTCAGGTAGAGCGTCCATGCCGTCCATGTCCTCAAACACAATGGGGTAGACGAGTGGATGGCGCTTGATGCCGCGGACGTGCGCGCCCATGTTGCGGCAGAGCGTGGCAAAGTGGCCGCCAATGTCGCCCGCGCCCAGCACCAGCACGTTGGCATTTTTGAGCGAGGTAACCGGCCCCAAATCCTCCCAGCGATGCTCGCGCTGCAAGTCGTGATAGCCGGGCAGGCGCTTCATCATGGAAAGGACCATGGCAAACATGTGCTCGCTCACGGCCTGGCCGTAGGCGCCGATCGAGCAAGACAGCTTGGCTTCAGCCGGCACGGTGCCGGCGGCCAAGTAATCGTCATAGCCGGCGGTCTGCAATTGCAACAGCTGGAGATGCTCGCATGCGGTAAGCAAGGCAGGGTCTATGTTGCCCAAGATTACGTCGGCGTTGGCGACCTGCTCACGCGTGATGGCGTCGGAGCTCGTGTAGATAAAGTCCTCGCCCGGAGCACTCGACTCAAGAATTGCGCGATGGCGGTCGTTGACGGGCAGCAAAACCAGGATGTTCACAAGCAGTCATCTCCGCTCAGCCTGCCAAAAAAGGACAGGTTTATTTTGGCAGGTTTTATCAGGCAAAACGTTCAAATAAAACGCCGGGTGCAAAGCGGGTTTGCCCGTCAGCATCCGGCGCATCTGCGGCTACCAGCTCAGCAGCTCGTAGCCGTCCTCGGTCACCACGAGCTGTACCTCGCACTGGGCCGAGTCGCTGCCGTCCTTGGTGCGCACGCACCAACCGTCACCCTTGCTAATCTTGATGTCGGGCGCTCCGGCATTGACCATGGGCTCGATGGTAAAGACCATGCCCGGGGCCATGATGGTGTCCACATCGGGTGCTTCGGTGGTAAAGCCCACAAACGGGTCCTCGTGGAACTCCTTACCGATGCCGTGTCCGCCGTACTCGCGCACCACGCTAAAGCCGGCGTCCTCGACCGTCTTTTGCACGGCCTCAGCCATCACGGAGAGCGGCAGCCATGGCTTGACGGCTGCCAGGCCCGCCTCCACGCTGGCGCGGGTGACGTCGACCAGGCGCTGGCGCTCGGCCGAGACCTCGCCGATACAGAACATGCGGCTCGAATCACTAAAGTAACCGTCCAGGATCGTGGAGCAGTCCACGTTGATGATGTCGCCCTCGTGCAGCACGTCCGTATCGCAGGGGATACCGTGGCAGACCACATCATTGATCGAGGTACACACGCTTTTGGGGTAGCCCTCGTAGTTGAGGTCGGCCGGCGTGCCGCCGTGCTCGACGGTGAAGTCGTAGATCATCTGGTCGATCTGGTTGGTGGTCATGCCTGCGGCGATATGCTCGCCTACGTAATCGAGCACACCCACGTTGATGGCGGCCGAGCGCTTGATGCCCTCGATATCGGCGGGCGTCTTGTAGAGCGTGCGGGGCAGAACCTCCCAGCCCTCTTCCCACAAGCGCTCGAGGCGCTCATCAAAGGCGCTATGGCATTTCTTATATTTTTTGCCGCTGCCGCACCAGCAAGCGTCGTTGCGGCCAGGTACGGGTTCTTTGTCATACATGGCTAACTTCCTTTCATCCGCAGCTAGTATAGCCCACCCACGCGTCCATAAAAGTTGCGGTGATATAGTTCCGATTTAAGCTGTTTAACAGCATAAATCGGAACTATATCACCGCAACTGATGGAGCGGGGTGGCGGGCACTAGCTGTTGCGTGGTTTTGCTAGTAGCTCACCTGGCAGGGAATGCCGAGGGCGCGCACGCGCGCGGCGATGGCGTCGAGGGCCTCGGGCGCTGCTTTGGCAAGGCCGGCGACCGGCGTCTCGCGAGCCACCGTGTAGATGGTCGCTTCTTGTGGGCGAATGCGCTCAAGTGCCGCGAGCCAGGGGGCAACGTACTCCTCGCCGGTGTTGTCGATGGGCTTGCCCAGATACTCACCGGTCAAAAAGATCGTCTGGATAATAACGTGACCGTCAAAGCTTGCGAACGTCTCAATCTGGTGCTCGACGTCGTAGGGGCCAACAGGCTGGTCGAGCAGCTGGATAAATGCCGGATCGACCGTATCGAGCTTGAGGATGTTGTCGTCGACCATCATGAGCGCATCGTGCACCTCGGGGCGGTCGGCGCGCGTACCGTTGGAGAGCACGGCGATTTTGGAGTTTGGGGCCAGCTGATCGCGCAGCGCGACGGCGCCGGCAATCGCCTGGGGAAACTCCGGTGCGGCGGTGGGCTCGCCGTTTCCTGCGAAGGTGATCACATCGGGGAGCTCGCCCTCGGCTGCCATCTCGCGCAGCTTTGCCTCGAGCGCGTCGAGTACCACGGCAGCTGTGTTGTACGGCTCATGGCAGGGGCGCTCGGCGTTGAGGCCGTTTTCGCAGTAAATGCAGTCGAACGTGCAGATTTTGCCGCTGGCCGGCATCATGTTGACGCCGAGCGAGAGACCAAGGCGACGGCTGCGAACGGGCCCAAAGATGGGGCTGGCATTCAAAAACGTAGACATAGGCATATGCTCCTCAAGACAATTGTGCCTAAGCATAGCATCGGCTCCAAAGCAAGGTGTGGGCTCTTGCTTTACAAGTTTCGTTTTTTCACGTCGCTCATTATGCCGTGCCATGAAAAGCCTCAGGTCGGGTACAGTTAATCTGTTAACAAGGCGTAAGGCAATGCGGGTCCATCCAACCGCACTGACGTGCAGCTGGATGAGCATTGATGATGGGGGCACAACATGGATTTTACGGTCGAGAATGCGGGCACCACGATTGCCTGTCGCGAATATGCCGGCCCGGATGTGTCGCCTGATGCTCCTGCCTTGGTGTGCGTGCACGGCGCTTGTGTCGACGGCACATTTTTCGACGGTATCGCTTGTGAGCTCAGCCACAACTACCGCGTAATTGCCTACGACCGCCGCGGCTGCGGTGGCAGCAGCGATGCGGCAGACGGCAGCTATGATCTTGCCGCTCAGGCCGCCGACCTGCAAGCCGTGATCGAACACGTTGGCGCTCCGGCAAATGTGCTTGCGCATAGCGCCGGTACGTTGGTGGCGCTGGAGCTTCTTCGCACCGAACCCCATCTCGTCGCCCGTGCGATTCTGCATGAGCCGGCTGTGTCGGCCGAAGGCGTCGGCATGGGCGCAGCTCCGGTTTTGCTCGATATGATTGCGGCTGGAAAGGTTTCAAGGGCGCTTCGGCTTTTCTTGGGAGCTCTCGGCGACTTGGACCCCGAGGCTCCTGGGACGACCGAAGCGGAAGCCAAGCATGCCCTGCGCAATGGTCGTTGCTTTATGGCCAATGAATACGGAACAAATATGACATATGCTCCCGACTGGGAGCGCGCCCGAGAATCAAAGGCGGTGTCGGCTGTGTTTTTGGGCGAGCTTTCGGTCGGTACACCCCGCGAGGCGGGCACGAGGATGGCGGCTGAGCTTTTGGGCTGTCCACTCGTAATGGTTCCCGGCGCGCACAACGGCCTGCGCGATCGCCCGACAGCGGCTGCCCAGACTGTCCGTGGCATCCTGGGGCTCTAGCACCCGCAATAGCCAAAGCAGCCTTCACTCGCAAACGTTTCGGCCGTGTTAACAAATGTGCTCAAGACCTCACGTCTGCGGCTTCAATCGCGCCGTCTGCCAACTCATAAAAATGTAACAGCATTCACGTGCTTACCTGCATCGGCAAGGTGTTAACCTTGTAACATTTGGAACCCACCGCTACCATGCGAAACTATCGAAAGGGCCCCATATGCTCAATAATCACGAGGTCAATCTAACCGACGAGGAGGCTGCCGCTGAGGTCGCCCGCGTCGCAAAGACCTACCCCGTGGTGCGTTTGCTGTCGGCCGATCAGATTAAGAGCGAGCCTAACTGCCTGCTCGCCGGCAATCGGTGCCCTTGTCTGCGTCAATCGAGTCTTGAGGCCTTGGCAGATTCCGATGAGGTGTCGGAGCAACTGCTCAACGATGGTGTTGAGTACCGCGCCCGCCTACGCCCTCTGAAGGTCGAGGGCGAGCCTCACGTCCTGCTGATGGTGCGCCCGATCGATGAGCAAGAGGCTGCAGAAGAGGACCTCGTCTACACCGACGTGCTGACGAGTGTGCGCAATCGCCGATATTACGAGGAAAAGCTCCGTAGCGCCCGCATGAATGCCGGCGTTGCGGTGATCGACCTTGATGATTTTAGGGTCTTCAACGATACGTGTGGCCGTCATGCCGGCGACCTTGCGCTCGGTGCTGTGGCGACGGCCATACGCAGCGGAATTCGTTCGACTGACGAGCTCGTACGCTATGGCTGCGACAAGTTTGTGGTCGTCATGCCCAATATTCCCTCCGATGACTTCACCCGTCGCCTGCATCAGGTGTCCGATGCCGTTCATGCCACGATTGTTCCGGGCCATGAGTACGTGAGCTTGACGGCATGTGTTGGTGGCGTTCGCATTCATGGCGAGACGGTCGATGAGGGCGTTGGCCGCGCTGTCCAGTTATTGAGCCGCGCTAAGGCAAAAGCCGGTACGGTCGTGACCGATGCCGATTCCATCGAAGCCTTCCAAAGCGAAAAGCCTTTGGTGCTTATTGTCGATGACTCCGAGATGAACCGAGCCATTCTCAACGAGATGCTCAAGGACGAGTATTGCATCCTCGAGGCCGACAACGGTCGTACGGCGCTCGACATGGTCGACCGCTATGGCGATGAGTTGTCGCTCGTGCTGCTGGATATTGTCATGCCGGGCATAAGCGGCTTTGAGGTGCTGGCCGATCTGTCGCGCCGATCGGGTATCGACAATCTGCCTTTCATCATGATATCGAGCGAAGATTCCAATGATATGGTTCTGCGCGCGTACGAGCTGGGCGCCTCGGACTATATCAACCGCCCGTTTGACTCCCGTGTCGTGCGCCGCCGTGTAAGCAACACCATCCGCCTATATGCCAAACAGCGCCGCCTGACGAGCCTGCTGTCCCAGCAGTACAACGAGCGCGTCAAGAACAGTCGCATGCTCATTGACATCATGGCCGGCGTTATGGAGCTTCGCAATGGCGAGAGCGGCAGGCACGTTACGAACATCGAGAAGCTGACCGAGCTGCTGCTTGGCTGTCTGGTTCAGCGTAGCGACACGATCTCCCTCGACAATGAGGAACGCTCTACGATTGCCCTGGCTTCGGCGCTGCACGATATCGGCAAGATGTCGATTGACGATGCAATTCTCAACAAACCCGGGCGCCTTACGCCCGAGGAGTTCGAGATTATGAAGACGCATACCACGATGGGCGCCGACATGTTGCTTGAGCTGGGCCGCCATCACGTCGGCAATGCGCTTATGGAATATGCGTACCAGATTGCGCGTTGGCATCACGAGCGCTGGGACGGCAAGGGCTATCCCGATGGCCTTAAGGGCAACCAGATTCCCATCGCCGCACAGGTGGTTTCGGTGGCCGACGTGTACGATGCGCTGACGAGTGTGCGTGTGTACAAGGATGCTATCCCGCACAAGGAGGCTATCCAGATGATCTTGGACGGTAAGTGCGGTGAGTTTAACCCGCTGTTGCTCGACTGCCTGCTCGAGGTGCAAGACCGTATTGCCGAGACGTTGGCACGCCCCGCCGACGTTGTCGCGTTTCCCACGATTTAGTTTGACCAAAGGAGTTTTAATCCATGATTTCCATGCGTGAGGCGTATGAGAAGATCGGCGCTAATTATGATGACGCGTGCGCTCGGCTGATGGGCGAGGAAATGCTTGCCCGCTTTGCCCTCAAGTTTTTGGATGACGAGAGCATGGACAAGCTGGAGGCCGCCATGGCGGCAGGAGACGCCGAAGGTGCGTTTATGGCAGCGCACACGCTCAAGGGCGTGAGCCAGAACCTGGGATTTGATAATCTGTACGAGCCGGCGGTCGTGGTGACCGAGGCGCTGCGCGGCGCCGATGCCGTTGACGACGCTCGCGAGGGAATGCATGCGCTGCAGCAGCAATATGCGGCTACGATGTCGGCTCTGCGCGAGGCGGGCGAGTAAGAGGTTGTGAGCCTTGGGCTGTGTGCCTGCCGCGTATAGGCAAAAGGGCGCCCCGCCGGACCATGTGGCCGGCGGGGCGCCCTTATCTGTTATGCGGTTCGCGAGCTAGCGAGCCTTCTTAACCTTGGCCGCTGCCTCGACAAACGACTTCCACAGGTTAAAGTCGGTCTCGAGCGTCTTCCACGTGTACTCAGGGTGCCATTGCACGCCTAGACAGAATGGCTGGCCTTCGACCTCGATGCACTCAGGAACGCCGTCGGTTGCCTTGGCGACCAAGCGCGTGCTTTTACCCAGACGCTCCACGCAGCAGTGGTGCGCGGAGTTGGTCTGGATCAGCCTGTGCCCGCCAACCGCGCGCTCCAGCAGCGAGCCCGGCACGACTTCGACGGGATGCACGGGGTCGTTGAGCACGTGGGTATGGCGCCACTGCGTGCGGCCCTCGCGAGCGCCCAGGCTCGGCACGTCCATGCACAGGGTGCCGCCGGTGGCGACATTGAGCAACTGCGTGCCGCGGCAGGTGGTAAAGAGCGGCTTCTTGGCGCGAAGTACCTCGTTAACCAGCTTAAACTCAAAACGGTCGCGAATCTCGCAGCACAGCGTGGGGTCGTAAGGACGCTCGTCGCCCCAGCGCTTGGGGTTGACGTCCGGGCCGCCAGGAATGGCGATGCCGTCGGCGATATCGACGTAATGACGGATAACCTCAATGTCCTCGGTGATGGACATCTGCAGCGGCAGGCCGCCGGCGGCAAGAATGGCATCGACAAATACGCTCGCAATCTCCTCGTTGGGGGAGAGCGTCTCGCTCAAATAGGGCTTCGCTTCTTCCCAGCGTGGTGCTACCAGGATAAGCGGGCGGTCAGCAGGATCGACGTCGACGTGCGGAGTGTAGGACGATGAGGTGCGGGTTCCGATCATGGGTGCGGCTTTCGAATCCGGGTGGACATGGCACAGGGGCGGCGCAGGACAAACGCTGGTGATGAATTTGCCCGCGTGACAATTGGGTTAGTGGCCCTTAATGGAGTTGAGGAAGTCCTGGGCGCGCTTGGTCTGGGGGTGGTCGAAGAACTCGTCGGGCGTGCCGGTTTCCACGATCTGGCCGTCGGCCATAAACACGACGCGATCGGCCACGCGGCGGGCGAAGTTCATCTCGTGCGTGATGACAATCATCGTCATGCCCTGCTGGGCCAGACGGACCATGACCTCGAGCACCTCGTTGATCATCTCGGGGTCAAGGGCGCTCGTGGGCTCGTCAAAAAGCATGGCCTTGGGTTGCATGGCAAGCGAGCGGGCGATGGCTACGCGCTGCTGCTGGCCGCCCGAGAGCTGTGCGGGCACCTTATCGGCCTGCTCGGCAACGCCCACGCGGCCCAGCAGGTCCATGGCGCGCTCGCGGGCCTCGTCCTTGGAGACGCCCAGCACATCGACCGGTCCCAGCATGACGTTCTGCAGTACGGTCATATGTGCAAACAGGTTGAACTGCTGAAACACCATGCCCAGCTCGGCACGCATACGGGCAAGGTCCTTGCCTTCCTGCGGCAGGGGCTCGCCCTCTATGAGGATCTCGCCCGAGTCGATGGTTTCCAGGCGGTTGATGGTGCGGCACATGGTCGACTTGCCCGAGCCCGAGGGACCGATCACAACGACGACCTCGCCGCGGTCGACCGAGAGATTGATGTCGTTGAGGACGTGTAGGTCGCCATAGTGCTTATCGACGTGTCTGAGCTCGATCAGCGGCTGATTGCCGGTGGAAGAGGTGCTCTGTGCCATGGTGCTCGGCTCCTTATGACTCGAAATGGTAAAGCGTTAGCGGATGATGGTCGCGCCGGTCTTGTGCGAAACATAGACAGCGGCCTTGTTGATCGCGACGTTGATGAGGATGTAGATGACCGCGATAACCAGGTAGACCGACACGAGGGCGTCGTAGTTGGTAATGAGCACGCGGGCGTTTTGCATGAGGTCGGGGTAGCTCACCACGTAGGCCACGGTGGTGTCTTTGACTACGACCACGAGCTGCGAAATCAAGGACGGAATGATAAACCGAATAGCCTGCGGCAACACGATTTTAAAGGTGATTTTAGCTTTGGAGAGACCGAGTGCCTGGGCGGCTTCGACCTGGCCGCGCGGCACGGCGTTGACACCGGCACGGAAGATCTCGGCGAGTACGCCGGCGGCAGCGAGCGCGACGGGAAGCGTGAGCATCCAAAACGACGGCAGCGCGATCTTGTACTGGGGCAGCACCAAAAAGAAGAAGTAGATGAATAGCAGGCTCGGTACGCCGCGGAAGAAATCGGTGAGCACGCGGCAGACCAGCTGCAGCGGCTTAATGTCGCTGGTACGGCCGAGCATAAGGGCTAAGCCCAGCACCAGCGCGATGGCGCCAGCGGTGAGTGCGACTTTAACGGTGCCCTCAAAGCCGGCAAGCAGGAACTTCCAGGTGGTGAGGTGCGTAAAGAAATACCAATAGTGAACCGAAAGCTGGCCGGTCACATAAAAGCGCTGCAACACGAGGACGACGAGCGCGGCGACGGCAACAAGCGAGATGGCGGTGCCGATGCGAATCTTGGCGCGCATCTTGGGGCCGGGAGCCTCGTAGAGCGCATCGCGCATGGTGAGCGCAGAAGAGGAGTGCTTGCTCATCGGAGGATCCTCACCTTCTTATCGATGTAGTTGCCAATGTGGCTCACCACAAAGGCCGTGCCCAGGTAGCCGAGCGCCGAGATAAAGAACGCGGCGACGCCGCCGAGCGAGCGCGTGTTGATGTAGCTCACCACGCCGGTGAGCTCCTGCGGTTGCAACGGCACCTGACTGCCGAGCGCGGTGGTGAGCATGACGGCGATAAAGAGGTTGGTCATGGGCAACACGCTCGAGCGCAGCGCCTGCGGAATCACGATCTTGGCGAGGATACGGCTGAAGCTCATGCCGAGCGAACGTGCGGCTTCGACCTGACCGACGCCGACGGTGTTGATGCCGCTCATAAAGTTCTCGGAGCCAAAGGCCGAGCCCAAAAGAACCGTGGCGACGATAACGCAGGTGCGGTAGGGTAGGACGACCTTGAGCGGCGGCAGCGCATAGACGACGATGATGAGCAGTGCGATGCCGGGGATGTTACGGAAGACCTGGACATATAGGTCGCCAAAGACGCGCAGCGGCTTGAGCGGCGACACGCGCATCACGGTGACGGCGACGGCCAGCACCATGGCGATGGCAAACGACTCAAGCGTCATGCCCCAGGTTGCTAGCAGCGCGTCGATATAGTTCTGGCCATAGAGCGACCAGAGCTCGAAGAGACTCATGCGGACCTCCCGCCGATAAGGAAAGGGGCTCCCGTGTGTACGGAAGCCCCGACAACTCAGTGAGGAAACAGTTTACCGCAATAAAGCGCATCATGCGTTTCCGTATGGTTTCGTTGCGGTCGTTACCAGGCTCGCTGCCTAGGCGCCGATCTCGGGCAGCTCGGGAACATTGGTGTCGCCCGTACGGTCGCCGATGCAGATCTGCCACAGCTCGGTCCAGGTGCCATCATCCTCGATCTTCTTAAGGAAGTCGTTGACAAAGGCGACGCCGTCGGAATCGAGCGGCAGGCCAATGCCATAGGGCTCCTTGCTGCCGAAGGGCTTGCCGGCGATCTTGTACTTACCGGGCTCGCGGACCAGGGCGCTCTGCTGCATGTTGTTATCGATGACGTAGGCGTCAACGCGGCCCTGCTGGAGTGCCTGGCGGGCCTCCTCGTCGGTCTTGAACTCCTGCTGGCTGGCCTTGGGGGCGAACTCCTCCAGGATGGCGGGGCCGTTGGAGCCGGACTGGACGGCGACGTTCTTATCGGCCAGGTCGTCGACGCTCTTGATGTCGTCGTTGTCGGCGAGCACCAGGATGGCCTGCTGCGTGTAGTAGTAGGGACCGGCAAAGGAGACGAGCTTCTTGCGCTCGTCGGTAATGGTGTAGGTGGCAAAGACAGCGTCGACCTGGCCGTTCTGCAGGACAGACTCGCGCGTGTCCGAGGTCACCTGGGTGATCTCGACCTTGTTCTCGCCCAGAATGTAGTTGGACAGGAGCTGCGCGATACCGGCGTCGAAGCCGCGGGTCTGACCGTCTTTCTCGTTGAGGAGGGAGAAGAGCGTGGAGGTCTGAACGCCACCGATCTTAAAGACGCCGGCGTCCTTGACGGCCGTGGCCCAGGTGCTGGCGGCGATGGCGTCGTCATCGACCTTGGGGCCGTCGTTGACGAGTTTGTCGAATGCCTTGGCATCGAGCGTGGTGGAAGCCTCGGTATCCTCGGAGCCCTTGGAGGAGCCGGTGGCGGAACCCTTGTCGGCCTCGGCGCTGGTGTCAGAGCAGCCGGCAAGACCAAGGCCGGCGACGGTTGCGAAGGTGGCGGCAACGAAGCCGCGGCGGTCGAGAACGACCTGCTGGGAGAGGTTCTTGCTCATAGGAGAACACCTTTCTCAATAAAATCCCTAGCGGTTGAGTAGAGTTATACCCTATCCCGCTCAAATGGGTCAACACGAAATAACTCAGAAACATACTTGTCTTATGGGTAATTCTACCTACTAAAAAGGGACAGGCACCTTCGTGGTGGTTTTGGCCGATGCGGCGGCATGCCTTGTTGCTTTGTCTCGATCTGTAACATCTGCAGCCGTTTTTGCCGAGCGACTGTTACAGATCGAGATTTTCTCTTCAGGGGAATTCGAATGTCTCAATCTGTAACATCTGGACGGCCAAAAGGTCTCTATCTGTTATAGATTGAGACAAAGGTCTGGGACTAGGACGTCTTATCCAGATCTGTAACAGTTAGACGGAAATTCGGACCCTAGATGTTACAGATTGAGATAATCGCGTCGCGAAAATAAAAACCTCCGCAGGGGTGCTTTCCTTGCGGAGGTTTTCTTACTCGTTGAGTAGTCTTACGGCTTCGGCGGCCATGTTCTCGACCGTCATGCCGTTCTGAGCGAGCAGCTCGTTGGGGTCGTAGCGGTCGGGGAAGCCCTTGGCGATGCCGAAGGTGCGCGTGCGCACAGGCGTGCAGGCCAGATAGCACGCGACGCGCTCGCCCCAGCCACCGTCCAAGATGCCGTCCTCGAGGGTGACGACAACGCGATGCTCGGCGGCAAGACTGTCGAGGAACTCACGGTCAAGCTCGGTTGCAAAGCGCGGGTTGACGAGCGTGGCCTCGATACCGTACTCGGCAGCCAAGCGGTTTGCCACGCGCTCGCCCAGCTCAAAGAAATCGCCAAGCGCGAGCACGGCAACGTCGCGGCCCTGACGCACCACGTTGTAGCGAACGGCACTGTAGTCGGTGTCTTCGGCAGGCGCAAGGTCGGGACGGCTTACCAAGCCAATGCCCGGTACGCGGATCGCCGCGGGATGCTCGCGGTGGTCGAGCGACCAGCTCAGCATGGACAGATATTCCTCCATGCAGGCCGGCGCCAAGTAGTGCATGTTGGGAAGACCGCCCAACATGGAAATATCAAAGAACGAAAGGTGCGTCTCGGACGTGGTGCCAAAGATTGACGCACCAAACACCAAAATGGTTGCCGGGGCGTCGTTGAGGCACAGGTCGTGCCACAGCTCGTCGTAAGCGCGCTGCAAAAACGTGCCGTACACACCAAAGACTGGCTTGGCGCCCGAGCGCGCAAGCGCGGTGGCAAAGGTCACGGCGTGCTCCTCGGCAATGCCCACATCGACGAACTGTTTGCCGGCGGCAGCGCGAAGCTCGGGTGTAAAGCCCATGATGTAGGGCGTGGCGGCCGTGATGCCCACGACCTGCGAATCGCGCTCGATGGCGGCGCTGAGCGCCTCGCCCGTAATGTCGGCATAGGTGCGCGGCGCAGGCTCGCTCGGATGGCCCGGGCAGAGCTTGCGTCCAGTTGCCATGTCAAACGGACCCACGTGATGCCAGCGTTCGGGGTCGTTCTGGGCTGGCTCAAAGCCCTTGCCCTTGGCGGTGGAGACGTGCAGCACGATGGGATGATCGATATTGCGCAGTTCCTGCAACGCGTCGACGAGGGCCAACACGTCGTTACCGGCGTCCAGATAGCGGTAGTCGAGCCCCATCGCGCGGAAAACGTTGCGCTCACAGGTACCGTTGCTGGCTCGCAGCTCGGCCAGATTGCGATACAGGCCGCCATGGTTCTCGGCAATGGACTGGTCGTTATCGTTGACGATGATGATCAGGTTGCTATCGAGTTCGGCGGCATTGTTAAAGCCCTCAAACGCCAAGCCGCCCGAAAGCGAGCCGTCGCCAATAACGGTGATGACGTTGTGCGTATCGC
>NZ_JBDMHB010000024.1:24098-34570 GCF_039752955.1 Collinsella aerofaciens
CGCCCAGTCAGCGCCTTGTGGGCGTAGGTCTGGTGCGAAACGTCAAAGAGAATCTTGTCGATAGGGGAGTTAAACACGCGATGGAGCGCGACCGTAAGCTCAACGACGCCCAGGTTGGGGGCAACGTGCCCGCCGACGGCGGCGGAGCTTTCGAGGATGGCGTGGCGAATCTCGTCGCAGAGCTGCGGGAGCTCGGCACGATTAAGAGCCTTGACGTCCTCGGGCGTTGTCGTTTGCGTAAGCAGCATCGTTGTGGGTTACTCCATGCGAATCGAGCGCCGGCGCTCCCTCGGCCGACACAATTGCACAAGACAGTCTCGCACATTTTGGCGTTTGATATGTGACGGCGGCGCGGTAATTCGCCAACTGGTGGGGCAAAACGTTTTGTCCGATGCCATACTGATATGTTCCATGATGTTTTTATCGATTGTGCACAGGCCGTGGCTTGTCGCCGTGAGTCGCTGGAAGGAGGCAGCATGTCCGATGCCGTTCGTGCCGAAAAAATCGCGCACGAGGTCGACTATGCCGCCCGCCAGCTGGCCCAGGCGGGCCGCTTGGACCTGACGCACGAGTTTATCCAGCATGGCGACGTGACGGTCTATGCACATGTGACTTCGGTAGCGCGGGCGAGCCTGTCCTTTGCCGAGCGCTTGGGCCGTGCCGGCATTTCGGTCGACCGTGCTTCGTTGTTGCGCGGGGCCCTGCTGCACGATTACTTTCTCTATGACTGGCACGATCCCGACCCAAGCCATCGGCTGCATGGCTTTCGCCACCCGTTTTTTGCCTTGGCGCGTGCGGAGGAAGATTTTGAGCTGACGCCGCGCGAGCGGAATATTATCGTACGGCATATGTTTCCGCTGGTGCCGGTGCCGCCGACGTGTCGAGAGGCATGGATTGTGTGCCTGGCGGATAAATGGTGCGCGCTGCGCGAGACGATTGCCGGCCGTCTGCCGCGCAAAGGCGGCGCGAACGATTTGAACGAGGGCCCGAGCGACGGCTCGAGCAAAGAATCGAACGAAAAGAGGAGTGGGTAGACGGTGGGAACCGCGATCGGCATGGCATTTGACGGCGCGACGCTTGCCGCCTGTCCGCTCTCGGCGCTGGTACTCTCGTTTGCCTTCTACGGTTTTTGCGGCTGGGTATGGGAGTCGACAGTCTGCGCCATGCTCAACCACGGACGCTTTGCCAACAGCGGCTTTTTGCTAGGGCCGTGTTGTCCCATCTACGGTGCGGGCGGCATTGCGTGCTGGTTGCTGCTGCGTGGAATCCCAGACGCCTCGAGCCAGTTTGTCGCTGCCGCGCTCGTATGCAGCGTGATCGAATATAGCGTGGGCGTGCTGTTGGAAAAAACGACGGGTGCCCGGTTTTGGGATTACTCGCATCTGCCGTTTAACCTGCACGGACGCATCTGCCTGTACTGGGCCTGCGCGTTTGGCCTGGGTGCACTGTGCATTTGCCGTTTAGTGGAGCCGGCATTGCTGGGGCTGCTTGGCCATCTGCCGGTGCTGATTGTGCGGCTGGCGGCCTTTGCCGTTGCCGTTGCAATGGCCGTGGACGCGTTGTGCTCGCTGGCGAGCTGGCGCCGTCTGTCCGATCAGCTTGAGCGCGTGCGCGCCGACCTTGCCGACCGCATCAACGAATCGCTCGCCGATGCCTCGGATTCCATGCTCGAGCGCATTCCCGATTCTACGATTGACTCGGTGGCACAGACGCACATCCGTAGCCGTGCCGTTAACGCGTGGCTGGTCGAGCTGGGTGACGCCGCGCTCGATGCCCTGCGCGAGAAGGCTTCGATGCCGACGTTTATCTCGGATGGTGCTCGCGGCCTGGCGCTCGCTGCCCGCCGCGTTGCCGATGTCGCGCCGAGCATGCCGCGTCCGTCGCTCAGTCGTCGCCTTGCCGGCAAGCGCATGAGCCGTCCGGTGCCGAGTGTGTCGCTCAGCCGTCGTGACCTGCGCTTCTTTAACGCCTTCCCGCGTCTGCGCATCAATCGCTACGAGGGCGTCATCCGAGCTACCGACCTCCGCGACCGAGCCCGCGAGCTGTTCCGGCGCTAGCCAGAGCGGAGCCAAGCGCGCCCTTCTCGTTCGCACGTTTCCCGTTCGTTTCGCGCCCGTTGCCGTGCCGTTTCCAAGATTGCGGCACCGTTTCCATTCGACAACGCAGCGTTTAACAACGCCGTATCTGGTCTACACCAGTTGGCCCTCGGCCGCATCATGAGCGCCGACAACGTTCATGCGACCAAGGGGGAGCGAATGTACGATACGGGATCGACAACGTTTATGCTCATCTGCACCATGCTCGTGTTTTTAATGACACCGGGTCTGGCGTTTTTCTATGGCGGCCTGTCCAGGCGCAAAAATGTCATCAACACCATGCTTATGTGCTTTGGCGCCATTGGCCTGGTTGGTGTGCTGTGGATTGTTGCCGGCTGGTCGCTGGCCTACGGTGGCGACGGTTCTAACCCGTTTATTGGCGGCTTTGACCAGCTGCTGTGCCTGCCGGTGCTCAACCAGGTGCTGCAGGCGGCCGAGGGCAATGCTGCGGATGGTGCCGTCTACCCTCAGATCATCAACATCGCCTTCCAGATGGCGTTTGCCATGATCACCGCCGCTATCGTTACGGGCAGTCTGGCAGGCCGCGTTAAGTTTGGTGCCATGACGGCCTTCCTGGGCATTTGGCTGCTCGTGGTCTATGCGCCGCTCGCCCACATGGTTTGGGGCGGCGATGGTTCCTTTATCGGCGACATCATCGGCGCGCTCGACTTTGCCGGCGGCGACGTGGTACACATTTCGTCCGGTCTCACGGGCCTGATTCTCTGCTTAATGCTCGGCCGTCGTCGCGGCTTTGGCATGATGAGCTACCGTCCGCATAACGTGCCGTTTGTGGCGCTGGGCGCCGGCCTGCTTTGGTTTGGCTGGTTTGGCTTTAACGGCGGCAGCGAGTTTAAGGCCGACGCCGTGGCGGCGCTCGCCATCCTCAACACCGTGACGGCCAGCGCGGCGGGCATGGTCTCGTGGCTTGCCGTCGAGCGCGTGCACACCGGTCGCCCCACGCTGGTGGGTGCCAGCACCGGTCTGGTTGCGGGCCTTGTGGTGGTCACGCCGGGTGCGGGCTTTGTCGAGCCGTGGGCAGCGCTGGTCATGGGCCTGATCGTCTCGCCCGTCTGTTACCTGGCCATCAGCCATCTTAAGACCAAGTTTGGCTACGACGATGCGCTCGACGCGTTCGGTTGCCACGGTATCGGCGGCATCTTGGGCGGTGTGCTCACGGGCCTGTTCTGCGTGCCGGAGCTTTCGTGGACCGGCAAGGGCGGCCTGCTCTACACGGGCGACGTGTCACTGCTCGTCTCGCAGATTCTGGGTATTGTGGTGACGGTCGTTATCGTGCTGGTGCTCGACTTGGTAATCGCCGCGGTGGTCAAGGTGCTGTTCCACGGCAGCCTGCGTGTGGACGAGGCCGACGAGGCACTGGGCCTGGATGCGAGTCAACACGGCGAGAGCGCATATCCCTCGTTCTCCGGACTCGATTAGCAGCACGGCTTTCCCAGGCACCCGACCTTGCCCCTCAAACCGTCGCTTGCGTACCGAAGTACGCAGCGCTCCTCTTTCGGGGCAATCTCGGGCACCTGGAAAACCCGTGCCATGTGAAGGACAATCAATTTCTTTTATTAAAGAGAGGAATTCACTATGAAGAAGATTACGGCAATCGTTCGTGCCGAGAAACTTGAGGTTCTTAAAGACGCGCTGTTTGCTGCCGATGTTCGCGGCATGACTATCAACCAGGTGCAGGGCTGCGGCGCGCAGCATGGCTGGAAGGAATACGTGCGCGGCAACGAGTTGCTTGTCAACACGATCCCTAAGGTGCAGTTCACCCTTATCTGCGCCGATGAGCACGTCGACGGCATTGTCGACATC
This sequence comes from Collinsella aerofaciens, assembly GCF_039752955.1. Taxonomy (GTDB): domain Bacteria; phylum Actinomycetota; class Coriobacteriia; order Coriobacteriales; family Coriobacteriaceae; genus Collinsella; species Collinsella aerofaciens_BI. Next base: position 28,016 of record NZ_JBDMHB010000024.1, read on the forward strand.
ATCTGCAATGCCGCCCGCACCGGTGCCGTTGGAGACGGCAAGATTTGGGTCGAGCCGGTCGAGGAAGTCATCCGCATTCGCACCGGCGAACACGGCCCCGCCGCGGTGTAGAATCGACCGTCTGCCATCCGCAACGTTAAAATGCTGCAATGAGGCACAAGGCTTGCGTTGCGGATGGGCGGATTATGGGTCGCAATAAATATCCCGAGGAGACGGTCGCGAAGATTCTCGACGCGGCACTGGAGCTATTCTGCGCACAGGGTTATGAGGGGACGAGCATTCAAGATATCGTCGACCGTCTCGATGGCATGACCAAGGGCGCTGTCTATCATCACTTCAAGAGCAAAGAAGAGATTTTCAACGCCGCGTTTGATCGGGCGATGACTCCGATTGTTGAGCACCGCCGCTCGATGCTTGGCGTCGGTAATATGACCGGCGCCCAAAAGCTAAAAAGGCTTTACGCTCCCGAGTCCGTTGTTCCGCAAATTGAGCTATGGGCACGTATGCGTCCTGCAGCAGATCCGGTAAAAAGCTCGCGTCTTCTGGCGATGCAGTACCAGGGCTCGTTTAACGAGTCTGCCGATGGCTATCTCTTGCCGGTGATCGAGGAGGGCATCGCCGACGGATCCATTGCGTGCGAATGCCCGCGCGAAGCGGCAGAGGCCGTATCGTTGTTGGCGAATCTTTGGCTGCTGCCATTGTTCCGTCCGCTCGAGCCCAAGGAGCGAATGCTCGCTCGCGCACAATGTTTGACGCAGATGGCTGCCGCGGTGGGGCTCGATTTGGGTAATGAAGTGCTTCAGACAACGGCGCAGATTTGGGACGTATGGGACCGCGCCGGGTGGTAATATAGATACCAACGGTATGTAATTGATTTGTGAGGGTAGCCACGGCTGCCCTTTTTCAAGTCGATAAATACATACTAGCGGTATGTATGGGGGGCGGACTTATGGCTGGGCTGAGAGACGTCGGCGTCTCGTTGAAATCAAAAACAGTGCGGTCAATCAGGCTCGCGGAACTTCTGGTTGCGCAGCTGTGCACGTATTCGATGCTGTCGGCGCTGTGCTTTGCGTATCCACTTTACTTGTTCGATTGCAGTGGATCGTCAACGTTATATGGCGTCGTCGTGGCGACGGCGTTCATACCCGGCGTACTCGCAACTCCGGTTGGCGGAATCTTGGCGGATAGGGGAAGACATCGCGAGGTCCTCGTGGCCCTCGGCATTGCTCTGATGACTGCATCACTGCTGTCTATCCCCATGAAGTACTCATTGCCTCTTGCGGTCGTCGTAGTAGCGACACTTTGTGTTCAATATGGCGTTCAATCGCTGCTAAAGCCAATGCTCCAAATTGAGACGGTGCGCATGGCGGGTGAAGAGAAGGTTGAGCGGGCCACTGCATTGGTTTCGCAGGTGACCATGGTGAGCAATATCTTGGGTCCTGTGGTCGGGACGGCAGTCTATGGGTGCTTTGGCATCGATACTCTTTGCACAACCGCGTCGGTGGCGTTTGCGGTGTCGACTCTGCTGTTTGGGGGTGCACTCAGGCAAAATGCCTCATCTGAAATGATGGAGGACGGCGCAACTCGCACGACATGCCGAAACGATTTTCGGGAGTCGATTCGGTATCTGTTGCAAAACGCATCATTGGTCGCCGTGATTTTGCTTGCGGCCGTTTTGAACCTTGCGTTGGTTGGGCTAACGATTGGCGCTCCCATTATTGTTACAAAGCATCTCGGCATGCAATCGTCCTGCGTTGGGATAGTTGAGGTGGCTATGGGCTTGGGTGGTCTTGCCGGCAGTGGCTTGGTCGGCATTTGGCCTCATCGTTTTTCTTTCAATGGCATATGTCGATATGTTGCGATGATTTGTTTTGGAGTCGCGCCGATTAATGTCGCGCTACTGTGCGGCACTGATGTATGTGCGTTCGCCGTGTTTGCAGTTGGTTCGGCATGGGTCATGGTGTGGGCGAGCGTTACGTCGGTTGAAATCATCGTGTTTGTTCAGCGGGCAGCGCCGACTGAGCTCTGCGGAAAAGTGCTTTCGGTCGTTTACATGGTCCTTTCCTGCGCAACGCCGATCGGCCAATTGACGTACGGGGTTGCATATGATCGATGGACACCGGCGATTGTATTCGCAGGCATGCTGGCGGCGCTGACGTTGACGACGGCGCTGTTTTATCGGCTGAAAAGTCGCTTGTGGCGATTGCCTTAACGCGCTGGGGCACCGTTGCTTTGCGGAAGCGAATGTCCTGGCGCGTTGGAACACCCTTGCATGGGCATGCCTCTCTTTCGTCTACAATATCGTGCAGACGAAGGAGAGGCATGCCCCATGATCAAGATGTTTGCGAGTGACTTAGACGGAACGCTGCTTAACGCCCTGCACGAGGCGGATGGGACCATCCGCCGTGCCATTCGCGAGCTGACTGAGGCTGGTCTGCATGTGGTTCCCGCGACCGGACGCTCGACGCTGCCAATCGGCGAGCATGGCTTTACGGGGCTGGCGCTCGATGCCTGCTGCTCTAACGGATCCATCGTGCGCGACAGTCATGGCGAGGTGCTCAAAACCTGGACCATCGACCCACAGATCACCGAGGAGTTGCTCAAGGCGTTCCCGGACATTTGCTTTGATTGCTCCACTCCCGATGGCATGTTTTCGAGCGGTTCGTTCGAGATGCACCAGGCGGGTTTTAAAAAAGACAGTCCTATCAAGCGTATTGTGATGCGCGGCATGCGTGCGCGTGGCGGCTATCACGAGGAACAGTATTTCGACCAGTCGATCGGCGATATCTTGCGTCATGACGTGTGCAAGATCAATTGTCGCGTGACCTCGCCCGAGCTGGAGCGTGACCTTAAGGCGTATTTGGCCGAGCGCTCCGACCGCGTGGTCAACGCACCGTTCGATCCGGTGATGTTCGAGATCACGGACGTGGCGTGCAACAAGGGCGAGAGTGTGGCCTGGCTGGCGGGCTACTACGGTATTGCCGAGGACGAGGTCGCGGTCTACGGCGACGGCGGCAACGACATCGCCATGCTCAAGCGTTTCAGCCACAGCTACGCGACCAAAAACGCTAGCGATGCAGCTAAAGCCGCCGCGAGCGCAACTATCGGCAGCTGCATGGCTCACGCCGTCCCCAAACACATGCTCGCCACCATGCATAAGCAGAACTCCCGCACCATAATCGAATAATGTGACAAAGGGACTGCGCCTTTGTCACATGGGAGATACCGGCTTTTGGCGTATAGGACTGTCACACTTTCGCTACCAACAAATTTCGAGTTATTCGGCCTGTCGGAGGTCGTTAAATGGCTAGAGATGCCCTCTCGGGAACATTCATGCCTCTAATGGTGTTTGATTCGGTGACGTAAGTGCGCAAATGGGCATGTATACGCTCAAATAAGGACAAAAACCCTCAGATAATCCCGGCGGTGCATTTATACAAAACCAGTAGCGTGGCCGAATAACTCGAAAAATGTAGTTGGCAGTTCGGCGACAAGCTCGGGTATGGCAAAGGAACTGCTCCTTCGCCATACCCGAGCTCCGATCTTCTGAAATACGAACAAACATTCGCATACCTAACTGCGCTTTGATAGAATTGATGCTGTTGGCGGCAGTTCCATGTGCCGGGCAGCGCCCTCCATCTGATGGGAGGTGATGCCCATGACCGATTTGATTGATTTCGTGAGACTTCTGACCGCTTTGGTCTCGTTCTTCACAGCGCTTGTCGGCCTTTCCGAGGCACTCAAGCAGCGTTCGAAGCGCAACAGAAGGGGTCGCCGCCGCTAAGGCGTTGACCCCCTAATGCAAACAACGGCGCTGCCCAGCTAGCTACAACTTGGGCTGCCGTCGACACTATTCTACCCACGAATGACATTTTGGACAATCGGTAATGCCGCTTCAAAAGCCAGGCACAACTGGCACAACCTAGGCGGTCGCTCGATGTGGCAAAGGGACTGCCCTTCGTCACATCCCAAATATTGCCTTTACGTGTTGATGCACACGGTGTGCAATAATACTCGCACTGTGCAATAGCGCACAGGCTGAGTAACAAGGAGGACGCTTGTCCCAGCTCGAGAAATGCGATCGCCGGTCCCTTCGCTCGCAGCGTGCCCTTCGCCAGGCACTTGCCAGCGAGCTTGCCGAAAGCGGCGACCTTTCGCGCATTAATGTCGCGTCGCTCACCGAGCGCGCCGGCCTTACGCGCCGCACGTTCTATTCGCACTACCGCGATATCCCCGACTTTATCAATCAAATCGAGGACGGCTTGTTGGCCGAGATCCGTGAGCGCATTGAGCTCATCACCGCAGCTCAGCTGCCCGACCTCTATCACAACATCGATGAGCTCGAGCCGGCACCCGGTTCGGTTGAGCTGCTGCGTTATCTTGCGGCCAACCGCGACTTAATCGGTGCGCTGCTGGGTCCGGGCGGCGACCAGGCCTTCATTAAAAGGATCATCGACACCGCTCGTGAGGCTGTGGTGCCGCGTGCGCAGACGGGCATTTTGGGCCTGGCGCTGGGCACGTTCTTTGACTACTACGTCACCTACGTCGTGAGTGCCGAGGTCGGCATGATTCAGCGCTGGTTTGAGCGTGGGCTCACCGAATCACCCGAGGCCATGGCGCGCATTATGACGGTGCTCGCTTTTGTGCGCCCTGGTGATCTGTATGGCCAACCCATCGATATCAACGTGCCTGAATACGGCATGAAGTTATTGAATTTGCAGCTCGAGGACGCGGCCGACACCGCCGCAGCCGTCGAGTCCAACAACTAAGAGGAGAGACAGATGAGCAAACTCGTCGAGGGCATCAAGGACCGCATGGTCGCTGCCGCGCGCGAGGCCGCCGCGCCCGCCGTGGCGGACGCCGCGCAGAAGGCCGCGACCGCTGCTGCCGAGAAAGTTGCTGAGGCAGTTGCCGATGCCAAGAACGCGGCAGGAAAGACGTCCGTCGCTAGCGATCCCGCCACCGCTACCGAGCCCGTAGCCGCCGCTCAGGCCCCCGAAGGCGCGATCTTCAACCCCGAGAACGCTCGTGGCAACCTGCACCTGGGCATCGACGTGGGCTCCACCACTGTTAAGCTTGCCGTGCTCAACGATGACAACCAGATCGTCTACGCCAAGTACCAGCGCCACCACACCGATGTCCGCGCTTGCGCCCGCGACCTGTTCGAGGGCGCTGCGACCGTGCTGCCGACGGCCCAGATGACCTGCGCCATTACCGGCTCGGGCGGCCTGCTGCTGTCCCAGTGGCTCGACCTGGAGTTTGTCCAGGAGGTCATCGCCAGCAAGCGTGCCGTCGAGACCCTCATCCCGGCCACTGATGTCGCCATCGAGCTGGGCGGCGAGGACGCCAAGATCATCTACTTCGACAACGGCATCGAGCAGCGCATGAACGGCACCTGCGCCGGCGGCACGGGCGCGTTCATCGATCAGATGGCAACCCTGCTGCACACCGATGCCAGTGGCCTCAACGAGCTCGCGGCCAACGCCACCACCATCTATCCCATCGCCAGCCGCTGCGGCGTTTTTGCCAAGACCGACGTGCAGCCGCTGCTCAACGAGGGCGCCCGCCCCGAGGACGTGGCCGCCTCCATCTTCCAGGCTGTCGTGACCCAGACCATCTCGGGCCTGGCATGCGGCCGTCCCATCCGCGGCAACGTCGCCTTCCTGGGCGGCCCGCTGCAGTACCTCTCCGAGCTGCGCCACCGCTTCTACCTCACGCTCAACCTGGACGAGGAACACCGTATCGTGCCCCAAAACGCTCACCTGTTTGTGGCGAGCGGCGCCGCCATGGCGCACGAGTCCAACAAGCTCAGCACGTTCCCGCAGCTCATCGAGGCCATCGATGCCCTGGGTGACACGCAGGGTGCCGAGGTCGAGCGTCTGGATCCGCTCTTTGCCACCGATGAGGATTTTGCCGAGTTCAAGGGTCGCCACGACACCGAGGTCGTCCCCAAGGGCAAGCTCGACGGCTACACCGGTCGCGTGTTCATTGGCATCGACGCCGGCTCCACCACCATGAAGGCCGCGCTCGTGGGCGAGGACGGTCAGCTGTTGCACACCTGGTACGGCAACAACAACGGCGACATCCTGGGCACGGCCAAGGTCATCATGGCCGATTTCTACAACCACATCCCTGCGGGCTGCACCATCGGCCACGTGACCACCACGGGCTACGGCGAGGCGCTGCTCATCGAGGCCCTCAAGGCCGACTCCGGCGAGATCGAAACCGTCGCGCACCTGCGTGGCGCCAAGGCGTTCCTGCCCGGCGTCGAGTTCATCCTGGACATCGGCGGTCAGGATATGAAGTGCCTGCGCGTGAAGGACGGCGTGATCGAGCACATCATGCTCAACGAGGCCTGCTCGTCGGGCTGCGGCAGCTTTATCGAGAGTTTCGCCGTGTCTATGAACATGGACGTGCGCGCGTTCGCCAACGCCGCCATCCAGGCCAAGGCCCCGGTCGATTTGGGCAGCCGCTGCACGGTCTTTATGAACTCGCGCGTTAAGCAGGCGCAAAAGGAAGGCGCCACGGTGGGCGACATCGCGGCCGGCCTGTCCT
>NZ_JBDMHB010000025.1:0-30887 GCF_039752955.1 Collinsella aerofaciens
CTCCCGAGGGGACCGAGGGCGAGCTGCTGGAGTATTCGTTAGCCTTGGCGTGCCCGGAGCATGGTCACTCCATTGACGATCTTCAACCGCGTGATTTTTCGTTCAACGCTCCCTATGGCGCATGTCCTGAGTGCGACGGCCTGGGCTTTAAGAAAACCGTTGATGCCGAGGCGCTGATCGAGGACCCCTCGAAGTCCATTGCCGACGGAGTCTTTGGTAGTCTGTTCGGCAATTCGAACTACTATCCGCAGATTTTTGCTGCGGTCTGCAAACACTTTAAGGTGAGCGCCGATACGCCGTGGGAGGACTTGCCTCCTCGCGTGCGTCGTGCATTCTTGGATGGCCTGGGCGATACGAAGATCTCGGTCGACTACCAAAAGCTCGACGGACGTCGCAGCCAGTGGGATACCAAGTTTTCGGGCGTTCGCAACATCCTGTACGAACGCTATACCGAGACGACGAACGAGAACACCAAGGCGCGCCTGGAGAAGTACATTCGCGAGGAGCCGTGCTCGAGCTGCCACGGCGCTCGTTTGCGCCCTGAGATGCTCGCCGTCACCGTGGGCGGCAAGTCCATTTACGAGGTTTGTTGCCTGTCGTGCCGTGAATCGCTCGAGTTTTTTGAGGGCCTGGAACTCACCGAGCGCCAACAGTTTATCGGCGGCCGTATCGTCAAGGAAATCCTGGAGCGCTTGCGTTTTCTGGTCGATGTTGGACTCGACTATCTGACGCTCGATCGTGCCTCGGCGACGCTTTCCGGTGGCGAGGCGCAGCGTATTCGACTGGCAACGCAGATCGGCGCGGGTCTCATGGGCGTGCTCTATATTCTGGACGAGCCCTCGATCGGTCTTCATCAGCGTGACAACGAGCGCCTGATTAAGACGCTCGAGCGCCTGCGCGATATCGGCAATACCGTTATCGTCGTCGAACACGACGAGGATACAATCCGTGCCGCCGATTACGTGATCGACATGGGGCCCGGCGCCGGCGTCAACGGCGGACACGTAGTCGCGGCGGGAACGCCTGCCGATATCATGGCGTGTCCCGAGTCGATGACGGGCGCTTATCTGACCGGTAAACGAATGATCCGGGTGCCTGATGAACGGCGCAAGCCCGGTCGCGGCTGCCTTAAAATTACGGGCGCTCGAGCCAACAACCTCAAAAACGTTACTGCCAAAATCGAGTTTGGTACGCTTACGGTTGTTACCGGCGTGTCGGGATCGGGCAAGAGCTCCCTGGTTACCGACACCATTGCGCCTGCCCTTACGAATGCCATTCACCGCTCGACGCGCCCTGTGGGTCCGTATAAAAAAATCGAGGGCATCGAGTGCATCGATAAGGTTATCGATATCGACCAGTCGCCGATTGGCCGCACGCCGCGCTCCAACCCTGCTACCTATATCGGCCTGTGGGATGATCTTCGCGCGCTGTTTGCGAGTACGCCGGAGTCGAAGGCGCGCGGCTACTCGCCGGGTCGTTTCTCCTTTAATGTGAGTGGCGGGCGCTGTGAGGCGTGCAAGGGCGATGGGCAGATTAAGATCGAGATGCACTTCCTTCCCGATATCTACGTTCCCTGCGAAGTTTGCGGCGGTAAACGCTACAACCGCGAGACACTCGAGGTCACCTACCGTGGCAAGACCATCTCGGACGTGCTCGACATGAGCGTCACCGAGGCGCTGGCCTTCTTTGGGAATATCCCGCAGATTAAGCGCAAGCTCCAGACGCTGTACGATGTAGGCTTAGGCTACGTGAGCCTGGGCCAGCCCGCCACGACGCTCTCGGGCGGCGAGGCGCAGCGTGTGAAGCTCGCCAAGGAGCTTCATCGACGCCAGACGGGCAAGACGTTCTATATTTTGGACGAGCCGACGACCGGTCTTCATTTTGAGGACGTCCGCCAGCTGCTCGATGTGCTGCAGCGCTTGGTCGATGCGGGCAACACGGTGCTGGTGATTGAGCACAACCTTGATGTCATCAAGGTTGCCGACCGCCTGATCGATATGGGTCCCGAGGGCGGTAACGGCGGCGGAACCGTCGTGGTTTCGGGCACACCGGAGCAGGTTGCGGACTGTCCGCAGAGTTATACGGGCAAGTTTTTGGCGCCGTTGCTCAGGCGTGACCGGGAGCGTCAGGCTCAACTTGATGCTCAATAAATAGGCGATTCAGTTTATGGGCGCCATCGACTCCTTGTGATTCGATGGCGCTTGCTGTGCCGAAGTGACGTATGCAGCCGAATTGGACATATACTTAATCCTTGCGTCCGAATGCGAGGGAAAGGATATGTCATGGCAAAGGCTGTAAAGACGCCAAAAACCAATGCGATGCGCGAGCTGGAAAGTGCCGGCATTTCCTATGTTCTACATACGTACGAAGACGATGGTGATGAGTCGGTGGGCCTGGGGGTCGCGATTTCGGAGCAGCTTGGCGAGGAGCCCGGTCAAGGATTTAAGACTTTGGTCTGCGTGACGCCGTCCAACGACTATGTCGTGTGCTGCATCCCTGTTGCCGACGAGCTCGATCTAAAGTCCGCCGCGCGTGCCGCGGGGGAGAAGTCCTTGGCCATGATGCATGTGAAGGATTTGCTTGCGGCGACTGGCTACGTTCGCGGCGGCTGCAGCCCGGTCGGTATGAAAAAACGCTACCGGACGCTCATTGACGAGACATGCGTCCTTTGGGATACCATTTTTATTTCGGGAGGCAAGCGTGGTTATCAGCTCGAGCTTGCACCCGATGATTTAATTGCATTTTGCGGGGCGACGGTTGCCGCGATTACGAGAGAGGACTGAGCGATGCCGCAGGAAGAATTGAAGCGCGGAGCTCATTTTGCAAAAGAATCTGCGCCTCAGACACCCTCATCCGAAGCTTCTTCGTCGCGAGATGACACTGACGACATGGGCTCGTCGGACTACTCCACGGTTGGTCGTTCCGCCGGGCTTATGACCATCCTGACTATCGTGTCTCGCGTCACCGGTTTTATCCGCACGTGGGCAATGGCGGCCGCTATCGGCATGTCGCTACTCTCGTCCTCCTATCAGGTCGCCAACAACCTGCCCAATATGCTCTACGAACTCGTGATGGGTGGCATGCTCGTGACGGCGTTTTTGCCCGTGTACATGGGCGTGAGGCGTGAGCAGGGTCGCGAGGCCTCGAACGAGTACGTGGGCAACCTGCTCGGCATTCTGCTTTTAGTGCTGGGTGGCATTTCGTTGCTGGGGACCGTGTCCGCCCCGGGCTTTATCTGGACGCAATCGTTCCTTTCGGGTGACGGTGGCAGCATGGATACCGCTGCGTTCATGTTCCGTTTCTTTGCCATCCAGATTCTCTTTTATGGTTTGGGCTCGGTGTTCTCGGGCGTTCTCAACGCACACCGCGACTACTTTTGGTCGACGTTTGCCCCGGTCCTCAACAATGTGATCGTCATTGCGAGCTTTATGGGTTTTGCGCCCGTGTCCGCACAGTTTGGCGAACGTGCCGGCATCATCTTGATTGCGGCCGGTACGACCCTCGGTGTCTTTGTTCAGATGGCATGTCAGATTCCCGCGCTTGGCAAGCACGGCGTGCATCCCCATATCCATATCGACTTTAAGGACCCCGCGCTGCGCCAGACGATTGCGCTCGGTATCCCGACGCTGCTCGCCACGGTGTGCATGTTTGTCTCGACTTCTATCACCAACGCTGCCGCGCTGGTGGTCCAGCCCGAGACGGGTCCTTCCGTCATCGCCTATGCGCGCCTGTGGTACACGCTGCCCTACGCGCTGATTGCCGCCTCGCTTTCGACGGCGCTCTATACCGAGCTCTCTCATGACGCACAGGAGAAGGATTACGACAGCGTTCGCACGGGCATTTCGCGTGGCGTCGCCCAGATGCTGTTCTTCCTGATTCCGTTCGCACTGTACCTGATTGTCTTCGCACGTCCGCTCAATATGATCTACTGTGCTGGCAAGTTCGATGAATCCGGCGTGGCGCTGGTGTCCGAGTACCTTGTCTACCTGGCGCTCTCGCTGCCGCTCTACGGCGTGGTCGTGTTGATGCAGAAGAGCTTCTCTGCCTTGCTCGACATGAAGCCCTATAGCCGCTATTGCCTGTATTCCGCCATCGGCCAGGCCGGCTCGGTTCTGCTGTTTGGCGTTGTGCTGGGCTTCGGTATGCCGGCAATCGCGCTTTCGTATGTCGTCGACTACGTGATCTTGGTCGGCTGTTCGCTGTGGTGGCTGCGTCGTCGCCTGCGTGGCCTTCAGGTCAAATCTATCCTACATGGCGGTTTCTTTGGCCTTTTGCTCGGTGGCCTAGGTGCTGCCGCAGGCGCCGGCGTCATGTGGGCGCTTGAACACTTTGTCGGGGCACTTGGCGGCTCGATTCTGATTACTCTTGGCTACGTTTGCGTTGCGGGTGTCGCCTCGCTTGTTGTTACCTTTGGCCTTGCCGTCGTCCTTAAGATGCCCGAGGTCTCGGCGCTGCTTCGTCGCAAGTAGGTGCGCGTGGCCGGTCACGACAACATACCAACGTTTGCCGAGCAGGTTTCGCGCGTTCCCACACAGCCCGGATGCTACCTTTGGAAGGATGCCAAGGGCGATGTCATCTACGTGGGCAAGGCGAAAAACCTGCGCGCCCGCATGCGTCAATACGTGACACTGCAGGATGAGCGTCAAAAGATCCCGCTGATGATGCAGCTGGTGGCGAGCTTTGACTACATCGTTGTCGAAACCGAGCATGAGGCGCTTGTACTCGAGCGCAACCTGATCGGCCAGTACCATCCGTACTTTAACGTCGACCTCAAGGATGACAAGAGCTACCCCTTTATCGCCATTACAAAGGGCGACCTGTATCCCGCGATCAAATACACGCGTGAGCGTCATAAGCCGGGAACGCGCTATTTTGGACCCTATACCGATAGCCGTGCGGCGCGTGAGACCATTGACACGCTGCGCAAGGTTATCCCCATCTGCTCTGCATCCTGTGCGGAGTGGCGTCGTTGTCGCCGTACCATCGAGTCCCACAAGGGCGAGGAAGACATCGTCAATATGATTTGCGCACAAAACGGGCGTCCCTGCTTTGACTACCATGTCGGGCGCGGCCCGGGTGCGTGTGTCGGCGCGATTTCCCCGGCAGACTATGCCAAGAACGTCAAGCGTGTCGAGCGCTTTTTGTCGGGCCATCGCAAGGATGTCGTCGATGAGCTGACCTCCGAGATGACGGATGCCGCCGAGGCGCTCGACTTTGAGCGCGCGGCACGCGTCAAACGTCGTTTGGAGGTCATCAGGGGTCTGGACGATCGTCAGCAAGTCGTTTTTCCCTCCAGTGTCGATATCGATGTCATCGGGTTCTATCGCGAGGAGACCATCTCCGCCGCTTGCGTCTTCGTCGTTCGCGAGGGCCGAACAGTTCGCACCTGCGAGTTCATTCTCGACAAGGGTCTTGATGTTGACGAGGAAGAGCTCCAGTCGGGCTTTCTTAAGCGCTATTACGACGAGACGGCTGATATTCCAGCTGAGGTCAACCTTTCCGTCGAGCTTGAGGATGCGGAGGCGCTGGGGGAGTGGCTTGCGGGCAAGCGTGAGCGTTCCTGCCATCTCCATAGGCCGCAGCGTGGCGAAAAGCACCGTCTGCTCGATATGGCATCCAAAAATGCGCGCCATGCCCTCATGCGCTACATGATGCGAACGGGGTACGCTGACGACCGCACCAATCAAGCGCTCCTGGAGCTCGAAAGTGCGTTGGCGCTGCCGGCGCCGCCGATGCGTATCGAGTGCTTCGATATCTCTACACTGCATGGCACCTTTACGGTCGCCTCGATGGTGGTGTTTACCAACGGGCGCGCCGACAAGAGCCAGTACCGTCGTTTTAAAATTCAGGCCGAATTGGACGAGGCAAACGACTTCGTGTCGATGTCCGAGGTTTTGGGACGACGCTATGCTCCCGAGCGCATGGCCGACGAGCGCTTTGGCTCGCGCCCCGATTTGCTCGTTGTCGATGGCGGTAAGCCGCAATTGACCGCTGCGATCAAGCAACTTGAGGCTCTTGGGCTCGATATACCAGTTTGTGGCTTGGCGAAGGCCGACGAGGAAGTTTTTGTGCCTTGGGACGAGACTCCTGTCGTGCTGCCGACCGGGTCTGCTTCGCTCTATCTAATTAAACAGGTACGCGATGAGTCCCACCGATTTGCCATCACGTTCCACCGCGAGTTGCGCGATAAAGCCATGACGGTTTCGGTACTCGATGACGTTCCAGGTGTGGGACCCACCAGAAAACGTGCCCTTATGCGCCATTTTGGCTCGATGAAGCGTTTGCGTGCGGCGAGCGAGCAAGAGATCGCGGAAGTTCGCGGCATACCTGCCGATGTTGCCAAGGCGGTCCACGAGGCGCTCGTTGCATGGAATGCCGAGCGCGCCGAGGCGGCGGCTGGCCATTCCGATAGCTAAACACGAGTCTAAACAACTGATATACATGATTGCGCGATTTTCAACCATTTATTTCGCCATGATTGCCTGCTGGTTTCGGGTTTTATTAACGCTAAAACGTTTGACTAGCCATGGTGAACAACCCTGCTATCCTGCGGGTTGACGAAGACTGATATCTCACCTCGCCGATACATACTGTCTGGCGAATCGTTTGTCAACGAATTCGGTGAACGGTAGTAAATACCGTTCAAGCGTATGTATGTATCGGTCGCCGAGCGCGGCACCTCAGTTGGGTTCGTCGGTAGGTAAGGTATATATCGTCCGCAAGTTGCGCGGGGGCAAGTCTAGGTGCTCCCGGGTAAGATTCTCTATTGATAGGAGAAGACATGGCCATCATCAACAAGGGTATGTCCAGGCGTTCGTTCCTCGGCCTCACCGGCAGCGTCGCTGCTGTCGCAGGGCTTGGTCTCACCGGCTGCGGTGGCAGCTCCAACGACGAGGGTTCCGCTTCCGGTTCCGCCGATTCCGCCAACCGTGGCGGCGGTGTGATTACCGCTGGTTCCGCTTACGCTCCGTCCAGCTTCGATCCCGCCAGCACCGGCTCCGCTGTGGGCCTGGGTGCTAACTGGCACGTCGTCGAGGGTCTCTACGGCATCGATTACCACGACTACAGCACCTTCAACGAGCTCGCCACCGACGATCCCAAGTCCGTGGACGACACTACCTTCGAGGTCACCATCCGCAAGGGCGCCAAGTTCTCCGATGGTACCGAGGTCACTGCTGACGACGTCGTCGCTTCCTACACCGCTTGCGCTGCTTCCGCTACCTATGCTCCGTTCTTCCAGCCCTTCGAGTCCATCGAGGCCAAGGATGCCAGCACTGTAACGGTCAAGACCAAGGTCCCCAACTTCTCCCTGCTCAAGGATCGTCTGGCCATCATCCGTGTTACCCCGGCTACTCAGTCCGAGGAGGATCGCGCCAAGCAGCCGATCGGTTCCGGCCCCTGGATGTACGACTCTATCTCCGATACCGAGATCACCCTGGTTCCCAACCCCGAGTACAACGGTGAGTATGCTGCCGAGGATAAGAAGATCCAGTACAGCATCCTGACCGACCCCACCGCTCGCGTTACCGCCCAGCAGGAAGGCTCCACGCTCGTTATGGAGCTCGTCACCGCTGACGCCGTCGACCAGCTCGAGAGCGCTGGCTGCAAGATCGACAACGTCCAGGGCTTCGGCACCCGCTTCATCATGTTCAACGTCGCCAAGGAGCCTTGGAACAACGTCAAGGTCCGTCAGGCCGTCATGTACGCGCTCGACACCGAGAAGATGATCACCAACACCTTCGCCGGCCTTGCCACCGCTGCCAGCTGCTACCTGCCCAAGAGCTTCACCAACTATCATGAGGCTTCCACGGTGTACAAGACCGACGCCAAGAAGGCCAAGAAGCTCATCGAGGAGTCCGGCATCACCCCGGGTGCCATCACCCTGCGCACCACCGACAACGAGCAGATTAAGGGCATGGCCGCCCAGGTCAAGAACGACCTCGACGCTCTCGGCTTCGAGGTGACCATCCAGACCGATACCTCGCCGGCCACCTACGCTGCCATCGACGGCGGCGAGGCCTACGATATCCTCCTTGCCCCTGGCGATCCGTCCTGCTTCGGCGCTGACCCCGACCTGCTGCTCAACTGGTGGTACGGCGACAACGTCTGGATGCAGACCCGTTGCCCGTGGAAGGAGTCCGCTGAGTGGGAGAAGCTCCACGGTCTCATGGACGAGGCTCTTGCCGCCGAGGGCGACGAGCAGCAGAAGAAGTGGAACGAGTGCTTCGACATCATCGCCGACAACGCTGTTCTGTACCCCGTTGTCCACGTCAAGACCGTCTCCGCTTCCTGGGACGATCCGTCTACCGCGCCCAACGGCGAGGCCCTCGATGGCTTCAAGGGCATCGGCACGACGAGCATGTCCTTCAGGGGCGTCGCGACCGTCAAGGCCTAAGACTCGTTTGAGTCATATGTGGGGCGTCGGTCGTAAGGCAACGTCCTCATAGTTGAAACAAAGACCCGGGCGGCCTCGATGTCGCTCGGGTCTTGTAATGAGTATCCATACTCATATACCAGTTGGTCCTACCGACAAAAGAAAGGGGAGAGAACGTGAACAACTTTCTACGTTTGATTGGAAGGCGTCTCGTGGCGCTGCCGATCATGGCATTGGGCGTCACCGTCCTGGTGTTCTTCCTTATGTCGTTCTCCAAGACCGACCCCGCCTATACGGCGTTGGGTGACGGTGCCTCGCCCGAGGCGGTTGCCGAGTACCATGAGAAGTATGGTCTGGACGACCCCTGGCCCGTGCGCTACGTGCGCTACATGGGCGATCTGATCCATGGTGACATGGGCACCTATGGTGCTGCTCGCAACTCCGTTGCCAAGCGCATCTCCACGGCCCTGCCCGTCACGATGCAGCTGACCTTCATCGGTCTTGCCATCGGCGCGGTCGTCTCGTTTTTGCTCGGCGTCATCGCGGCACTGTATCGCGATAAATGGCCGGACCAAGTGATCCGCGTCTTTTCCATCGCCGGCTTGGCAACCCCGTCGTTCTGGCTTGCCGTTCTGTTGATTCTGCTGTTCTCTTCCTACCTTAAGGTGCTCCCGGCATCCGGTGCTCTGCCTCACTTCACCACCAACCCGGCTGGCTATCTGGGACGTATGATCATGCCCGCTATCGCTCTGGCATTCCCGCTGACGGGCCAGATGACTCGTATCGTGCGTACCGCCATGGTTGAGGAGCTCGACAAGGACTACGTCCGCATGGCCCGTGGCGCCGGCGTTCCCGAGAAGGTCGTCGTCGGCATCAACGTTTTGCGCAACGCGCTGATCACCCCGGTCACCACCCTCGGTCTTAAGATCGGTTACCTTATGGGCGGCGCCGTCGTCATCGAGGTCATCTTCAACCTCCCCGGCATGGGTACTGCGATTCTGCAGGGCGTTCAGGGCAACGAGGCGAACCTGGTTCAGGGCGTCGTCATCGTCGTTGCTCTTGCCTTCATCATCATCAACATCGTGGTTGACATGCTCTACCTGCTCATCAACCCGCGCATCAGGACGGTGTAGATTATGGTAAAGATTCGAGAGAAGCAAACCGAGCAGCTCGAGAAGGCTGCCTCCAAGGGGCTCAAGCTCGGTGGCTGGAAGAAGATGACGCTGTCTTCTAAGATTGCCGCCGTCGTGCTGGTGTTGGTCGCCCTGACCGCGATTCTGGCGCCCCTTCTTGCCCCCTATAGCCCGGTCGAGATTTTCACTGCTCGCCAGGCTCCCGGCAATGGATTTATCTTCGGTACCGACGATAAGGGCCGCGACATCCTGTCGCGTATGCTTTACGGTGGCCGTTACTCGCTGATCATCGGCTTCGGTGCTACTGCCATGGCTCTGGTCTGCGGCTCGGTCGTGGGCGCCCTCGCGGCGGTTTCGCGCAAGTCCGTTTCCGAGGCGATCATGCGCATCCTGGACATCATCATGTCCATCCCGGGCATCGCCCTCGCTGCCGTCTTCGTCTCCATCCTGGGCAATTCCGTGCCGTCGATCATCTTCGCCATTGGCTTTATGTACACTCCGCAGATTGCCCGTATCGTGCGCGCCAACATCGTGTCCGAGTACGGCGAGGACTATGTCCGCGCGGTCATCGTTTCCGGCGCCAAGGCTCCGTGGATTTTGATCAAGCATGTTCTGCGTAACTGCATCGCCCCGATCATGGTCTTCACCGTTACCCTGGTCGCCGACGCCATCATCTTCGAGGCCTCGCTGACCTTTATCGGCGCTGGTATCCAGGAGCCCACCGCTACCTGGGGCAACATCCTCGCCGACGCCCGCGGTGGCGTGCTCGCTGGCCGTTGGTGGCAGGCGCTGTTCCCGGGCCTGGCCATCATGATCACCTGCCTGGCGCTCAACATCCTCTCCGAGGGCATTACCGACGCCATGGCCGCTGCTCCCTCCGCCGCCCTGGATCCGACCGATTCCTCCAAGCGTCGCGAGGCCGACCTGCTGGTCTCCGACCCCGTTCGCGCCTACAAGGAGCAGGCCCAGTCCCTCTCCGCTCGCCTTGGCGCCCTGCGCGATGTCGAGCTCAAGCGTGACGATCGCCATGTGCCCGACGAGTCTGTCGAACCGATTCTCTCGGTCCGTGACTTCTGCATCCAGTTTGAGCATCACGGTGATATCAACGTCGTCGACCATGTCAACTTTGACGTCCGTCCTGGTCAGACCATGGGCCTGGTGGGCGAGTCCGGTTGCGGTAAGTCCATCACCACGCTGGCCATCATGGGCCTGACCGATGAGGACGAGCACCTTTCCGGCGAGGTCCTCTGGGAGGGCCGTGACCTGCTCAAGATGAGCAAGAAGGAGTGGTTCGGCCTGCGCGGTACCGATATCGCCATGGTCTATCAGGACGCCCTGTCCTCTCTCAATCCCTCCATGCTCATCTCTGCCCAGATGAAGCAGCTTACCAAGCGCGGCGGAACCCGCAGCGCCGAGGAGCTCCTGGAGCTCGTCGGCCTCGATCCCAAGCGCACGCTCGAGAGCTATCCGCACGAGCTCTCCGGCGGCCAGCGTCAGCGTGTCCTGATCGCTATGGCCCTTACCCGCGACCCCAAGCTGGTCATCTGCGACGAGCCCACGACCGCTCTGGACGTTACCGTCCAGAAGCAGGTCATCAAGCTGCTCAACGATCTTCAGGCCAAGCTCGGCTTTGCAATGATCTTCGTTTCGCACGACCTGGCGCTGGTCGCCGAGGTCGCCCACAACATCACGGTTATGTACGCTGGCCAGGTTATCGAGCAGGCGCCCACCAAGGAGCTGCTCACCAACCCGATTCACGAGTACACCCGCGGTCTTCTGGGTTCCGTTCTGTCCATCGAGAGCGGCTCGGGCCGCCTGCACCAGGTGCCCGGCGCCGTTCCGAGCCCGCGCGATTTCCCCAAGGGCGATCGCTTTGCGCCCCGCTCGAGCCATCCGCGTATTGGCCTGGACACCCGTCCGGTCTTCAAGCGCGTGCCCGGCACCGAGCACTTCTATTCCGAGCTCCCCGACGAGGTGCTCAAGGCAAATGGTTTGACCCCTCACGCGGAGGTGATGTAGATGAGCGAGACCGCAGTCAACGGCGTCGAGCCGATCATCTTCCTTGATGACGTCCACGTCACCTTTAGGACCCGTACCGGCTCGATTCTGCACCCCAACCTGGTTCACGCCGTCCAGGGTGTAACGATTAAGCTCATGCCCGGTCAGACGATCGGCATCGTCGGCGAGTCCGGTTGCGGTAAGTCCACCACCGCCAACGTCATGTGCGGCCTGCAGGCCCCCACGAGCGGCAAGGTCTACTTTAAGGGCAAGGACGTTACCAAACGTACCGCCGAGGACCGTCGCCACATGGGTCGCGTCATCTCGGTCGTGTTCCAGAACCCGGCCACGGCGCTCAACCCCCGCATGGTCGTTCGCGAGCAGCTGCTCGACCCCATGCGCGTCCACAACCTGGGTACCGAGGCCGAGCAGGAGAAGCGCGTCAAGGAACTCTTGGAGCTCACCGGTCTGCCCAGCTCCGCTGCCGAGGTTCTTCCCGGCCAGCTTTCGGGCGGCCAGCGCCAGCGCGTCGCAATTGCCCGTGCCCTTTCGCTGAACCCCGATGCCATCATCGCCGACGAGCCCACCTCGGCTCTGGACGTTTCGGTCCGCGCGCAGATTCTGAACCTGCTGACCGACCTTAAGAAGGAGCTCGGCCTGGCCATGGTGTTCATCAGCCATGACATCCAGACGGTCCGCTATATCTCTGACGACATCATCGTTATGAATGGCGGCAGGATCGTCGAGCAGGGCGAGGCCAAGCAGGTCTTCCAGCACCCCCAGGACCCCTACACCAAGATGCTGCTCGGCGCTGCGCCGTCGCTGCTGCATCCCAAGCTCGGCGAGTAGCCTCGCTTTCCCTCCCGTGCGCCCGGTTCCCTTGCCGGGCGCACCTCCGTTGCGATTTCGAAAGGTTGGGTTCACGAGCCATGCCAAGTGCTCAGGAGCTACAACATCAATTTGATGAATATCGAGGCGCCATGCCCCGTCCATCGGATTTCGATCTCTTTTGGAAGGATCGCGTGGCCGAGGCCGACGCCGTCGGGCTTGACTATGCGATCGAGACGGCATCGGTGACCGATGCCGCGACCTGCCAGCTTTTCGACCTCTGGTATACCGGCATGTGTGGCGCGCGCCTGCATGCCAAGTACCTTAAACCCGTCTCGGACGGGCCCGTGCCATTGGTACTTCAGTTCCATGGGTATCCGGGTGCTAGCCGCAGCTGGTTTGAGCAGGCGTCGTTTGCGGGCATGGGCATGGCACTCATCGCCCTCGACTGCCCCGGCCAAGGAGGTCCCTCCGAGGACATTGGTGGATTTGAGGGCACAACGGTTGCCGGTCATATCGTCGCCGGTATCGACGGCGACCCGGCCAACCTCTACTATGTCCGTCTGCATCAGGATATTCGCATCCTGTGCCGCATCGTTCGCGAGCTCGAGGGCATCGATCTTGCGCGTGTGTTTGTGAACGGCGCGTCGCAGGGCGGCGGTTTGGGCATTGCGACCTGTGCGCTTAACAGCGAGCTTATCAATCGCGCCGCCATCCTCTATCCCTTCCTGTCAGATTTCCGCCTGGTCTGGGATTTGGATGCCGACGACATTGCCTACGAGGGCCTGCGCTATTGGTCTCGCTGGTTTGACGAGGACTCGACTCGTATTGACGAAGCCTATGCCAAGCTGGCGTACTTCGATTCCAAGAATTTTGCCCCCATGGTCAAGTGCCCCGTGCTGTTTGGCACGGGCACGGCCGATATCGTCTGTCCACCGGCGACGCAGTTTGCGGTCTATAACAACCTGACCTGCGAAAAGCGTCATGAGTTCTTTGAAGGCTTTGGCCACGAGGAGATTCAGGATTTTGACGATTTGATCATTCCGTTTTTCTGCAAGGGAGGGGAGGCTCATGTCTAAGTGCGAGAGCAATGTTGACGAGCTGATTGTCCCCGGACTCGTGGGAATTCCTGGAACGGTTTCGTCAAGGCTCGCAGAATATCGGGACTGGCTCGGTGATGTCCAAGCAGATGTTTCTGATTTAGAGACATGCGCTTCGAATCTTGAGATTCAAGGCCTGGCCATTACGGCGATTGACTTTGTTAACCCCTGCGCCCGTTACTCGGAGGTCTCCTTTGAGCTCGGTGACGATGCGATTCACGCTCGTTTGATTGAGCCTGTCGGCCGTGCCCGAGTATCCGAGCGCGTGCCGCTGTGCCTGATGTTCCACGACATCGATCGGCCTGTGCGCGGCTGGCATCACATGACGAGATTTGCCGCCATGGGGTATGCCGTCCTTGCGCTGGATGACGATGTTGCTGGTGCGGACGACCTGCAGCGGGGGATTTCTTCGCCTGCTTTTGCCAGGCGCGTCCGTTGGGGCTGCGCGCTGGCGAAGGTTGCGCGCAATCTTGATGGCATGGACCCCGACCGCATCTTTGCATGGGGCGAGGGTCTAGGCGGCGGAGTCGCGCTGGCGGTTTCTGCTCTGGACGAGCGGGGTCTCGCCTGCACGGCGGTTGCCAATCCGCTTCCCGGTGGCCTCGAGGCGCTGTCGTCTCGGGTGCGTGGATCGGTGCTCATGGGCACATCGCTCATGGATACCGTGAGCGATCCCATGGATCAGTTTGCCGTATTCAACGGTCTTGAGTGTGACCGGAGGCATATCATCTATGCCAAATACGCTCACGAGCGCATCAATGCGTTCGAAAACGAAGTCGTCGACTTTTTTAACCAAACGTTCTACTCGTGTTCTTTGGCCTAGACGGCCTGGACACTGCCAACAAGAGTGGGTGGCATAGGGCCGCCCGCCAGACAGCTAAGGAGATTCTTGTGGCAACTCAGAAATTCACCGGCGTTATCCCTCCCGTCGTTGTTCCCGATACCGAAGATCACCAGCTCGACGTTGCCTCCTTTGAGCGCAGCATCAACCGCATGATCGATGCCGGCGTCGATGGCCTGTTCTTCTTGGGATCCTCGGGCGAGGTCGTCTTCTCCACCGACGAGCGCCGTCGCCAGATTATCGCCGAGGCCGTTCGTATCGTCGACCACCGCGTTCCCGTTCTGGTCGGCATCATCGACACCGAAACCGAGCGCATGATCGAGCACGGCAAGGTCGCTCAGGAGCTGGGCGCCGATGCCCTCGTCGCCACCTGCCCGTTCTATGCCCTGCAGGGCATGACCGAGGTCGAGGAGCACTTCCGTATCCTGCACGAGGAGCTCGACCTGCCTATCTTTGCCTATGACATTCCCGTCTGCGTTCACACCAAGCTCCCCTGGAAGCTCCTTGCCAAGCTCGGCGCCGAGGGCGTCCTTGCTGGCGTCAAGGATTCCTCGGGTGATGACATCTCGTTCCGCTACCTCGTTCAGGAGAACGAGAAGAACGGCCATCCGATGAGCATCCTCACCGGTCACGAGGTTGTTGTCGACGGCGCCTACCTCGGTGGCGCCGACGGTTCCGTCCCGGGTCTCGCCAACGTTGAACCCGAGGGCTACGTGCGTCAGTGGAAGGCCGCTCAGGCTGGTGACTGGGCTACCGTCAAGGCCGAGCAGGATCGCCTCAATGAGATTTCGCACATCTGGGATGTCACCTCGGGCGTCCAGGGCTATGCCGGTGGCGTCGGCGCCTTCAAGACCGCTATGAACCTCATGGGCATCTTCGACAGCCCGACCATGCCGCGCCCGGTGAAGGCCATGACCGGCGAGAACGTCGAGGCGATTAAGAAGGTCCTCCAGGACAACGGTCTCCTTTAAAGCTTTCCCAGGCACCCGACCTCGCCGTTCAACCGTGCGGCCATGACCCATTAGGTCAATGGCCACACGGTTTCTCGGCGATCTCGGGCACCTGGAAAACCTTTACCGCGCTGTGACGGCTAGCCTGACGGCGCATTTCCTGTAGTTGTTTTTATCTCCTAAGGAGAGCGACATGGAGAACAAGTACGTTTGCTCCGTCGATATCGGCGGCACCAAGATTGCGACTGCCATCATGGAGTATCCGGCTGATGGCAGCGTGCCCCATCCCGTTTTTGAAGCTGAGGTTCCCACCGAGGCCCAGGAGGGCGGCGAGGCCGTTTTCCAGCGTATCGAGGCGTCCATCAAGGCTGCTCTCGAGGCGAATCCCGATGTCGAGGTCCTCGGTGTCGGTATCGGCGCCGCAGGCGTCGTCGATCCCAAGACGGGCGCCATCGCGTATGCCAACGAGATCATGCCCGGCTGGTCCGGCGTTCAGTTGGGGCCGCGCCTGCGCGAGGACCTCGGTCTTCCCGTTGCCGTGGTGGGCGACGTGCAGGCTCATGCTCTGGGCGAGGCCCACTGGGGCGTCGGCAAGGGCAAGTTCTCCGTCTTGTGTCTGGGCATCGGTACGGGCATCGGCGGCGCATATGTCGAGAACGGCCGCGTGATGCAGGGCTTCCATGGTGCTGCCGGTCATATGGGCCACATCGAGTGCTCGGCTGCCGCCGGCATTCCCTGCGCCTGCGGGCGTTCCGGCCATCTTGAGTCGGTTGCTTCGGGCACTTCCATTGGTCGTATGTACGATGAGCGTTTTGGCCGCGTCGACCCCAGCCGTCCTTCGGTCGGTCGCGATGTGAACGACCTGTGCCGCGCGGGCGACGCAAAGGCGACCGAGGTCATCCATGACGCCGGCTTTGCGCTGGGTGCCAGCTTGGGCTCGCTCGCTAACATCCTGGACCCCGAGGTCATCGTGCTTTCGGGCGGTGTGATTCACCAGGGTCCCGATTGGCGTTCACAGACGTGGAAGGATTCGGTGCACGAGGGCTATGCCAGCCAGGCGCTCGATCCGCTTCAGGACACGCCGATCCTCATCGGTTCTCTGGAGGGCGATGCTCCGCTCATCGGTGCCGCCGAACACCTTCTTGCTTCGTTGAAGTAAACATAACTACCAAGTGTGCCTTCTGAGGTGCCGCAGATTGACGTGAAAGAGGAGCGAAGCGTACTTCGGTACGCGAGCGACGGTTTGAACGTCAAGGTGCGGTGTCTCAGAAGGCTGTTTTGAGAAAGGTTGAGTCGAACATGACCGTTGATCCTTTGATCCAGTCCCTGAAGGGCAAGCTCGTCGTGAGCGTTCAGGCGTATATGGGCGAGCCGCTTCGTACGCCCGAGACCATGGCTCAAATGTCTCGCGCTTGCGAGCTCGGCGGCGCCGCCGCCATTCGCTGCCAGGGCCTTGCCGACATTGCCGCCATTAAGGGTCGCTGTGAGGTTCCCGTCATCGGCCTGTGGAAGGATGGGCACGAGGGCGTTTACATCACGCCGACGCTGCGTCACGCTCGCGCCTGCGTTGCTGCCGGTGCCGATATCGTGGCGATCGACGCCACCGATCGTCCGCGTCCCGATGGCAAGACTGTCGAGGATACTTTCCGTCCGCTGCACGAGGAGGGCGTGCTCCTGATGGCCGACTGTGCCACCATCGAGGATATTCGCCGTGCTGTTGATATGGGCTTTGACCTGGTATCCACCACGCTTTCTCACGGCGTCGCCGCCATCGACTGCACCATGGCCGATGGCCCCGATCTGCCGCTCCTGCGCCAGGCGACTGAGGAATTCCCCGGCCTTCCCATCATTTGCGAGGGCCGCGTGCATACGCCCGAGGAGGCTCGCGCCGCGATCGATGCTGGCGCCTGGGCCGTTGTCGTCGGCACCGCCATCACGCACCCCACGAGTATTACGAGTTGGTTCAAGGCTGCGCTTGAGGCGTAAGACAGGCCTCGTATCCGCTCGGGGCGGTATACTCAATATAGGCAATTGACCGCGCGGGATCCGGGTTGCTGGGTCCCGCGCTTGTTTTCGGGAGGCAGCACATGCAAAAGGGAGATGCCATGGATGCGGCGGAGCGCTCGGAGCGCATCCCCGATATCGTCATCATCACCGGAATGTCCGGATCGGGCCGCACACAGGCCATGCACGTGTTCGAGGACATGGGCTATTTTTGCATCGATAACCTGCCTCCGCGTCTCATCGCCCAGCTTGCCGAGCTCGTCGGCATCAATACGGGCGTGGGCAGGCATCTCGCCGTCACCTGCGATTTGCGTAGCCAGGGACTGTTTGACGAGTTGCTCGATGCGGTCGCCGCGCTCGAAGAGCGCGAGATGAGCTGCGACATCGTGTTCCTGGAGGCTTCTGACGAGGTGCTGATTCGTCGCTACAGCGAAAATCGCCGCCGTCATCCCATTGCCAAGCCGGGGGAGACTACGGCCGATGCTATTCAGCGCGAGCGCCTTCAGCTTCAGGGCGTGCGCGACCGAGCCGATATGATTATCGACACGAGCCGTCTGCGCACCTCTGCGCTGCGTAACAAGCTACGTATGGCATTTTCCGAGCTGTCCGACCAGCAGCTCATGGACGTCCACGTGTTCTCGTTTGGCTTTAAGCACGGCATGCCCGTCGAGGCGGACATTATGATCGACGTCCGCTTCCTGCCTAATCCGTTCTACGATCCCGAGATGCGCACGATGACCGGTCTCGATAAAAAGGTCTCCGATTTTGTTCTGGACCATCCCAAGACGCAGGAGTTTTGGAAGGCTTGGACACAGCTGCTCGATACGGTGATGCCGGGCTATATCGCGGAGGGAAAGCCGCAGCTTTCTATTGCCATCGGCTGTACAGGCGGCCAGCACCGCAGCGTTGCCATTGCCGAAGCCACGGCACGTTACCTGGAAGGCGCTCAGTATCATGTGAGCATCTCCCACCGCGACCTGTCGCGCGCCAACACGAAGGCATAGGCCTGCATGTCGTTTACCGCTGAGGTGCGCGACGAGCTTGCGCGCTGCGAACCCGAATGTGAATACTGCGACTTGTCGACGCTTGCCGCCCTCACGCGCGTGAGCGGTACGCTCTCGCTTACCGGCTCTGGGCGGTATCGTTTGACGGTTGCGACTGAGACGGGAGCCGTCGCGCGCACGATGATCACGCTGACGCATCGCATCCTTAAGCTCAAAACGGAATTCACCGTTCGTAAATCGGTCTTGCATAAGGTCCGTAACTATCTCATTACCCTGCCCGATCAACCCGACCTGGACAAGGCTCTGGTGCTGCTGGGTATCCTCGACCGTAGGGGAGGACTTGTCGCCGGCGTGCCCCGACATATCGTTGCCCGTCCTTGCTGTAGACTTGCCTATATCCGCGGCGCGCTCATCGCGGGCGGCTTCGTGGCCGATCCACGCGGCGATTTTCATTTGGAGATCGCGGTGCAGGGCGAGCAATATGCCAAGGGGCTTTGCGATCTGTTGGAGCAGATTGGGGTCCATGCGCGTGTTAATGCACGGCGGGGGTCATATGCCGTGTACATTAAGAGCGCCGAGGAAATCGAGCATCTATTAAAGCTGATTGGTGCCAAGCGCAGCGTTGCCGAGATTGAGGAGGCGCGCGCGGTCAAGTTGGTTAAGAACGATGTGAACCGTCGCGTGAACGCCGAGCTCGCCAACCAGACCAGAAGCGCCGGTGCTGCCCAACATCAGCTTGCGCTTATCGATGAGCTTGAGCAGCGTGGCCTTCGCGATGCGCTTCCGGATGCCTTGGCGGTCTTTTGCGACCTGCGCGAGCGCTATCCCGATCTGTCGCTGCGTGATTTGGGGGAGATGGCTGACCCTCCCTTGTCGAAGTCTGCCCTCTACCATCGTGTTTTACGGCTTGAAAAGCTCATTGAAGCAAACAGGTAGTTTGAAGTATCGACTTATATATGGATTTAGCTGCTATTTTAGTCTTTAAAACGTTTTAACGTAAATTTGATTTTCAATTTCGAGCATTCTCGTGAAATTCAAGTCAAAAAAAAGGTATATTAGGCGAGTGGTTAGTTTGTGGGCCTCAACGGCGGGCGCTGTAGCTCGCGGGGGCCTTACGAAAGGAGACACAATGGCAGTAAAGGTTGCTATTAACGGCTTCGGTCGCATCGGTCGTCTGGCTTTCCGTCAGATGTTCGGTCATGAGGGCTCCGAGATCGTCGCTATCAACGACCTCACCTCTCCCGATATGCTCGCTTACCTGCTGAAGTACGACTCCACGCAGGGCAACTACGCTCGCGATCACGAGGTCGTTGCTGGCGAGGATTCCATCACCGTTGACGGCAAGGAGATCAAGATCTACAAGGAGGCCGACGCCAACAACCTGCCTTGGGGCGACCTCGACGTCGACGTCGTTCTCGAGTGCACCGGCTTCTACACCAGCAAGGCTAAGGCTCAGGCCCACATCAACGCTGGCGCCAAGAAGGTCGTCATCTCCGCTCCGGCCGGCAGCGATCTGCCCACCATCGTGTACAACGTCAACCATGAGACGCTGACCGCTGAGGACAACATCATCTCCGCTGCTTCCTGCACCACCAACTGCCTCGCCCCGATGGCCAAGGGTCTGAACGACTTCGCTCCCATCGTGTCCGGCATCATGACCACCATCCACGCCTTCACCGGCGACCAGATGCCGCTCGACGGCCCGCAGCGCAAGGGCAACTTCCGTCGCTCCCGCGCCTGCTCCGAGAACATCGTCCCGAACACCACGGGCGCTGCCAAGGCCATCGGCCTGGTTCTCCCCGAGCTCAACGGCAAGCTCATCGGTGCCGCCCAGCGCGTCCCGACGCCGACCGGCTCGCTGACCAACCTCTACGCTGTCGTTGACAAGAAGGTCACCGTCGACGAGGTGAACGCTGCCATGAAGGCCTACGCCGAGACCATCCCTGATACCTTCGCCTACAACGAGGATCAGATCGTCTCCCGCGACATCGTCGGCGAGACCCACGGCTCCATCTTCGACGCCACGCAGACCATGGCCTCCGACCTCGGCAACGGCCAGACCCTGGTGCAGGTCACCTCTTGGTACGACAACGAGAACTCCTACACCTCCCAGATGGTCCGCACCATCAAGTACTTCGAGAAGTTCGTTGCTTAAGTTATCGGCAATCGACTAGCTCGTTGAGCGTCTAAAGAAGGGCGCGGCCTTTAAGGGCTTATGCTCTGGGGTCGCGTCCTTTTTTATTGGAAACCGTGCGCACATACGTGCACACATGTACGAAAGGTAGAAGCAAACATGGCCTTTACCAAGAAGACCGTCCGCGACATCGATGTCGACGGCAAGCGCGTTCTCGTTCGCGTTGACTTCAATGTGCCTATCAAGGACGGCGTCGTGGGCGATACCACCCGCATCAAGGCTGCCCTTCCCACCATCAAGTATCTCGTCGAGCACAACGCTCGCGTCATCCTCATGAGCCACCTTGGCCGTCCTGCCGGCACTGGTTTCGAGCCCGAGCTTTCGCTCAAGCCGGTTGCCGCCAAGCTCGCCGAGCTTTCAGGTCTCGACGTCAGCTTCGTCCAGGACACCTACGGCGAGGAGGCCGCCAAGGCCGTCGAGGCTGTCGAGCCGGGCAAGGTCCTCGTTCTCGAGAACGTCCGTTTCGATAAGCGTGAGAAGAAGAACGATCCCGAGATCGCCAAGAAGCTCGCTTCCTACGGCGACATCTTCGTTCTCGACGCCTTCGGCACCGCTCACCGCGCACAGGGTTCCGTCGTGGGCCCGGCCGCCTATCTCCCCGCTGTCGCAGGCTTCCTGCTTGAGAAGGAGGTCGACACGCTGACCAGCATCTTCGCTGATCCTGAGCGTCCTTTCGTCGCCATCGTCGGCGGTTCCAAGGTTTCCTCCAAGATCGGTGTCCTCGATCATCTGATCGATTCCGCCGACACCCTGATCATCGGTGGCGGCATGGCCTACACCTTCTTCCTGGCCAAGGGCTACAAGACCGTCGGTACCTCCCTCAAAGAGGAGGACTGGGTCGAGCGCGCTGCAGAGATGCTCAAGAAGGCTGAGGACAAGGGCGTCAAGATCCTGCTCCCGATCGATAACCTCGTTGCCGACCACTTCGGCGAGGACGCTACGGGCGAGGTCGTCGCTTCCGACGCCATCCCCGAGGATCGCATGGGCATGGACATCGGCCCCAAGACCGAGGCCCTTTACGCCGAGGCCATCAAGGGCGCCAAGACCGTCTTCTGGAACGGCCCCATGGGCGTTTTCGAGTTCGATAACTTCGCGCACGGCACCAAGGCCGTTGCCGAGGCTGTTGCCGAGCTCAAGGCCAACGGCGGCACCTCCATCATCGGCGGTGGCGACTCCGTCGCAGCCGTCAACAAGTTCGATCTTGCCGACAAGATGAGCTGGATCTCCACCGGTGGTGGCGCTTCCATGGAGCTCGTCGAGGGTAAGGCCCTGCCCGGAGTGGAGGCGCTTCTCGATGCCTAATCGCACCCTTCTTATCGCTGGTAACTGGAAGATGAACAACGACGTCGCCGAGGCTGCCAAGCTCGCCGACGAGCTGGCCCAGGCTCTGCCCGAGGTTCCGGCTGGCGTCGAGGTGCTCGTCTGCCCTCCGACCATCGACATCACTACGGTCCATGACCGCATTCAGGCTGCCCCCATCGCCCTCGGTGCACAGAACGTGTACTGGGAGGCCAAGGGTGCCTTCACCGGTGAGTCCTCTTGCGACATGCTCAAGTCCGCTGGCTGCACCTACTGCATCATCGGTCACTCCGAGCGCCGCGACTACTTCCACGAGACTGACGAGGACCAGAACAAGAAGGCCAAGGCTCTCGTTGCCGCCGGTCTTGTTCCCGTCTTCTGCTGCGGCGAGTCCCTCGAGGTCCGCGAGGCTGGCACCTATGTCGAGCACGTCGTGAACCAGGTCAAGGCAGGCCTTGCTGGCCTTGAGATCACCTGCCCCAAGCAGGTCGTCGTCGCCTACGAGCCCATCTGGGCCATCGGCACCGGCAAGACCGCTACCGCCGAGGACGCTCAGGAGGTCTGCGGCGCTATCCGTGAGACCCTCAAGGAGATGTTCGGCGAGGAGCTCGCCAACGGCATCCGCGTTCTCTACGGCGGTTCCGCCAAGCCCGGCAACATTGCCGAGCTCGTCGCCAAGCCCGACGTTGACGGCGCCCTCGTGGGCGGCGCTTCGCTCAAGGCTGCTGACTTTGCCTCTATGGTCGTCAAGGCAGGCGAGTAGGACATATGGCACAGCGTCATCTTCCTGCACTCCTGATCATCATGGACGGCTGCGGCCTTGCTCCGGCTGATGGCGAGAACGCCGTCGCCGCTGCCAAGACGCCCTTCCTTGATAGCCTGTACGAGAAGTATCCTCACACTACGCTCGGCGCTTCGGGCGAGGACGTGGGCCTTCCCGACGGCCAGATGGGCAACTCCGAGGTGGGTCACCTCAACATCGGTGCCGGCCGCATCGTGTTCCAGGAGCTTTCGCGCATCAACAATGCCATCCAGGACGGCTCCATCGCTAAGAACGAGGTTTTCGTCAAGGCTATGGACGATGTCAAGGCCGAGGGCAAGACCCTTCACCTCATGGGCCTTATGAGCCCTGGCGGTGTTCATTCTCACATGAACCACGTTGAGGCTCTGGTCAAGATGGCTGCCGAGCACGGTGTCAAGACCGTTCGCGTCCACGCCTTCATGGATGGTCGCGACGTTGACCCGCAGTCCGGCGCTGGCTACATGAGCGAGTTCTGCGCCTTCCTGGCCAAGATTTCTGAGGAGACCGGTTGCGACGCTCGCGTTGCCACCGTCTCGGGCCGTTATTGGGCCATGGACCGCGATAATCGTTGGGAGCGCATCCAGCGCGCCTACGACGTCATGGTCAACGCGTCCGATGCCGATACCGACCCCGTGGCCGGTATCAAGGCCTACTACGAGAAGGATCCGCGCGGCGATGAGTTCGTCGAGCCCTTCGCTGCCCACAACGAGGGCATCCACGAGGGCGACGCGGCCATCTTCTTCAACTTCCGTCCCGACCGCGCTCGTCAGATGACCCGCGTGTTCACGGACAAGGAGTTCGACGGCTTTGAGCGCGAGCAGATCAAGCTTTCGCACTTTGTGACGATGACCGAGTACGATCCGACGTTTGACGTCGAGGTCGCCTTCCCCAAGACGTTCCCCGAGAACGTCCTGGCCGACGTCATCGCCGCCAATGGCCTGAAGCAGCTGCACACTGCCGAGACCGAGAAGTACGCCCACGTGACGTTCTTCCTCAACGGCGGTATCGAGGAGCCCAAGGAGGGCGAGGAGCGCGTGCTCGTCGCTTCCCCCAAGGTTGCTACCTATGATCTGCAGCCCGAGATGAGCGCTCCCGAGGTTACCGAGAAGCTCGTCGCCGCCATCAACGAGGATCGCGCTGATTTCTACATCGTGAACTTCGCGAACTGCGACATGGTTGGTCACACTGGTGTCTTCGACGCCGCCGTTAAGGCCGTCGAGGCTGTTGACGATGCCCTGTCCAAGGTTGTCCCGGCGATTCTCGCCAAGGGCGGCTTTGCGCTGATTACCGCCGACCACGGCAACGCCGATCACATGTTTGACGTTGCTTCCGACGGTTCCAAGCATCCGTTTACGGCTCACACCACCAACCGCGTGCCGTTCATCATCGTTGATGAGAAGGCCAAGCTCACCGGTATCGAGGACGGCCGTCTTTCCGATATCGCTCCGACCATGCTCACCATGGCTGGTATTGAGCCTTCCGCCGAGATGACGGGCCGCGTGCTCGCCGCCGAGGCCTAAGAGAAAACAAATACCGTTTTCTTATAAGGGGGGGGTTGTCCACAATCGGGCAACCCCCCTTTTTTGCGCTATTTCTACCTCGTCCCCAAATGGCTGATGGGGGAGTGTCAGGGGTTGTGGTACAGTACTAGAGTTTGAATTGTTCTATTAAGGAGCTTATCTATGGGTCCGTTCCAGATTCTTCTGTTTGTCGTTTGGGCTGTCTCTGCCGTGGCGCTGACGATTCTCGTCCTGATGCATTCCGGTAAGGGTACCGGCGTTTCGGATATGATCGCTAGCTCGCTGTATAACTCCAGCTCTGCCACAGGCGTTATGGAGCAGAACCTCGACCGCCTGACCGTCATCATGGCTGTCGTGTTTGCCGTGTGCGTCGTCCTGTGCATGTTCTTCTTCCCGCAGGGCATCGTTGGCTACTAAGCATTGGCGTATATACGTTTGAAAAGGGTCCCGCATGTGCGGGGCCCTTTTTGTTTACAGACTTGTAACAGAGCCAGAATATCACCACATACTGCGCCTAACTAAAGAAATTCTCGACCGTTAACCGGAATTAGCGCCAAATCGTGCATAAAATGCGCTACTGTATTGAAAAACGTTGGCCTGTTGTGCATAACCAGCCATAGCAATGGGCGGCGTTTTGATGGTTCAGATCGGATTGTCTCGACATGTGTCCGACTGAACATTTCTTTGTCCTATCTCATAAGGAGGATGGCATGGCTGATTCTATGTTCCACCAGCCCGTTATGGGTCGTCGCGCCTTTGTTGGCGGCACCCTCGCTGCGAGCTCCATGGCTTTTCTTGCCGCATGCGGCAAGAAGGGCGGCGACGCTTCCGGTTCTGAGTCCGGTTCGACGCTGAACTTCTACATCAACAACCCGGTCTGCATCGACCCCTACAATGTCCAGGAGGACCAGGGCACTCAGGTCGAGTACCAGCTTTTTGACGCTCTGACCACTTATGACGCCGAGAAGGGCAAGATCGTCCCGCTGGCTTGCGAGTCCTTCGAGGCCAACGACGACGCCACCGAGTTCACCTTCAAGATCAAGAAGGCCAAGTTCCACAACGGTGACGACGTTACCTCCAAGTCCTTCAAGCTCGGTTGGGAGCGTCTGGTCAACACCAAGTCGGCCATCGCTACCGAGTACGGCCCTTCCGAGGTCTCCTATCACCTTTCCATGGTCGAGGGCTATGACGACCTGCTCGCCGGTAACGCTACCGAGCTCAGCGGTGTTACTTGCCCCGACGATGAGACCCTCGTCGTCAAGCTGTCTTCCGCTTACGCCGACTTCCCCTTCGTCGCCTCTCACCCGGCTCTGTCCCCGGTTCCCGAGTGCGCCGAGTCCGATGCCAAGAGCTTCTATCTTGCACCGGTCGGTAACGGCCCGTTCATGATGGACGGCAAGTGGGAGGATGGTCAGGAGATCAACCTCAAGAAGTTCGACGATTACTATGGCGACAAGGCCAAGATCGATGGCATCCACTTCCAGGTCATCAAGGACATGGAGACCGCCTACAAGGAGTTCCAGGCCGGTAACCTCGATGTCTGCGACGTTCCCGTTGCTCAGATCGATGCCGCCAAGAAGGATCGCGGCGTGTCCAAGGACGGCTACACCATGGGCGATGGCGAGCGCATGCTGCTCGGCTCCGAGCCTTCCACCTACTACCTGACCTGCAACAACACGGCCGAGCCGTTCAACAACGCCGACCTGCGCAGGGGCATCTCCCTGGCCATCAACCGCGAGGCCATCTGCAAGACCATCTTCAAGGGTACCCGTACCCCCGCCGACGGCATTGTTCCTCCGGGCATCGATGGCTACAAGGAGGGCGCATGGGAGTTCTGCGCCTACGACGTCGACAAGGCTAACGAGTACCTCGACAAGGTTGCTCCCGCTGACGCTAACGGCGATCGTGGCATTAACGTGACTCTGTCCTACAACCAGGACGGTGGCCACAAGGAGATCATGGAGTCCATCATCGGCGACCTCGCCAAGGTTGGCGTTACCGCAACTTCCGATACCCCTGAGTGGTCTGCCCTGCTCGAGCAGTATCAGAACTTTAACTATCAGTTCGGTCGTCTGGGCTGGATTGCCGACTACCCGATCATGGATAACTTCCTGTATCCGCTGTTCCACTCCGACTCCCTCGGTGGCGACAACCGCTCTGGTTACAACAACCCCGAGTTCGACGCCAAGGTCAACGAGGCTCGCACCACGGTTGACGACGAAGAGCGCGTTGCTAAGATGCAGGAGGCTGACGCTATGGTCGCTGCCGACTGCCCGGTCATCCCGGTGATGTTCTACACGCACACCATCGTCGGCTCCGATCGCATCAAGCATCTCTATGTCGATCCGCAGAAGCACGCCGAGCTGGGTACCGCTGAGCTCGCCTAAGAGTTTGCAGCTTCCGTGAGGGTCAAGTATTTACGTAGACCTCATGGGAAACATACAGTTCTCCCTAACCTGGGGTAAACTGGCTGATGGTAATTTTGGGATGCCGGTCTGGCGATCGGCATCCCATTTAGGTTAATCCCTAGATAGGGGAGTGGTATGGGTAAGTACATCGTTAAACGTGTGCTTCAGTTCATCCCGGTATTTTTGGGCGTTACGCTGATTCTGTTCGCCCTCCAGAATATCGTGCCGGGAGATCCGATCAAGCTGATCGGTGGAGACAAGGCTCTGTCCCCCGAGGTGGAGCTTCAGCTTCGCGTTCGCTATCACCTGGTCCAGTCGGACGAGGACGGCAACGCGATCCTTGACGAGAACGGCGACCCCGTTCAAACGTCGCTCGTGGACCGTTACTTGTATTACATGAACGGCCTGCTTCATGGCGATCTGGGCAATTCGTATCAGCGCAAACTGCCGGTTACGGAAATCTTTGCCCAGAAGTATCCGTATACGGTCAAACTTGCCGCGTGCGCCATCGTGCTCGAGGCAATCATGGGTATCGGTGCGGGTATCATTTCGGCGGTAAAGCGTTATTCCTTCTGGGATATTTTGGTAACGCTCACCACGTCGATCCTCGTTGCCGTACCGGCCTTCTGGCTCGGTATGTTGCTGCAACTGTTCTTTGGCGTCATTCTCAAGGACGCCACGGGCGGTGCAATTTCCATGCCGATCTCGGGTGCCGGCGGTTCCAGCTCTCAGTATCAGGATTGGATGCACTATGTGCTCCCGACCATTACGCTGGCTTCGGTTTCGACCGCTTATGCTGCTCGCATCATGCGCTCGCAGCTGCTTGACGTCATGAACCAGGATTACATCCGCACGGCAAAGGCCAAGGGTCTCTCCAATCGCGCGATCATCATCAAGCATGCGCTTAAGAATGCACTCATCCCCGTCGTTACCTATATTGGTGTCGACTTTGGTGGCATGCTTTCGGGTGCCATCCTGACCGAGACGGTCTTCAACTGGCCCGGCATTGGCTATGAGGTCTATCGCGCCATCAGCATGCGCGACTGGCCCATCGTTATGGGCGGCGTTACGCTCATCGTCGTCGTCGTTATGGTGATTAACCTGCTCGTCGACATTAGCTATGCATTCCTCGACCCGCGCATCCGCCTTGGCGGTCCGTCGGATAAGGCCTAAGGGAGGTACGTCTCATGCAGGAAACTGATTCTCAGTCTCAGGAGCAGGCTACCGCCACCAAGGCCGCATCTGCTCCCGCCAAGTCCCGCACGCTGTGGGGCGACGCTTTTAAGCGTCTTCGCAAGAACAAGCTCGCCGTCATCGGTGTCTGCTGGATCATCATCGTCGTTGTGGTTGCCCTGACCGCGGATCTGTGGGCTAAGCCCTGGCTCGGTTCCCCGACGGCTTCCGACTCGACCACTATGGCCGAGACGTCGCTGTTGGCTCCGTGTGCAGAGCACCCGTTTGGCACCGACGCCCTTGGTCGTGACATTCTCGTCCGCGTTATCTACGGTGCGCGCGTTTCGCTGTCCGTCGGAATTATGGCCACCGCGATCTCCACGCTAATTGGTCTGGTCATGGGTGCTCTGGCCGGTTTCTACGGCGGCATCTGGGATACGATCATCATGCGCTGTGCGGACATCTTCCTGGCGTTCCCGTACGTGCTGTTCGTTGTCGCCATGATCGCCGTTATCGGCCGTGGCCTTCAGAACGTCTTTATCGCCATCGGTATTCTCGGCTGGCCTTCGATTGCGCGCGTCTTCCGCTCTGCAATCTTGACGGTCAAGGAAAACGACTATGTTGACGCTGCGCGCGCGATGGGTGCATCTGATGCTCGTATCGTCGTGCGTCACATCTTCCCGAACTCCGTCGCCTCCATCGTGGTCTACGCGACCATGAACATTGGTGGCGCCATTCTGACCGAGTCCGCTCTGTCCTTCCTCGGCATGGGCGTTATTCCGCCTACGCCTTCGTGGGGCTCCATGATTCAGGACGGTCAGCAGTATCTTCTGACTGCTCCCTGGATGATGATTATGCCCGGTCTGGCAATTCTCTCGACGGTGCTCGCCTTCACCCTGCTGGGTGACGGTCTGCGCGACGCCCTCGACGTCAAGATGAAGGACGCATAAGGATGAAGAAGAACAAGAACTATGTGGACCTGAAGGACCAGCCGGTTCCCGAGGGCCAGCATCTGCTCGAGGTCGACGACCTTAAGATGTATTTCCACACCGAGGATGGCGTCGTTCGCGCTGTCGACGGTGTCTCCTACACGCTCGATCGCGGCGAGACCCTGGGCGTCGTCGGTGAGTCCGGCTCCGGTAAGTCCGTGACCGCCATGACCATCATGGGTCTTATCTCGATGCCTCCGGGAAAGATCGAGGGCGGCGACGTTCGCTATCGCGGTCGTTCTATCCTCGAGATGACCGAGGAGGAGATGCAGCACATTCGCGGTAACGACATCGCGATGATCTTCCAGGATCCTATGACCTCCTTGAACCCGGTCTATAAGATCGGCAAGCAGGTGGGCGAGGGTCTTCGTCTGCACCGTGGCTACTCCAAGCAGGAGGCGCTCAAGCGCGCTACCGAGCTTTTGGACCTCGTGGGTATCCCCGAGCCCGAGAAGCGCGTCAATGAGTATCCGCACCAGTTCTCCGGCGGTATGCGTCAGCGTGTCATGATCGCTATGGCTCTTGCCTGCGATCCCGATATTCTGATTGCCGACGAGCCCACGACTGCCCTGGACGTTACCATTCAGGCTCAGATTATTGAGCTTATGCAGGAAATGCAGGAGAAGAACGGCAACGCCATCATCATGATTACCCATGACCTGGGCGTCGTCGCCGACATGGCCGACAAGATCATGGTTATGTACGCCGGCCGTCCCGTCGAGTTCGGTACTGCTGAGGAAATCTTCTACGAGAGCCGCCACCCCTACACCTGGGGCCTTATCCGCTCCATCCCGGAGCAGGCCATCGAAGAGAAGAAGCCGCTTACGCCGATTCACGGCAACCCGCCTTCGCTCATGAACCTGCCCGAGGGTTGCGTCTTCTCTCCTCGCTGCCCCTATGCGACGGACAAGTGCCGCAAGCAGCGCCCCGAGCGTGTTGTCACCGAGTCCGGCCACTATTCTGCGTGCCATTATTCCGGTGACCCCGAGTTCCTCAAGAACGCTCCTGAGACGTCCCGTACGCGCAAGGATTCCAAGAAGGGAGGCGAGGCGTAATGGCAGATACCAACGAGCGTACTCCGCTACTGAAGGTCGAGCACCTCTCTAAGGAGTTCCCCGCTGAGTCCGGCATGTTCGCCAAGCGCTTCTCCAAGCGTGTCGTCTCTGCAGTGAATGACATTTCGTTCGAGATTTATCCGGGCGAGACCTTTGGCCTGGTCGGCGAGTCTGGTTGCGGTAAGTCCACCACGGGCCGCACCATCATGCGTCTGACCAAGCCGACTGCCGGTAAGGTGTTCTTCCAGGGCAAAGATGTTGCCGAGATGAGCAAGCATGAGATCAAGGACATGCGTCGTGAGATGCAGTTTATCTTCCAGGACCCTTATGCTTCGCTCAATCCTCGTATGACCATCGGTGAGATCGTCTCCGAGCCCATGACCATTCACGGCGTGGGCACCAAGGAGGAGCGCATTGAGCGCGTCCGCGAGCTTCTCGACGTCGTTGGACTGAACCCCGAGCACATCAACCGTTATCCTCATGAGTTCTCCGGCGGTCAGCGTCAGCGTGTCGGCATTGCCCGCGCATTTGCGCTGAAGCCCAAGCTGATTATCTGCGACGAGCCGGTTTCCGCTCTGGATGTGTCCATTCAGGCCCAGGTTCTGAACCTGCTCAAGGAACTGCAGGACAAGTTCGGTACCGCATATCTGTTTATCGCCCACGACCTGTCCGTCGTGCAGCACATCTCCGATCGCGTTGCCGTTATGTATCTGGGTAAGATGGTCGAGGTTTCGGACTGGAAGACGCTCTACAGCGAGCCCCACCATCCGTACACGCAGTCGCTGCTGTCTGCCGTGCCGGTTCCCGATCCTGATATCCAGAAGACCCGCAAGCGCATTATCCTCGCTGGCGATCCGCCGTCGCCGCTGGATCCGCCGACCGGCTGCCGTTTCCACACGCGCTGCCCGATTGCTCAGGGCATCTGCTCCGAGAAGCTGCCTGAGTTTAAGGAAGTTGCCCCGGGCCACTGCTGTGCCTGCCACTTCGCCGAGCCGTTCCCGATCAAGGAATCGCACATCGACCTGTAGCCGGTTGTTATCGTCCGGGCCCGTGCTGGACTTAGTTTTCAGAACGTCCTCGACCATGGAAACCCCCTTATCCTGCTCCTTCGGAGCCGCGGATAAGGGGGTTTCCTGGTCTGACGCTCCTATTTGGCAAGGTGTTTTTTAGAATCCATTTTGCGCTCGGCCTCGAAGGCTTGCCTGTCCCAATCGA
>NZ_JBDMHB010000026.1:0-30818 GCF_039752955.1 Collinsella aerofaciens
GTATTTGAGCGGTTCTACCGCGTGGACAAGAGTAGGTCCAAGGCACGCGGCGGAACCGGTCTGGGGCTTGCCATTGTCAAGCATGCGGCCCTGTATCATCACGCCACGCTCGATCTGTCGAGCGAGTTGGGCGTGGGAACCACCATTACGGTGACGTTTCCCATACAGCAGGACGAGCCATTCGCATAGCGATATAACATAGATATTGATGCAGACGCCGCATTTGACTTTCGGGTGCGGCGTTGTTGTGCAATTTTACGATTGCTTCCGACATTTTTACAGGAGAGCCTGTTTCTTATGTATAGAGTTTGGTCTCGGTAAAAAGATGCGATAACATACGGACAGTTTTGTCAATCCGAACTGGGGAAATGAAAGGCAAGCTGCATGACCCTTCTCGAACTGTTCCAGCTGCTGAAGAAGCACCTTCAGCTGGTCATCACCCTTCCGGTGGTCTGCGCGATCGCCATGGGCATCGTGTCCTTCGTTGCGATGGACAACACCTATACCGCGACGACGAGCATGTACATTCTCGCCAAGACCGACGATAGCGGTCAGATGAGCTACAACGATCTCTCGGCGAGTCAGATGCTTTCCAACGATATCGCCACGCTGCTGGATAGCGATAGCGTTAAGAGCGGCGCAGCCAATGAACTGGGCCTCACCGATCTGGATGACTACAAGGTGTCTGTTTCCTCCGAGACCACCACGCGTGTCATTACGCTTTCGGTTACCGGCACCGATGCCAAGGAGACGGCTAAGGTCGCAAAGGCCATGGCCAGCTCGGTGAGTACGGTCGCTCAGAACGTCGGCGCTGCCCAGAGCATCAACGTTATCGACGAGGCTAAGACCCCCGAAGCCCCCAGCGGTCCCAAGCGTATGCTGTACGTTGCTGTCGCGTTCCTCGCCGGTATCTTTATCGCAGTCGCCTATGTCGTTTTGGCAGACATGCTCAATACCCGCATCCGCGGTGCCGAAGAGGCAGAAGAGCTCCTGGGCATTCCCGTTGTTGGCCGAATTCCGGCTATGAAAGGTGGTAAATAGGCATGGCTAAGGCAAAGAACACCGATAAGCTCGTTGTACAGAATGCCGCCAAGACCCTTCTGGCCAACATCCGCTTTGCGAGCGTGGACGACCCCATTCGCACTATTACCGTCACGTCCTCGATTCCCAACGAGGGCAAGTCTACGGTTTCCATCAACCTTGCCCAGGCTATCGCCACGAGCGGCAAGTCCGTGCTCCTGGTCGAGGCCGATATGCGCCGCAGGTCCCTTTCCGATATGCTCGGCGTTCGTTCGCGCGGCGGACTCTATGCGGTCCTTTCCGAGCAGATCTCCATTGACCAGGCAATTGTCGAGACGGGTCAGAAGAACTTCTACTTCCTTGATGCCGAGCCGCATATTCCCAATCCTGCCGACATCATTGTCTCTCACCGCTTTGCCAAGTTGGTAAAGGCACTGTCCGCCAAGTTCCAGTACGTCATCTTTGATGCTCCCCCGGTCGGCACCTTCATCGATGCTGCCGAGATTGCCAGCCTGACCGACGGTACGCTGTTCGTGGTGCGCGAGGACTTCACCAAGCGCGAGGAGGCACTCAACGCTATCGGCCAGCTTAAGAAGTCCGAAAAGGTCAAGCTCATCGGTACCGTTATGAACTACTGCGAGACCGAGACCAGCGAGTACTACTACTCCTACTACACCAAGGACGGTAAGAAGGTGAAGAAGGGCTCGGACGATCAGGGGACTTCCAAAAAGGGCATCTTCACCAACCGAGCAAACGTTTAGTTGATTAAGGCTGACCTATGCGTGACATTCATTGCCATATCTTGCCGGGTGTAGACGACGGCGCCGCCGATCTCGATGAGAGCTTGGCGATGCTCGAGGCTGCCAAGCGGGCCGGTGTAACCAGAATCGTTTGCACTCCTCACTGCCGTGATCCCTATTTTGATTACGACAAGATGTGGGATGCCTTTGAACTGCTGCGTGATAACGCTGACGGTTTTCCGCTCCAGATGGGCTTCGAGGTCAACCATCGAAAGCTCGTTGAACTTGGTATCGATGCCGCGGAGCACTTGCATTTCGATGGAACCAACGAGTTTCTGCTCGAGCTTTCGACGCATGCCGATGCGTATGCGTTTAGAGAGTACGAGAACACGATTTACGATTTGCAGTGCCGTGGCTACCAGGTGATCATCGCTCATCCTGAGCGCTATCGTGCGGTTCAAAAGGATGTAAGCGTGGCGGAGCGCCTGGTCGATATGGGCTGCAAGCTGCAGGCTTCGGCGGACTTTATTGCCGGCGGTCGCTTTGGTCGCGAAAAAAAGCCGGCACAGCGCCTGTTCGATCAGAACCTGTACAGCTTCATCGCGAGCGATGCCCATAACGTGGGTCATTACGACTGCCTGGCGAAGGCTCGCGCGAAGTTTAGCGTGCGCGGAGCTCATTTTCGCTAATATCTGTCCCTAACGTTCGCATTGAATGAAAGGGCAGCCATGGATATCCAACTTAAGACGGGATGCTTTGATGACGCGGCGTTGGTGCGCCGCGTCGTTTTTATGGACGAGCAGGGCTACGAGAATGAGTTCGACGCTATCGACGAGGATCAGAACTGCATTCATGTGACGCTCTATGTAGACGGCGAGCTTGCCGGTTGCTCGCGCGTGTTTCCCGAGGAGCTTGAGCGCGTGGCTGACGCAGAGGCCCCGGTGTTGCCGGCATGCGACATGGACGAAGGCGTTGCGGCGGGGGAGGCCTACATTATGGGGCGCGTCGCCGTGCTGCCGGCTATGCGTCGTCGCGGACTGGCGAGTGCGATCGTCGAGGCCAGTGCTTCGTGTGCACGCGATGCCGGCGCTAAGCTTATTAAGCTGCATGCGCAGGAATACGTGTTGCCGCTCTATGCAAAGGCGGGCTACACGCAAATTGCCCCGGTAGATTACGAAGACGAGGGCCAGCCCCATGTCTGGATGGCCAAGCGCGTAGATGGCAGATAGGGACGTTCCTTTTCTGCCGGCAGCTGGGGACACTCCTTGGCAATTGACGCATTGGAGCGCTCGGACATACAGTTTTTCGATTCCGTATGTATATATGCGCGCTATTGGGTTATAAAATCTAAGTCTGAACATAGCAGGTCTGCGATGCGGCTCGGGCAACCGGGCCGTTTTTGCGGACGGGGGTAGCGCGAAAGGACTGCACATGCGTCAATTTAAGACCGAGAGCAAAAAACTGCTCGACCTCATGATCAACTCCATCTACACCAATAAGGAAATCTTCCTGCGCGAGCTTATCTCTAACGCGAGCGACGCCGTCGACAAGCTCAACTTTAAGAGCCTGCAGGATCCGAGCGTCAAGATCAACCAGGGCGACCTGGCCATTCGCGTCTCCTTTGATAAAGACGCCCGCACCATTACCATCTCGGATAACGGCATTGGCATGACCGCCGAGGAGCTCGAGCGCAATCTGGGCACCATCGCCCATTCCGGCTCCGAGGAGTTTAAGACCGAGAACGCCGAGCAGCAGGGCTCCGATGTCGACATCATCGGCCAGTTTGGCGTGGGCTTCTACTCGGCTTTTATGGTCGCCAGCCATGTGAAGGTCGTCAGCCGCGCCTACGGCGAGGATGTCGCCCATGTGTGGGAATCCGACGGTCTTGAGGGCTACACCATCGAGGACGGCGAGCGTGCCGAGCACGGTACCGATGTCATCCTGACGCTGCGCGAGAACGAGAAGCTCGATGCCGACGGCGAGGCCGAGACCTACGATCGCTTCCTGACCGAGTGGGGCCTCAAGAGCCTAATTCAGCAGTACAGTAACTATGTGCGTTACCCGATCCAGATGATGGTGTCCAAGAGCCGCCAGAAGCCCAAGCCCGAGGATGCTGGCGATGACTACACGCCCGAGTACGAGGACTACCAGGAGCTCGAGACCGTCAACTCCATGACGCCGATCTGGAAGAAGCACAGCTCCGATGTCGAGCAGAAGGACTACGACGAGTTCTACAAGTCCACGTTCCACGACTTTGACGATCCTGCGCGCACCATCAGCTTCCATGCCGAGGGCACGCTCGAGTACGATGCCCTGCTGTTTGTGCCGGGCCGCGCGCCGTTCGATCTGTACAGCAAGGATTACGAGAAGGGTCTGGCACTCTACAGCTCCAACGTCCTGATCATGGAGAAGTGCGACGACCTGCTGCCCGACTACTACAACTTTGTCCGCGGCGTCGTGGATTCCGCCGATGTGTCGCTCAACATCTCGCGTGAGACGCTGCAGCAGAACCGTCAGCTCAAGGCCATCGCCAAGCGTGTGGAAAAGAAGATCACCGCC
Source organism: Collinsella aerofaciens (assembly GCF_039752955.1). GTDB lineage: Bacteria > Actinomycetota > Coriobacteriia > Coriobacteriales > Coriobacteriaceae > Collinsella > Collinsella aerofaciens_BI. The sequence continues at coordinate 4,320 of NZ_JBDMHB010000026.1, forward strand.
GACCTTGAGGATATGCGTGACAACGACCGCGAGGCCTACGAGAAGTTCTTTGAGAACTTTGGCCGCGGTCTTAAGTACGGCATCTACTCGAGCTATGGCATGAAGGCCGATGAGCTCGCCGATCTGTTGCTGTTCTGGTCTGCCAAGGAACAGAAGATGATTACCCTGGCCGAGTATGCCAAGGGCATGCCCGAGGATCAGAAGGCCATCTACTACGCCGCCGGCGACTCGCGTGAGCGCTTGGCCAAGATGCCCGTGGTAAAGGGCGTGCTCGACCGCGGCTATGACGTGCTGCTGCTGACGCAGGACGTGGATGAGTTCACCTTCCAGGCTATGCGTGAGTACGTTGCCGCTGATATGCCCAAGATCTACGAGGACGATGCCGCCCGCGAGGCTGCCGAGAAGGCCGTGGCCGATGGTGCCGAGCCCGAGGTTGAGGATCGTCACCTGGAGCTCAAGAACGTCGCAACCGGTGATCTTGACCTGGCGACCGAGGACGAGAAAAAGGAGGCCGAGGACGCCACCAAGGAGAACGAGGACCTCTTTAACGCCATGAAGGAGGCACTCGGCGACAAGGTCGAGAAGGTTGCCGTCTCTGCGCGCCTGACCGATGCTCCCGCGTGCATCACCACCGAGGGCCCGCTTTCGCTCGAGATGGAGAAGGTGCTCCAGAAGGGTCCCGAGGGCGCGCCCGACGGTATGCCCAAGAGCCAGCGCGTGCTCGAGCTCAACGCCAAGCACCCGGTCTTTTCCAAGCTCGTCGCCGCTCAGAAGGCGGGCGACGCCGACAAGATCAAGCAGTACTCCGGTTTGCTCTATGACCAGGCCCTGCTGGTCGAGGGCATTCTGCCCGAGGACCCCGTTGCCTTCGCAGCAGCTGTTTGCAACTTGATGTAGTTCGGGGATACGGCACCGTAACTAGATTAGAACGAGAGTGGATAATCTCCCACTTTTGGCTCGAATGCGGGCTTGAAGTGAGAGATTTTCCACTCTCGTTTCCTTTTGAATGATCCCTCCGTCCCCAAGGGATCATTTATTTGTGCGGGTTGTGGTTTTGTGACCTGCTGAAATTTAAGATACTGTACAACTGTACGTTAACTCATCTTCGTAGTATATTGCTACCCGCAAAACTCAACACCATTGTGCTTTGAGACGTTAAAGCGCCTACTACAATGGTTGTCGATAGTACGATTCGATTCAACGACAGGATGGATGGTCCAAGCGTGAGTCTCGGCAGCAAACTATCCAATGCAAAGGTCTCCTTTGCGATATTTAAGCGCGACATTAAGCGACTGCTTGTGAACCCCGTCGCCTTGGTGGTTACCCTTGGCGTGTGCGTTATTCCCTCGCTGTATGCCTGGTACAACATCGTGGCCAACTGGGATCCGTACGGAAACACCCAGGGCATCAAGATTGCCATCGCCAACAACGATCGGGGCACCCAAAACGACCTGGTGGGCGAGCTCAACGCGGGCGATCAGGTCGTCGATCAGCTCAAGGAGAACGATCAGCTGGGCTGGACCTTCGTCGATTCTGCGGCCGATGCCAAAGAGGGCGTCGAGAGCGGTGAGTACTATGCGGCCATCGTAGTCCCCAAGAACTTCTCGGATAACCTGGTTTCGATGCTCGACGGCAACTACCATCAGCCCAAGCTTACGTACTACGTCAATGAGAAGAAGAGCGCTATTGCGCCCAAGGTTACCGACACCGGTGCAAACACCATCGAGGAGCAGATCAACTCGGAATTTGTCTCCACGGTGGGCGAGACCGTTGCCAGTATTGCCAAGGATGCCGGAGTCGATTTAAAGGACAAGGCAACCCAGACTCAGGATTCGTTGGCCGGTTCGGTATCAGAGGCTTCCGATACGTTGGGCGAAGTGCGTGATTCGATTGGCGACATGAATGCCGCCATCGATAAGACGAGTGGTTCCATTGCCTCGGCAGATGCGGCACTTGCCGGTCTGCAGGGTCAGGCGCCGTCGCTGACGCAGGCGATCTCCCAGGGCAATGACCTGCTGGGCGAGGCTCGCGCCACGGCGGGCAACTCTGTCGCCTCGCTCTCCAAGGCGCTCTCGGAAGGCAGCCTTGCGCTCACCAAGACGTCAGCCTCTGCGAACGCTGCCATCGGCAAGCTGACGGGCACGGTCACATCTACGACCACCCGTATCGACAACTCGCTCGAGTCTCTCCAAGCGACGATCGACCACAATAAGGCCGTTATCGGGCACTTAGAGATTCTCGCCAATGACACGTCGACAGGTTCCGAGGAAATTGACGCGCGCATTGTATCGACCATCGATTTGCTTCGAGAGCAGAATGAAAAGCTTCAGAGCATCAAGGACGGTCTGTCCGCGCAGTCGAGCGCCATGGCGAATGACGCAGCGGCTGTTTCGGGTGCCAGTGACGCTATCAATAACGCAATTCATACCGGTGCGACCAACCTTGGCCAAGCCCAGACGGACTTGGGCCAAAACGCGCTGCCGAAGGCCTCGAGCGCGCTCGACTCTTTTGCTGCCGTTTCGGGCGACCTGACCGGTATCGTCTCGGGTATGACACCTACACTTGCAAATGCGCGCGGCACGTTGGCGCAGCTTAGCGCTACGCTCGGCCAGGCCAAGACCACGCTGTCCCAGACCGATTCCTCGCTTGCCAAGGTCCAGGACAAGCTTGCAACCGCCGCCAATGACATCGCGGCGCTGCAGACCTCCGAGTCCATGGGCGAGCTGGCCGATCTGATGGGCGTCGATGTCAATGACGTGGCAGATTTCATGGCGTCTCCGGTTGAGTTGACGTCCAAGTCAATCTATCCGGTCAAGAGCTTTGGCTCGGGCATCGCTCCCTTCTACACCAATCTGGCGCTTTGGGTGGGCGGCTATGTGCTCATCGCCATTTACAAGCTCGAGGTCGACCGTGAAGGTGTTGGCAGCTTTACGGCGCGCCAAGGCTACTTTGGCCGCTGGTTGCTCATGGTGATCCTGGGCGCGTTGCAGGCCATCATCGTTACGGTAGGCGATCTGGTGATTGGCGTGCAGTGCGTCAGCCCGCTGCTGTTCGTGCTGGGCGGCATCGCCATTTCGTTCACCTACGTCAATATCATCTATGCGCTGTCCACCACGTTTAAGCATATCGGCAAGGCTATCGGCGTCATTCTCGTCATCGTGCAGATCCCGGGTTCGTCGGGCATGTACCCCATCGAGATGATGCCCGGCTTCTTCCAGTGGCTGCACCCGCTGCTGCCCTTTACCTACGGCATCAATCTGCTGCGCGAGACGGTCGGCGGCATGTATTCGTTCAACTACCTGTTTAACCTGTGCATTCTGGGCGTGTTCTTGATCGTGGCGCTCTTTATCGGCCTGCAGCTGCGTCCGCTGCTGCTCAACCTTAACCTGCTCTTTGATAAACAGCTCTCCACGACCGGTATGATGATTTGCGAGTCCAACGACCTGCCGCGCCAGCGCTACTCGCTGCGCACGGCCATGCGCGTCATGCTCGATTCCGATTCGTACCGTCGCGAACTGCTCGATCATGCGGTCGCCTTTGAACATCGCTACCCGTACTACATCAAGGGCGGTTTTGCCGCCGTGGTGGGCGTTCAGGTCCTGCTCTTTGTCCTGTCGACGGTTCTCGATATCGACAATAACGGCAAGATCATCCTGCTTGTCATTTGGATCATCTCGGTTATTGCCATCTGCGGCTGGCTTATCAATATCGAATATATCCGAGCGAGCCTCAATACCCAGATGCGCATCTCGGCGCTTTCGGATGAGGACCTGCGTCGCGAGATGCGCGAACACACGGCCGCCATTCCTGCCGCCCGCCACATGTTTGGCCTCAACGCCAGCGAGCGTGGTGCCAAGGGCGGCGATCAGTCCACGGGCCGCTTGCCGCATATCGGCTCGCACCATAAATCTCAGGGCAGCGACAGCACAGCCACAAATGATGGAGATACCACCGCGCTTGGCAAGCACTCCAAAGGAGGTGAGGCATAAATGAAGAACATCCTGCATCTGTTTAAGCGCGATGTCCAAAACGTGTCTCGCTCCGTGATCGGCTTGGTTGTCGTGATGGGCCTCATTATCGTACCGTGTCTGTACGCGTGGTTTAACATCGCCGGCAGCTGGGATCCGTACGGCAACACCGGCAATCTTAAGATCGCCGTGGTCAACACCGATGAGGGTTACGAGAGCGATTTGATCCCCGTCGAGGTTAACGTGGGCGAAAACGTGACCGCCACCCTACGCGGCAACGAGGGCTTCGATTGGGTTGTGCTCAACAATCGCGAAAAGGCTATCGAGGGCGTTAAGTCGGGCGCGTACTATGCTGCCGTCGTTATCCCCAAAACGTTTAGCGCTGACATGATGACGCTTTTCTCGACCGACGTGAAGCATGCCGATATCGAGTTCTACGAGAATCAGAAGGCCAACGCCATTGCGCAGATCGTGACCGAGAAGGGTTCGAGCGCCGTCCAGAGCCAGGTTAACGAAACTTTTACCGAGACCATTACGAGCATCGGTCTTAAGACGGTGTCCAGCCTGCTCGATTACATGAGCACCGACCAGGTCAGCAACTTTATCGCTAACCTGTCCTCGACGCTCGGCGATTCGATTGAGGACCTGCGAGGCGTTCAGGCAAATGCTTCGTCGCTGGCGGGCATTTTGAGCTCCACGTCCGATTCGCTGACGTCGGCGAGCGGCATGCTCAAGCAGACCGGTGCCGTCGATGAGTCGACAAAGCAGCTCATGGAACATGCCAAAAGCGGTATCGATGATTCCAAAGAAGCGCTTAAGGCGGCAAACGATGCCATCGATGCCGCAATCGATGGAAGTGCTGGTTCGTTCGACAATGTGTCTGCCGAGCTCGCGAAGGCGTTCGACACCGCAAACCAGCATGTCGACCTTACGGTGTCCCAACTCAACGATGCCGCTGCGGCCCTCAATGCGCGCGCCAAGGATATCGATGCGATGGCCGATCAGCTCCGCAGCCTTGCCGACCAGGTGAGCGATGAGAATTTGAAGGACGGCCTCAAGTCCGCCGCGACGTCGCTGGGCAGAATCGCCGTTGAGTACCGCAACAATGCCAAGGATCTGGCGGCTACCGCGAAGTCTCTCTCCGATAGCATGGCCGAGGTCAACAACTCGCGTGCCGAGGTCGATCAGGCCATCGCTGATGCCAAGGCCGGCATCGCGGGTGCCAAATCCGATTACGATTCCACGTTCTCGGTTAAGGCCAAGGAGCTCAAGAAGACGGTTTCGGGCATTCTGGACTCGCTTGATGGCATCTCGGGCGACCTGGATAGCGCCGTAGGCGGCCTGACCGACGCATCCGGTTCGCTGGCAAAGGGCCTCTCCAAGGCTGCAAAGCTGGTCAACAAGGCTTCTAATCAGCTGGGCGAGGCGTCGGACAAGATCAGTGCGTTTAAGGACGAGCTCGACGGCGCCTTGATGTCGGATGACCTCGCCACGATCAAGACGATGATTGGCAACGATCCCGAGGGTCTGGCCGTGTCGCTTTCCGGCCCCGTCGCGCTCGATCGCAAGCCGGTCTATCCGATCCGCAACTACGGCTCGGCCATGGCGCCGTTCTACACGATTCTGTCGCTCTGGGTCGGCTCGATCGTGCTGGCGGCCATGATGAAGGTCTCGGTTGACGATGAGCTCATCAACGAGCTCATCCCCGTGCGCCTGCACGAGATCTATCTGGGTCGTTACCTGTTCTTTGGCGGTTTGGCTCTGCTGCAGGCAACGCTCGTGTGCGCGGGCGACATTCTGTTCTTTGGCATTCAGTGCGACAACCCGCTGCAGTTTGTGCTAGCGGGCTGGGTCGCGAGTCTCGTGTTCTCCAATATCGTCTACACGCTTACGGTTTCGTTTGGCGATATCGGCAAGGCGCTTGCAGTCGTGCTGTTGGTCATGCAGGTCGGCGGTTCGGGCGGCACGTTCCCCATCGAGATGACCGGCCCTGTGTTCCAGGCGATCTATCCGTTCTTGCCGTTCACTCACGGCATCAACGCCATGCATGCCGCCATGGCTGGCGCCTACCATATGGAGTACTGGGTTGAGCTGGGTATTCTGGCGAGCTATCTGATTCCGTCGCTGGCCCTGGGCGTCATCTTCCGCCGCCCGGTCATCAAAGCCAACGACTGGATCATCGAAAAGCTTGAAAGCACGAAACTTATTTAGTGCAACAGCGTGACATCGACGAAACATCGAGGTTTACTCTGCCGACGCTTTAGTGGGCTGGATTGCGTGGGCTGCTTGGTTGTTGCTACAGTAGCGGGGCGTGCCGGGGGTCCGGTGCGCCCCGTTTTTATTTGACCATGAGGCGGCACGCAGCCATACGCGTGCGGACACCACGCCCAGATTGAGTGTGAGGATGTTCCATGGCCCAATACGCTGCCAACGAAATCGAAAACATGCCCGATAGCCCTGTGGCCCGTGAGGATTTGGGCGCGGGCGGTATTCCCAGGGGCGCCGGCGCACGCTCCCCGCTGTTCTGGAAAGTTTTGCTACTTTCGGTGGCGGTCATCTGGGGCTACTCCTTTACCACTATGAAGGACGCACTCGGCACCATTCCGGTGTTCGAGCTGCTCTATGTACGCTTTCTGCCTGCAGCGTTGGTCATGTTTGCCGTCTTCCACAAGCGCATCACTGCACATTTCAACGCTCGCAATCTGATCGTTGGCCTGAGTATGGGCGTGCTCATGTGGGCGGCCTATGCGTTGCAGACGGTCGGTCTGGCATATACTACGGCGGGCAAGAATGCTTTTTTGACGGGCACGTATTGCATCCTCGTGCCGTTCGCGAGCTATTTTCTGAGCGGAGAAAAACTCACCCGCTATAACCTGGGCGCGGCACTGCTGTGCTTGGCGGGCATTGGCTTGGTGGCGCTCGATAGCGTCGAGTTCAACATCGGTGACGTCATTACGCTGGCAGGCGCGGTCTTCTTCGCCATCCAGATGGCGGTGACCGCCAAGTACGGTCGCAAAATGGACATCAACGTCATCACGTTTTGGATGTTTGTGGGCAACGGCGTGCTGAGCCTGGCAACGTCGCTGTTATTCGAGACCCAGGCGCCTCTGTCCGTGTGGACGCCGAACTTTATCGGTGTGATGGCGTTTCTCTCGGTGGGCTGCACATGCGTGGCTCTGCTCATCCAAAACGTCGGCCTGGCGCATGTCCCGGCTTCGACGGGCTCACTGCTCCTTTCGATGGAGTCGCCTTCGGGCGTGTTGTTTTCGGTGCTGCTGATGGGGGAGGCGCTCACCTCGCGCCTGCTCGCCGGCTTCGTGCTTATCTTCCTGTCGATTATCTTGAGTGAGACTCACTTCGATTTTTTGCGCAAAAAGCCGCGCCCGCAATTGTAAACAACTTGTTGCGCCGCCCTCCCGGGGCGGCATTTTTTATGCGTCGCCCTTAAAGTTGTACCTTGCACTTTATGCTATCAAAGTGCTTGCTGCAAAAACGTTACTGGAGGGCATCTATGGCACCAGCTTTGTCCGATTTTCAACCGCAACCAGCGCCCAAGGCTACCGCAGCGGCGCAGGCCGCTATCGGTGACGGTCTTGTTGCAGAAGCTCAGACTTTTGCAGACGAGCTTGCTGTGTGGCGACACGATCTACACCAGATGCCCGAGCTGGGTAACAACCTTCCGCAGACGTCCGCCTTTATCCAGGCGCGTCTGGACGAGATGGATATTCCCTATGCCGTGCTTGTCGACGGCTCCTGTGTCGTTGGCCTTATCGGTGCCGGCGCGGCAGCTGCTGCTCGGGGTAACGGTACGTGCACGGACAAGCAGGCCGGTACGGTCATCATGCTCCGCGGCGACATGGATGCCCTTCCCGTTGCCGAGGAATCCGGCGAGCCCTTTGCATCCACCAATGGCTGCATGCATGCTTGCGGTCACGATATGCACGCGACGGCGCTGCTTGGTGCGGCTCGTATGCTCAAGGCCCGCGAGTCCGAGCTTCTCGACGCCAACGCCACGGTTAAGTTGCTGTTCCAGCCGGGCGAGGAAACCTTTGAGGGTGCCCGTGCTGCCATCGTCGACGGTTTGCTGCAGAGCCCAAGCCCCCAGGCCGCCTTTGCCATGCATGTCAATAGCCAGTCGTCGCTTGGCCTGGTGCTCTACGGCAGCCCGGCGCTCTCGGGCGTGTACGGTTTTCGCGTTACGCTTCAGGGCAAGGGCGGCCATGGCTCGAGCCCCGAGATCTGCATCGACCCCATCACGGCCGGCGTCCATGTGCATCTGGCGCTTCAGGAGCTTATCGCTCGCGAAGTGCCGGCGGCCAAGGAGGTCGCACTGACCGTGGGTAAGTTTGCCGGTGGTCAAGCGGCCAACGTCATCCCCGACACTTGTGTGCTCGAAGGCACGCTGCGCGGCTTTGACGTTGAGCTCATGGAGCACCTCAAGGAGCGTATCGCCGAGGTCGTCAACGGCGTGGCCGCAACGTATCGCACTTCGGCCACCATCGAGACGCTCTCGGATGTTCCCCCGCTCGTGCTCGATGACGACGTGACCCAGGCTTCGCTTGGCTACGTGGGTGCGACGCTGCCCAAGGCCGCCTTCTTGCCGCTGTTCCATGCCATGGCGAGCGAGGACTTTGCGCTTATCTCGAGTGAGATACCGAGCGCATACTTTACGATCGGCGCGGCTGTGACCGATACGGACGAACACTTTGCCCAGCATCATCCCAAGGCGCGCTTTAGCGATGCCGAGCTGCCACTTGGTGCCGCGGCTTACACGGCGGTCGCTTTGGGCTATATCGCCGACCACCGGTAGTACCCAACCTTGCCTTTCAAGCCTGCGGGCATGGCCATAAGGCCTATGCCCTTGTCTTTCAAGGCAATCTTGGGCACTACCGGCGCCTGGCTTTGTCATCATGGCCACGTGTTACACGATTTTCGTTAACTGCATGAGCCTGTTTCAGCCGCTCGTCGTCAGCGACCTGGGCATCACGCTTGCGCAGTACAACATCTCCAACGCCATCTCCACCGTGGTGAGCGTTATCGGCTCACTTGTGATCGGTCATGTTGCCGATAAAGTAAGCGGTCGCGTTTTGGGCTCCCTCACTGTAATCGCCACCTCTGCCGTTCTTGCCGGCATGAGCTTTGTCGGTGAGCTATGGCAGGTCTACGTGCTCTTTTCTGTTCGCTCCGTTCTGTCTGTGGCTGCCCTGGAAGCCGAATGGATGCTCGTACCATCATTCGGTTTCCAAGGCGGCCACGGGCCTACGAAATGATCCGTTTTCCTCCGTCCCCAGCAGATCATGTGACCCGAAGGGGACGGAGGAAAAGGGATCACAAATAGCGGCGGCGCGTCTGGCCGAACGAGTCCCCATACCCTCGTTCGGCCAGACGCGCCGCCGCTGTTTGTGTTTGTGCCGTATAATGACCGTTACCTATGACGCGATACAAAAGAAAGGTGTTTGCCCATGCAGGCACAGAAGGCGGAGGGAACCCGCGACCTTATCGGCGCCGAGATGCGCGCCTGGCAAAAGATGCAGCAGATTGCGGCCAGCGTATTCGAGCCGTTTGGCTTTAAGCCCATCGAGACGCCCGCGATCGAGCAGGTTGACGTGTTTGTCCACGGTATCGGCCAGTCGACCGACGTCGTGCGCAAGGAGATGTTCCGCGTGTTTAGCGGCGCCAACCTGGAGCGCGTCTTTACCGAGGGCACCGACACCAAGCTTAAGCCCAAGCAGCGCCTGGCCCTTCGTCCCGAGGGCACGGCCGGTGTGGTGCGCGCCGTCGTGGAGAACAACCTGGTGCCCCAGGGTTCCACGCCGTTTAAGGCTTACTACGCCGAGGCCATGTTCCGCGGCGAGCGTCCCCAGAAGGGCCGCCTGCGCCAGTTCCATCAGGTGGGCATCGAGTGGCTCGGCGCTCCCGATCCGGCGGCAGACGCCGAGTGCATCATCATGCTCATGGAGTTCTACAAGCGTCTGGGCTTCGATCTTTCCAAGCTCCGTCTGCTCATCAACTCGATGGGTGACGCCCAGTGCCGTCCGGCTTATCGCGAGCAGGTTAAGCAGTTCATCCTCGATCACGCCGACGAGATGTGCGATGAGTGCCGCGAGCGCGCCGAGCTCAACCCGCTGCGTGCCTTCGACTGCAAGAACGACCACTGCCGCGAGATCATGGCCGAGGCTCCGCTGATGGGTGACAACCTGTGCGATGAGTGCCGCGAGCACTACGAGCAGGTCAAGCGCTATCTGGATGCCGCCGGTATCGAGTATGTCGAGGATCCCACCTTGGTGCGCGGCCTGGACTACTACACCCGTACTGTCTTTGAGGTCGAGGCCCCTGGCGCCGGCGTCGGCTCCATCGGCGGCGGCGGCCGCTACGATGGCCTGGTCGAGCTCGAGGGTGGCAAGCCCACGGCGGGCGTCGGCTTTGCTGTCGGTTTTGAGCGCGCCCTGCTGGCCCTGCAGGCCTTTGGCAGCGATTTGGGTGCCGATGAGGCCCCGTGCGTCTACGTCGCCAACGCCGGCAAGGAGTTGCGCCAGAACGTCTTCGCCATTACGCAGGAGCTTCGCGCTGCAGGTATCGTGACCGAGGCCGACTACCAGGGCCGTTCGCTCAAGGCTCAGTTTAAGCAGGCCGACAAGGTAGGCGCCAAGCTCATCTTGGTCCTGGGTGGCGACGAGCTTGCCGCCGGCAAGGTCAAAGTGCGCGACATGCAGAGCCATGACGAGGTGCTCGCCGATCTGGACAACGTCGTCGAGGCGGTTCGCGAGCGCCTGTAGCGCATCTTTTTGAGCTTCGGGCCTGCTAACGTGCCCTGCTCATGGAGAGCGATTGTTACGGGGGTGTTTCGCTTTTATGCGGAATGCCCCCGTTTACGTATGCCGCCCACCGAGAAATACGACCATTTAGGGCAAAAACCTTTGCAATGCAGAAAATACTTTTGTGTGGTAAAGCGCAATCAGTGTCGAAAGTATTTCTCAAGCGCCTATAATGAATACCGCATGTTACGTGCATAGAAGGAGGAATGGGAGGAAACGTGGCTGAGAACCTAAGCAACCAGTCTGTACCCGAAGCCGCGGCGCGCGTCGCTGCCGTGGTCAACCGCCTCGTTAACCGAATCGGCTCGAATGCCGAGTCCAGGGAGCGTCTCGCCGAGATCGAGATCCCCGAGGAGCTGCGCGACAATCTGGCGCTGTTCTTGCGCCTGGAGCGCCGTGTGCTTAGCGAGTATGATCCCGAGATCGCGGACCTGTTCGACAAGATTTTGACAGCCGAGATTGTGGTCAATGCCGGCAACCCCGGTACCTGCGCTGCCGACGAAGCCGTCGACGAGCAGGGCGTGCCCACCGCCGACGAGCCCACTGCCGTGGCATTTCGTGAGGTCGTCGATTTGGTCGACAGCCTGCCGCTCGATAAGCAGCAGGTCATCGTTCGCGCCTTTACGAGCTTTTTCCATCTGGCAAACCTGTCGGAGGAGAACTACCGTGTGGCGCAGCTGCGCGAGCGCGAGGCCGGTGCGTCGACCGATACCGAGGTCGATCCTGCCAACGAGCTTACCGTTGCCTATCACCAGCTGGTGAATGAGCTGGGTGTCGAGGGTGCCAACGAGCTGCTCGACAAGCTCGAGTTCCACCCTGTCTTTACCGCACATCCCACCGAGGCCCGTCGTAAGGCCGTCGAGGGCAAGATCCGCCGTATCTCCAACCTGCTGGAGGAGCGTCCGCGTCTGGGCGGCTCCGACCTGGTGGAGAACGAGCGCCATATGCTGCAGGAGATCGACGCCCTGGTGCGTACGAGTCCCATCGCGCTCAAGAAGCCCACGCCGGTCGAGGAAGCCGATACCATCATCGACATCTTCGATAACACGCTGTTCGACGTTATCCCCGTTATCTATCGTCGTTTTGACGATTGGGTGCTGGGCGACAAGGCCGGTACTGTGCCGCCGCTGTGCCCGGCGTTCTTCCATCCCGGCAGCTGGATCGGTTCCGACCGCGACGGTAACCCCAACGTCACCGCCAAGGTGAGCCGTGAGGTCGCCGCCAAGTACTTTACGCACATGGTGCTCAAGCTCGAGGACAAGTGCCGCCACATCGGCCGCAACCTCACGCTCGAGGCTACCTACAGCAAGCCGTCGGCCGAGCTCATTAACCTGTGGAACCATCAGGTCGAGATGAGCCCTCGTTACACGGCCCGCGCCGAGCTGATCTCCGAGCACGAGCCGCATCGCGCCGTCATGCTCGTCATGGCCGACCGCCTGAACGCCACCGTCCGTCGTATCACCGACACCATGTACCACAGCGCCGACGAGTTCCTGGATGACCTGCGCGTCGTCCAGCGTTCGCTGGCCGCCTGCGGTGCCGTCCGTGCTGCCTACGGCCCGGTCCAAACCATCATCTGGCAGGTCGAGTCCTTCGGCTTCCATATGGTCGAGATGGAGTTCCGTCAGCACTCCGTGGTGCATGCCCGCGCCCTTAAGGATATCCACGAGAACGGTATCCATGGCGACCTGCAGCCCATGACGCGCGAGGTCATCGATACCTTCCGCGCTATCGGCTCCATCCAAAAGCGCTACGGCAAGAAGATGGCGCACCGCTACATCATCTCGTTTACCAAGAGCGCCCAGCATGTGGCTGACGTCTTCGAGCTGGCCCACCTGTCCTTCGCACACGAGGAAGATGTCCCCGAGCTCGACGTGATCCCGCTATTCGAGCAGCTCGAGGACCTCGAGGGCTGCGTCGACGTGCTCGACCAGATGCTTACGCTGCCCGTGGTGCAAAAGCGCCTTGCCCAGACCAACCGCCGCATGGAGGTCATGCTGGGCTACTCCGACTCCTCCAAGGACGCCGGTCCTACCACGGCCATGCTCGCGCTGCACTCCGCGCAGGAGCGCATCGCCAAGTGGGCAGAGAAGAACGATATCGACCTGGTGCTCATGCACGGTCGCGGCGGTGCCGTGGGCCGTGGCGGCGGCCCGGCCAACAAGGCCGTGCTGGCCCAGCCCAAGGGTTCGGTCAACTGCTTCTTTAAGCCCACCGAGCAGGGCGAGGTCATCTTTGCCCGTTACGGCAACCGCACGCTGGCTCAGCGCCATGTTGAGTCCGTTGCCGCCGCAACGCTTTTGCAGTCGGCTCCGAGTGTCGAGAAGACCAACACCGAGACCACGCAGAAGTTCTGGGATATGGCCGAGAAGCTCAACGCCGCAAGCCACGAGCGCTATCTGGACCTGCTGAACACCGAGGACTTTACACCGTGGTTCTCGACCGTGACGCCGCTGACCGAGGTCGGTCTGCTGCCGATCGGCTCGCGTCCCGCTAAGCGCGGCCTGGGCGCCAAGTCGCTCGACGACCTGCGTACCATTCCGTGGATCTTCAGCTGGAGTCAGGCACGCATTAACCTGGCCGCTTGGTATGGCCTGGGCACCGCCTGCGAGCAGCTGGGCGACCTTGACCAGCTCAAGGCTGCCTACCAGGAGTGGCCGTTCTTCCGCACCTTTATCGACAACATCGAGATGTCGATCGCCAAGACCGATCAGCGCATCGCCAAGATGTATCTGCACCTGGGCGATCGCCAGGATCTGTCCGAGAAGGTCTTCACCGAGATGCAGCTCACGCGTAAGTGGGTCCTTGCCATCGTCGGTGACGAGTGGCCGCTGCAGCGCCGCCGCGTGCTCGGCTGCGCCGTCCGCGTCCGTAACCCCTATGTCGACGCCCTGTCCATTGCCCAGGTTCGCGCCCTTCGCGAGGTGCGTATGAACCAGGACGAGATGGCCGAGGAGAAGAAGGCCGAGTACATGAGCCTGATTCTTTCGACTGTGACCGGCGTCTCGGCAGGTTTGCAGAACACGGGGTAATCGATAGCCCTGTGGCTCTCACCGGGACCCGATGGGTTTCCCTCTGAATGCGTCCTCGCACTTGAAGCCCCCTTATCCTGCTCCTTCGGAGCTGCGGATAAGGGGGCTTCGTGCTGCGGAATGCATTCAGAGGGAGACCCATCGGGTCCCTTCGTCCTCGGTCTTCTGGGATTAAAGCTGAGGAGAAGAATGGTGCGCTTCGCGCATAGCGTGGAGTGCGGCGAGGGCTTCTTGCGTCCTGCGGAGTTTGCCTAAAAGTAAACCTATGGCGGGCCCTGCGATGTCTGGTCTTCGGCGGATTAGCCGTTGGCTGAGGGTGGTGCTTGGGGCGACGTGCAAAAAACGGAGTTTTCAGCAGCCGAAGATTGATGTATAAGGCGATAGCCGATTTTCGCTGCCTTTGTTGATGCCTCTGCGCGCCAATTGGAGGCTAACGATGTTCAAATATGGATGGCTTATCGCAGTACGTCGTCCTGACGGGATGAGTCGTGAGGGCTTTCTGCCTTTTAAAAGACTCTTGGCCCCATAATCTGATTTCGTGATGCTGAATACTCGCAAAAATGCACGCTCCGGAGGGCACTACCCTGTTGCAGCTAGAAATCCATGCGCCATTTTATGCAATTAATTAACGCATATATGCAAAATGGCTTACGCGCGTACGTCTCGGGGTAGATGTTTGCCTCGGCGCTGCGTAAGTCATCCTGTCTATAGTGTCTTTGGCAGACGGCCGCGGTCCCGTTTGGGATCGCGGCCGTTTTGTTGTGGGTCAAATATGAACGTTGTGTTAATGAGTCGGTGGACGGTGGTGTTTTTCGGTGAGCGGCGTATCCTTCCAACGGTTTATCTAGTGTGTCAGTTGAAAGGAAGAGGGCGCTCGTTATTGTTTGAATGTGAACTGCCGTTTGACCACAAGACGTTGCATCTGGAGCTCGAGGATAAGAACTTCGCGGGTGTGATGGAGGGTCATCAAAACGAGTTTAAGACCACGAAATCGCAGGAAGAGCTGGTAGAGGAGTCGCTTGCCAACCCTTATGGCTCGCCTTCGCTCGAGGAGCTTTGTGCTGGCAAAAAGGATATTGTCATCATTAGCTCCGACCATACGCGCCCCGTTCCCTCGCGTGTGACGATGCCTATTCTGCTGCATCACATCCATTCCGCTGCGCCCGAGGCTCGCGTGCGTATTCTGGTTGCTACGGGTATGCATCGTCCGTCGACGCACGAGGAGCTCGTCAACAAGTACGGCGAGGAGATCGTTGCCAACGAGGAAATCGTTATGCACGTCGCGACTGACGACAGCATGATGAAAAAGATCGGCACCCTGCCTTCTGGTGGCGAGTGCATCATCAATAAGATTGCCGTCGATTGCGATCTGCTGCTTGCCGAGGGCTTTATTGAGCCGCACTTCTTTGCTGGTTTCTCCGGCAGCCGCAAGTCCGTCCTGCCCGGCATCGCCAGCTACAAGACCATCATGTACAACCACAACGGCCAGTTTGTGAACGATTCTCATTCGCGCGCCGGCAACCTGTGCCACAACCACGTGAGCGAGGACATGTTTGCCGCTGCCGAGATGGCTCACCTTGCCTTTGTGCTGAACGTGGTGCTCAACGGCAAGCATGAGGTCATCGGCTCCTTCGCCGGTGACATCCACAAGGCACACGAGGCTGGCTGCGAGTTCGTGAAGAGCCTTGCCGGCGTTGAGCCCGTCGAGTGCGAGATTGCCATCACCACCAACGGCGGCTACCCGCTCGACCAGAACATCTACCAGGCCGTGAAGGGCATGTGCTCTGCCGAGGCCACGCTTCCCGAGGGCGGTGTGATTATCGACGTTGCCGGTTGTGCCGACGGTCACGGTGGCGAGGGCTTCTATCACAACATCGCCGACAACGATCCGGCAGAGTTTGAGCGTGCCTGCATCGATCGTCCCAAGGACGAGACCCTGCCCGATCAGTGGACGAGCCAGATTTTCGCCCGCATCCTGGCACATCACCCTGTGATCATGGTTACCGACCTGTGCGATCACCAGATGATTAAGGATATGCACATGACGCCGGTCAACACCCTCGAGGAGGCGCTCAAGCTCGCCTTTGAGATGAAGGGTGCCGATGCCAAGGTGGCCGTCATTCCCGATGGCCTGGGCGTTGTTGTCGCTCAGCACTAGCGCGCGGCCTAAACGAATCGTTTATAACCGACAAGAAAGATAAGGTTTTATGCTTACCAAACTCCTCTGCGAATTCGGCGCAACGGCCCTCATGATCATCTTTGGCGTGGGCGTGCACTGCGATACCGTGCTTAAGGGCACCAAGTATCAGGGCTCCGGCCACATGTTTGCCATCACCACTTGGTCTTTTGGCATCTCGGTCTGCCTGTTTGTCTTTGGCGGCGCCGTGTGCATGAACCCGGCTATGGTGCTTGCCCAGTGCATCGTAGGCCTGGTGCCGTGGAGCAGCTGCATCCCCTTCATGATTGCCGATATGCTCGGCGGCTTTGTGGGCGCCGTAATCGCTTGGCTTATGTATGCCGATGAGTTCAAGGCTTCCGAGGGCGTCGTCGACCCCATTGCCCAGCGCAACATCTTCTCGACCAACCCTACCACCGAGGGCACGAACTATGCCCGCAACTTCTTCTGCGAGGCTATCTGCACCTTCGTGTTCATCAGCGCCATCCTTGCTGCTGCTAGCCGCGCCGGCGAGAACGTTTTGATGCTCGCTATCTGCGTCGGTCTGATTGTTTGGGCTGTTGGCATGGGCATGGGCGGCATCACCGGCTTCGCCATGAACCAGGCTCGTGACCTTGGTCCTCGCATGGCCTATCAGGTGCTGCCGATCAAGAACAAGGCCGACAACAACTGGAAGTACGGCCTGCTTGTTCCTGGCATCGCTCCGTTTATCGGTGCCGCTCTGGCCGCGCTGTTTGTGCATGGTTTCTTGGGCATGTTCTAGTCTGAGGCTACATATATTGTTCGCCGTCCGCATGGGGTAACTTCCCAGCGCGTCCTCGGACATGCAAATAGGCTCGCTGCGCACTTCGTGCGGCGAGCCTTTTTGCGTCCTGCGGAATGCGCTGGGAAGTTACCCCATGCGGACGGCTGCGGGATTTTAGTCGCGTTGGAACAAGCAACCCAACGTATATATCTGAATTTGGATGGGAGGGGCTTGTTGCTGATAGGGGCGCTGGGCTGTTGTCGACACTTTGGGATGCGTGGCGTCATGAGCGGAGCGGAACTTTGGAATGGGATCCGCACTTTGGGATTGGGCTCCCACCTTGGGAAGGGATAGTTACTTAGCTGAAGAGGGGTTTTATGGCTGAGAGGTAGTCTTTGGCTACGTCCTCTTTTGGGGCTTGGAAGTTGTGCCAGGCCCACCATTGGACCATTCCTACGAAGCTTGAGGCTATGTGGTGCAGTAGGAAGCTTCGGTCCATGGTGCCGGCGGGACCGTTTGGGTCGGTAGGGACGGTTTCGGCTGCTCGTGACATGATGGTCTTGCGGAGACAGTCGGCGAAGACGCGTGAGCCGGCGCCGGCTACGAGGGCGCGTACGCCCTGGCGGCGCTCCCAGAGGTTGTTGAGGATATGCTCGACCTGCACGAGTGGGTCGTCGAGCGGTGTGCCATCGTCGTCGAGGGCGTGGGTACAGATGTCGCTCACGAGCTCGGACAGTAGGTAGTCTTTGCTCTTGAAGAGGCCGTAGAACGTGGCCCGACCCACATGGGCGCGAGCGATGATGTCGCCGACGGTGATCTTGCCGTAGTCCTCCTCGCGAAGGAGCTCGGAAAATGCTGCGACGATGGCGGCGCGGCTTTTGGTTTTGCGGGCATCCATGGCTATGCATCCACGTGAACAAGCAGGCAACGGAGCGTGCCGGAGCAGCCCTCGTAGGGGCGCTTACCGGCGCCGTAGCCGACGGCCTCGATGCGGTAGCGGGCCGGCAGGTGCTCGGACGTGCGCAGTGCGGCGACGATGGCGGCGCCCGTGGGCGTCACGAGCTCGCCGGCGACCGGTGCGGGCGCGAGGGCGATATTGCCCGCCTGGCACAGGTTGACGACAGCAGGGACGGGAATGGGCATAAGGCCGTGGGCGCAGCGAATGGTGCCGTGGCCCTCGGAGAGCGACTCGACCACGATGTCCTCAATACTCAGGTCATCGAGGCAGATGGCGACAGAGCAGACGTCGACGATGGAATCGACGGCGCCCACCTCGTGGAACATGACGGTCTCGGGCGTTTTGCCGTGAGCCTTGGCCTCGGCAGCAGCGAGTACGGAAAAAATGGCGAGCGCGCGACGCTTGGCACCATCGCTTAGCTGCGAGCCATCGATGATGGCGGTGACGTCGGCTAGCGAGCGGTGATGATGGTGGTGGGTGTGGTGATGATCCTCGTGCTCATGGGCGTGGCCCTCATGGTCATGCTCGTGGCAGTGCTCGTGTTCGTGCTCGCCATGATCATGATGGTGGTGCTCATGCTCGTGCATGTGCTCGGCAGCTGCTTCGTTGCCGTAGAGCCAGGCCATGTCGTGGTCGTGGTTCTCGAGCTCCTCTGCCAGCTGAACGTCAAAGTCGCAGGCGTCGATGCCATGCTTGTTTACGCGTGTAACGGCAATCTCAAAGCCGTCGACTGGTAGCGTGGCGAGCTGCTCGCGCAGATGCTCCTCACTGGCGCCCAGATCGAGTAGAGCCGCGACGGTCATGTCGCCGCTGATGCCCGAGGTGCCGTCGATGATAAGCGTGTGCTGATGGTTGGACATGAAATGCTCCTTAGCGGGCGCGGGATGTGCCGGCGCTCAGATGATTGATAAGACTTGCCTGGTAGGCGGCACCGAAGCCGTTGTCGATGTTGACGACCGAAACGCCGCTGGCGCAGGAGTTGAGCATGGCGAGCAGTGCGGCCACGCCGCCAAAGCTCGCGCCATAGCCCACGCTGGTGGGGACGGCGATGACCGGACAGCTCACAAGGCCTCCGATTACGCTCGCCAGGGCGCCTTCCATGCCGGCGATGGCGATGACCACCTGCGCCTGGGCAAGTTCCTCAGCATGAGCGAGCAGGCGGTGCAGGCCGGCGACACCCACGTCGTAGAGGCGATCGACCTCGTTGCCGTAGAACTCGGCCGTCAGTGCCGCCTCTTCGGCGACGGGCAGGTCGCTCGTGCCGGCGCAGGCGACGACAACGCGTCCGTTGCCGGTGGGGGAGGGCTTGCCACCCACCAGGGCGAGCTGGGCGTCCGGGACATATCCCAGGTCGATGTCGTTGTCGAGAAGCTCAGCGGTGCGCGCGGCTTTTTCGGTATCCAGGCGCGTGACCAGGATGCGCTCCTGGCCGGCATCGAGTAATGCTTTGATAATGGCGGCAATTTGCTCGGCGGTTTTACCGGCGCCGTAGACAACCTCGCCGGCTCCCTGGCGCACTCCGCGCGAAAGATCGAGCTGCGCAAAGCCCAAATCGGCGGTCGGAGCCGTCTGGATGCGCGTAAGGGCATCGGCAGGGGTGACTGATCCGCCGGCAACATCGCTCAGCAGCTGCTCAAGATCTCGCTTATCCATATATGTTCCCTTCGACGGCGCAAAGTCTAGCACTCAAAGGGTATGTTTCCGAACACTAAGACAAAATTGTTCGGAAACTATAGGACAGACTGATTCAATTGTTAGACGGATCGGCTAGTCACGCAGGATGATGTCCATGGCGAGCATCAGGTTGCGCTCGTCGATGGCAAACGGGGCGGCTTCGCGCGTCTTAGGCTTGGCGCAAAACGCGATGCCCGTGCCCGCGGCCTGGATCATGGGGATGTCGTTTGCCCCGTCGCCAATAGCGACCGTGTGGGCCATGTCGACGCCGCACTCAACTGCCCAGTCCAGCAGCTGGATGAGCTTGGACTCCTTGGTCACAATGTCGGCAGCCAACTTACCGGTGAGCTTGCCGTCCACGACCTCCAGGCGGTTGGCCAGGCAAAAATCGATGCCCGCGGCGGCCGCGATTTTGTCGGCGACCTCGTGGAAGCCGCCGCTCACCACGCCGACCTTCCAGCCCTTGCTGTGTGCCGAGCGCACAAGCTCCAGCGCGCCGGGGGTAAACGTCACGCGCTCAAAGGTGCGCTCGAACACGCTGTCGTCCAAGCCGGCGAGCAGCCCCACGCGCTCCACGAGCGCTTGCTTAAAGTCCAGCTCGCCGCGCATGGCGCGTTCGGTGATCTGTGCCACCTGTTCGCCTACGCCGGCCTCTTCGCCCAACAGGTCGATGACCTCCTGGTTGATGAGCGTGGAGTCGATATCCATAACGATGAGGCGTGCAGTCATGACGGGCCTTTCCAAGTGCTGTTTTATTGGGGCATATTGTCGCACGTGACGAGCGCGGGCGGGTGCCACGGTGCGTCAATTGTTTCGTCTCCGTCAAGTCTTTGGGCAGGAGCTACTTTTCCGCGGCACATCGACACAGGTGCGATAAGATAGAACGCCATGTCTGGCTGCGCGGTTTACGCAGGCTGGGCAAATCTGTACGACGCCGCCCGGAACGACACGGGGCGGCACAGATCCATAAAGGAGGATCACTGGT
Organism: Collinsella aerofaciens; assembly: GCF_039752955.1. GTDB lineage: Bacteria > Actinomycetota > Coriobacteriia > Coriobacteriales > Coriobacteriaceae > Collinsella > Collinsella aerofaciens_BI. Next base: position 24,673 of record NZ_JBDMHB010000026.1, read on the forward strand.
ATGAGCCAGACCCGTCCCATCGACGAGCATTCCATGCACACCCGTACCTGCGGCGAGCTTCGCCGCGAGAACGTGGGCGAAGAGGTCACCCTCACCGGTTGGGTGAGCCGTCGCCGCGATCACGGCGGCCTTATTTTCTGCGACCTTCGCGACCGCGAGGGCATCACGCAGCTCACCTTCGACCCCGAGCACTCCGACGGCGACGCCTTTAAGATTGCCGAGACCATGCGTCCCGAGTGGCCTATCAAGATCCACGGCGTCGTGCGCTCCCGTGGCGAGGAGACCACCAACGCCAAGCTCGCGACCGGCGAGATCGAGGTCCTGACCGACCACGCCGAGGTGCTCAACACTTCCGTCACCCCGCCGTTCCAGATCGAGGACGGCATCGAGACCAGCGAGGACACCCGTCTGCGCTATCGCTATCTGGACCTCCGTCGTCCCGAGATGATGGCAAACCTCAAGCTGCGCTCCGACTTTACCTTTGCCATTCGCGAGGCGCTGCACAACCGTGAGTTCATGGAGGTCGAGACGCCCTCCCTGTTTAAGTCCACGCCCGAGGGTGCCCGCGACTTCATCGTCCCCAGCCGCATCCAGCCGGGCAACTTCTACGCCCTGCCGCAGTCCCCGCAGCTTCTGAAGCAGCTGCTCATGGTCGGTGGCGTCGAGCGCTACTACCAGGTTGCCAAGTGCTTCCGCGACGAGGACCTGCGTGCCGACCGTCAGCCCGAGTTCACCCAGGTCGATATCGAGATGTCCTTCGTGGACCAGAACGATGTCATGAGCGCGCTCGAAGAGGTTCTTGCCGATGCCTTCGGCCGCATGGGTGTCGAGATGCCCACGCCGCTGCGTCGCATGGACTACTGGGAGGCCATGGACACCTATGGCTCCGACAAGCCCGATACCCGCTATGGCATGCACCTGGTCGACCTGACTGACATCTTTGCCAACTCCAAGTTCAAGGTCTTCGCGACCGCCGCAAACGAGGAGGGCTCCGTCGTCAAGGCCATCAACGCCAAGGGCGCCGGTGCCTGGGCACGTGCCAAGATCGATAAGCTCGCCGGCGTGGCCTCCACGTTTGGCGCCAAGGGCCTGGCCTGGATCGCTTTCCGCGAGGACGGCTCCATTAACAGCCCCATCGTCAAGTTCTTCTCGGACGAGGAGATGGCGGCTCTGCGCGAGCGCATGGACGTCGAGCCCGGCGACCTTGTGATGTTCGCCGCCGGCCCGCGTCTGCTCTCTGACGAGATCCTGGGCGGCATGCGTTCTCATATGGCCAACGCACTCGAGATCAAGCGCGAGGGTCACGACTTCCTGTGGGTCGTCAACTTCCCGCTGTTCCATTGGGACGAGGATCGCAAGGCCTATGCTGCCGAGCACCAGCCCTTTACCCTGCCGACCGAGACCGACATCGCCAAGATCGAGGCCGACCCGCTGGCAGCCGGTTCGTGCACCTACGACTTTGTCATGGACGGCTTTGAGGCCGGCGGCGGCGGTATGCGTATCCACAACGCCGAGATGCAGATGTCCATGCTTAAGCTTCTGGGCTTTACCGAGGAGCGCGCCGAGTCTCAGTTTGGCTTCCTCATGGAGGCCCTCAAGTTTGGTGCGCCCCCGATGGGCGGTTTCGCTCTGGGCCTGGACCGCGTGTGCATGCTGCTCACCGGTTCCGACTCCATCCGCGACGTCATGGCGTTCCCCAAGACGGCCAGCGGCTCCGACCTCATGTCGGGCGCCCCGAGTGCCGTTTCCGGCGCCCAGCTCAAGGACGTCAGCCTGCGCCTGATGTAGGCGAGCGGCTACATATTGCTTGCAACGAGGGAAGGACGTGTGCCTTTCCTCGTTTTTTATGCGCCGAGATTGTGAGGGCTTGGGATGACCGGGCGTCGCGGAAAGCGTGCCCCAGAATTCGGCAAAATAATGGGGCACAGTTTCCGGTTGAGCTGTCTAACGGAAACTGTGCCCCAGAATGAGCACTCAAAACGGGGCAGGCTTTCCGTAACAACTGTCTGGCGGAAAGCCTGCCCCAATTTCTTATAGCGAGTCTCTCTGGATCAGCTGCATGTGCATCACGGAGGTGGTGGGCTCGGCACCCTTGATCATGTCGAGCGCAATGTTGGCGGCCATGTGGCCTTCTTCGCGCAGGGGCTGGCGGACGGTCGTGAGCGCGGGGACGCAGCGCGTCGCAATCTCGTGATCGTCGAAGCCGACGACAGAAATGTCCGCCGGAACGGATAGGCCTGCCTCGTTGAGTGCGGTGATGACGCCAGCCGCGATACGGTCCGATCCGCAGAGCACGCCATCGAAAGCAATCTCGCGCGCGAGGATCTGGTGCATGGCCTGATAGCCGTCTCCGTTGTTCCAGCCGGTATAGATAACGTTTGCGTCTGGGAGGTCTTCGCCCAAGACGGCGCGGTAGCCGCGCAGGCGGTCGACAACGGCGGGGTTGTCTTGCGGTCCCAACACGGCGACGATATCTTTGCGCCCTCGCTCCTTCATAGCGAGCGCTGCAAAGCGTCCGCCCTCTTCGTCGTCAGAGTAGACCGTCGAGAACACATCGCGATAGGGGTGGCCCTCGAGCTGGCCGCACAACACGGTGGGTACGCCCAGCTCGCACAGTACCTCGAGCAGCTCGCTGCCCTTGTAGGGGGAGACGTCGATCACGGCGTCGAACGAGCGGCGCTCAAAGTGCTCGCGTGCGCGGTTGCGCTCATGCGTAGAAGACGCCTGCAAGATAACGGGCAGATAGGACGACTCCGACAGTTCCTCGGTAATGCCGCTCAAAAACTCGCTATAGGTGGGGTCGCTGAAGAGTTCACTCAGGGGCTCGGTCACGAGCACGGCGATGATTTCCGTGCGCCCGACAGCGAGCGCTCGGCCACGAGCGTTGGGGACAAAATTGACTTCCTTGGCCGCCGCGCGGACGCGCTTTTTGGTTTCCTCGCTAATGCGGGGCGAATCGTTGAGAGCGCGCGATGCCGTGGAGCGCGACACGCCGGCAGCTGCGGCAACCTCGGCAAGCGTAGGTGCGGTGCGAACTGGTTGGGTCATGGCGTCTCCTGGAAAATGCGGTCGATGTTGTCACTGATACGGGCTGGTGCGGATACAGCTTACTATAGTGCGTCTGAACAGCGTTCATGATATCCGGTGACCGGCGTCGTTTTGCAACCAAGCCGCAATCGAATACACCTCGTATGGGGGGAGATATCTGCGGGCGTGGCGGTTGCCTACGAGCTTAAGAACGATGTCTTGTGCTGTGTTTCGATACTCAGGGTGACATAAGTGTCGCGGTTGTACAACCGGTTGCACCGTTAACCCGGTCAAATCGACCGTTCAGCGGACAACCGGTTGCACAGCTTTTTGCATCGCCCGTAAGATAAGGACAACCGGTTGCACAAGAATCACTACGATGACGAAGGAGCATCACCATGGACGCCATTAACGATTGGGAAAACCAAGCGCTCACCCACAGGAACCGCCTGGCACCCCATGCGTTCTTTATGGGCTACGAGACCGCCGATCTCGCTGCAACGTACAGCCGTGAGCTGTCGCGCGGGTTTGTCCAGCTGTCCGGCTCGTGGCAGTTCCGCCTCTTTGAGGGCCCCGCTGCCGTCTCCAACGAGGAACTCTCCACGTACAAGCCCGAGTGGGATCACGTGGAGGTTCCGCACCTGTGGCAGGTGGACGGCTATGGCAACCTTGCCTACACCGACGAGGGTTTCCCGTTCCCGGTGGACCAGCCGTTCGTTCCCTCCGACGACCCCACGGGCGTCTACCAGCGCATCGTCAACCTTCCCGCCGTTCCTGCCGGCGCTCGCGAGATCATTCGCTTTGACGGCATCGAGAGCTATGGCGAGCTGTACGTCAACGGCCAGTTTATCGGCATGACCAAGGGCTCGCGCCTGTCCGCCGAGTTCGACGTGACCGACGCGCTCGTCGAGGGTGACAACCTGTTTGCGGTCAAGGTTCTGCAGTACAGCGATGGTAGCTACATCGAGGACCAGGATATGTGGTGGGCCTCGGGCATCTTCCGCGATGTGTACCTTATGCAGCGCCCCGCCGCGCACCTGGTCGACTTTAGGTTCCGCACGCACCGCGAGGGCGATACCGCTCTGATTACGCTTGATACGGTGGCCGAGGGCGCTACCCGCGTCGTGTATACGCTCAGCGATGGCGAGAACGTGGTGGCTACGGGTGAGTGCATCGACGGCCATGCCGAGTGCAGCGTGACCGATGCCCACTTCTGGAACCCCGAGGACCCCTTCCTCTATGACCTTACGTTTGAGGTCTACGACGGTGACGAGGTCAGCGAGTACGTTCCGCATCGCCAGGGTCTTGCCGAGGTGACGGTCGAGGGCAATCATATCTACCTCAACGGCACTTACTTTAAGATGCATGGCGTCAACCGCCACGATCACGACGATCACAAGGGCCGCGCCGTGGGCCTCGATCGCATGCGCCGCGACCTGGAGCTCATGAAGCAGCACAACATCAACGCGGTGCGCACGTCCCACTACGCCAACGACCCGCGCTTTTACGAGCTGTGCGACGAGTATGGCATCATGCTGGTCGCCGAGACCGATATGGAGAGCCACGGCTTCGAGAATATCGGCAATATCGCCCTGGTCACCGACGACCCGGCATGGGAGCCGGCCTACGTCGACCGCATTGAGCGCCTGGTGATGCAGGAGCGCAATCACGCCTGCATCATTATGTGGTCGATGGGCAACGAGAGCGGCTATGGCTGCAACATCCGCGCGATGTACGCCAAGGCTCACGAGCTCGATGGTCGTCCGGTCCATTACGAGGAGGATCGCAACGCCGATACCGTCGACGTCATTTCCACGATGTACTCCCGCGTGTCGCAGATGAACGACTTTGGCGAGCATCCGTTCCCCAAGCCGCGCATTAACTGCGAGTATGGCCACTCCATGGGTAATGGCCCCGGAGGCCTGTCCGAGTACCAGGAGGTCTTCGATCGTTGGGATTGCATCCAAGGCCAGTTTATCTGGGAATGGTGCGACCACGGTCTGGCTGCTGTGACCGAGGACGGCGTTGCCTACGATATGTATGGTGGCGACAACGGCGATTACCCCAACAACAGCAACTTCTGCATCGATGGCATGGTGTTCCCCTGGCAGCAGCCGAGTCCGGGCCTCACTGAGTATGGCCAGGTCATCTGCCCGGTTCGCATGGCTTATGACGCCGAGGCAGGCGAGCTGACCGTCACCAACAAGCGTTGGTTTACCACCCTCGAGGATGTCTGCCTGTCGGCCGAGACCCTGGTGGACGGCGACGTGGTCTGCCGCAAGACGCTCATGCCCGGTGCGGTTGCCCCCGGCGAGTCCGTCCAGCTGCCGCTGGTGATTCGCGAGGCCGCAGTGGGGGAGACCCTGCTGACCGTGCACGCCTACACCATGGCCGCTCACGTCTGGTGCGAGCCGATGTTCCAGTTGGGTGCTAGCCAGTTTGCCATCGCCAACCATCCGGCGCCGGCCATCGCCGCCCCCGCTCGTCCTGAGCTTACGGTCGAGGAGACCGAGCAGGAGATCCGCATTCACTCCCTCAATGGCGAGCTGGCCTTCAGCAAAGTCAACGGTACCGTGAGCGAGTGGAAGGCATCCGGCCGCGACGTCATGGCCTCTGGTCCCCAGGTTGGTTTTTGGCATCCGCTCGTCGACAACCACGCTCAGGAGTATGACTCCCTGTGGAAGGACAACTTCATCGATGTGATGCAGACGTCTACCCGCAAGGTTTCTTGGAAGCAGGATGGCAATGCGGTCGTCGTTACCGTGAGCCAGCGTATCGCTCCTCCCGTCCGCGCGTTCGGCATGCGCGTCGAGCTCGTCTACACCGTGCTTCCGAGCGGTCGTGTCGACCTCAAGGTTTCCGGCGAGCCCTACGGCGATTACTCGGATATCATCCCGCGCATCGGCATCTCCTTCGAGGTCCCCGGTTGCGATCGTGCCGTCGAGTGGTATGGCCACGGCCCAGGCGAGAACTATCCGGACTCGCTGCGCGCCAACCCGGTCGGTCATTACCGCACCACGGTCGACGACATGTTCACGCCCTACGTTATGCCTCAGGACTGCGCCAACCGCGAGGGTACCCGCTGGGTTGCTCTGCGCTCTAGCCATGGCGACGGCGTG
>NZ_JBDMHB010000027.1:0-30104 GCF_039752955.1 Collinsella aerofaciens
AGGTGGCCATTATTCGGTGACCGGGATTGGTCAAAATAGTTTGACTATTAGCGGCTAAAATCGCCCGGCGCTAACAGCAGAGAGTTCCTCGAGACAATAACCCAGCTGTTTGAGAACGCTAAGAACACCCAGGAATTGGTGAATATAGTACTTAACGGCATTCGCTTTGGAGACACTGAGCTATGTTCAAACCAGTCGGAAACACTACGAGCGCTCGTGCACGAGCAATTTGACCCCGCCTCGCTCTTGGTCAATCCCCTCAACACGCTTTTTTTCACTCGTGATCCTGCTGTGGTAGTCGGAGACGGCATCATCCTAAATCATATGTATTGGCCTGAGCGTGATCGTGAGGTCGCCTTATACCGGCAGATATTCACCCACCACAAGATCATGGGAGAAACCCCAGTATGTGATTTGAACAGGAGTAGTTACCATATCGAAGGCGGAGACATTCTTGTTATCAGTGCTAAGACAATTTTAGTTGGAATCTCTGACCGAACTGAACCCGCCGCCGTCGAGTCACTTGCAAAAGAGCTCCTGACCTCAAATAAATTCCAGACCACCGAGCTAATTGCGATTCGAGTCCCCTCTGACGGGCTGCGTATCCACCTCGATACGTTCATAAGTAGAATTGATCACGACGCGTTCCTCATCGATCGTGAGATATGCAATGCCGTTGATGCATACAGCATTCAACTAAAACGATCCGGAAAGGGCCTTACGATCACTCCTATCGATCGCACGATTCCGGAAATACTCTCTGCAGCCTGTTGCGAACCAATAAAAGTAATTGACTGCGGAGGCGGGAATCAAACCGCCTACGAAAGAGAGCGCCGGAACAACGCAACGTCTATCCTTGCGCTCTCGCCAGGAAAACTATGCGTATATGAAGAAAACGTTTGGACCAACGAAGCGCTTGAGAAAGCAGGAATGGAATTATTCCCGTTATCCATTGACGAGCTCACCAAAGGCTATGGTGGCACAAACTGTCTATGCCTCCCCCTGTGGCGAGAGGATCTATAGCCATGGGCTTCGGGGCAAATATTCGTAAACTCCGCACCATGGAGCATCTTGGTCAGGCGCAACTTGCAGAGATGTTGGGGGTATCTAAAGAGACCGTTTGTCGTTGGGAAAAAAGTCGGTATGCCCCCCGTGAGCGCCATATTGAAAAGTTACAAGCGCTCTTCGGTTGCACCCGCGATGAACTTGTTGGCGAGGAAAACGGTTTGGCCGTAAAGCTCGCAAATAAAAGAATCGTCACCGACGAAGACCCTGCTATCCACGAAATGGAGGGCGCATTTCCCGTCATCGATATCGAATCGCAAAAGCGCCGCATCACGCACAGCCAACAAAATGCTTGCGCGCCCGTAGACGTAGCCAAGCGTCACCCACATAGCGTTTTCGTTAAAATCAAAGGTGACGAAATGTCCCGCATTTACCCTCCCGGCAGCTTACTACTTGTCGATACCACCGCAAAGCCTTGGAACGGCTGTGCTGTATTGGCGCTCGCAGACGGTAAAACACCGGTAATTAGGCGATTTGCAGAAGGAAACGACACGATTGTGCTGTCGTCCCATTCATATGCAACAGCAAGTCCGGATCTGATGTTTAACAAACGGAGGATTAGAATCATAGGAGTCGTCGTTTGGTATCAAGCGAGCCACGATCACACGCTTAATTAAATCGACTTTCCCAAAAACGACCGTACCGCACAGACAGCTCAAGGCCCCAGCCCAAATGAACTACTTTTTGGCGGCTTTGCGCTCGTCGCGGATACGGGCGCGGTCCATGGCCGCCTCGACAGCCGAGAAGCGGCAACCACAGTAGTTCTGCCGATACATGCCAAGCTCGCGCGAACGGCGTGTCGCCTCGGGGTAATACGGGCGAAAATCGCGAATCACCGGGGTGAGACCGCGGGCGGCAGCCAGACGCTCCAACACATCATTGCAGGTTTCGAACAACTGGTACGGCGAGACGGCGAGCGTCGTGCCCACAAACTCAAACCCGCGCTCCTGGGCCACGCGGCACGCCTCGGCCAGACGCAGGGCATAGCACGCGCGACAGCGACGGGCTCGGTCGGCACCCAGCGGCGCCACGCCGGTCTCCCAGCGATCGCGGTCCTCCCCTGCCTCGATGAGCTCGATGTCGCCATCGGCACACCACCGGCGCAGCTCGTCCAAGCGGCGCTGCCATTCATCGCGCGGTTGAATATTGGGGTTGGTCCAGCAAATCGTGGGCTCAAACCCCTCCTCGCGCAGCAGGCGAACCGGCTCAAGCGAGCATGGTGCACAGCACGCATGCAGCAACAACGACTTCATCGACATCTCCTCACCCAAAAAAGCGCACGCCAAAGGACGTATCCTCGCAGGCGACAATGCGGCGGTCGCGCAAAATGGTCCGCACGTAATACCAATCGCCCACACAACCCGACAAATGCAAGCCGGCCGCCAGGTAGCACAGCAGCGGATAGCCCGAGAACGCAAATCCCAGGGCAAACGCCGCCGTCACAACAACCGTCGGCGCCAGGCAAACCGCCATGTACCGCCGGCGCGAATACACAACGCCCTCGGCGCAGGCATAGATCATCGCCGTCTCGCGATTCGCCCCAAAGGTCACCTTCGCGCCCGCAGGCGCCAGCAGCTTAAAAAACACACCGTGCACCAGCTCGTGCACGGCGAACGACGCCATTGAGATCGCAGCCAAGCCGACTATCCAGCCCACGACAGCCATCCAGCCGCCCGCGTCAGCCGCATCCAAGTCCGCAGGCCCACCCAGCAGCATAAACACCGGCACCAAGCACACGGCAAACACGCCGACTACGACCATCCCCCACACGAAGCAAGCGTGCAGAAAATCCTCGTCCTCAAACGCATGTATGTTGGAAATCTCATTCATAGCATCTTAGGATAGCGCCCCTGCCACGTACCCGTCCGCATGTGCGATAATGTCGAACGATATGCACGAATTGACCACCGCGTCGCCAAGCCTTGCGCCCGGCCGCGCTCTCACCATATGCGAAGGAGTCCCATGGCATCAAAATACTCCATGAACGACCGTCCCAGCTGGCCTCGCCGCGCCATCGTTACCGCCGGCGAGCCCTACGGCAACAAGGGCCTTCACTTTGGCCACGTCGGCGGCGTCTTTGTCCCGGCCGACTTCTTCGCCCGCTTCCTGCGCGACCGTCTGGGCCGCGAGAACGTCATCTTCACCTCGGGCACCGACTGCTACGGCTCGCCCATCATGGAGAGCTACCGCAAGCTCAAGGAGAACGAGGGCTACGACAAGTCCATTAACGAGTACGTCGAGTCCAATCACTCCCGCCAAGCAGCGACCCTCAACAACTACAACATCAGCTGCGATATCTACGGCGGCTCGGGCCTTGAGCCGGCTGCGCAGATTCACAACGAAGTGACCGCCGAGATTATCGAGCGCCTGCATGAGCAGGGCACCATCTCCAAGCGCTCCACGCTGCAGTTCTACGACGCCAAGGCCGGCACGTTCCTCAACGGCCGCCAAGTGATCGGCCGCTGCCCCATCCAGGGCTGCAAGTCCGAGAAGGCCTATGCCGACGAGTGCGACCTGGGTCACCAGTTTGAGCCCGAGGAGCTCATCGCACCCAAGAGCCAGCTCACCGGCGAGGTGCCCGAGCTGCGCCCGGTCGACAACCTCTACTTCGACCTGCCGGCCTACCTCGACTTTATGAAGACCTACACCGCCAAGCTCGCCCAGAACCCGCAGGTTCGTTCCGTGGTCTCCAAGACCATGGAGGAGTGGCTGCTGCCGGCCCAGCTCTATATCCAAAACAAGTTCCGCGAGGCCTTCGATGCCGTCGAGGACCAGCTGCCCGAGCACACCGTGCTGGAGCCCGAGGGAAACAAGAGCAGCTTTACCGTCACCTTCCCCAGCTGGAAGGAGCGCGACGACGCCCATGCGGTGCTCGCCAACGGCGGCGTGCGCTTCCGCAGCGGCAAAGCGCTCGTGCCTTTCCGCATCACCGGCAACATCGACTGGGGCGTTCCGGTGCCCCAGGTCGACGGCGTTTCCGACGTCACCTGCTGGTGCTGGCCAGAGAGCCTGTGGGCGCCCATCAGCTATACGCGTACCGTGCTCGCGCGCGATGCCAAGGCCGCCGGCGTGACCGAGGGCGTCGCCGCCCAGGATGCCGCCCTCATGGGCGAGCCCGCTGCCGACTCCACACAGGTGCCCGCGCCCACCTACCAGCACAGCTCGCTCGACTGGCGCGACTGGTGGTGCTCGGACGACGCACAGATCTACCAGTTTATCGGTCAGGACAACATCTACTTCTACTGCATCGCGCAGACCGCCATGTGGGAGGCCCTGGGCTGGGACCTCACGCAGAGCACCGTCAGCGCCTGCTACCACCTGCTCTACATGGGCAAAAAGGCCAGCTCGTCCTCGCAGACGCCTCCCCCGCCGGCAGACGACCTACTCAACCACTACACCTGCGAGCAGATGCGCGCGCACTGGCTGTCGCTCGGCCTGTCCGAAAAGCCGGTGAGCTTTAGCCCCAAGGCATACGACACGCGTGTGACCGGCAAGGACAAGGACAGCAACGAGGTGCGCGCCTGCGACGACAAGCGCGTTATCGATCCGGCCCTTAAGGAGAGCGCCCTTTTGACCGGCGTATTCAACCGTCTGGCCCGCAGCTGCTTCTACGGCGTCGCCGTCAAGGAAGGCGACGAGAGCCCCTATCGCAACGGCTGCATCCCCGCCGGTGCCGCCTCTGCCGCCGTGGTCGAGGCTGCCGAGCAGGCAGCTCTTGCCTTTGAGCAGGCCATGTACAAGTTCGAGACGCACCGCGCGCTTGCCGTGTGCGACGACTACCTGCGCGCCGCCAACAAGCGCTGGAGCGACGCCTCCAAGGCCGCCAACAAGCTCGAGGGCGACGAAGCAAACGCAGCGATGACGCAGGCCCTGGTTGATGCCTTTACCGAGCTGCGCGTGGCGACCGTCCTGATGCACGGTATCGTCCCGGCCGGCTGCGAACTCATCTGCGAGTACTTCGACGTCGATCCGGTCGCCTTCTTTAGCTGGGATAACATCTTTGCCTCCACGGACGAGTTCGTAGAGAGCCTGGGCGAGAAGCCCGGCGACCACCGCGTGAAGCCGCGGCCCCCGCGCTCCGACTTCTTCAGCAAGCACGAGAGCCAGTACTAAAGCACGCTAGTAGCAACGCGCCCGGGAATGATTATTCTGGGACGGGGATTAAAAAATCATTCCCGGGCGCCACAGTACAGTCTTTTTGTGACGGGAGTCATGGAATGATTATTTAATCCCCGTCCCAGAATAATCATTTAGGTGGAAGGAAAGACGGATGTCCAAGCAGCGTCGTCGTAAGCAGAAAAAGCAGGTTAAGCCCGAGCTCAAGCTCAGGCAGTTTGCCGCTACCGAGCTTTCCGACCAGCTTGCCGCCCTTCCCTGCGCCGCCGACCTGCCGCGCTTTATGGTCGACACGGTCGCCGGCGCCTATGCGCCCGCCGATGCCGAGCTCATGATCGAGGGCTTCGGCGCCGCGGCCACACGCCCGGTCACGCTGCGCGCCAACACGCTCAAGGCGACCGCCGAGGACATCGCTGCGGCGCTCGGTGCCGCCGGCATCGCCCACAACCCCGTCGCTTGGTATCCGGACGCCTTTATCCTGCCCGAGGCCCAGGTTTCCGACCTATGGGACCTCGACATCTACCGCGACGGCAAGATCTACCTACAGAGCCTGTCGTCCATGATGCCGCCTTTGGTGTTGGGCGCCCAGGCAGGCGAGGACATCCTGGACATGTGCGCAGCCCCTGGCGGCAAGACGACGCAGATCGCCGCCCTCACCCAGGGCCAGGCACACCTCACGGCCTGCGAGATGAGCATTCCCCGCGCCGAAAAGCTTGAGTCCAACCTCCACCGCCAAGGTGCCAAAAACGTGCCCGTCATGCGCATCGACGCACGCGAGCTCGACGAGTTCTTCCGCTTTGACCGCATCCTGCTCGACGCTCCCTGCACCGGCACGGGCACCGTCATCAGTGGCAACGAGAAAAGCCTGCGCGGCCTCACCGAGCAGCTGCTCGTCAAGTGCGCCCGCTCGCAGCGCGCGCTTCTGGACCGCGCCATGGGAGCCCTCAAACCGGGCGGCACGCTCGTCTATTCCACCTGTTCGATCATGCCGCAGGAAAACGAGGACGCCCTGCAAGAGGCCCTCGACAAGCACATGGATTGCGAGCTTATCCCCCTCGACGGCACACCGAGCGAAAGTGAAGCGCGTCGCGCCCAGGATGCCGGCGAGGAGCCGCATATCGAGTGCAACGCCCTCACCGAGGCCATCGCCGCCGGCCATGTCTCGGCCATCGCCAACGGTATGCCCGGCACGCTGACCATTCCGCCTAGCCGCGATTTTGAGGGCTTCTACATTGCCCTGATCCGAAAACGCAGCTAGCGCACGGATCAAAAACTCAACAAGCTATCTCTGTGCGCGTTTGCCCTGCTGGTCGCGATGCTGTTTAAGCATCGCGCGCTCCTTGCGTTCGGCCCTTTTGCCCTTAATGGCCGTGACCACAAAGTAGATGACCGCGGCGGCAACGATTGCGCCCACGCACAGGCCAATCGAGCCAAACATTGCTGTCAATTCCATACCGCGTCACCTCTCTTTTAAACGGGACTTTCAAGATAGCACCTCGATCCTCGCCACCACAGCTCCTTCACGTTCTCCCGCCCTTCGGTCTAACGGATGGTGCGGCGGGGAAAAATCAACTCGTCAAACGATTTAGCATTCGCAATTCCGGCTGCATCGCGCCGGCCACCATCGCATAGAATCGAGCCTCCATGGATACCCTCAACGACCTAAACGAACGCGTCGACGCCTTTGTCGGCACCAGCTCCTTCGACACGCCTGCCGCGGCAAACGACCAAGCTCCCATCGATGTACCCGCCGAGGTTCACGAGGACATCGTCGCCTCGGTCGATTTCTCCGAGGTCGAGCTCGCAGACGAGTTCACCGAGCCCCAGGTAGCCGTGACCCCCAACGGACTGCTCCCCATGGAGCCCCTGCCCATCGACGGACGTCTGCGCAAGGCTGCTCTTCGCATGCCCGACGAGATCGAGGAGGCCAGCGGCTTCACGCTCTTCGGCCGCCGCATCAAGTCGCTCATTTACACCACCGATGTCGCGGTTATCCGCAACTCCAACGCCGATGCCGTTTTTGCGGTCTACCCTTTCACGCCGCAGCCCGCCATTACGCAAGCGCTGCTGACCGTCGCCGAGTGCCCGGTCTTTGTAGGCGTGGGCGGCGGAACTACGACCGGTAAGCGCTCCGTGCAGATGGCAGCCGTCTCCGAGATGCAGGGCGCGGCGGGCTGCGTGGTCAACTCCCCCGCCACTGCCGAGATGGTCGAGCACATCACCAACATCGCCGACATCCCCGTCATCGCCACGGTCGTTCGCTGCGACGACGATGCTCACGCCAAGGTGCGCGCCGGAGCCAAGATTCTCAACATCGCCGCCGGCAAGAACACGCCCCAGGTCCTACGCGAGCTGCGCGAGCACTATCCCAACCTGCCGCTCATCGCACCGGGCGGCAAGACGCCCGAGAGCATCCGTGAAACCATCGCCGCCGGAGCCAACGCCATCATCTGGACGCCGCCTTCGGCCCAGCAGCTACAGACCGACATGATGCAGCGTTATCGCAAGATGAAGGAAGACGCCACACCTGTCATCTCGCGCGACGATGTGCCCATTATCGACCAGGTCGCCGCCGCCGAGGTCAGCCAAGTCGAGAACATGAATCCCGACGTGCCGATTCCCGACGAAGTCATCGAGCGCGTCGCTTCGATCCACGAGCGCGTCGAGGAGCATCGCGCCAATCGCGGCCTCAAGCCATCACTGCACGGCTTCTTCTTCCGCGGAAAGAAACGCTAGCCGCAACAGCAAGGCCCGCCCCACAAACGTGAGGCGGGCCGTTTTCGCTTGAACAAACATGCAGCGACGTGATGGGGCAAATTAATCCACGCGCTTGTCGCCCATAAAGAAGAGCGCCACCGTACCAGGTCCGGTATGCGAGCCAATCAGAGTACCGATGTCATTGATCTCAATCTTGCCTTTAAGCTGCGGAACCTGTTCCTCAATCAGCGCCGCAACTGCCTCGGCATCCTCGCGGCACGCCGAGTGCGACATGATGCACTTACCCGAATAATCCGCACCGTCCTGCACGTGTGCCATCATGGTCTTAGCCATCTCGGAAATCGCGCGCTTCTTAGTGCGAATCTTCTCACGTGGCGACAGCTTGCCGTCGCAATCGACCGTCATAAGCGGGCAAATCTTAAGCGCCGTGCCGATGATCGCGCTCGCAGCCGAAATGCGACCGCCTCGTAGGTAGCTCGACAGATCGGTCGAGAAGAACCAGTGGTGCAGGTTGAGTTTGTGCTCCTCGATCCAGGCAGCCGTCTCGTCGAGTGAAGCCCCGCTATCGCGCACGTCGGCGGCATATTCCAGCAACAGGCCAAAGCCCGAAGACGCCGCCAGCGAATCGATGACGCGCACCTTGCCGCCCTCGGGATAGCGATCCGCAAGCATCTGCGCCGCGACGCAGGCCGATCCATACGTGCCCGAAATACCCGACGACAACGTCAGGTGCAGCACGTCTTTACCCTCGGCAACAAACGGCTCCCAAAACTCCTCGTACTCACCCACGCTCACCTGAGACGTCTTGGGCATGGCGCCCGCGGCAATCTGGGCAAAAAACTTGTCCGGCGTAATCGACTGATACAGATCGTCCGTATAGACAACATCGTCGATCTCGTAATGAAAATACGCGACAGGAATATTGCGCGAGTCAAAGAACTCCCGAGTTCGGTCGGCGGCAGATTCACAGGTCAGGACAAAATCACTCATATGAGGCTCCTTACGTATTGCTGCGCAAATTATCGCACAGTGAGCCTACATACGGTACATATGTCCACTATTTACCAAATCGAACCAAAAATAGCGAACATCTTTACCACCATCGTCTCCACCGACCCCACGCATAAATATCTGAGAAAACACCCTCTGTCGTCTCCACTCAACCGCCATATCTACCTCAACTAAATCGATTTACCAAACCGTTCAGCCGACAATTCAGCCGCTGGCGCAAAATCGAAACAAAAGCGGCGCATACTGATAAACGTTTGACGCCGTTTATCAGTTTTACCAGCCCCATCGGAAGGTGTTTCATGGTCGCATTCGGTCGCAACCCGCAAGACTTCAAGTATCTGCGCCTGCTGTCGAGACAGTTCCCCACCGAACAATCCGCATTTACCGAGATTATCAACCTCTCGGCCATCCTCAACCTACCCAAGGGCACCGAGCATTTTATGAGCGACGTGCACGGCGAGTACGAAGCCTTTATGCACATCCTCAACAACTGCTCGGGCGTCGTGCGCGAGCATGTCGACGAGATTTTTGGCGACACGCTCTCCTTTGACGAAAAGGGCGAGCTGTGCACGCTCATTTACTACCCGCGCGAGAAGATTGAGCTGGTCCGCAGACAGCGCGAGGACTCGCCAACTTGGTACAAGACGATGCTTGACCAGCTCATCATGGTCGCTCGCTCGCTTTCAAGCCGCTACACGCGCTCCAAGGTGCGTAAGGCCATCCCGCGCGACTACGCCTATATCATCGACGAGTTGTTGCACACGCACCCGGACGAGAACAACTATCGCGTGCGCTATCACGAGCGCATCGTGGAGTCCATCCTGGAGACCGCCAGCGCCGACGACTTTATCGAGTCGCTCGCTTCGCTCATCAAGCGCCTGGCCGTCGACCACCTGCACCTGGTGGGCGATATCTTCGACCGTGGCGGCGGCGCTGCCAAGATTATGGACCGCCTGCTCACCTATCATTCGCTCGACATCCAGTGGGGCAACCACGACCTGCTGTGGATGGGCGCTGCGGCCGGTGAGCCTGCATGCATCGCCACGGTGCTGCGCAACAACCTGCGTTACGACAATTACGAGATCCTCGAGAACGACTACGGCATCTCGCTGCGTGAGCTTGTCGCCTTCGCAGACGCCACCTATACCGCCGGTGAGTCCATCACCCCGCTGATCAAGGCCATCAACGTGCTGCTCTTTAAGCTTGAGGGCCAGATTATCCAGCGTCACCCCGAGTTCGACATGACCGACCGCCTGCTGCTCGACAAGATTGACCACGACACCGGCACGGTCACGCTCGCCGACGGCAGCGTGTGGCCGCTCACGACCAACGACTTCCCTACCGTCGACCCGGCAGACCCCTATACGCTCACGCCCCAGGAGCAGCACATCATCGACAAGCTCGTGTCCGAGTTTGTCACCGCCGATCACCTGCATCGCCATATCGATTTCCTCTATTCCCACGGCTCGATGTACAAGGTCGCCAACGGCAACCTGCTCTTCCACGGCTGCGTTCCGCTCAACGAAGACGGCACCTTTAGCAGCATGAACTGTCTGGGCACCTGGCACGCCGGGCGCGATTATCTCGATTTTTGCGACCACATCGCCCGCCGCGCCTGGCGCGTGGGCGACCGCGACGCCCTCGACTGGATGTGGTACCTGTGGATTGGCTTTAACTCACCCGCCAGCGGACGCCTGGTGCGTACCTTTGAGCGCGCCTATATCGCCGATAAGAGCACCTGGGTCGAGCCGATGGACCCGTACTTTACGCTTACCAAGTCGCCCTCGGTCTGCGATGACATCATGCGCGAGTTTGGCGTCGCGGCCATGGCATGCTCGCCGACCGGCCACATCATCAACGGCCACACGCCCGTTAAAACCACCAAGGGTGAGCAGCCCATCCGCGCCGAGGGCAAGCTACTGGTCATCGATGGCGGCTTCTGCCGCGCTTACCATCCCAAGACGGGTATCGCCGGCTATACGCTCATCTCGAGCTCGCGCGGCTGCCGCCTCAAGTCGCACCGGGCCTTTACGACGGTTGCCGAGGCACTCACGCGCAACGTGGACATCGAGAGCGAGACCAACCGTTTTGACCAAGCAGACCGTCGCCGCATGGTGAGCGACACCGATACTGGCGCCAAGATTCGCAGCCAGATCCAGGACCTGCGCCAGCTGCTCGATGCATATAGAAACGGTGCTATCGAGGAGCGCGCCTAGCACCACCCGCGGGGATTGGCTAAACTTGCTAAGTTTGTCATCCCCGCGGCGCTTCGGCGCCAGCTTAAGGCAGGTACCATGCAAAAGCTCCTTGCGCAGATTATGAAATTTGGCGTCGTCGGTGTCATTGCCACGGTTATCGACTTTGGCATTATGAATCTGCTCCACTACGGTCTGGGCCTCAACATCCTAATCGCCAACACCAGCGGCTTTATCATCTCACTCATCTTTAACTACCTCGCAAGCATGAAATACGTGTTTGCGCACAAGGAAGGCATGAGCCGCCGCCGCGAGTTCATCATCTTTGTCGTGCTGTCCGTGATCGGTTTGGTGCTCAACGATGGCATCGTGCTGGCGCTCAACGCCGGCCTGGGACTCGAGGCCAATATCGCCAAGATCTGTGCCACCGCGCTTGTCATGGTCTACAACTTTGTGACCCGAAAAATCTTCCTGGAGGGCGACGAGACAAAATAGCTCGAAACCCCTGTAGCATTACGGCGCCCACGGACGACGCGCACTCAGCGCAGTATCGTCCGTGGGTGTCGCTCGTTTACGGGCAAATTTTCAACGTTTGCGGATTAGCTCTTGAAAATTTGGCGAGTTCATATAGTTCTTGGCAAAGGCCTTACGTTTCCCTTGTAAAAGCTCTAAAGTATCCTCTGCTCGATTCATCAACGCATTGG
The DNA here is from genome assembly GCF_039752955.1 of Collinsella aerofaciens. GTDB lineage: Bacteria > Actinomycetota > Coriobacteriia > Coriobacteriales > Coriobacteriaceae > Collinsella > Collinsella aerofaciens_BI. The sequence continues at coordinate 11,810 of NZ_JBDMHB010000027.1, forward strand.
ATGTGATTACGTGCGCAAGGCGCTGGCACAACCTCATACCAAGCAGTTCCTCAAGTTTGCCGTCGTGGGTCTTATCTCCTTTGGCATCGACTGGGGCATGCTCATTGCGCTCGTCGAGCTGTTCCACCTCGACTTTTTGATGAGCACCACGGTTTCGTTTATCACGTCCGTCGTGGTCAACTACTGGCTCAGCATGAAGTACGTGTTCGACCACCGCGAAAGCATGAGCCGCAAGCGCGAGTTCACGATCTTCACCATCCTGTCGGTGATCGGCCTGGGCCTCAACGACCTGTACATGTTTGTGGGCGTCACGTTTTTGAGCATCGGCTACCAGGCCATGAAGGCCATCGCCACATTCCTCGTCACCTGGTACAACTACTTCAGCCGCCGCTTCTTCCTCGAGGGCGCACGGTCGTAGTCGATTCACTATTTGCTTGAATGTATAACCGGTTGGAATTCCCGTTCCAACCGGTTTTTTTGTTTGCCGAGAGACCCGGCGATCCAGTCCCATTCGCATGAAAAACGGGCGGCTCGGATGTTGGTCCGAACCGCCCGTCTGGCGCGCTATGTCGAGGCCTCTAGTCTGTAACGTAATACCAGACTACGTTGTCGCCGTTTGAGAGAACGTAGTTACTACAGGCCGTCATGGGCGTTGTGCCGTTGACGGAATACATCCAGCCGCTCGTGCCGCCGTACTGTTTCTCGGCCAAACCACCAATCGCAGAAACATACGTGCCGTACGATGAGCCGTGTGCGTTGACAGAAAGGCCCAGCGCGCACAGGGCATCGTAAACGGTAGCGCCTTCGTTAAAGGTAAAGGTGCCGCCAGAGGACACAGGATTGCCCACAGCGCTCGATGTGACCGAAACCGTCACCGTAACGTAGCTGGACTCCTGTGAGCCGCCCTGTCCGCCCGAGGGAGCACTTCCGCCATAGGAGCTGGAGGCTCCATCAGACGACTGACCGCCTCCCGAAGAAGCACCGCCAGACACATTGGAAGTATCACCGGCTCCCGTATTTTGGGCAGCGGATTTATCGCCAGACTTCTTGCCGCCCCGGTCCTCGGACTTCTTGCTATCCGAGTTTTTGTCCGATTCCTTGTTTGAAGACTCGGAATCGTCCTTGGCGTCGTTCGAACCCTTGGGCTCGTCTTTTGCATCATTCGAAGATTTGGAATCCTTGGAACTAGCCTCGCCCGAAGCGGCAGACGAGCCAGACCCCTTGGTGTCCTTGGCGACGACGCTCTCCCCCGTCACGGTCTGAACGATCCAGTCAATGGACCAGGCGCCGCTCTCGGAAGGATGAACGAAGCCCAGCGAGACGACGATCAGAATGGTGCACGCGGCAGCAAGAACGCCAAGGAGCGCCTTGCGACGAGAGGCGGACGCCGCCAAAGCGGCGCCCTGTTGCTTTGCATCGTCGAACTGAATGAACGAGGAATCTGGTTGCTTGGGGTCAGCGTCCTTGGATTTATTGGACACAACCCTCACCTACCGACGTTTGGTGAACACGAACACGCCGACGATGGCGAGGCCAATCACGCCGGCGGCGATGCCAACGATGGCGAGCGGATTGGTGCCAGTCTCCTGCTCGGAAGCACTAGAGGACTTCTTAGCAGTGGTCGTGGAAACAGCACCCGTATCGGACTTGGAATCGGACTTCTTGTCGGACTTGCCGTCCTTCCTGTCAGACTTCTTGTCAGACTTCTTCTCGTCCTTCTTATCGGACTTATCGGAGTCCTTCTTGCTGGGCTTGTTGTCCTTGGTCTCGGTCTTGGTCGACACCGTCGTCTTGGTCATCGGCTTATGACCCGGAGCGACAGCGCCGCCAGCCTGCTGGCCCTTCGTGCCGGAGCCGGAACCCGTGCCCGTGCCAGCGCCAGCACCGGAACCGTTGCCAGCGCCACCATTGCCGCCATTGGAGCCAGAACCGCCATTGCCGCCAGGGTTAACAGCATTCTTGGTCCACTTGGCATACAGCGTCAGATCGGCCGTCACCGGCGTACTGAAGTCATACGCCTGCGCGCAAGTCTCATCGGTATACCAACCGCCGAAAGTGTAGCCATCGCGCGTCGGATCGGCTGGCTTGACCAGCTTGCCATCGGCCGTAGCAACAAACTTAGTATTGCAAGCAGACCCGCCGTTGGAATTAAAGACAACCGTCCAAGACTCAACGGCCCCAAGCTTGAACAGCGTGCCCGAGTCATTGATGTAGTACAGGTTGCCAGATGCATCGGCAATGACCGGAGAGTCACAGTGCTGGTAATGGCCAGCCGCATCATAAATCTGCGTCGCCTCTGCATCACCGAGCGTATAGCGATACACGCCACCACCAGCAGAGTAGTTGACGTAATCCTTGCTATCCGCGCTGTTAACGGTGAAGTACACATAGGTCTTGCCACCCTGAACACTCACCAGCGGAGTAGCAGCAATACCGTTAAATCCGGCCGGCAGTTCTTTACCGTCAGCAGCGGTGACCATCGTGGTCTTACCGGTCTTCAGATTATAGAGAGCCAGAGCAGAGCCAGTAGCCGTCTGTCCGCCGACAATCAAGTTTTCGCCAGCCACCGCCGGTGCGCTCATGTTATTAGTAAGACCCAGGTCGACCGTCTTCTGCTCGCTCAGTACGCCCTTCGCCGAAAGCGAAATCACATGGAGCTTTCCATCGTGCGTCATCTGATAGAAGGTGGAACCATTGGACGGATCGGCGACACAGTCGGCGTTCGCGAGAGCGCCGAGCTTCATGGTCGAAACGACATCGCCCGTCGTCTTATCAATGCACTTAAGCGTGCCCGCGCTCGTAGGAACGATGGCATACTTATCCGTCAAAGCCGCACCAGTCCAGTAATAACCCTCGGAAGCGTCAATGTTCTGCCAAGAAACTTCGCCCGTGGCAATCTTAATGCGCATAAAGGAGCCGTTGCCGTAGGTCGCGTTGTAATTCTCGTCATACGAAATATCGACCGTACCAACATAGACGTACTCGCCGTCCGAAACGACGGTGCAGGAGCTCTGCGTCAAGTCCGTCAAACCGGGCGTCAGCCACTTGCAGATCAGCTTGTCTGCAGTAATCGCCTGGACCGCACCGCCGTTGAGCGGAACGATGATAAGGCCATTGGTGTAGATCGGACGAGAGGTATAACTCACCTTGGAGGCAAGCGGCGCAGAGGCAACCTTTTTGCCCGTGGACGAATCGATCTTAATGAGCTCGTTCTCGGTCGCGATGTACACAAAGCCGTTAGCGATGACAGGCTCGCTGCAGTTGGCATACTGCTGACCAGACTCGGCCTTCCAATCGAAGGCCCACTTAAGACCGGCGGCCTGCGCAGGCGTCTTGGCATCCGTTACGGTCGAACCGTTGCCACTGTTGCCGTAGCCGGCCCACTCGGCATCCCAATCAGGAGTCGTCGCGCTCGGGTCCACGACAATCTTGTCGGGATCGGGCATGGCCGAATCGTCGGTGGTATAGGCAAGCGTAACCTTATCGCCGCTCTTGAGCGTAATCTGATTGGCGCAGAGTAAGGAGGGCTCTCCGTTGATATACAGGTGCCAATATTTATTGGTCGTAGCATCCCAGGCATACGGCTTGTGATCGAACGGCGAGTTGATGGAATTGAGGAACCAGTACTCACCACTCTGGGAGCCGTTGTACGTAACGCCCTTGGCCTTCAGGACCGTCTCAATAAGGTTCTGAGCCGTAGAGCCCTCGGGCAGGGAAACATTGCTTGCCGAGCCCCAGCGAGTATTGTTGCCGTTGACATCGGGACCGATAACATCGACAGACCCAAGAACCTGGCCAGGAAGGGCATCGGCGTCAGCACCATACATAAAGGTGACGGCATCGCCCTCTTGGAGCTCATAGGCACCGGCGCCAACGTCGGCGAACTTGCCATTTACATAGAAGCGCCAATAGCTATTAGTCGCAGCATCCCAGCCATAGGACTTACTATCGAACGGCGAAGTAATGCCGTTGAGGAACCAGCCCCAAGACGATTCGCCAGCATCGAGAGTAAGACCGGTCTGCTCAAGGAGATCCTTGGCAGTAGAGCCCGCCTTGAGACTCGTCTGGCCCGTCGAAGCCCAAACCTGCTGCTTGCCGTCCTTGTCCTTACCAAGGACCTGAACGGAAGCATGGACGGAATCGGACGGCAACTTATCGCCCCAGCCACCGTAGAACCACGTAACGGTATCGCCAGCATGAATGGTGACATTGTCTGCCGTGTAGTCGCTCGACTTGCCGTTGATGAACAGCTGCCAATAGGTCGAATAATCTTGGGGCGTACCCAGCTCAACACCGTTGTACTTAAGGCTCAGAATGAAGGAGCCAGCAGCAACGGCGTCGATGTCATTCGCCTCAAGCGCGACCTTCGTAAGGTCAAGTGCGCTCGAACCGGACGTCACCACATACTGCGCGTTATCGACCCAAGTCTGAGTCTTGCCCTGGGCATCGCGACCAATGACGGTCACATTTGCGGCAACCTGGTCCTTAACGACAGGGGACGAGCTACCAGCCGTATAGGCAAACTCAACCTTCTGCCCCTGGGTGAGCTTAACGCTGCTCGCGCCAACCGAGGAAGACGCACCGTCGACGAACAGCTGCCAGAAGGCATAAGTCGTCGGATCGAAGGCAAGCGTACGGCCATCGCTCGGGGATGTGATGCTTTTGAGGTAGAAACCGTATGCCGTGTTCGGATCGTAGTCTGCCTTGAAGCCCGTCTTCTGCTGCAGCTTAACGAAGGCATCCGCAGCCGTCGCGCCCTCGTCGAGCTTGAGCTGCGTGGGTGCCACCCAGGTCTGAGCCTTGCCGTCGGCATCGGTGCCGATAATCGAGAACGAGACCTCGACTTGCTTCTTGGCGACATCGCCGGTTTCTGTCGGGTTCTCTGTCTGAACGGCAGCCGCGGCGGCAGATCCTGCTTGGCCAGCGGATGCCGCTGAAGACTGCTCGCTCGCGGCAGGGCTCTCCCCCGTCGCCGAGCCTTCGTCGCCAGTTGCTGCCTTTGATGCGGCGGCACTAGCTGCAGGCGCGCTCCCAGAATCCGAAACCTCGGCGCCGCTCTGCTCAGCGGCACCGCCCGCAAGCGCTGCGTCCTCGCCCGGCGTCGTAGCCTGAGCCACAGCCTCGGCAATGCCCTCGGCGCCCTCGGCCCACAGCTGAGCCGGCGTGGTGCTGAAGGCCATCGCGAAGGCCAGGAATGCCACCAGGCAGCGCTTTGCCACGCCGCGCGCGATTACGCCACGGCGACGAAGCGAGGCACGCTGGCACTCGTCCTCAAACATATCCATTTGTCTCCTATTGTCTGTACTTGGAGCGTTGCCTTGAAGCTGCCCCACGTCATCGCGCATGTTGCGCCCGAGTTCCCCCATCGGGGTCCCCCTTCCCTCCAGAGCCCTATGCACACCGGCGGCATACGCCGCAGCCGCATGCAAGATGGGAGGCGATCCGACTTAACCTTAACGGCTCAGGCGCGCCGTCCGATCTGCGACGCGAACATCCCGAGCCAAGAGGAATTACGGTTACTGGTACAGCCGGGGACTTGCACCCCGATTCCCCCAAACGCGCAGGAAAACCGCGCATTCGTGCGTCTCCGCACCACCATCTAGGCCATCGATTAAAACCGTCAATATGCTATCACGCAAAAGGGCCTCGCACGCAGGCGAAGCCCAAGGTAAAAGCTATTGTTTGCGAAAGGAAAATGCGGTGACGGTCGCAGCCTCTAGCGCTTGCCGCCGTGGCTGTTGAGCCAGATATTGCGGCCCAGCATAAGCGCCAGCACCAGCGCGCTCACGTAGCCCATAAAGCCAATGACCGGGATACCAAACACAACCGGCTCGATGCGCGCGTAGTACACCACCGACGAACCGATAAACAAGCCGGCGATAACAATAGCCATCGACATGCGGTCGATAATTCCACCCAGCTGTCGCAGCGCCTTATCGCTGCTCATGATCTGCGTGTTCACCTTAAGCTGGCCGCGTGTGAGCATGCGCGAAGCCAAGCCCAGATACTCGGCCGCCTCGAGCGAGCCTTTTGCCGCGCGATAGCTGCTCGCGGCAAGATCGCGGCTCATCTCGCGCATGCGGGCGTAGGTGCTCTTCTCGTTTTTGATGTGCGTCTGGATGATCTGGATCATGTTGACGTTGGGCATGTACTCGGTCAGCAGACCCTCGAGCGTCACCATGCCGCGCGCGAACATCGTCACCACGCTCGGCAGCTCAACGTCGTTTTTGCGCGCCAAGTTTAGCAGCGAGGTCAAAAACTCGCCGATATCCAGATCCTTCAGGTCAAGGCCCGCAAAGTCAGCCACGATAAAGTCAAGATCGGACAAAAAGGCCGAATGATCGAGCTCAGCCGAGTCGCCACGCGTCACGGCGAAGCGCATGAGCGAATCCTTGAGCTTGGGCACGTCACCCTCGGCCACGGCGAAAATCATGTCCTTGACGATACCGCGATCGTGGCTCGACATGCGTCCGACCATGCCCAAGTCGATAAAGTAGACAATGCCGTCCTTGAGGATGATGTTTCCCGCATGCGGGTCAGCATGGAAAAAGCCGTCGTCGAGCACCTGCGTCGAGTAGTCCTCGACGATTGCAGCACCGATCTTTTCCAAGTCATAGCCCTCGGCCACCAAGTGTTCAGGATCGGCGATCGAAATGCCGTCGACGTAGTCCATAACCACCACGTGCTCGGTGCACAGGTCCAGATAGGATTTAGGGCACGTCACGCCATGAACGCTCTTATGGAACTCGTAGAAGTCGTTGAGGTTTTTGGCCTCGGCCAAAAAGTTGGTCTCCTCGCGAAACGAGATCCACAACTCCTCGACTACGCCGTGCAGGTCAACGAATTGATCGGTGTTGACGAACTTGGAAACAATGCGCACCACCGAGCGGATGATATCGATGTCCTGCGCCATAACCTGCTGCGCACCGGGGCGCTGCACCTTGACGGCTACGTCCTCGCCCGTCACCAGACGAGCGCGGTGCACCTGCGCGAGCGATGCGCTACCAAGCGGATTGGGGTCGATCGCATCGAACATCTCCCCCAGGCGCAGGCCGTATTCCTCTTCCAAGCAGCGGAGCACTACCTCGTACGGCACCGGCTCCACGTCGGAACGCAGACGGCGCAGCTCATCGCAAAAGCGCTGCGGCAGAATCTCGGACCGGTTGGCCAGAATCTGCCCCATCTTGACGAACATGGGGCCGAGCTCCTCGAGCAGGCGGCGCAAGCGAACCGGCGTGAGGTTATCCCACACACGGTACTTTTTGACCAAGCGAACAATCTGCCCGATGCGTTCGCGACGACCCGCCGGCGTGAGCTGGTATTCCTCGTCCGGCGCCATCGCGTCGGGCTCTTCGGGCACCATATCGACAGCGCGCGGCTTTTTGCGAGCGCCCGAGACGGCGGCATCGACCTCATCGACAACCGCCGCCTCGTCACCCAAAGGATCTAGATTGTTGTAATCGGTGGTGGAATCTGCCATCTGCGCTGCTACTCGGCCTCTTCGGTATCCTTCGCATCGTCGGGCTCAACGGACTCGACGGGCACCGAGGTCACGTTGTCCTCGACCGAATCGACGATGTCGCGCACATGGGCTAGGAAGGCCGTGCGCTCAGGGGCGGTCATAACGCGGACGCGGGCAAGGATGAGCTCGTCGAGCACGCGCTGGGCCGCAGTCTCGCCCTGTATGCCCAAGCGCTCGGTCAGATCGGAGATGGTGCCACCGGCCTGCTCGAACATGTCGGACACGCTGCGGGCGATATCGGGGGTGGCGGTGTCCTTGCGGACCTGCTCGCCTTTGGTGTTAAGGTCGTCGAGGACCTTCTTGCCGCCTTCGACAGCAACGGCGGCAGCGCCAAAGCCCACGTTAATGGCGCCGTTAACAAGCTGATCGAGTTTCATAACCATGGTTGTCTCCAATCACAAACAACTGCATTGGCGTTCTTGTACCCAAGATTGAGCGAAAGCGACAAAGCGTTTTAGCGCTATTCGATCGACGGGAAATCCCTACCTCACGTTGTCATTCATCGCGAAAGAGTTCTTCATGGCGCAGCTCGTGGTGTAAAGCACCTTGCCCAGCAGGGCATCGGTCTCCACGCGAACACGCTCGGCAAAGGCCTCGTTGGCGCGTGCAAGCTCGGCAGGCACCTCGACCTCGGGCAGAGCGGCTACGGCAGCGTCGACGTCATGGATCTGCTTGTGGCCCATGCCACCGATCTTCTCCTGATAATCCTCGACCGCGCGGCCGCACTCATGGAAGCGGACGTCAGCCAGCGCGCCGATCAGGCGGTTGGCCCAGTAGAAGTTTTCGGACGTCACGCGAGCCTGCGTGTCGGCATAGTACTCGGGCATAGTCTCGACGTTGGCGTACAGCGGAACCAGCGCGTTAAACGAGTTGGAACCAAAGGCCATCCACTGCACGGCGCGGTAGGCCGGCTGCGCATAGGGGCGCAGCTGCAACACGGCAAGCTGGCTGTTGCGGTTGATGCCGATGGGGCGATAGGCACCACGCGTAGCGGGCGTGCCCCTGCTGCCGTAGCAGTCGTACTCCGTGCCCTGGTAGTGGCTCGAGAGCACGTACTTGATGTCCTCGATGGTCACCTTGCGCTCGGGCACGCGGCTCCAGGGGATATCGTCGCTCTCGGGCGTGTAGTCGGCGTCGGGGCCATCCCACACGTCGCTGGGGTTGAGGCAGCGCTGCATGTACCAGGCGCGCGGCGTGTTGTAGACATGGTCGCTGTCGCTGTGCGAGCCAAAGGCCTCGCGCGGGTTAAAGACGGCAGCCGGGCCGTCGCTCTCGACGCCCAGCGTCAGGTCCAGATGCCACTCGGCCATCCAGACGCGCAGGTCGGCGGAGCACATATGGTCGGCCTGGGCGCCCTCGGCGTCATCCAGGTCAAAGCTGTCGATGCCCAGCTGGTTGGGCATGGTCACATAGGCGTCGTCAGGCACGCGCTTGGCGATCCAGTGGTGACCGCCGATGGTCTCGAGCCACCAGATCTCGTCCACGTCGCTAAAGGCGATGCCGTTGTTCTCGTAAGTGCCGTAGCGCTCGAGCAGGTCGCCCAAGATACGCACGCCGTCGCGGGCGGACTTGGCATACGGCAGCACCAGGGTCACCATGTCCTCCTCGCCCAGGCCACCGGGCTGCGCCGGCACATAGCCGTCCTCACCCTCGTTGCCCTTGGCGGGCACGTAGTCCACGAGCGGATCGGCGCCGCGGACGCGCTCGTTGGTGGTAAGCGTCTCGGTTGCGGACATGCCAACATTGAGCTCGTTGAAACCGGCCTCGGCCCAGATACCGTGGCCCGGAACAACATCGGGGACGCTCGTATAGCGCATGGGGTTATCGGGCAGCTCAACGGTCAGGTGGCTCAGGACGCTCGTGTAGACGCGCGGCTGCTCGTCGGGATGCACTACGCGCATGCGCTTGGGCTCAAATACCCCGTTGGACGAGTCCTCGTTACGCGCGACCAGGGTCGACCCGTCGTAGCTTGCGTTTTTACCGACCAGAATCGTTGTGCACGGCATGCGCATCCTCCTTGAGCGAAAAAATCAAACGGCAACAGTGTATCGCTTCGGCGCAGAAAGGGCGAAACCACGGCCTCGGCAGCCCCCGTGGTCAAAAAATGCCAAATATGAGTACTGTCACCAATTTAGTGGCAGCAAATTTCCCTGTAACGAGTGCCGAAAATCCCCATTTGCCCAAAAGCAAGACAACGTTATTCCCCATAAGTTCAATAAAATAGGCTTCCTAACGATAATGGATACCGTTAGGAAGCCAAAAAGACGTAAGACATATGTGACTATCTTGGCAACAGTACTCATATTTGGCATTGTTTGACCACGTGGTATATAGCTAACCCCCTCAAACAGCCCAAAACGCCTATTTCGATGCGCGCTCCGCCGCCTCAATCACGTGTTTGGCGAGAATCGCGGTGGTCACAGCTCCCACGCCGCCCGGCACAGGCGTGATGGTGTCAACAACCGGCTCTGCAGCATCAAAATCAACGTCCCCGACCAACTTGCCAGCGGCCTCGTCCCAATTAATGCCAACATCGATGATTGTCTGGCCCTCGCGAACCGCGTCCACACCAATCGTGTGCGCGCGCCCAACGGCCGCAACCACAATATCAGCCGCACGGCACTCGGCAGCAAGGTCGCGCGTATGCGTATGGCACGTCGTCACGGTGGCATTGCGCGCCGTAAGCATGGCGGCAACGGGACGCCCGATCACCAGCGAGCGCCCGACCACAGCAACCTTAGCTCCATCCAGCTCAACGCCGTAATGATCCAGCAAAGCAAGCACAGCTTCGGCTGTGCAGGGGGCAAAACCCTCGCCGCGCCCCGAAAGCGTGGTGAGCAGCGAAGCCGGCGTCATGGAGTCAACATCCTTGGCGGGATCGAGCGCTGCGGCGACGGCGTTCTCGTCAAGGCCGGCGGGCAGCGGGCGGAACATCAGACAGCCATGAACAGCCGAATCGGCATTGATGTCCTCGATAGCCGTCAACAGCTCGTCCTGCGAAACATCGGCAGAAAGCAAAACGCGACGAGCCTCAATCCCCACTTTTTCGCAGCGCTTGAGCGCACCGCGCTCGTAGGATAGGTCGTCCTCGCGTTCACCTACACGCACAATAGCCAACGTCGGAACAACGCCCCGCTCGCGCAGGGCTGCGCAGCGAGCAGCAAGTTCCTCAGTCAAAGCGCGAGCAACGGGAGCACCCTTCAGCAGTTCAGCCATGGCTATCCTCTCTTCCTTGCAGCGTCGGAGGCGCGGCGCGCCAGCGCCTCGGCGCGCGGCAACCATGTGTCGAGCAGCTCATCACACGCCGTCTCGAGCTCCTCGGCACGAACGCGATCCTTCATAGACGTGGTGTTCGCAAAGAGCGTCAAACTCGCGCCTTGCATAGCGGCACGGCAGAACACGGCGCCGCACGCCACATCGGACAGCAGCTGACGCGAACCCTTGTCGGCCATGTCCTCGAGCAGCGCCAGCGCACGCCCGCAGGCATCCATAATGCGATACGGCGGCAGAGCGGCCACATGCAGCGCATCCTGAATCGCGGTCGCTCGAGCCGGATCGTCACGCGGAATACCGTACGCCGCGGACACCTGCCCGTAGGCACGAACGTCCTCGGCAACCAGACCCACAAGTTCCTGCGCCAACTCATCCGCCTGGGCAAACGCGCGCGTCAGATCGTCTGCGCGATCGGCAAGCGCGGGGTTTGTCGCCCCATAGCGGGCAACCATTCCGCAAAGCGAGGCGCCCAGCGCACCTACAAAGGCGCTCGCGCTGCCACCACCGGGAACCGGCTCGCGCGCGGCCAGCGCCTCGGCAAAACCGCGACAGGTTTTATCCATCATCTCTTGGCTCATACGCACACGCACCTTCAAGTCATATATATCGGTCGGGCGGCCGACGCCGGCCGACCGCATCGATCACGTAATGGTGCTAAGTCTAGCCCATAAGTACGCGAGCGTCAGCGCACCTGGCCATCGCGGATTTCTATGGCACACGATAGGCCATGCCAACGCAAACATGGGACACATGGCCCACCTTTCGAGACTCCCGAGCAGCACAAGCTGGGGCATATCTATAAGTAAGGAACCCGTTGGGGAACGGCCGCGCAACGGCCACAAGCGATGAACGGAGGCATAAGTCGCACAGTACACAGAGACATCCGCCGCCAGCGCAATCAGTACCCCAACAGCATGCGGCGCCGTGATGTCATCAGCAGACAAGGAGGACGCCACCATGATGAAAAAGACCCTATCAATCCTTTCCCTTTGCATCGCCCTCTTTGCCGCGCTCGCCCTTGTGGGCTGCGGCGGGAGCGCATCGGGCGGCGGCAGCGCCCCCAAGAGCGAGAGCAAGGAAAAGGCCCCCGTCGCCAAGAAGACCGACTACATCTGGTTTAAGGTCGAGATGCCCGAGGGCGTCGGCGTAAGCGACTCTGCCGGCAAGAATGCCGACAGGGTCCAGCTCACCTTCCCCGAAGACGAGAACGCCTCGGCCGATCGCTTTATCCCCGTTTGGAAAAAAGCGCTGACGGCCGAGGAATCCCACGCCGACCAGGCGGAAAAGAAGGGGGATACGTTCCAGTGGAAGGATGGCGGGTCCGTCGAGTATAACGGCAGGACGTGGCTCGTCGGAACATACGAGGACAACAGCGGCATCTCAACCATGCTTTTTACCGATGTTGAGCCGGGAAGCGTCTACGTCCTCATCTCGAACTTCGACCAGCACAAGAAAGAAGCCGAGGCACTCCTCAACTCCATCGAGTTCCCCGATGACATGGAAGAGGCAGTTTCCGAGGCACGCGAAGTCGAGATTTCGAGCATCGAGATCAAGTAACGGGACACCCGCACGCGCCTACGCGCACCCGCGCACATGCGCCCCATTAAAACAACGGGCGCCCAACCCGGGGAGGGCCGACAGCACCGGCCCTCCCCTCTTTTGGACCCGTGCATATTGCCACTTAACGGCGCAAATCCGGCCCTCAGAATGGGACACATGGCCCACCCTAGCGAGCCGTCCACGCGTACAGTAAAGGCAGGTAATCCATGGGCGGTTACAGATCGAGGAGGACACGACCATGAAAAAGAAGGCCTTTGCGATTCTCACCCTCTGCATCAGTCTCTTTGCCGCGGTTGCCCTGGTGGGCTGCGGTGGCAGCGGCGGCGCTACCGGCAGTGGAGGTGGCGGCGGAGCAGAAAAGCCAGCCGTGGATATGAGGACCGACTTCATTTGGTTTAAGGTCGAGGTCCCCGAGGGCGTCGAGATCACCGACGTCGCAGGCGACACCGCCGACAGGGCCCAGTTTAAGTTCACCGAGAGCGAGCACGCCAGCGATCGCTTCATCCCCGTCTTCGACTCTGACAAGAACGCCGATGAACTGTTCGACTACGAGGCAAAGTGGAATGCCAGCTTTGAGTGGACCGAGAATGACCCCGTCAAGTACAACGGCAAGACTTGGCGCAACGCTTCCTATACACACTCGGGCGGCGTAACGACCGAATACTTCACCGACGTTGACGGCGGCAGTGTGTATGTGCGTATCGACAACGTCGAGGAGCACAAGGACGCCGTCGAGACCATGATGAAGTCTCTGGAATTTGCCGACGACATCGCCGAGGCCAAGACCGAGGCCATGGACGTCAAGCTCGACGATATCGAGATCAAGCGCTAAGCGACTGGCGAGCGCAACGGGAAACACGGTCGCAGTGCAAACAAGCGACGGTACCCCAGCGCTTCGTACCCAGGGAGGGCCGGTAAACCGACCCTCCCTTTCTTATGCCTGTAGCCGACGAACGCGAGGATGCCGGACGCCGGAACCGCCCCAAATGTGGCAACAGTACGAAAACGACAAACACCCCAACACGTCCGCCCACCGATTTATTGCGCCGCGCAGACAATTAAACCAGCATCTTTAAACATCTGGGCAGTATAGTGACCAAAACTATCGCATAACCGCACTCTGCGAATGGAGAAGTTATGACCGAACACCATGCCATCAGCCGCCGAGCGTTTACGCTGGGCCTAGGGCTTGCGGCGTTGTCACCACTTGCAAGCCTGCCCGAAACCGCAGCGCCGGGCATTCCCCTGCGAGCGGCATTTGCAGACAACACACCCGCACCGTCGGACAGCCTCCACAATTTCGTCATTCGCCTTCGCCCCGCGGGCTATTTTCGCACCGCGAGCGTCAACCAAGACGGCAACGTTCGCGGCAACGTCTGTCACCTGTTTAACGACGGCACGTCCAGCAAGCTCATCCTTGAGAACGTAACGACCAAGAATGACGATACAAACTGGTACGCCATCCGCACCTTGCTCAATTTCGAAGAGCATAAAAAGACGGGCTACAGCATTTGGTCGGTCGACGACGACTCGGACAAAGATGGAAAGGTCATCCACGTATGGGGCGGCGAGTATGACAACAAGCCCAGCCGCGCTTTTGCGTTCGAGCGTCAATCAAACGGAACCTACATCATCCGAGACCGCACGGTCGAGAAAGAAACCGAGAAAAAAGACATTAAGTACCTGGCAATAGAATCGAACGGCAAAGACCAGGACAACAATAAGATCTGCCATAAGAGTAAGAGCATTCCGTGGGAGCTCGAACTTATCGGTTACGACATGAAAAAGAACGATGCCACGGTTAGCAGCCTCGACTGGATCACGTACAGCAGCTACGTCGACGGACCATGTTGGATGAAATACGTCGACGACAACAAGTTCCTCGACGAGCTGAGCATCCCGGGTACGCACGATTCGGGCACCTGCAGCGTGGACAACGACACTGAGCCCCAATCCTCGCAAGTAAAATGCCAGCAGGATTACATTCCCACGCAGTTGCTCGAAGGCATTCGCTATTTCGATATCCGGCTCGGAAAGGGCGATGACCCCGGCATCGACCACGGGATTTTCTACCTACTCAAAAAAGACGGGAACTATCTGCATCTCTCCGATGTCATAGGCTACTTCAAAACGTTTTTGAACGAAAACCCGACAGAAGCGCTCATCATGCTTGTATCACGAGGCAACGACGAGGCTACCGACGAAAGTGTTACGACGGCTTTCGCCAAGGTTTTGGGCGACAACCCCAAACTGTTCTATACGTCGAGCCGCGTTCCCACACTGGGCGAGGTGCGCGGAAAGATCGTCCTGCTACGTCGATTTGGACTCGACGGCGACAGCGTAAGCGGCCACACGTGGGGACTCGACCTCACCGAATGGGATAACAAAATCGCAGTGCACACCGACAGCAGTTCCATGTGTCTCGTCCAAGACGCGCGGGGCTTTGAAGCCGCGGGGGAAACAGGCGACAAAGAGCCCTATTGCACCAAGGTATACGCCCAGGACAAGTACAAACTCACGGGAACCGACAAGCTCAGCTGGGTCGATAATGCGCTGAAGGAAACGACCGGGCGCACGCGCAACGAGGTAGATGTCGAGGACGATAACGGGGCCAAGGAGAAAGTCCTGGAGCGTTGCTGGTCTATCAACTACACCAGCTGCACGGGCTTGTCGCACGGAGGCAATCCTTTTACCTCGGCACGAGTAGTCAACGAGCATCTGTATAAGAGCCCGTACATCAATCCCAGCGGCATCGAGGATACAAAGTCAGATTACCTCAAGCACATTGGCATCATCGCATCCGACTTTGTTGATGCGGCGCTGGCCCGGAGCATCTACCAGCGCAATTACAATTACGATACGAAGCACACGCAGTCGGCTTCGTGCTGCCTCCCGACCCGCATGCGCATGACGTACGGCGACTCGCTGAGCGATGCCTCGCTCCAGGATGGCAAGACCGTTGGCGAGGGCCATTTCCGCCTTGTCGACAGCAGCAACGTACTCAACGTGGCGGCTTCGGGCCATGCGTTTACCATCGAATACGTGGATGTCGACGCCTTGGGCAACGAGACCGTTACGGGGCTGCAGGGATCCGTGCCCATCGATATCGATCCGCGCGCACTGACACCCCACTTTGAGGGGCTCGAAGGCCTTAAGGCCGGCGAGGATGTGCGCACAAAGGTCGCGGCGCTGCTCGAGGGCAAACTCGAAAACGATGCCTGCACGGCTCAGCTCGAGTTTGTGCACGACGCGGACGGCGCTCCGGGCACGGCAATGGTCGAGGGCGAGGCATTTACCGCGGGAACGTACTGGGTGCGCGCGAACGGTCTTTTGGGCGACGCGGCGCAAAACTACAAGCTTGCTAATGACGGAGCCGCGAGCTTTACCGTAGCGGCCTCGAGCAGTGCAGGCGGCACCGGCACCGACGGTGGCACGGGTTCCAACGCAGGCAGCGCTGATAAGAACGGTAAGGGCAACAAGGGCAAGAACTCGGGCGGAAAACTCGCCGACACGGGCGACGGCTCCGGCATTGCCGCCGGGCTCGCTGCCGCCGCCGTAGCGACAACGGTCGCCGGCGCGGCAATGCTTGCCAACGACCGCGAAAACGCTGGGGACGGTAGCGAATAGGCAAGCCGGCCTTTTAGACACATCGACTCAATGGGGGGCGCAGGACACCGTTCTGTGCCCCCGATTTTTACCTTGGCCCAAACGCCGCCATAGGCTACATCACCATGTTCAGCGCGTTAACAAACTCCTGGGCCTTCGCACGGCTGCTCAGGCTAAAAACACAAGCAGTCAACAGCCTGTTACGCAGAAAAACATCGCGGCCCTTGATCCTGTTGACCCCCGTAATGTCCTTAAGATAGACAATCTCGGTGTGCTTGCCACCAAAAGTGCCCTTCTTGAGCACCTCAATACGGTTGGGGTAGATCTTGACGTCTTTATACCTACCCGAACCTTTGTCCTGGAATAGCAGCGTGTTATTGTCCATACGCGTCACTCCCGTGGGATTCGCTAAAACTGCCTCTATGGTCACATTTTAGTCACCGCAAGGCCCCATGCGAAGATGTCAGACAGCACAGCAATTCGTGTCCGCGCGAGGCTTTAAACTAAATGCGATAAAGACGCATTCCACAAAAGGAAAGTGGGGCGACAGTGATGGGCGAACTGGTAAACCGTGGAGAATCGGCAATCGTGCCCGAAGGTTTTTACAAGCAGGTCTCCTCGATTCTCAACGCCGCTCGCGACAAGGCCTATACCGCCGTTAACTTTGCGATGGTTGAGGCATATTGGGAGATCGGCAAGAGTATTGTTGATGAACAGGGCGGAGAGGGGCGCGCCAAGTATGGCGATGCACTGATCGACGAACTTGCCGTTAGATTGACTAAGGATTTTGGCAGAGGCTTCAACGCCAGAAGCTTAAGATACATGCGTCAGTTTTATCTTGCGTTCCCAATCCGGAACGCGCTGCGTTCCGAATTGAATTGGACACATTACCGCAGGTTATCGCGTATAACCGACCCTGATGCTCGAACATGGTACATGAACGAATGCGCCGATTCTCGTTGGAGCACGCGTCAGCTCGAACGCCAGATCAACACCATGTTCCGCGAGCGCCTACTTGCCAGCAAGGACAAGGAGGCCGTCACCCAGGAAATCCAAAAGAGCGCCCCGGCTCGTCGCCCCGAGGATATCATCCGCGACCCATATGTACTGGAGTTTTTAGGTTTCTCGGACGATACTGCGTTTCGCGAGAGCGATCTAGAGCAGGCGCTCATCACGCATCTTCAGAAGTTCCTGCTGGAGCTTGGCCGTGGTTTCGCTTTCGAGGCGCGCCAAAAGCGCATCACCTTTGATGGGCGCCATTTCTATATTGACCTTGTTTTTTACAACTATCTGATGCGCTGCTTCGTGCTCATCGACCTTAAGACGGACGACCTTACGCATCAGGACCTGGGCCAGATGCAAATGTATGTGAACTACTACACGCGCGAGCTCATGAACGAAGGCGACAATCCGCCCATAGGCATCGTGCTCTGCGCGGACAAAAGCGATTCGATTGTCGAGTACACGCTGCCCGAAGACAACGACCAAGTGTTTACCGCCAAATACCTGCCGTATCTTCCAAGCAAGGAAGAGCTGGCGCGCGAGCTGAGTGCCGAGTACCGCGCCATCAACGAAGCGACTAATGGCGAAACGCAAGGGTAGCAGCACGTTGCGACCGAAGCCACCGCAGCCGTCGCAGGCGCACTCGCGGTTGCGACGCACGCTACGAAACAATACCGGTCATGGACGCCGGCAACGACATTCTAGCCGTGGCTGGCGAGCGTGACCTGACAGGCAAAGACGCGGCCTTCGTCTGATGTGGGTCCATTGGCTGCCACAGAAAAGGGCCGGTTGCAGCCGGCCCTTTAGACGATAATACCTGCGTTGCCCGCGCTTCCGAAGTGTGACTAGCTGAGGAGCGGGTTCCGCGGCACATCCTGATTTTACCCAGCGAGACGGCTCTTTTGCAGCCGCTCCACCGATTATTTACATCTGGCACCCTCAAACAATCAGACCTTGATTATCGACTTTATCCGAACACCTCCCACATTCATCCGCACATGTACGGATGAATGTGGGAACCCGATACCCTGAGGGCCGGATCGGTCGGCCCCGGGAGATCGGAGGACGGCATGTCCGGAAAGAAGAAGAGTGGCTCCGCGAGGGCGGTTCCGAGGGCCTACGGAAGGCTCACGAGGCACGAGCGGGACACGGTCCAGAGGATGCTGGAGCGCAGGGCGTCGTGCAGGGAGATCGCGAGGGAGCTGGGCAGGTCGCCCTCGACGGTGAGCGCCGAGGTGGCGTCGCACAGGTTCGCGACGGCGCCGAAGGCCAGGCGCGGCGAGCGCGTGGACGCCACCGCCGACCTGTCGGCGGCCTGCCCGCGCCTGGCCG
>NZ_JBDMHB010000028.1:0-6064 GCF_039752955.1 Collinsella aerofaciens
TCCCTCTTGGGCCTGAGCACCTCGACGACGTTGTACCCGAGCTCCACGAGCCTCCTCGTCAGCCCGGCCCCGTACGATGCCGTGCCCTCGACGCCGACGACCATGCAGCTCCCCGGGTCGCCTATCGCCTCCGCCAGCCTGTCGTAGCCCTCGGGGTCGGCCCCGAAGCTCCCGCTCCAGATCTTCCTCCCGAGGCCGTCGAGCAGGCACAGGACATGCACGTCCTTGTGCGTGTCGACGCCCGCGATGACCGTTTCGCCTTCCATTTTCGCTCCCCTCGGTCTGCCGCCTGCCCCGCGCCCGGGTCTCCCAGACATTGCACTGACGGGAGCGCTACAATCCAATTGGCTTGTCCGATTGTCCGCGCTCATGCTCCTATTAGGTCATGGCAGGACTCCGGGACGCGGATGCCGGGGCGAGACAGGTCGGATTTGAGGACGGCCGAAGAGGCGTCAGCAGGTCAGTGGGTCATCGTCCCGGCATTCAGCATCAGGGTAGCGCTGCGACGCGGAAATCGCGCGCTGTTGACGCGCCCCCGCAGTGCCCGCTTCCCCCAAGGACAATTATCAGTGCAGGTAGAAAGCTTGCCGATTTTTGAAATAGCCGGCTATGGTTGACCTCTGTGACCAAAACGTAGTAGATAGCCCCTTTTCGTGGTACAGCAACAGATCAGTCTATTTAGGACGGGGCTTACTTGACTACTTTCGCCACCCTGATGCCCCTCCAGTCAAAAAGTAGTCAAAAAAGCTCCGTCCCAAATTAGCTACCTTGCTCTGGCGGGCGGGAGCAGGTAAGATATACCGAGCGCCTAGCGCGTTCGATGGGTTCGGATGACGACATGTTCCGAATCTGGTCAGGTCCGGAAGGAAGCAGCCATAAGGAGCCTCTGTCGGGCATCCGAATCCATCGAGCGCACGGGCGCTTTTTTGGTGCCGCGATGCGGTCCCGGTGCCGGCGGGCTGTTTGGTGTCTCGCTGGTCCTCGGCTTTGCCTGCGGGATCGCTCGACTACCAAACAGCCCGCCGGCACCGGGACCACTTCGTCCAAAAATCACCCGTAAAGGCGCATTTATCTGAATTAAATCTATCCCCTAAGGACTGCGGCTTGCTAGTGTTGTCTGGGCATTGATGGCTGCGTGCTTCAAGAGACAGTGGCATTACAGTCTGTTTTTACAAGTAAAGAGGCTCGTTTCCCTAGGTTGGGGAAACGGACCTCTTTTTGTCTCTGGGTTTGTAGATTGGCGAAGGCGATATGCTCTGTCGACTATTTTGAGTTCTTGATGCGGCGTGTGGCTGTGGCGGTTATTCCGAGGCCTGCGGCGGCGATTCCTGCGAGTGCGATTGCGCTCGGCGCTGTGTCGCCCGTGTTCGCGAGCTTGCCGGTGGTCGTATTTGCTTGCTTGGTGGAGCTCGATGGAGCGTCTTTGCCGGTCGCGGGCGAGCTGGCGGGCTGCGCCGTCTCGGCCGGCTGCGCTGAGCTGGAGGGTTTTGTCGTCTCGGCGGGTTTCGTTATCTCGGGCGAGGTGGCCTTGTCTGCCGCGGCTTTTGCCTCTTCGTATGCCTTGCAGGCGTCGTCATAGGCCGTTTGCGCTTTTTTCAAATTGTCGAGGAGCGCATCTCGCCAGGCTGTGAACCGGTCGATATCGGCTTTATATTTCTCTACAGCACGTTCACAGTCATTAACTCGTCTTTCCTGATTTCTGAGGCGGTACTGGAACTCGCGGAGCTCCGTTTCGCAAGAGTTTACATGCGTTTTTGTCGATCTGATCTCACTGTGCAACTGCTTTATTTGCTGTTTAACAGTTTCGACAAACTCCTCGTAGCCGAGTGCTTCGAGTGTCTTAAGCATCTCAAGTTTCTTGTCTAATTCTGCCTGGAGCTCGCTTACCCGGTTGATGGCCCCGTCGTATTTGGCTTGGGCTGCATCGATGTCCGCTTGCATGGTGGGAAGGAGTTCCCTCTCTTCGGCGGCTTGCGCCGCCATCTTGTCGCGGAGCTCTTGAAAACGGGCAATGTCATCATTGAATCTCGCAATTTTCTCGGGACTTGCGGCGTTTTTTGCGGCCTCGAGTTTTTTGAGCGCTTCCTGCATGGCTGCATACGCTTTTTCTTTTGCGGCGGCCGCATCTTCTGTCTGCGGGGCGCCCGAATTGCCGCTGGTGGCGCTCGTCTGCGAAACGGCCGCACCGGTGGGGGAACTGGTTTCTGCCGCGATCGCCGTTGCGGGGGCGATTACCGCGACAAGTGCCGCGGAAAGGGCGATGCCCACAGTTGCTCGTCTTGCTCTTCTTGCGAGAATGTCGTTCATCTCGGCACCTCATTTCAAGGGTCGGCGACTAACTTGGTAGCACTAATGTAAGTATACCAAGCGGTCGACCCGACACTGGCTGGGTGTGCGCGTATACCCCTCTGAAAACCGAATCCCATTAGAAATGACGAGTTGTTTACGCTTCTTTTGGGTTCACCGTACTATCATGATTCGAATTGAGTGTGAATGATGATAGGGAGCGCCTATACATGATTGAGCTGCTCAGGCGTTTTGGTGGTAAGTTTCGCCGGTATATGGTGATCGGCCCAGCGTGCAAGCTGATCGAAGTGATTTTTGACCTGCTGACGCCGCTGGTGATTGCCCAGATGATCGATAAGGGCATCGGCGCACGCGATGTGAACGCTGTCGTCCACTACGGCATGGTGCTTGGCGCTATGGCCGTGATCGGCATCTCGTTTACGCTCGTCTGCCAAAAGATGGCGGCGCTGACATCGCAGGGCATGGGCACCGACATTCGCGGCGCGCTCTACAAGCACATCAACAAGCTGAGCTATGCCGAGCTCGACCGCTTTGGCACGCCGTCGCTCATCACACGCATTACCAACGATGTCAACCAGGTGCAGCTTGCCGTGGCGCTGGGCGTGCGCATGCTCATCCGCTGGCCCTTCCTGGCGGTGGGCTCCATGTGCGCGGCCCTTGCCATCGACCTTAAGCTCGGCATCATCTTTTTGATCTGCACGCCCGCCATTGGCCTGGTGTTTTGGTTTGTCATTGCGCGCTGCATTCCGTACTACAAGCAGCTGCAGGCAAAGCTCGACCGCATCGCGCTCATTTGCCGCGAGGGGCTTTCGGGCGCCCGCGTGGTTCGCGCCTTTGTGCGCGAGGACCACGAGCGCGAGCGCTTTGCCCAAGCCGCCGATGACCAGGCCAATACTGCCATCGCGGTGGGCAAGCTCTCGTCGATTCTCAACCCCGTCACGTTTCTTGTGATGAACCTGGGCGTGTGCGCCATCCTGTGGGTGGGCGGCATCCAGGTCAACGTGGGCGAGCTCACGCAGGGCCAGGTCATGGCGTTTGTGAACTACATGACGCAGACCCTGACCTCCATCGTGTACGTCGCCAACCTGGTCGTGGTCTTTACCAAGGCGAGCGCCAGTGCGTCGCGTATCAACGAGGCGCTCAATTGCGTGCCGAGCATCACCGACGAGGATAACGAGCCGGTCGCACTGCCCCAGACACCCGCGACGGACGTCGGCGCCCCGGTCTCCGCGCTGAGCTTTGACCATGCGAACTTCTCGTTTGGCGTGGGCGCGGTAAATGCCGTGAGCGATGTGACCCTGGAGCTCCCGCTGGGCAAGATGCTTGGCATTATCGGCGGTACGGGTAGCGGCAAGTCCACGCTCGTCTCGCTCATCCCGCGCCTGTACGATGCGAGCACCGGCAGCGTGAGCGTGATGGGCTCCGACGTGCGTGCCTGGCCGCTCGATCAGCTGCGCCATGTGGTCGCGACCGTCCCGCAACGCGCGTCGCTGGTGAGCGGCACGATCCGCAGCAACCTGACCTGGCGTGACGAGTCGGCGACCGACGAGGAGCTCTGGGCGGCGCTCGACACGGCGCAGGCGAGCGAGTTCGTGCGCAACAAGCCGCAGGGGCTCGATACCCCGGTCGAGGCGGGCGGTAAGAACTTCAGCGGTGGCCAACGCCAGCGCCTGACCATCGCGCGCGCCCTGGTGGGCTCGCCTCAGATATTGATCATGGACGATTCTGCCTCGGCGCTCGACTTTAAGACCGACGCGGCGCTTCGCCATGCCATCCGCGAGCGCAGTGTGCGCGGTGCCGCCGAGGGCGGGCTGCCGCTCACGACCGTCATCGTGAGCCAACGTGTCTCGACCGTTCGCGATGCCGACATGATCTGCGTACTCGACCACGGCTCGGTTGCGGACCTGGGCACGCATGACGAGCTGTACGCGACCTGCCAGCTCTATCGCGAGATTTGCCAGTCGCAGCTGCGCCGCGAAGAGCTCGAGGGCCAGCAGGGGAGCACGACGCCCGCGTCCGCTCCGACCGCCCCTGCATCCGTCTGCGCAAAGGAGGGCTGCTAAATGAATCCGTACACTTCCTCCGGTTCGGTCGCCACGATGACGGCCAACGTGTCCGGTAACGATAACCTCAACGACCTGGGCGACGGTCCGCGCCAGCCCGGCGATCCCGAGCGCTATCCCGTGGGTGCGGTGACCCGCCGCCTGCTGGGCTATGTTCGCCCGCACCGCGTCTCGTTTGTGGCATCGTTTTTGAGTGCCGCCGTCTCGGTGATCCTGCAGCTCTACACGCCCATTCTCATCGGCGAGGGCATCGACCTGATTGTTGCCGCCGGGCAGGTGGACTTTGACGCACTGCTGCCGCTCGTTACCAAGCTCGCGATTGTCGTCGTAGGTGCTGCGGCCTTCCAGTGGCTACAGGGCTACTGCGTCAACCGCCTGTCCTACGAGACGGTGCGCGATATGCGCGTGGAGGCGAGCGATAAGCTCAGCCGCATGCCGCTCAGCTTTATCGACAGCCATGCCCACGGCGACCTTATGAGCCGCGTGGTCAACGACGTCGACCAGGTGGGCGACGGTCTGCTGCAGGGCTTCACGCAGCTCTTCACCGGTGTTATTACCATCGTGGGCACGCTCGCGTTTATGCTCTCCATTAACCTGACCATGACGCTCGTGGTGGTACTCGTCACGCCGCTTTCCATTTTTGCAGCTGGTGCTATTGCCAAGCTCTCCAACAAGAGCTTTACGGCGCAGCAGCGTATTCAGGGTCAGCTTGGCGGCCATATCGAGGAGTACGTGGGCGAGCAGAAGCTTGTCGACGCCTTTGCCTATGGCTCGAACGCTCAGCAACGCTTCGATGCCCTCAATGCCGAGCTCTACACCGCGGGCGAGCGCGCGCAGTTTATGGGTTCGCTCTCCAACCCCGGCACGCGCTTTATCAATAACATCATCTATGCCGTGGTCGCTGTGATCGGCTGCGTGGGCGTGATCACGGGCGTGCCCGCGGCGCTTACGGTGGGCGGCGTGCAGATCTTCCTGTCCTATGCCAACCAGTACACCAAGCCGTTCAACGAGGTCACCAACGTCATTACGCAGATCCAGACCGCGTACGCCTCGGCGCGCCGCATGTTTGCGCTGCTCGATGCGCGCGAGCAGGAGCCCGACGCGCCAGATGCCGTGGAGCTTGCCGCACCGCAGGGCGAGGTCGCCCTTGAGCATGTGGACTTTAGCTACGTGCCCGACCGCAAGCTGCTGCAGGACATCTGTATTGAGGCTAAGCCCGGCATGCGCTTTGCCCTGGTCGGCCCTACGGGCTGTGGCAAGACGACGCTCATCAACTTGCTGCTGCGCTTTTACGATATCGATGCCGGTCGCATTGCGGTCGATGGCCGTTCCTCGCGTGACTACACGCGCGCAAGCCTGCGCCGTGCCTTTGGCATGGTGCTGCAGGACACTTGGCTGTTCGAGGGCACGGTGGCGGAAAACATCGCCTACGGCTGTCCTGACGCCACGCGCGAGCAGGTTATCGAGGCGGGCAAGCGCGCGCATGCGCACAAGTTTATCGTGCAGCTGCCAGGCGGCTACGATACGGTCATCGGCGAGGACGGCGGCACGTTTAGCCAGGGTCAAAAACAGCTGCTGTGCATCGCGCGCGTCATGCTCACCGACCCGGCTATCTTGCTGCTGGACGAGGCAACGTCGAGTATCGATACCCGTACCGAGCTGCAGGTGCAGGCGGCATTCGACGAGCTTATGGC
>NZ_JBDMHB010000028.1:6216-20721 GCF_039752955.1 Collinsella aerofaciens
ATGCCGAGCTCTACCGCAGCCAGTTTGCCCAGTAAGCAAGACGCGGGACGTGTGACGCAGCGCTAGGGCGCGAGCGTGTCAACGGGTGCAACGATGATGCCCTCGGGCGTCGTATGGACCGGCATGCCGAACCCGATGACGATGAGCTTGGCCGCGGGCGGTCTCTCGCCACGCTCGACAAGTTTGCGCTCAAGCCGAAGCAGGTTTGCAGATGCCTCGGGGATCTGCGGACTTCCGAGTTTTACTTCCACGGCAATCCAAGTTCCATCGCGCCTGTGTATAACGGCGTCGACCTCGAGATCGTCGGCGTCGTGGTAGTGGGACACCGATGAGTCATTTGCGGCTGCATAGACCTTAAGGTCGTGCAGGACGAGGGATTCGAAGAGCAGTCCCAGCGTCTTCGGGTCAGATGCCAATGACTCCGGATTTGCTCCGAGCAGCGCAACGGCAAGCGAAGGGTCGGCAAGGTGCCTTTTTGCGCTTTGCCGCAGCTTTACCGGCGACCTGAGCGCCGGATGCCAAGCCGGGATATCATCGATGATGTGTATTCTGCGCAAGGCATCCGTATAGCGCCGCAGCGTACTTCTCGATACATCACCGCCGAGGTCTTTCTCAAGAGACTTTTCGCCGGCAAGAGTGGATTCGTTGCGCGCAAGCGAAGACAGAAGAGCCCTGACTTTCTCCGGGTCACGCTTCACGCCGTCGACCCTCGAAACATCCGATTCGCAGACACCGTCGATGTAGGCAGCGGATATACGCATTGCATCGGCAGTCGTCTTGCCAACCGCCTGAGGCCAACCACCGCGACATAGCAATTCGGCGATATCGGCGATGCCGTTGATGGATCCAAGTGCCGCCTTGATGGGGCATCCGTTAAGCAGC
Organism: Collinsella aerofaciens; assembly: GCF_039752955.1. Lineage (GTDB taxonomy): Bacteria > Actinomycetota > Coriobacteriia > Coriobacteriales > Coriobacteriaceae > Collinsella > Collinsella aerofaciens_BI. The sequence continues at coordinate 7,099 of NZ_JBDMHB010000028.1, forward strand.
GATTCGAGCGAGACCGCCCCTGAGGAAACCTCGAGTTCGGCCAGAGTCATTGTTTCCATGCGCAAGCGTGATATGCGCCCGATGCCGCTGTGCATCGGTTGGTCGGCATCGTTTGGCGTTGCTGACCCCGTAAGCAAAAACTGCCCTGGCTCACCGGTTCGACGATCGCATTCGAAACGTATTGCGTCCCACAGTTTTGGCTCTTCCTGCCACTCATCGATGAGTCTCGGCGTTGCGCCGACTATTGCTTGAGCTGGGTCGATCCTGGCAAGCTGCAGTGCGGCAAAGTCTCCGGCAGGGTCGGAGAGAGACAGCGATGATTCAGCGAATCGCTGGGCCGTAGTCGTCTTTCCGCACCACTTCGGTCCCTGAATGAGCACGGCACCAAAAATGCCAAGATCGCGTTCGATTGAGCGATCGATACATCTACTCATATACCTAGTCATCGTACTCCCCGCCATTCAAAGAAACATTTTGTTTTATAGCATCTTACCAGCGCGTAAAACATTTTGACGAAAAACCGTGACACAATTTGACGGTATTTCGTGAAACAAATTGACGGTATCATATGAAACAATTTGGCGGCGCTTTGTGAAACAGTTTTTCGGACATTTGTGAAACGCTCTGCGGCGGTTTCAATCCGAAGTACATACTGTTCGAAATCTGTCCAAAGATGTCGTCTGCGTCGCCAATCGACAGACGGTGGTTTACATCTGTCACGTTAGTACTAAGATATTCATCTAATAAATTGCATTAGTGGCTTTAGTTTTGGGGGAAACGAGGCAACGTGACTATGACGTGCTCTTTGGTGGTTAACAGCAAGAGCGGTAATACCAGGATGGTTTCGGGCGCGATCAAGCGCGCTCTGCAGGCTGCGGGTGTTGAGTTTGTCCATGCCGCGGCGTTGAGCGACGATGCGGATGCAGACCAGGTTGCGCTTGAGGCGCAGGGCGCCTGCGCGGCCGACACGGTGCTCGTCGGTTTTTGGTGCGACAAGGGCGCGTGCACGCCTTCGGTCGCGGCATTGCTCTCCGTCTTGCACGGCAAGCGCGTGTTCCTGTTTGGCACCTGCGGCTTTGGGGCCGACCAGAGCTACTATCAGCAGATTATCGACCGCGTAACTTCCAATTTGGCTGGAGATGCCGAGCTTGCGGGCTGGGCGATGTGCCAGGGCAAGATGGGCCCCGCGGTCAAGCAGCGCTATGAGGCCATGCTCGAGCAAGATCCCGACAACGCCCGATTTAAGATGCTGCTCGACAACTGGGTCGCCGCAAAGGATCACCCCACCAAGGAAGATCTGGACAACATGGCTGCAGCCGCCAAAAAGGCCGTGCTGGGGGAGTAGCTCCCATCGCTGACGGCGGTCGGTCCATCTTTCTAAATGAAACGTCCTCCCGGGCGTCGGGGCACGAAGTTCCCTGCTCTACAGTCCTGCGCAAGACGAAGGCCACATTAAGTGGCCTTCTTTGCGTGCGGAACTCGCGATGAACTTCGTGCCCCGCCGTCCGGGAGGACGCCTCTTTATTGATGGGAGGCCTGATAGGTCGATGGTTCCGTGCCCGGATGCGTCCAAAGTGGGACGGGCTTTCCGGATGGGCAGGCTTTCGAAAAATGCGTCCCGGAATTTGCCTTTGGAATGGGACGTAGTTTCCCGTTGAGGTGCTTTGCGGAAAGTGCATCCCACTCTGGGCGGTCGAAGTGGGACACACTTTCCCAAAGGCGCTCCAACGGGAAATTGGCCCTCAAAGTGGGACGCCGTTTCCCAATGAGGCTCAAGCGGAAAATGCATCCCGGAATTTGCGCTCAAAGTGGGATGCGGTTTCCGGTTGAGGGTCTAAGGGGAAAGTGCGTCCCAGAATCGACGCTTGAAATGGGATGCAGTTTCCCGATGAGGCACTCGACGGAAAATACATCCCAGAAATGGCCTTTGAGCTGGGATAAGATTTCCGCGGCATCTCGGATTCTCAAAAATGAGACACGCCGTTGGCGAAAATGAGACACGTGATATCGGGCATCGGATGTATCATTTGCAAAAATGAGTCCACTCCACTCGAATAAAGCGAGGTCCCTCATGTACGTTCCACACCCCCGTATCCGTAGGCTGTCGAAAATCCCGCTTGTTGGGACGGCGGCGCTTGCTGCGTTGATCGCCACGAGCGTCGCCTGCTTCACGGCCACGCCCCAGGTTGCCCAGGCGGCAGACGCGCCCGCAATCACCGATATGACCGAGCAGGATTATCAAGCCCTGGGTCTGGGCACGAGCGAGGACATTCCGGCCGATACCGTTGGCCCCTATTCCACTGATACCCCCACGACGTTTGCCACGCGCAGCGAGGTCTATATGGCAGCTAACGGTAGCCATGGCAATCGCTACACTCTGCGCGACAAGCTCGAGAACGTCGAGCGCGGTGACATTGGCGGCAGCAGCAAACTCACCGATGGCTATGGAAGTGTGTGGGGCGCCGCAAAGTTCTGGCAAAACGTCAACAACTTCGATACGAACAGCGATCTCTACAAGCATAGCGACTACGGTGGCGGCACCTGGTCGTACCTAAGCAACAATGAGTCCTCAACAGTACTCGCCAACGACAACAACGGTTTCTCGGGCATTCACGCCACGAGTGTTGAGTTCTGCAGCGACGCCAGCACGGGCAAAAAGAGCCGCGTTGCCGAGCTCCGTGCCTACGGCGACAGTTCCTCCACGACGATTGACGGCAAGTCATACGCCGGAAAGGTTGAGCTGGTCCTCTACTCGTTTAGCAACGGGCGTACGCGCACTCTCGACACACACCTGCCGGTGACGGTCAACACTAGTATGATGTACGAAGGCCGTTTTAAGTACCTGGATGCCGGTTACCTGCAAGAGCACGACGCCGTCTTTGATGTCGAGGCGGGCGATGTCGATGGCGACGGCGTCGACGAGCTTTTTGTCTACGCGGGCTGCTATGTCGACGAGAACGGCGTGCGCAAGGCTGTAGTCGACATGTATGACTTGGAGGGCGGCAACTGGAAGCAAAGCGTCGTCAAGATCGATGCCGGTAACGCCGCGGACTACACCACGCACAACAAGGGCGGGAACGACTCCTGGACGCAGCTTCAGTCAGCTCCTGTCGTTTCGCTAGCGGCCGGCGACCTCGATCGCGATTTTTGCGATGACCTCGCCATCGTGGTCTCGGCACCCTACGGCAAGAAGAATATTGATAAGTCGACGCATTGCGAGCTGTTTTCGTGGGATGCATCCAAGGGTGCGCTCGTCCATGTCGATGCTCTGGGCGACGCGGGCGCAATCTCCCTCTCCGCGAACGGCAAGACCATGGTCGCTGCGAACGCGACGTTCGGCACGTTTGCCGCCTACGATGAAGAAGGAAAGAAGACGGGTGAAACCGTCACGGGCCTTATTCTTGCGGGCTATGACTGGCAACGCAGCGCTTTTGATTACGGCGCTTCTGACGGCAGCAAGGGGCTGTACGGCGCGCTGTACCGCTACGCGTATTTTGACTCGGAGTCTGGCGAGTTCAAGCTTTCCGATTGCAAGGAATACAGAGACGGGCTCCTCGCCTCCTATGGGCTGATGCATGTGCCCAACAGCGCATGGAAGGATAGCGCTCAGGATAAGCGCTATCCGTGCACCTTGGCGCCTATTGCCCTTGCCACTGCCAACCTTGACGGCCTGTCCGAGCAGCTGGCGGTCGACGAGGTGCTCGTGGGCGGCGATGTGTTCCGCGACTTTGCCTGCAACACGGCACAGAGCGGGGCTCAGGGCTTGGGGTCCATGGTCGGAACCATGAGCATGAGCGGTCAGCAATACAACAGCAGCAACAAGCATGACCACAAGGGTATAGAGCAGGTGTGGATCAGCGACGTCAAGGCGGGCAGCGTCTCGGGTTCGGACCGCTATAACGAGAGCTTTATCGCCGTGGTGGGCAAGCACCGCGACGAGGACCTGCGCAAGAACGATGACTACTATTGGATGACCGCCTCGCATTTTTCGCTCGACGAGAACGGAAAGGTGCGCCGCGGCGAGGAGCAGGTGATTAGCGAGAGCAACCGTCGCGGCACTACCTACGGCACATTTATCTCGCTCGCGCTGCCCGATGTCGACAACGACAGCGTCAAGATCACGTACAAGGACCGCTACAAGGTCTATACCAACCCGCGCGTGCTTGCCGTGCTGCAGGATGCGCCCTATGTTGAGGATCTGGAGCAGGCATACGGCTATCTGGTGTTGGGCGGCACGTCATACGGAGAGGAAAAGGGCACGGGGACATCCCAGGGCTATACCATTGGCGCCGAGTTGGGCGTTGCCGTCGAGGTGCAGACCGGTCCGCCCCTGGTCGCGATGAATGCTTCAGTCGATTTTGCCGCCGAGGGATGCTATGACTACCGGAGCGAGCGCACGGTCAGCGCAAGCGTAAGCTATGAGTCGCATGCCGGCGAGGGTGACAAGGCCGTGCTCTACACGATTCCGATGGTCTATTACGAGTATGAGATCGAAAATGAGGAAACTGGTGGCAAGGGCGTGATGGCGGCGCCCGTGTCGCTCGGCGCGCAGACCTCGGTCGTTAATGTCGAGGCCTATGACCACATTGCCAAACAGCACAATATGACGCCGCTCAGCTACTTTTTGACCAACCGGTCGGGAGAACCCGGAACCTATCAAACGACGCTCAACGGCGAGACTCCCGTTGGGGATTCCTTTGGCCTGGGCAAGCCTGGCGTAACGCGCGCCTACACGCACGATGGGTTTAACGGCGCCGCCGCGCAGTCGGGGGCGAGCATTGAGCAGACCATCGAAGTCGAGGAGGGCAAGGAGCAGGAGCTCGAGCTCGGCTTGACGCTGAACGGCAGCGTTGTCATGGGCGCGAAGCTCGCAAAGCACGAGTTGTTTGGCGGCCTGTGCTTTGGTGCCAACGCCGGCTTTACTACGGGTAACTCCTCGAGTGAATCGACCGAATACGGCGGCACCGTCGACAACCTGCCCGAGGCCGCGCAGGGCAAGTACGGTTTTGTGTGGCGTCTGGGCGTCAACGCGGTGGATGTCGACAAGTTCGAGGCAGACTCGGGCGACAAGCTCGGCACCAAGGACACCGACCAGTTCTGGATCGTGGGCTATGACGTTAAGGACGTCGAGATGCCCGACGCGCCGGCCGTGACGGGCTTTACGGCAAACGCCGTCGATTCGACCAGCGTTACGTTTAACTGGGACGATGTGCTCACAAACAAGAGTGGCTTTAGCTACGGCGTGGGCATGCTGCAGAGCAATGCGGCGGATGCGGTCGTCAATAGCTGGAAGATTGCCGACAACACGCAGACCTCGCTCAAGTGGGATGGGCTGCAGCCCAATACGGAGTATCGATTCGCCATCGCCGCCGTTAAGAATGGATCCACGACTGAAACAGGTATTCGCTCGGCAATCATCACGGTCAAGACCATGCCCGATGGCATGACGATGACCGTGAGCGGACCTGCGGCGGATGCTGCGGAGGGGTCGGATCTTGGATACGACTCTTCGGTTGAGCGCGCGGCGGGAAGCCACCTGACGCTCTCGGCGATTGGCCATGTGAAGCAACTCGGTGCCGACGATAGCGAAACAGGGCTGGCACCGACCTATATGTGGTACCGCAAGGGCCGCGGCGAGACAGAGTTTAAGCTCGTGGGTGCCGATGGCAACCTCGCGGCTGGAACGGCCTCAAAGCTCGAGATTGACCTGACCGCAGACGATGACGGTGCGCAGTATTACTGCCACGTGGGATACAACGACGTGGGCCTCGACACCGGCACGACGCTCGTGAATATCGAGGCCGAGGAGACGGCGCTCACAACGGTGAACGCCACCCCGATCCGCACGCGCCGCCTGTTCTCACAGGCAAGTGCGGGCGCCAAGAAGTTCCTGGACCATACGCTGATAAACACCGCCGGCCCAACCGATTCCGAAGGCTCAAAGGACCCCGAGACTCCTGAGACCCCGACGAACCCGGACAAGCCCAAGTCCGACAACGGAGCTAAGACCGACACCAAGGTCAAGACTACGACCACAGCGAAGAACCTCGCAAACACCGGCGACCAAACATTCGCCCTAGTTGCCACCGCAGCAGCAGCGGGAGCAACGCTCGTAGTGATAGCCCTCATCATGCTGATCAAGCGCCGCAAGACCCACTAGTAGCCAGTCGAACATATCGACAACCCAAAAACCCGGGTAGCCAAAAACAGGCCACCCGGGTTTTCTGTTGAGTGGAGACTCCGCAAGCGGAAACTGCATCCCACAATTAGCGCCCGGAACGGGACACATTTTCCGTCAAGCCCTCATCCGGAAAATCCATCCCAGTTTGAGCGCCCAGACCGGGACGCACTTTCCCAACGAGCCTCAACCGGAAAATACATCCCGGAATCCAGCTGAATAGTGGGACACACTTTCCCAATCGGGTCCCAAGCGGAAACTGCATCCCATTCCAGACAAGAATTCCGGGACACACTTTCCGCAAACAAAGAAGGCCACATAACGTGGCCTTCGTCTTGCGCAGGACTGTCCGAGCAGGGAACCTTATATGCCTCCGCCTGGACAGACGTTTCAGTTGTGGCTCAGCAGCTAGCAGCTACTTGATCTTGGTCGTGCCCGGCGCCAGGTTGGGGTCGGTCTCGTTGGCCTCGGTCTGGAAGTGCTCGGTATACACGTTCTTGCCGTCGCGGAACATCTCGTAGTACTGCATCTTGGCGTAATCCTCGCGCGCCTTGGTGGCGGCTGCCGCTGCGGCGTCGTCACCGGTGACGTTGGAGGAGAGCGCCCAGCGCAGGCTGGCGTCCTCGTAGCCCACCGAGTTGATGGCGGGCAGCGACTTACGCAGCGTCATGTGCGCTTTCTGGTAGTCGGTCAGCGGTGCGCCGATCAGCTGCATCAGCTGGGTGGACAGGTAGTTGGTGGACAGGTCGTCGACCTTGCTCGTCTGGTCGCAGCCGGCAACGTCGTAGTTAGCCCAGATGATGTAGTCGGTCTGCCACAGGCGCTCCTGATGCGTGGCATCGTCCTCGCCGGTAAACCACTTGTCGTTGAACTTGGACGGGAAGAACGGCTGGTGATCGCCCCAGAACACCACGACCACCTTGCGGTCGAGCTTACTCAAGGCGTTAAGGAAGTAGCGCAGCGCCTGATCGGACTGCTCGATGCACGAGACGTACTCGTCGACATCGGACAGCGTACCGTCCTCGACGGTCTTGGTGTCCAGGTCGGTCGTGTCGATGTTGAGATGCATCTGCTTGTCGACCGGCAGCAGGCCCGTGTCGTAGCCCGAGTGGTTCTGCATGGTCACGTCGAAGATAAACTGCGGATCGGCGTTCTGGTCGAGCAACTCGAGAATCTTGTCGTAGGTAGCCTGGTCGGTCACCATGCCGCGCAGGGTGTCGGCTCCCTGGAAGTCGTTGATGGACAGGAACTGGTCAAAGCCAAAGTCCTTGTAGACGTTCTCGCGGTTCCAGTTGGTCGCGTGGTTGGGGTGCATGGCCGTGGTGGAATATCCGAGCGACTTGAACTGCTCTGCCAGATTCCCGGTCGTTTCCATGTTGTAGATGGTGTAGGGGTACACGCCCGAGCCCAGGTTGGCCATGGAGTTGCCGGTCATAAACTCAAACTCGGTATTGGCGGTACCGCCGCCGTAGGCGCTCACGTAGAGCTTGCCGCGGCTGAGACAGTTGGACAGGCTCTTAAAGTACTGCGGGCCCTCGTAGCCGGCGCGCATGTTCTGGTAGATGGATAGGTCCGAGAAGGTCTCGTTCATGATGGCGATGACCGTGGGCTTCTCGCTGTCGAACTGCTCCTTTGCGGCGGCGCGCTCGTCGCTCTTGGCGGCATCGGACTTGTCGTAGGCCTTGGCGTACTTCTTGAGCGTAGCCTTGGCATCGTCGACGGAGTAGTCGGCGGGTTTGGGCGGCTTGATGGACTGCGCCGCGCTAATGAAAGCGGGCAGGTAGCCCTCGCGCCAGTAGCTCTCGAGCGGGCGCCAGGTGTAGACGGTGATGCCGAGGGTGTTGTAGTAGTCGATAAGCGTGACGTGCGCGGTCACGCCGCCCAGGCACAGCACGGCGACGAGCAGGTTGGTGAGCAGCATGCGCTTGGCGTTGGCGGCGCCCTTCTGACGGTGCGGTGCCACCAGGCCGGCGTACTCGCATAGCAGCATGGCGATGGCGGTAAAGCCCATGGACAGCACGCAGAACAGCGAGATCGAGAAGGTGTAGCCGGTGCCGGCGACCGCAGCGGCGGTGGAGATGGCCGAAAGGTCGCCCGGCTGGATGGGCATGGATTTAAACGTGATGACGAAGAACTCGGCAATGCCCAGGACAAAAAGGGCAAAGGCCAGGACGGCGGGAGCTGCGCCGTGGCGCTGGAACAGGAAGAACAGGCCGGTCATGAGCACGGTGATGATGGCCCACTCGAGCAGGATGCACAGGGGGTAGACCCAGGTAAAGTCGTGGTTGGACGAGACCTCCATGCCCAGCAGCGCAAAAACGCCGGCGAGCAGCAGGCACAGGACGGCGGCGACGAGCGGTTTGCCCACAAAGGCGCCGCGCAGGCGGGCTAGCTTGCCGGTGGGGGCGGGGGCGTCGGGCTTGGCGAACGCAAAGACGCGCGGGGCGATGCGGTCGCGGGCGATGCTGGCCCAAGCGCAGCCGGTGAGGATGGCATTGGTCAGGATGAGCATCACAAAGGCGAGCGGCTCGTTTTGCGCGACGAGACCAATAGCGCCCCAAATGGTCAAAAAGACCTGGAACAGGCCGAAGGCGACGCTCCACCCAAGAGCGCTTTTGGCAACGGTGCCCGACTGAGCGCGAATGGCCTTGGCCTCGCGCAAGACAAGGTAGACGGTCGCCGCAAGACCGACGAGCGAGATGGCGGCAGCGAACATGCTGAGACTCCTCACAAACTAAAACGTACGAAAGCGGGGGTTTACCCGATTGTTACCAAGATATGCGCTGCAATTGGTGTCTGCGCACAACAACCAGCCATATTAACGCGCACGTGTGGCGGTGTGGCGCAATGTAGTGGCGACCTGCGCGATAATGGACGGGAATTACACGGAAACGTAAAGGCTTCTTAAAGAAATGGCGAGGATGAGGCGATGAGCGAACGGGCTTGTATGACGAGTGCGGGTGACGTGGATGCTGGCATGGACGCGGGCGGCTATCCGGTCGAGACCACGGGCAATGCGGTGTTGGACACGTTGGAGCACCGTTCCTCCACGCGTGCCTTCGCGCGTGATGACGACGACCGTCCCGTGGCGGTGACCGACGAGCAGCGGGCGGCAATTTTGCATGCGGCGAGTCGCGCGCCGTCGGCGGGCGCCATGATGATGTATTCCATCGTGAGCATTCGCGAGCAGGCTACGCTGGATCGTCTGGCCGACCTGTGCGATCACCAACCCATGATCGCCAAGGCGTCCTGGGCACTTATATTTGTAGTCGACTATGCCAAGTGGATCGATCTGTTTGAGCACGTGGGCTGCTTTGAGCCCGAGTTTGTAGAGCGTACGGGCAGGGCGCCCCGCCGCGCGCCGGGTCTGGGCGACTTTGCCATCGCGGCTCAGGATGCCGTGATCGCCGCGCAAAACGCCGTGGTTGCTGCCGAGGCCCTGGGGCTGGGGAGCTGCTATATCGGCGACATCGTCGAGAATGCCGAGGAAGTTGCCGAGCTGCTCGATCTGCCGCCCTATACCATGCCGCTATCGATGCTCATCATCGGCACGCCCCGTAAGGAGCGCCCGGCCATTGCACATCCCGTGGTGAACCTGGTGCACGAGGAGCGCTACTGCCGTGCGGACGACGCGACTATGGATGCGCAGGTGGCCGAGATGGATGCGATGTTTCGCCCGCACGCCCGCGAGGTGGGCGAGCGCGTGGTGGATATCTACACCCGCAAGCACACGAGCCCCTTTATGGCCGAGATGAGCCGCTCCATGGAGTGGTGGTTCAAAAACTGGCTCGGAAAATGACGAATGTGACAAGGGGATAGTCCCTTTGTCACATTTCATATCGCCGCGGTAGCCTAAAGACTGTATAAATCTTTATCTAGCTGGGAAAACAGTGCATTAAAACATGGGCCGATTACCTATAATCCCTTCGAACATTAAAGTTGGGAGGAAACCGGCTTATGGAACAAAAGGCCAAGGAGGCAGCCTCGCACGCTGCGATTCCTGTGAGCATCTCGGCGATGCTCGTCACGCTGGGCGTGGTGTACGGCGATATCGGCACCAGCCCCATGTATGTAACCAAGGCGCTCGTTGCCGGCAACGGCGGCATCGGAAGCGTCACGGAGGAGTTCGTGCTCGGCGCGCTCTCCCTTGTCGTGTGGACGGTCACGTTGCTGACCACCATCAAGTATGTGCTCATCTCGCTGCGCGCCGATAACCATGGTGAGGGCGGCATCTTTGCCCTGTACAGCCTGGTCAAGCGCTGCGGCAAGTGGCTTATCATCCCCGCCATGCTGGGTGGCGCCGCGCTGCTCGCCGACGGTATCCTGACGCCGGCCGTTACCGTTACCACGGCCATCGAGGGCCTGCGCACCATCCCGGCGGTCCATGCCGTGCTGGGCGATGACCAGGGCCGCGTCGTCGCCATTACGCTCGCCATCATCATCGTGCTCTTCTTGGTACAGCGCATCGGTACGGCCAAGATCGGTCACGCCTTTGGCCCCATCATGACGCTGTGGTTCCTGTTCCTGGGCGGCACGGGTCTTTTCTTTGTTTTCCAGCACCCCGCCGTGCTGCTGTGCCTCAACCCGGTGCGCGGCATCGCCTTTTTGCTGAGCCCCAACAACCACGCGGGCATCATGATTCTGGGCAGTTGCTTCCTCGCCACCACCGGTGCCGAGGCGCTCTACTCCGACATGGGCCACGTCGGCCGCGGCAACATCTACGCCACCTGGCCGTTCGTTAAGTGCTGCCTGCTGCTTTCCTATATGGGCCAGGGCGCGTGGCTTATGAACAACGCTGCCAACCCCGAGCTCATGGGCATTGCCGACCTCAACCCGTTCTACCAGATGCTCGCCCCGGGTCTGCGTCCCTTTGCCGTCGGCCTTTCCACCGTCGCGGCCATCATTGCCTCGCAGGCGCTCATCACCGGCGCGTTTTCGCTGGTGTCCGAGGCCAGCCGTCTGGACCTCATGCCGCACATGCAGGTCTTCTACCCTGCCGAGACCAAGGGCCAGCTCTACATCCCCATGGTCAACAACGTCATGCTTGTCGGCTGCGTCATCGTGGTGCTGCTGTTCCAGAACTCGGCGCATATGGAAGCCGCCTACGGCCTTGCCATTACGCTGACTATGATGTGCACGACGCTGCTGCTCTTCTTCTACCTGCACGAGGAGCGCAAGCTTAAGGTCGCGCCGTGGATCTTCGCGGCCTTCTTCCTTTTGCTCGAAGGCTTCTTCTTCGTGAGCTCGCTCACCAAGTTCTTCCACGGCGGTTACTTCACCATCCTCATGGCTGCACTCATCATGGGCATTATGGTGTGCTGGTACAACGGCACGGCGGTCGAGCAGCGCCAGTTTACGCTGCTGCCGCTGCGCAGCTACCTGCCGCAGCTCAAGCGCCTGCGCGATGACGATCGCTACGAGCGTCTGAGCGACAACATCGTGTACCTGACCAAGGACACCCATACCGACTACATCGACCGTGATATCGTCTACTCGATCTTGGACAAGCATCCCAAGCGCGCCCGCGCCTGGTGGTTCGTGAATGTCGAGACCATGGATGAGCCGCATACCTTTGCCTATTCGGTCGAGACGTTCGGCACCGACTACGTGTTCCGCGTGCATCTGTACCTGGGCTACAAGATCAACCAGCGCGTCAATGCCTACCTGCGCCAGGTCGTTCAGGACCTGGCTGCCACCGGCGAGCTGCCGCCGCAGACGCATGACTACTCGGTCTACAAGGATCCGGGTAACATCGGTACGTTCAAGTTCGTCCTGATCCGTAAGCTTCTGGCGCCCGAAAGCGATGTGGAGCCGAGCGAGCGTACGGCCATCACGCTCAAGTACATCATTCGTCGCGCCGCCGGCACGCCTGCACGCTGGTACGGCCTGGAGAACTCCAACGTGAGCTTTGAGTACGTGCCGCTGTTCACCAAGTTCAAGGCCGTGAACAAGATGCAGCGCCTGGCTCCCAACGAGCGCCCGTAGGCGCCGACAGTTGCATGGAGTTGGTTTTCGATGGACAAGATTGAGACCGGGGAGGCAAACATGGATGCAAAGATGTTTGATGGCCGCGAGGTGGTTGCCGAGCTGGTACGTGAGGCACGCGCCGACGCCGCCGAAGATCGGTTTTTGACGAACCGTGCCAACATGGATATGGCCGACCGCGTGATCTCGATCGTGGCGCTGGTATTTGGAGCGGTGTGCGTGTGTGCCCTGCTCGCGCACGTGCTGTTTGTCTAGCGACCGCCGGTTGCAAAGGCTATACACTTGGAACCACCACAAGGGAAACCACCACAAAGGTGCCTGTCCCTTTGTGGTGGTTTTTGTTTTTGAGAGAGGGGCGGGGCGCTGATGGACGTCCGTGCGGATGGCGATATTGCCGATAGCTTTTGGTGGCGGCGCACAACGCTGACGCGCCGCACTCCTCTGTATGACGCCTGCGTGTCGGTGGGGCTGCTGGTCGCGGCGACGATTGTGGGCGCGCTGCTCGACCATCCGGGTCTCGCGCCGAGCATCATGATCGTCTATGTGTTCGCCGTTCAGCTGTGCGCCTTCTTTACCTGGAGTCGCCTGTATTGCTTGCTGAGCTCGGCTGCCGCCGTGGCGCTCTACAACTTCTTGTTTGTCGACCCGCGCTACTCGCTGTCGCTTATCGACCGCGGCTATCCCGGCATGTTCTTCATCATGTTCGTGGTCTCGCTTGTGTCGAGCTCGATTGCGTTGGCCCTGCGCCGCGCCTTGGCGCAGGCCGCTGCCAGCGACCGCCGTACGCATATGGTGCTCGAGACCAACCGTATGCTGCAGCGGTGCGCCGATCAGCAGCAGATTGTCCATGCCATGGCAACGCAGCTGGCGCGTCTTTCGGGCTGTCCGGTCGTGTGGTACAGCGCCGACGCCGAGGGCGATGACCTGCTGCCGCGCGCGACTTACACGGCCGTGGGCGATGCCGCGCCGGTGCATGAACTGGCGCCGCAGATGCCGCCGCGGCTCTCGGCGTCCGCCTATGTGGGAACGCCGCTCGACGCCACGTTTGGCGGCTCGGCGTTTTATGGCATCTACCTGACGGTTCGCACAGGCGACGGCTTCGCGCGCTCGGGCGACCCCGCCTCGGTGGTGGGCGTGCTGGCTATCGTTGCCGAGCCCGACGTGCTGACGCACGAGGAGCGGACGCTTGCCGATGCCATCGTGAGCGAAGGCGAGCTGGCGCTCGATCGCGCCCGCGCCATGGAGGCCCGCGAGGAAGCGGCGGTGCTCGCCAAAAACGAACAACTGCGCGCCAACCTGCTGCGCTCCATCTCGCACGATCTGCGCACGCCGCTTACCAGTATTTCGGGTAATGCCGACGTGCTGCTCGACCAGGGCTCGACCGGCACCGCCGTGCTCGACGCCCAAACGCGCCGCGGCCTGCTCCTGTCCATTCGCTCGGATGCGCAATGGCTCAACGC
>NZ_JBDMHB010000028.1:20875-29212 GCF_039752955.1 Collinsella aerofaciens
ACCTTAAGGTGGTGGCGTGCGATGAGCCGGCGCTCGTCAATGTCGATGCGCGCCTGATGGTGCAGCTGGTGGTCAATCTGGTGAACAACGCCATCACCTATACGCCCGCGGGCTCGCATATCATGATTTCGATTAGCGTCGACGATGGACGCGTGGCGTGCTCGGTGGCCGATGATGGTCCGGGCATCGCACCCGAGGATCGCGAACGGATCTTCGAGTCGTTCTATACCGCCAACCATGGTCTGGCCGACAGCCACCGCAGCGTTGGCCTGGGTCTTTCGCTCTGCCGTTCTATTGCGCTGGCGCATGGCGGTAGCATAGAGGTTGCCGCGGCGGACCCGCACGGCTCGGTCTTTACGATTGAGCTTCCTGCCGCCGATGTTTCGTTTGATAAGGAGTAACGCTGTGCCGAACTCTGCCGTAAAACCGCTCATCTTGGTCGTTGAGGACGACCCCGCCGTTCGCAATCTTATCGTTGCCGCGCTCGAGGCGCACGGCTTGCGCCATATGGCTGTGGAGACCGCCCATGCCGCTATCGCCGCCGCCTCATCGCAGGCGCCGAGCATTGTGCTGCTCGATCTGGGCCTGCCCGATATGGACGGCGTCAAGGTGGTGGAGTCGGTGCGCGCATGGTCGGGCATGCCGATCATCGTGGTCTCGGCGCGCAGCGAGGATGCGGACAAAATCCGCGCGCTCGATGCCGGTGCCGACGACTACCTGACCAAGCCGTTTTCGGTCGAGGAACTGCTCGCGCGCATTCGCACGACGCTCAGGCGTCTTTCGTATGCGCAGACGGGCGGCGTTGCCTCCGAGGGTTCGTTTGATACCGGTGAGCTGCATATCGATTTTGATGCCGGCATCGCCACGATGGATGGCGAGGAACTGCATCTGACGCCGATCGAGTATAAGCTCCTGTGCCTGCTGGCACACAACGCCGACAAGGTACTGACGCACCAGTTTATCCTGCACGAGATTTGGGGCACGGCAACTAAGAGCGACCTGGCGAGCCTGCGCGTCTTTATGGGCACGCTGCGCAAGAAGATTGAGTCCGACCCCGCGCATCCGCGCTATATCCAGACGCATGTGGGTATCGGCTATCGCCTGGTCACCCAAGGCTAGATCGCCAACCACCATCCCAATATGAGTTGCGGTGAAATACGGTGTAAATTTGCCTAATTCCAGGCAAAACAGTCCGTATTCCACCGCAACTTTTTTATTTGCCCTTGGGCTTGCTGGCGTAGAACTTCTTCTTTTTGGACTTGCTGGCAGGGGAGGGTTTGCCGTTGCCGCGCGGCCCTCGGTCTCCGGCCTGCGCGTGCGCGGGCGCCGTTGTGCGAGGCTTGCGGGCTTCGGGGTTGCGCAGCTCCTCGGTTCGCTCGGCAATCTCCTCGGCGCTAAAGCCGACCTCGGCCATGGCGTCCTCGATGGGCAGGCGGCGCACGATATAGCAGTGGTGCACCTTCTGGTTGCGCGCGAAATCCTCGGGGATGGTCTGCGCCGTAATGTCCTCCAACACCACGCCCGCGCGGGCGAGCTTGCGCGTCTCGGGGCGGAAGCCGCGCAGATTGCAGCTAAAGATGGCATGTCCGCCCTGTGCAAGCAGGCGAGATACGCCGGCCAAAAGCTCAACATGGTCACGCTGGACATCCCAGGTGCGGCGGCCCATCTTGGACGAGTTCGAGAACGTGGGCGGGTCGACAAAGATCAGGTCCCAGCGGTTGCGCGTCTGGCGCTGGTCGCGAATCCAGGCAAGCACGTCGTCGCGCACAAAATGATGCTGCGGACCAACAAAGCCGTTCTGGCGCATATTGCGCTCGGCCCAGTCTAGGTAGGTGTTGGAAAGGTCGACCGTCACGGTCTCCTCGACGCCGCCATCGGCCGCGTAGCAGGTGGCAGTGCCGGTGTAGGCAAACAGGTTGAGGAAGCGGCGCGCCTGCTTGGCGTGCTCGCGCACCAGGTTGCGCGTGACGCGATGATCCAGGAAGATGCCCACATCCAAATAGTCGTCAAAGTTGACGGCAAAGGTGAGGCCGCCCTCCTCGATGAGCGGCAGACGACGGCGCGCGATGTTGGCGCGCTCGCCCGAGCCACCCTTGCCGGCGCCCTGCTTGCCGTACTGCGAGCCGCCGCGCGAGCGCATGCGGGCCTTGGCGTGCACATGCTCGGCCGGAACATCCAGGATACGCGGCGCGATGGCCAAGATGTCGAGCATGCGGGCCTGGGCCAGCGCGGGATCGATGGTCTTGGGCGCGGCGTATTCGGCGATGACGAGCCAGCGTCCCGGCGTCTGCGGGCAGCCCTCGTACAGGTCGATGGCGGCGGAGTAGTCGGGTAGGTCGGCATCGTAGACACGGTAGCAGCTCACGCCCTCGCGCTTGGCCCACTTGCGGCGCAGACGGGCGTTCTTGCGCAGGCGGTTGGCGAACTGCTCGGACTCCGGGATGAGCACGGGCAGCGGCTTGCCGTCGCCCAAGTCGAGCGTGGCAGCAGGTTCGGACATGGGGGTGTCGGCGGCTTCGTCTTCGGCGTCCGCGGTTTGCTCCTCGGTGTTTGCGCTGGTCGCAGCTTCGAATGCCGCGGCGGCGTGGTCGAGCGAGGGCCAAACCTCAATAGCCGCCTCCTCGTTATTGGGCATGACGGCGATGGAGCGCACGGGCTCGGCATGGAGCGCGCGGGCCAGCAATCCGTCGCGGGTGAGCGCGGCGACCGGCGCCGAAGCGAGCTCGGGGGCGCGGCGCAGCTCGCCGATGAGCGTCATGGCATCGTGCATGAGCGAAAGCGGGGTCTCGGTGGTGTCTGCGACGATGGCGGCACCGGCGACGGCGCCCGCACGGTCCAGCACGGTGGCGGGCTTGGCGGCACAAAAGTCGACAAAACGCTTGTAGCCGGCGCACTTGACCATGCGCTCGGCAGTCTTGCGGGCGGCGGGGTCGATGTCTACGGCCACGATGCGCGCCTGGCGCTCGCGCGCTGCCGCCTCGCGCTCGCGCGCCTCGGCAAGCAGCTGCTCCCACAGGGCGGCGTCGTGCAGTTGCCAGCCCTCAAAGCCCCAGCGCTCGCGTGCGGCGCCCGGGGCGCGGTCGGTCAGAATGTTCACGGCTTCCAGCAACAGGCCGCCGCCGGCGCACGAGGCATCGATTAGCGTGGGAAGGGCTTCATTCTCGTAATCGTCGGCCGTCAACTCGCACTCGCACAGTGCGGTCCAGCCGACCTGCGCCAGCACCAGGGCGGCGTAGTCGGGGCGCAGCACGTGCGTACCCTCGCCGGCGCGGGTCGCGGCACGCGGCAGGCGTTTGAACAGCGGGTCGCCCGAAAGGTCCAGGCTGATGCTCGCGCGGCGCTGACGCAGCGAAAGCAGCAGGTGAACATCGGGATCGGCGGCGTCGACATCGGCGCGACGGCCCGTGGTTTCGGCCAAGCGGTCGCATAATGCGTCCTTGGCGCGCAGGGCCGAGAAACGCGTGTTGCGCAGCTGCTCGGTCACGCCGCGGGCGGTGATGGCAATGGTGGCGCCGGGGCGGATGATGGTCTCCCAGGCGATGTCGTACACGCTGTCGTACAGTTCATCGGCATCCTGCGCCTCAAAGCGCCCGAGTACCACGAACACACGGCTCGCCAGGCGTGACCACAGACAGGCGCGGTAGCCTTCTTCGAGCTCGCCCTCAAATGTAGCGCGGCCCTTCAGCCGGCGAACATGCGAAAGCCCGAGGCGTTTAAGCTCGTCGGCGAGTTCGGACTCAAAGCCCTCGGGGCAGCTTGCGTAAAATTCCATGGGTGACCTCTCTGGTTGCGTCGCTCCATTATATGATGGATACTTCGTTTACTCTCGCCCCCGAAAGGAACCCATATGATTGATGCGTGCCCCGATTCCGCCGTGCTCTTTTTTGACGTGGACGGCACGCTGACGTCGTTCGATCCCGACGATATGACCGACAAAGACTTCAATGCAATCCATCCGTCGAAGGCTGTTGTCGATGCATTTGGTCGCCTGCGCAACGCGGGTCACCAGGCATTTATCTGCACGGGTCGTCCCTTGTGGCTGATTGCCGATGGCTTACGCGCGCTGAACCCGGCGGGCATCGTTGCCATGGCGGGGGCGACGCTCGAAGTCGAGGGGCGCGTGGTACACGAGGACTGCTTTGACGAAGACATTGTTGAGGAGCTTGCGCGTCGCGTTGTGGATGCCGGCATCGAGGTTTTTTTCGAGTCCAACGCTGCGACTTTTGCGCTGGAGCCTGTGGGCGTTGAGTGCTCGTCTTTAATCGGTACCTCTGTGGTGCACAGCGCCGAGGAGATGCGCGTCGACGGCCGTCTGCGCGTAGGCAAGGTGTGCATCGTCGCGAGCGACCTGGCTCGCGTAGCCAACGATGATGGCTTTATCGATCGCGAGTTTGAGCTGTGCAACACCGGTGGTCAGAATCGCGAGCTGAGTCCCAAGGGCATCGACAAGGGCGCGGGCGTGGCGCGAGCGCTGGAATACCTGGGTCGCACCGGCAACGCACGCACCTTTGGCTTCGGCGATTCGGGTAACGACCTGGGCATGCTCGCTGCGGTCGAGACGGCTGTCGCCATGGGCAACGCCATGCCTGAGGTCAAGGCGGTCGCCGACTACGTGACCGACGATGTCGCACACGACGGTACCGTCACAGCGATGCAGCATTTCGGCCTCATCTAATGAATCCCGCGTTCTGATGTTTGCCCAAACTGCGACTCTTTGCTTTTACATGCTCAATCGATTTATCAATCCAAACACTGAGGTGTTTATACCGTTCGCCGAGAAGATAAAAAACCGCAGCTCACGCCTTGATAAACGTAGGTAAAGTGTTTAGCAGTTTAACGCCCATGTGCAAGCGAAAGGAATCAGGCAGATGGCAATCAAGGTGTTCGCTGACGGTGCAAATCTCGAGGGCATGCTCGACATGTACGAGAACGGCAACGTTCAGGGTTTCACGACCAACCCGTCCCTTATGAAGAAGGGCGGCGTGACGGATTACCGCGCGTTTGCCAAGGAGGTCCTGGCTCACATCACCGATGTGTCCGTGTCGTTTGAGGTCTTTGCCGACGACGTCGAGACCATGGAGGTCGAGGCCCGCGAGATCGCTACCTGGGCCGAGAACGTCTACGTCAAGATTCCGTGCGTGACCACCAAGGGCGAGTCCACCGCCGATCTGGTCCGCAAGCTTTCCGCCGACGGCATCAAGGTCAACGTTACTACCATCTTTACGCCTGCGCAGGTCGATGAGATGGTCGAGGCCGTTGACACCGAGACGCCGTCCATCATCTCGCTCTTTGCCGGCCGTATCGCCGATACCGGCGTCGACCCCATTCCGTTTATGACGGAGTCGGTCCAGAAGGCCGCCGCCAAGCCCAACTGCGAGGTCCTGTGGGCGTCCACGCGCGAGCTCATCAACATCTACCAGGCCGAGGCCTGCGGCTGCCAGATCATCACGGTGCCCAACAGCATCCTGGCAAAGCGCAAGAACATTGGCCGCGACCCGTACGAGGTCTCGCTCGACACCGTGCGCGGTTTTGCCAAGGATATCGCCGCTTTGGGCTTCCATATTCTGCCGTAGCGCGAACACTGAGCGCGTCGCGGGCTGTTCGCCTCGGCCTTTCCTTTCCCTATCGCTCACGCGCTTCGCAAGGGTCGCGCTAGGCAAAGGAAAGGCCGGGGCTGCTGACACGGGCTCGCTGGCAAGTCGGTACTCGGCTTCCATATCCTGCCGTGGGCAAAGGTACCCCCGCCTGCGACGTGCAAAATTGAGAGTATTCTGCGAGGTAAAGGCTTTTACCAGCTAGTTGAAGCACGGAACAGCCCCCGTTTTGGCTCTGATGACGCCAAAACGGGGGCTGTTTATGACTTTATTGCCTCTGAGGGGCGTCCGGAACAGCGGAATTTGCAGAATACTCGCGATTTTGCACGTCACTACAGGGGGTACCCTTGCTTTGGCGGTTTACTTCCCCTGTACCATGGTGAGGGAGATTTTCTTGCGGTCGCGATCGACCTTCTCGACCCACACCTTGACCGTGTCACCGACGCGCACCACATCGCTGGGGTGCTTGACAAAGCGGTTGGCCAGCTTGGAGATGTGCACGAGGCCGTCCTGGTGCACGCCCACGTCGATGAAGGCGCCAAAGTCCACAACGTTGCGCACCGTGCCCTTGAGTTCCATGCCGGGCTCCAGGTCGTCGATGGAAAGCGCTGAGCGGCTAAAGACCACCTCGGGCGCGTCGTCACGCGGGTCGCGACCGGGCTTCTTGAGCTCGTTGACAATGTCGATGAGCGTGAGGGTGCCGCAGTCCAGGTCGCTTGCCAGCGCCGAGATACTGCCCAGGCGGCGCTCGATGTCGGGCACGCCGCCGCGGCTGAGTTCACTGGCCGCCACACCGGCGCGCTCCAGGACGGATGTGGCCACCTCGTAGCTCTCGGGGTGGACGCTTGTCGCGTCGAGCGGGTTCTTGCCACCGCTGATGCGCAAAAAGCCCGCGGCGTTGAGATATGCCTTGGGTCCCAGCTTGGGGACCTTCTTGAGCCGACGGCGATCGGTAAAAGCGCCGTTTTCCTCGCGGTAGGCCACGATGTTTTTGGCCACACTCGGCGTGATGCCCGACACGTATCCCAGCAGGCTCGCGCTTGCGGTGTTGACGTCGACGCCCACGCGGTTGACGACGTCCTCCACCACGTGGCCCAGGGTGTGCGAAAGCTCGGCCTGGTCAAGGTCGTGCTGGTACTGGCCAACGCCGATGGACTGGGGCGGAATCTTGACGAGCTCTGCCAGCGGGTCTTGCAGGCGGCGGCCCAGGCTCATGGCGCCACGCACGGTGACGTCCAGGTCGGGATATTCCTGGCTGGCGAGCTCGGAGGCGGAGTACACCGACGCGCCGGCTTCGTTAACGATGGTGTAGCGAAGGCTGGGCGCCTGCTCGGCAATGAACTCCGAGACGACTTCCTCGGTCTCGCGGCTGGCGGTGCCGTTGCCGATGACGATGGTGTTGACGCCGTCCTTTTTGACGAGGCGGGCGAGCTCGCGCTTGGTGCCGGCGACGTCGTGGCGCGGTTTGGTGGGGTAGACCACGCCGTGGTCGAGCAGCTTGCCGGTCTCGTCCATGACGGCGACCTTGCAGCCGGTGCGGTAGCCCGGATCGAGCGCGAGCACGCGGGCGCCGCGCACGGGGCGTGCCGAGAGCAGGCCCTCGAGATTCTTGGCAAAGACGTTGATGGCCTCGGTCTGAGCGCGAACGGTGAGTTTGGCGCGGGCCTCGCGCTCCAGCGAGGGGGCCATGAGGCGCTTGTAACCGTCGGCGATGGCGGCATCGAAGACGGGCGCGAAGACGCCCTGGCGGCGGGGCCAACGGCTGCCGAGGCGTGCCGTGGCGGCGGCGCCGTCGACGTTCACGCGCACGCGGAGCTTGCCTTCGCGCTCACCGCGGTCGATAGCCAGCACGCGGTGGTTGGGTATACGGCGCAGCGGCTCGTCATAGCTGTAGTACGGCTCGTAGGGGGTCTTCTCGGCGGGGTCGGTGGCCTCGACGACGATGTCGGCGGTGTTTTGCGTAAAGGCGCGCAGGTCGGCGACGTTCTCGGGGTCCTCGGCCACCGTCTCAGCCACGATGTCGGCGGCGCCGGCGAGCGCCTTCTCGGGCGTGTCGAAGCCGGCCTCCTCGTTGACGTAGTCCGCGGCGGCGTCGAGTGCGCTGCCCTTGGCCGAGGCCTGCATGATGATCATGTTGGCAAGCGGCTCCAGGCCTGCCTCGCGGGCCTTCTGCGCGCGAGTCATGCGCTTTTTGCGGTAGGGCTTGTAGAGGTCCTCGACACGCTGGAGCTGCGTGGCCTCGCGAATTTGCTGCTCAAGCTCTGGCGTGAGTTTGCCCTGGGCGTCGATGAGCAGAATGACGTCCTCTTTGCGCTGCTCAAGATTGCGCAGGTAAGACAGACGCTCGTCGAGTGCGCGCAGGGCGACGTCGTCCATGCCGCCCGTGGCTTCTTTGCGGTAGCGCGAGATAAAGGGGATGGTGTTGCCCTCGTCGATGAGCTTGACGGCCGCCTCGATGTTGGCGGCCTTAAGGTTGAGCTCGCGGGCGAGCTGGGCGATAAGATCCATGGGACTCCTTGCGTTTAAGGTGCGTTTGCAGCACAGGGCTACCAAGGATACCACCCGTCCCAAAAGACTGTTTTGGGGCCGCGCCACGAAAACGACCTATCTACTACGTTTTGCCCGTAGAGGCTGACCATACCTGGGTTTTCCGAAAATCGACAAGCCGTCTACCTGCACTGATAATTGTTCTCGGGGGAAGCGGGCACTGCGGGGCGCGGCAACGGCGCGCGATTTCCGCGTC
>NZ_JBDMHB010000029.1:0-26292 GCF_039752955.1 Collinsella aerofaciens
GGCCGCGGGGGCGTTCGGCTAACTGCGGGAATGGCCTATTTGCTCAATGTGTTCGGCTGAGATCGGAAATCAACCTCGCAGAGGCAAACCGATAAGAAAGGACGTCATGCAGCCCAAAGCCGCACGCAACATACCCATCGAAGCCTTGCGCTTGATCGCGGTCGCCGGCATCGCGGTATTCCACACGTTTCAGTGGACCTTCCAGGGGACCTGCGTCGGCTTGCAGGAATACACGCCGCTCGCCGCCTTCCCCTACTCCGGCGCACTCGGCTTTATCAACTTGCTGGGCTGCTGGGCCAACGAGGTCTTCTTTATGACCTCGGGCTATTTTCTCATCGCTTCGGCCGCGCGTGCTTGGGACGGTGGAGCAGCGTGGAAGTCACAAATGCAGCGGATGGCGCAGCGTCTGGGCAAGGTTGTTATGCCCACCGCGTTTTATTGCCTCGTGGCGCTGACGTGGTCCACGGTCGTCTCCCCCATTCCCGATGTTACCCTCAATACGCACTACTGGTACACACTAGGCCTTGAGTTTATCTGGGTCTATGCCGCCACGGTCTTCATGGCGCCATGGTTTGGACTGGCCAAGATCCGACTCTCCCAGAAGAGCTACACGACGACGGTCATCGCCGTTGGCATCCTCGCATTTGTTGTTAACGGGTATTTAGCCGCCATGAGCGCGACAAACGGCGGTGAGTTTTCTTGGCTCCAAAAGCTCATGAGCGCCGTCACGTACGTTATCGCGTTTTTGATCGGTGGGCTGCTCCGCGACGTTACCGATGTCATGGATTCGGACAGGGCGGGCGCCTTGGGCATGCGCTCGCTCGTAACGGTTTTGGTACTCACCATCATCCTGGAAGGAGCACTCTCCTTCACCGACAACCTCACGGCGATGGCAGTCCTCTCCTACAAATCAACCTCGCTGATCTCGTTTGCCCTCGCTGCCGCCTCCTTGCTCTTTGCGGCAACCCGACGCAGTGCCTCAGGCAATCCGCGGACTGCAGGTGTCATCGTCACCTTATCGACCGCCACGCTCGGTTTCTATGTGACGCAGTCGCTCACCAGTAGCCTGTGGCGTCCCGTCTTCAATACGTTGCTCGCAAACATACTGGTCAGCCAAAACAGCCCGGCAGCTATATGTATCGTCACGGGTACCGTCATTAGCATCGTCTTTGCCTTAGCGCTCCTCATCATCGACGCAGCTAGAAGCCTTATCGCTCGCAAGCCCAAGCGGCAATAGAGACGCTGCCGTCAGACGCTAAAGCCGCTACAGCCGTGGCAGGTTCCTGCGTTTTATTCAAAGCTTGCCGCCAAGGTGCGCCGAGCCTTTACAATAGGACAGTCCCAAGGACGTATTCGATAGCTTCCGCGCAGCACTCGCCCGCCGCGCGTGAAAGGATATATTGCCCCATGCCTTCAACCCTCCCCGCTCCCATCGACAAACTCGCCATCGTTGTCGTCACCTATAAGCGCCAGGAACTCCTGGCCAACTTGTTCGACTCTATGACCAAGCTCACTGCCGCGCCCTGGCGCATCGTGATTGTCGATAACGAGAATTCGCGCGAGACCAAGGCCATGTGCGCCGCATTCAACGAGCGCCTCGCCACCCTGTGGGGCATCGACACCAACCAGCCCGATGCAAAGGGTGGCACCAACCGCGTTATCTACGCGCCGCAGCTCAAAAACGGCGGCGGCGCAGGTGGCTTCTCCGCCGGCACCAAGTGCGCCTACGACCTGGGCGCTCAGTGGTTCTGGGTGATGGACGACGACGTGCTCGTCATCCCCGAAGGCATCGAGCGTCTTGCCAAGTGGACCGATCGCTACGATGTCATCCAGGGTTCGCGCCTGGACTTTGACGGCGGCGCCTTCTTTTGGCAATACCAACTCATCCTTTCACTCGGCATTCCCAACCCTGTCGCCAAGTGGGACCTGGGACCCGAGGGCTACCGCGCCATGAACCAGCTATGCTTTGAGGGCGGCATGTTCTCGCGCCGCGTGGTCGATAAGATCGGCCTGCCCGATGCGCGATTCTTTATCTACGGCGACGATGCCTGCTACGGCTACGTAGCCAGCCAACACTTCCCCGCCGTCGTTGTTGCCGACGTGGTTCTCAAGCGCGCCCGCGCCGTCTCTAACTGGGATATCGCCGGCAAACGCCAGCTCAACTCTACGAGCGACACCAACCGCTACTACATCATGCGCAACCGAGGCTTCCTCGCTCGCTATATGCAGATCTACGGTGACTACCACCCCATGCTGTTCCGCCTGGGCAATGCCGCGACCTTCTGCAAGGAATTCATTCGCCTGGCTGCGGTCGATAAGTGCTTTAAGACCGGCATTCCGGCGCTGCGCCGCGGCATGAAGGACGCCCGCAAGATCATCAAGGACCCCGACTGGAAGCCCATGCCGCCCATGAAGGACACCGAGTAACGGAAGCCGGAAACACCTCGGCGCTTAAAGCCGCTGGCACACCGTAGCCACATGCTGCCCATCAAAACCGAGCCCCCAGCGCATGCGACCCACGCCGGGGCGCGGCACACGAATTTCGTCGATGCCATCGCGCTCTATGTCGAGTAGCGACTGCACGGCCAGCAATTCCAACCCCAGCGCATCCACATCGGGGTCATACATCATATTGATCGTTATAAGCGGGCGCTCGTCCAGCATGCCGATCGTGTCAGCTACGTCGAACACAGCGCCCGTAGGAAAAACCTGGATGTCCCAGCGACCCGCGCCACACTTTCGCCTCGAAGCAGGATTGGCATAGCCCGGCAAGCCAAAGCAGAGCCCCTGCAAGAACAGATGATATGGCAGCGGCTTATCTGGGTCGGTCTCACCGATTCCCGCATCCCCCAGGATGCGGCTTAGCGCCCGCCTCACGGTATCCTCGTTCCCACGGCACAGCCCGTCGCGAAACGCATCGACGTCTCGAATGTCTTCGGCAGCGCACTCAAACCACTCAACAATCACTAGACGCAAGGCTTGGCGAAGCTCTTTATTGGGCAATCGCAAAGCACGGAGCCGATCGCCATGCTCTGGCTCCTCAGTCATATCCGTCGTGAGAAAACCGGACAGATACAGCGCTGTCCACATGCCATCGTCAGGCGAGACATCTGGCTCTGCAGCGCCCAAACAAAGCGGGACCTCAGCACACCTATGGGCCTCGAGCAAATCAAACAAGACCGAAAGGCGGTCGAGATTCCACCCGGCAACTACCCTACTCAGGCAATCCGCATACCCATACAGATCGGCGCGCACAGGCGCCGTGCAGCCTCGATCCAGAAAACCGATCACACGCGCTGGACTCGAGCAATAGGCCCTACCAAACCGATATCCCTCGAGCCATTCACGCGCATCATCAAGATATTCCTCACGCCCAGCATGATTCAACAGAGCCTGGACCTCGGCATCCGAAAAGCCGAACCAACGGTCACACCACGTCGAAAGCGGCGTCGACAGACAATACGAGCAACTGCGCGAAGAAAGCGCCGCTTCGGCAGGACTGGGACGCTCCCCCATCAGACAAGCAAAGCGTAGCGAATGACCCGCGGCAGCAATGGCGTCAAACAGCACACGGTCAAGTAGTTCTGCCGGATCGGCGTCAGAAGCGTCCCTCGCGCTCGCACGGCGAGACCACGCCGCATCGTACCCATCAACGAGCAATACAACCTGCTCATCACAGGCAATCTCCAGCAGCTCTATGAGCACACCGAGCACCGAGTCAACCTCGTCCGCGCTCGCCACGTCACGCGCGACGCGTTCGATGTGACGCACCTTATCTCGAGCTAAATTCGGAGCCTCCAAGAGCGCCAACAAGCGAGCGCACTCGCCCGAAAGGGCATCGCGCACGACGCCGGCAACAGCGGGGCCACGCCTCGCAGCGCCAGAAAAGTCCAGCGATATCACCGGATAGCAAGCGTACTCATCCCGATAGCGCCCGCCGTCTGCATCCCAAATCTGAGCATCGGCAAACAAACGCTGACCAGCGCGACCGACCGCTGGACGCTCCAGAAAAGCCCTGAGCATCGACAAGTTCATGCTCTTGCCAAAACCCTCGGGTCGACAGCACACCACAACGGACGCGTCGCAGTCCAACACATCTGCAATAAACATGGTCTTGTCGACCAGCGTGCAGCAACCAAGAGCCTCCGCATAGTCATGCATGCCAATGGGTAAAGCCGCATCGTCGGCACAGCCGATCAAACGCACGCCAAAGTCGGCAGCACAACCATTATTTACCTGTTCAGACACCAAAACGTTCCCCCTAAATCGCAACACGATGCCAATTGTAATGACCGCCTCGCGCGTACCGATGTCGCCGCGCGATCATATCGGGCAACGGTAGGAACAAAGGCCTTGAGGGGGCATAACAAATCGTTGTGCAACAAAATGGGGCCCGATGCATTCGCACCGGACCCCGTCCTAACTCTTTAGTTATCTAGTAACCGAGAGGCTACTCCTCCGAGCCGTCCTCCCCAGAAGCTTTCTTCTGCTGATCGAGCTTATGCTTACCACTTACGATAGACGTAGCGCCCAGTGTGGCCAAGCTCGCGCTGGCAAGGCTCGCCATCACAATCAGATCGCCCGTCTTGGGCATGTTGCCGCCCGAGGACTTGGTCGTTGTAGTCGTCGTGGTGGTCACCGTTTTGGAGTCATTTTGCTCCTGGTTCTGGTTGTCGGTGTTGCCCTTGCCGCCGTCCTCGCCCTGCTGCTTTCCGTCCTCGGTCTTGCCCGTATTCTCGTCCTTATCCTCAGATTCAGACTTCTTACCATCGTCCTTCTTCTGAGCGGACTTGTCGTCCTTCTCCTCAGAGCTAGAACCCTTATCGGATTCGGTCTTCTCGGAAGCCTTGTCCTTAGAGTCGCCCTTTGCGGCCTCGGTCTTTTCCGTGGAAACCTGATCAGAGTTGTCCTTGTTCTGGGCCGAGCCGTTATTGACGCCAGCCATCAGCGAAGAGCCCAACGTAGAACCAAGCTGCACGGAGAAAGAAGGCTTCTTGTCCGGCGAAGCAACGGGGGCGTCCGGCGCCTTATTCGAGTCGTCCTTGGAAGCATCGGAATCAGGGGTTGCGTCAGAGCCGGAGCCGTTGTTAGAGCCGGTGTCAACGGACGAATCGCTCGAGCCGGTGGAAGAGTCAGAGGAACCTGCGTCGGTCGAACCAGAGGCGGCGCTGTCCGTATTGCCGGCAGAGCTTGAAGACGAATCGCCCGCAGCAGAGCCGTTCGAATCGGAGCCGTTCGAGGTAGAGCCGTCGTTGGTAGTGCCACCAGCAGAGCCATTACCGTCAGCATCGGTCGAGGGCGCATCCATCCTGTCATCGTTGGCATCGTCACTCGAGTCGTCATTCGAATCAGGTGTCGGCGAGGGCGCCGGCGCAGGCTCGGGCTGCACGGGCGTCGCAGCGGCCGCCTCGTCCTCGGCGATATAAACCAAGCAGTCCTTCAGCTCATTCTTATAACGATTCTTCCAGCCCTCATGATACTGGGGCTGGCTCGAATACTTGGTGGCGACATTGTTGACCACGCTATTGGAAAGCGCCGTCACAAACTCGCGGTCGGACATATCGTTGGAAAGATTCGCCCAGCGGAAAAAGTCCCTGCAGCCACCGGTGCCGCACATGTTGGTGATGCTCCACACCATGCCCTTAACACAGTCGGCGCGGCCGGAGATATCAATGCCCAGGCCGCTCTTGAGCCACGCCTCGGTCACTGCATAGTACGAGTTGTACGCATAGGCATCTTGAAGTGCAGAGAACTCAACAGGATCGGTGTTGTAAGCAACCTGGAAAGCCTCCTGCGCGATACGGCCCAGCTCGGTGAGCTGACCGTTCTCGGACATGGGATTGTTCGCGTTGGAAATCTCGCTGCCGCGATCAATCGCATCCTTGAGCATGCTGTATTTTTCGGGGTTGTAGTTGTAGGCCTGCTTCATAAACGGAATGAACGACCAACGACGGTCGAACTGGTAATAACCCAGCGCGTTATAGCCGTCACCGTACGAAAAGCCCTGGTTGTAGTTGCCATGGCTCTCGTACTTGGTAAAGTACTTCATCTCGGGAGTCACGTTGACAAACGAGACACCCTGGACCGACCTCAGCACGCCCGAGAAGGACTGCTGGGTGTAGAGACCCTTATCGATATCGGTGGCATCCGAGGCAACGCCCGGCGTGGGCTCCTCGGCAGCGGCGGGTGCCGGCGCGGAAACGGCGCCAAACGAAAGCGCCAGCGTCAGGCCCGCGACAATAGCAGAATGCTTGGGCTGCATAAGATCCTCCCTGCATTGGTGTAGTTAAAGTGCAGTTTGCAAAGATAGAATTAAGTATTGCAGCTCGCCCGTTGTTGCACAACAACCACTCGGTAAACGGCAACAACCCTCCGCGAAATCTTAAGGAATTGCGCTCAACCTACAGCTTAATGTCAAAGTTGATCTCGGGGACGGCGGCTAGGTCGGCCAACGTCACACCGTCGACGTACTTTTCGATCACGTCGTCCAGACCACGCCAGAACTTGACGGTCGAGCAAAGATCGCTGCGAGTGCAGCTGTTGTCGATGCCATCGCACGCCACCGGAGCCGTGCTGCCTTCAACGGCACGCAGGATGTCGCCGGCACGCACCTCAGCGGGGTCCTTGGCCATCATGTAGCCGCCGCCCTTGCCGCGCACGCTCTTAAGCAGGCCCGCCTTCATGAGCGGACGGACCAGCTGCTCCAAATACTTTTGCGAGATATGCTCGCGGTCGGCGACCTCGCGCAGGGCGATTTTGCCCTCGACGTCACCAAGCGCTGCGATATAGATCATCAGACGGAGGGCATAGCGGCCCTTAGAAGAAATGAGCATACCTACCCTCTCGTCGTAACCGGGACAAAATACCAGGCTTGTTTGTCCCAAATCTTATGCACGCGGGGCAAACAAACCTGATTATTATGTCCCACATCTAAAAAGTCGAGTGGATTAGTCGGGTTTTCCCTTGACTAACGCCGAACCCATAGTAACTTTATTCCGAGAAGATTCCTAGGGTTTAGTACACCTATGAGTACACCATATACAGAGAGGGACAGCATGAGCGCAAATCCGCTGCTTTCCATCGAAGGTCTGACCGCCTCCGTGGACGAGAAGACCATCCTCCACAACGTCAACCTCAACGTCGCCGCCGGCGAGACCCACGTGCTGATGGGACCCAACGGCGCCGGCAAGTCCACCCTCGGCCACCTGGTCATGGGCGACCCCGTCTACACGGTCAACGACGGCCGCATCGTCTTTGACGGCCAGGACATCACCGAGCTCACCACCGACAAGCGTTCGCGCGCCGGCCTGTTCCTGAGCTTCCAGGCCCCGGTCGAGATTCCGGGCGTGCCACTGTCGAGCTTTTTGCGCGCCAGCATCGCCGGCCGCCCCGGCCTGGAGATGAAGGGCAAGGAGTTCCGCCGTCGCGTCAAGGAGCTCGCGGCCGAGCTCAACATGGATACCGCCTACCTCAACCGCGAGCTGGGCGTGGGCTTCTCGGGCGGCGAGAAAAAGAAGGTCGAAATGCTCCAGCTTCTGCTGCTGCAGCCCAAGCTCGCCATCCTGGACGAGACTGACTCCGGCCTGGACGTCGACGCCCTTTCCACCGTCAGTCATGGCATGGACGCCTACCGCAAGAGCTGCGACGGCTCCATGCTCATCATCACGCACAACACGCGCATCCTGGAGCACCTGGATGTCGACCGCGTCCACGTTATGGTCAAGGGCCACATCGTGCGCGAGGACGACGCCTCGCTGATCCCCTGGATCGACAAGAACGGCTTTGAGACCTTCGAGCGCGAGGCCGCCGAGCAGCGCGCCCAGGCCGAGGCCGCCGCTGCCGAGCAGCAGGCGTAAAGGGGCGACGCAATGACCAAGAACCGCACCGAGGTCGCGGACATCGACCGCAGCCTCTACGACTTCACCTATGGCGAGGAGGGATTTGAGCGCCTCGACGCCGGCATCACGCCCGACATCGTGCGCGAGATCAGCGCCAAGAAGGACGAGCCGCAGTGGATGCTCGACCTGCGCTTAAAGTCCCTCGAGATCTTTAATCGTTTTCCCGACCCGACGTGGGGCCCCTCCATCGAGGGCCTGGACATAGATAACATCGTCACCTATGTCAAGCCCAACACCGACCAAAAGCACGACTGGGAGTCGGTGCCCGACGACATCAAGAGCACCTTTGAGCGCCTGGGCATCCCCGAGGCCGAGCGCAGCTATCTGGCAGGCGTCGGCGCGCAGTACGACTCCGAGCTCGTCTACCACAACATGCAGGACACGGCGTCTAAGATGGGCATCGTCTACTCCGGCATCGAGGAGGCCCTGCACGACCCGCAGTGGGAACCGCTCATCCACGAGAAGTTTATGACGCTCATCCCGCCCACCGACCACAAGTTTGCGGCCCTGCACGGCGCCGTATGGTCGGGCGGCTCGTTTGTCTACGTGCCCAAGGGCACCAAGCTCGACTTCCCGCTGCAGAGTTACTTCCGTCTTAACGCCAAGGGCGCCGGCCAGTTTGAGCACACGCTCATCATCGTCGAGGACGATGCCGACCTGCACTTCATTGAGGGTTGCTCCGCGCCCAAGTACAACGTGGCCAACCTCCACGCCGGCGCCGTCGAGCTCTTTGTGGGCAAGCGTGCGCACCTGCGCTACTCTACCATCGAGAATTGGTCCAAGAACATGTACAACCTCAACACCAAGCGTGCGCGCGTGGACGAGGACGGCGACATCGAGTGGATCAGCGGCTCCTTCGGTAGCCACGTGGGCTACCTCTACCCCATGAGCGTGCTCAGCGGACGCCGCGCCCGCTCGAGCTTTACCGGCATTACCTTTGCCGGCGCCGGCCAGAACCTGGATACCGGCTGCAAGGTCGTGCTCAACGCGCCCGATACTTCGGCAACCGTCGAGACCAAGGGCATCTCCAAGAGCGGCGGCATCCAGACCTTCCGCAGCTCCATCGTGGCCACGCCCAAGGCCGAGGGTTCCAAGGCAACCGTGAGCTGCCAGTCGCTCATGCTCGACGACCAGAGCCGCTCCGACACCATCCCCGCCATGGACATCCGCGCCAAGAATGTCGACATCGGCCACGAGGCCACCATCGGCCGTATCGGCGACGATAAGGTGTTCTACCTGATGAGCCGCGGTATCTCGGAGGAAGAAGCCCGTACCATGATCGTCAACGGCTTTGCCAACCCGGTCTCCAAGGAGCTACCGCTGGAGTACGCCGTCGAGATGAACAACCTGATCAAGCTCGAGATGGAAGGAGCGATCGGATAATGAAACAGACCACGAACACCGCTGCTACCACCCTTGAGCAGGTCAATGCGATGCCGGCTGCCACATGGGGCTGGCTGAAGATGAACCAGACCAAGCTCGAGCTCTCTGACGAGCTTGCCGCCGCTCCCGCCGAGACCGTTAAGGTTGAGGGCTTGGACGAGCAATTTGCTGGCGTGGCAGACGCGTTCGACGCCGCCATGGACGCCATGGCCGAGCGCTTCCCCGAGCGCCGCGCCTCCGCGCCCGGCGATGCCGCCGACCGCGCCCGCATCACGCCCGAGACCGAGCTCGACGTGCCCGCCACCTCCGTCTACCAGGCCGGTGCCATTAAGCTGGAGGAGGAGCTCTCCCCCGCTGAGGCCTTCGAGACTGGCATGGGCGAGGCTGCCTACACCTACCTGGCCGACCACGCCACCAAGCGCGTCGTCATCGATGTGCCCGCATACAAGCACGCCACGGTTACCGTGCGTGTGAGCGGTGTCGATGCCGCCGCGGCCATCGCCGCCATCGACGTCGTCGTCCGTCCCCAGTCGACGCTCGACCTGCAGATCGCCCTGGACTCCCCCGTTGCCGGCGAGGGCGTCGTGGGATCCGTGCTGCGCGTGTGCGCCCACGAGTACGCCACCGTCAACGTGACCTGCACGCAGACGCTCGACGATAGCTGGATCGCGCTCGACGACACCGGCCTGTTCCTGGACGAGGGCGCGCGCGTCAACGTGCAGCACACCGTCCTGGGTGCCGGCGCCAGCGCCACCGGCCTTGCCGGCGACCTGCTGGGCGATACCGCCAAGGTCACCATCGATACTGACTACCTGGGCGCCCGAGAGCAGGTGCGCGACTTTAACTACGAGCTGCGCCACCGCGGTCGCAAGACCGAGTGCGAGATCGACGCCAACGGCGTGCTGACCGGCACGTCCAAGAAGGTCTACCGCGGCACCATCGACCTCGTGCACGGTTGCAAGGGTGCAACCGGCACCGAGCGCGAGACGGTGCTTTTGGCCAACAAGGGCGTCGACAACAAGACCGTTCCCGTCATTCTCTGCGACGAGGACGACGTCGCCGGCAACCACGGAGCCACCATCGGCCACGTCCGCGACGAGCAACTGTTCTACCTCGCCTGCCGCGGCCTTGACCAAAACGCCGCCGAGGACCTGTTCGTCCGCGCCAAGCTGGAGGACGCCGCACTTTCCGCCACCGACGAGCGCACCCGCGCCGCCGTCGTCCGCCTGGGCAACAACCTGATCGACAACTTTGAAGAGGAGCTCGCATGATCGACACCGAGCACGTTAAATGCGACACCTGTACCGCACCGGAGCCTATGGAGCTCGACGCCAGCGACGAGGCCTCGCGCGGCTGGCCTACCGTCGACATCGAGACTAATCCCTACAAGGCGCAGTTCCCGCTGTTCCAGCAGCACCCCGAGATCGCCTTCCTCGATAGTGCCGCTACCGCGCAGCGTCCTGCCTGTGTGCTCGACGCCGAGCGCGACTTCTACCAGCGCATGAACGCCAACCCTCTGCGCGGCCTGTACTCGCTGTCCGTCGAGGCCACTGAGGCTATCGCGAAGGTGCGCCAGCAGATCGCCGACCTCATCGGCGCTGCCCAGGCCAACGAGGTCGTCTTCACCCGCAACACGAGCGAGTCGCTCAACCTGGTCGCCAAGAGCTTTGCACCCACAGTCCTCGAGCCGGGCGACGAGGTCGTCATCACCATCATGGAGCACCACTCCAACCTGATTCCGTGGCAGCAGGTCTGCCGCGAGACCGGCGCCAAGCTCGTCTACCTCTACCCCACCAAGACCGGTCAGCTCACCACCGAGGAGGTTCTTGCCAAGGTTGGTCCCAAGACCAAGATTCTGGCCGTGGGTCAGGTCTCCAACGTGTTGGGAGTCGAGAACCCAGTCAAGAACCTCGGCAAGCTCGTGCACAAGTATGGCGGCTACCTGGTCGTCGACGGTGCGCAGTCGCTGCCGCACATGCCGGTCGATGTGGCCGACCTGGGCGCCGACTTCTTTGCCTTTAGCGCACACAAGGCTATGGGCCCCATGGGCATCGGCGTGCTGTGGGGCAAGATGGACCTGCTCAACGCCATGCCGCCCATGCTCACCGGCGGCGAGATGATCGACTCTGTTACCGAGCAGGACGCCGTCTGGGCGCCCGTTCCCGAGAAATTCGAGGCCGGCACACAGGACGCCGCCGGCATCTTCGCCACGGGTGCGGCACTCGACTACCTGGTCAACACGGTGGGTTACGAGAACATCCAGGCACGCGAGCAGGCACTCGTCCACTACCTGATGGGCGAGCTCATGCAGCTCGACTTTGTCCAGATCATCGGCTCCATCTATTGGGACAACCACCACGGCGTTGTGAGCTTTAACGTCCGCGGCATCCACCCGCACGACGTCGCGAGCATCATGGACATGGACGGCGTCTGCATCCGCGCCGGTCACCACTGTGCACAGCCGCTGCTCACCTGGCTGGGCGTCGAGAACCTTGCCTGCTGCCGCGCCAGCGTGGCCTTCTACAACGACAAGGCCGACATTGACAAGTTCATCGCCGGCCTGCATCACGTTTGGAGCACGTTCAATGGGTAATCTGTACACCTCCACCACATTTATGGAGCACAACTCGCACCCCGACTACAAGTACGAGATGGATGCTCCCACGCACGAGCACGACGGCATCAACCCCAGCTGCGGAGACGAGCTCACTCTGCAGCTGCGTGTCGAGAACAACGTGATCGAGGAGGCCTCCTTTACCGGCCACGGCTGCGCCATCAGCCAGGCCAGTGCCGACATCATGGCCGATCTCATCACCGGCGAGACCGTCGAGGAAGCTCGCCGCCTGGCAGAGCTCTTCCTCGCCATGATCCGCGGCGAGAAGCTCTCCGAGGAGGACCTGGAAGACCTGGACGAAGCCGCCCAGCTCCAGGACATCTCGCACATGCCCGCCCGCGTCAAATGCGCCGAGCTCGCCTGGCGCACCCTCGACGGCATGCTCGAGGGGCGAAATAATCAGTAGTACTTGTCCCAAATCTTAAGATTTTTGTTGGCCGAATCGCTTGACAAGAGTGGTTCGGCCATTTTCTATTCCGAGAGCTCAGTCTGTGCCTTCACCCGCGCATAAGCGCGCACGATACGAGAGACGGTACTTTTGCCAATCCCGGTATACCGCTCAATCTGGCGCACCGTAAAACCGGCATCGTGCAATCCAAAAATAACGGTATCGCGCTGCGCAGGCGGTGCGTCTTTAACCCCATGGAGCGGAGCCCCGAGGCTCTTCGCCAACTTGTCGGCAAAGGCGTGGCGTTCCCACTCTGTCTCTTTCATATCGCGCAGCGCCGGTTCGCCGCCGTCGGGCGTCGAAAGCGAATAGGCAATAAAGCCCTCGGCAGAACCAAAAAGCTCAAGCACGCAAGAAGGATCAGAAAATCCCCTCGCGACATCGGCCGCGTCACCGTCGTAAGCGCACAAATGCTCCGGAAAGCTGCTCCAGGGATAACGCTCAATGAGACTGATGCCCGCCTCCTGCGGATCGGCGTGAACGGAGCGAATAGCCTCCATCACTTGCCAGTCGGTATCGAGCGAGCGCCGGTCAAAACGGTTCTGGAACAGATGCCCTGTGCGCCCCGTGCGTTTATTGAACCGCCGCGCGTACGCCAAAAGCAGCCGGTGCATCGCCGCGCTCATCGCGTCCTCGTAATCTGCAAGCACCAGACGCACGTGATTGCCCATAAGGCACCAGGCGATAACCGTCACGCCCGCCTTGCGGCAGCACTCACGCATCAGCTCCAAGAACTCCCACCGGTCTTCATCGCCCTCAAAGATGAGCTGCTTGCCCGTACCGCGGGCACAGACATGGTAAAAGCCGGTAACCGTTCTCCAAACGCGCTGCATGGCGCTCCCTTCGCCGGGATCTGCTTGCCATCCAATACAGCACGATTGAAGCGTGCCATCAAAACATTCACGCAAAACAATTCGCTCGCGCGGCCAAAGGCAGTAAACAGGCGGCGAACGGCACCGTTGCAACAGGTCAACCCCTGCAACGCTTACAAAAGCTGACCAAAAGCTTGCCCAAGACGGACCCCCTCTACGGAAGTGCACGACCACAGAATATAGAGTTAAACCGTTTCAATTGAAAGTTCCGCGCATCTCGCTACGAAAACTGAGCCGTTCGCCGAATATTCCGTGCATTTCGCGGTATTATAGGGGCTGCATGTCATGTCCCTTTCGAAGGGTCGCCCGGCAATCGCCAGCCACGGCCCCCAGACGGGACGCCAACACGATAGAGAGGAGAGGCATGCAGTACTCACAGGAAGTGGAGAACATGTGCCCCGTTGCCAAGGGTGCATACCACGGCCCCGCACCCATCCCCGAGGAGGGCAAGTGGGTCCAGGCTAAGGAGATTTCCGACATCTCCGGTCTTACGCACGGTGTGGGTTGGTGCGCACCTCAGCAGGGCGCCTGCAAGCTCACGCTGAACGTCAAGGACGGCATCATCGAGGAGGCCCTCGTTGAGACCATCGGCTGCTCGGGTATGACCCACTCTGCCGCCATGGCTTCCGAGATCCTTCCCGGTAAGACCATCCTCGAGGCCCTCAACACCGACCTCGTCTGCGACGCCATCAACGTTGCTATGCGCGAGATCTTCCTGCAGATCGTTTACGGCCGCAGCCAGACCGCGTTCTCCGAGGGCGGCCTGCCCGTGGGCGCCTCCCTCGACGACCTCGGCAAGGGCCTTCGCTCTCAGGTCGGCACCATGTTCGGCACCAAGGCCAAGGGCGCTCGTTACCTCGAGCTCGCTCAGGGCTACGTCACCCGCATGGCTCTCAACGACAAGAACGAGATCATCGCATTCGAGTTCCTGAACCTCGGCAAGTTCACCGACGCCGTCAAGGCCGGCAAGACCCCCGAGGAGGCCATCGCTGGCGCTATGGGCCACTATGGTCAGTGGGAGAACGCTGCCAAGTACATCGACCCGCGCACCGACGAGGAGACTCACTCCGTCGCCAGCGTGTTCCCGGTTCACGAGTAGAAAGGGAGGGAAATAACTATGACTGTTACGTTCGAAGGTTACGAGCGCCGCGCTGACAAGATCAACAAGTGCCTCGCCGACAACGGCATCGCCTCCCTCGAGGAAGCTCTGCAGATCTGCACCGACAAGGGCTTCAACCCGCGTGAGATCGTCAACAACACCCAGTCCATCGCCTTCCAGAACGCCGAGTGGGCCTACACCCTCGGTTGCGCTCTCGCTGTCAAGCGTGGCGCCAAGTCCGCTTCTGAGGCTGCCGCCATCATCGGCGAGGGCATCCAGGCCTTCACCGTTCCCGGCTCCGTCGCCGAGGACCGCAAGGTCGGTCTGGGCCACGGCAACCTGGGCGCTATGCTGCTCTCCGACGACACCGAGTGCTTCGCCTTCCTGGCCGGTCACGAGTCCTTCGCTGCCGCTGAGGGTGCTATCGGCCTGGCTCTAAACGCCAACAAGGCTCGCAAGAAGCCGCTGCGCGTCATCCTCAACGGTCTGGGCAAGGACGCTGCTCAGATCATCGCCCGCATCAACGGCTTCACCTACGTGAAGACCCAGTTCGACTACTTCACGGGCGAGCTCAAGGTCGTCGAGACCATCCCCTACTCCGATGGTCCCCGCGCCGCCGTCAACTGCTACGGCGCCGACGACGTCCGCGAGGGCGTTGCCATCATGTGGCACGAGAACGTCGACATCTCGATCACCGGTAACTCCACCAACCCCACGCGCTTCCAGCACCCCGTCGCTGGCACCTACAAGAAGGAGCGCCTCGAGGCTGGCAAGAAGTACTTCTCCGTCGCTTCTGGTGGCGGCACTGGTCGTACCCTGCACCCGGACAACATGGGCGCCGGCCCTGCCTCTTACGGCATGACCGACACCATGGGCCGTATGCACTCCGACGCCCAGTTCGCCGGTTCTTCCTCCGTGCCTGCGCACGTTGACATGATGGGTCTCATCGGCATGGGCAACAACCCCATGGTCGGTGCCACCGTCGCCTGCGCTGTCGCCGTCGAGGAGGCCCTCAAGGCCTAATCGCGCCCGCGCGATGCTCATATAGTTGAGCTTTGGAGCCGCTACCCACCCAGGTAGCGGCTCTTTTTGTTTGCGCTGTCGCAGGGTAGCTAATGCCGATATATCAGTTGGGGCGAAATACAAGATGTGATGAGATGGAGCGTCAGAGCGTCCATGACGCCCACCTGCCATATTTGCCCTTTACCGATTTGCCGAGTCTTTGCGGCCCCATTGCCGATCACCCGTGCGACAATGCGCCGGACGAGAAAGGAATCCGATGGAATCGACTGATGTACTGGTAATTGGATCTGGCATTGCGGGCCTTTGCGCCGCCATCGAAGCGGCACGCACGGGTGCAACCGTCACTGTGGCAAGCGCCGGCAAGACTATGAGTGGATCGAGCTTCTTCCCCGGAACCTGGGGCCTAGGGCTTATCGGACCCGTTAACGAAGGCGACGAGCAGGACCTCATCGACACCATCCTGGCCGTCGGCGGCGGCGTTGCCGACCCCGAACTCGTCCAAGCGTTCGTCCACGGCATTCCCCAAGCGATTGACTGGCTCGAGCAAGACCTGGGCGTTGAGCTCCAGCGTCCGCAAAGCGCCAAGAGTGCTCAACAAAAGCAATTTATCCCCTGCTTTGACCACAAGACGCGCATGTGGCGCGGCCTCACCCGCAAGCCCCTTGAGGACGCTCTGACGACCTGGATCGAGTCGCTCGGCATTCGCCTGCTCCCCCGCCATGAGCTTATCGACCTTGTTGAGGACACGAACGGCAGAATAACCGGAACCGTACTCTACGACCTTACCGAAAATCGAATCGTGCCCTTTGCTGCCGAGGCCACGGTCATCGCAGCCGGTGGCACAGGCGGCCTGTTCGAGCGCAGCCTTACGTCGGCTGATGTGCTCAGTTCCTCGCAGGCCATCGCGCTGGCGCACGGCGCAACACTTACTAATATAGAGTTCATGCAGATGATGCCCGGCTTCATCGAGCCCAGGCGTAACTTGGTCTTCAATGAGAAAACCTGGCGCTACGTGCACGTAGACCAGCCGGTAGATATTGCCGACGACAAGCTGGACGACCTGCTCGAGCAGCGCTCTGGATATGGTCCCTTCACGTCACGCTTGGCCTCCCGCGCTATCGATCTCGTCATCGATCAGGCAGGTGTCGAAGGCCTGGCACTCCACTACGACTTCCCCCGCGAGGATGTCCCAGAGTTTGTGCAGACCTTTGCCACCTGGCTGCAAGACGAGCACGGCATCGCGCCGACCGACGAGATGCGCGTTGCGATGTATGCCCACGCCGCTAACGGCGGCATCAAGATCGATAAGACCGCGCACACGGGCGTTGAGGGCCTCTACGCTTGCGGCGAGGCGACAGGCGGCATGCACGGCGCCGACCGCATTGGTGGCTTGTCAAGCGCCAACGGCATCGTATTCGGACGTATCGCGGGCGCATC
The DNA here is from genome assembly GCF_039752955.1 of Collinsella aerofaciens. Classification (GTDB taxonomy): domain Bacteria; phylum Actinomycetota; class Coriobacteriia; order Coriobacteriales; family Coriobacteriaceae; genus Collinsella; species Collinsella aerofaciens_BI. The sequence goes on from NZ_JBDMHB010000029.1 coordinate 16,775, forward strand.
GGCAGCCCTTGCAGCGCAGAAAGAGCCTGAGGCGGCCCTGAAGGCGGATATCACCCTCCCCCAGTACGGCATTGCCGCAACAGATGCCGAACGCCTGACACACAGCCTTAGGCACACGATGAGCACCTTTTGCATGATCAACAGGACCGAAACAGGCCTATCCGAGGCCCTGCAACAGCTTGAAAGCCTGCAAGACGAAGCCACGGCTCTAAATAAGCCACATGCCAACGACAGCGAAATCGCTGCCCTCGCCCGCCTGCAATCGCAGATTCAACTAGCACAGGAAATGGTCAAAGCCATGCGCAAGCGGACCGAAAGCCTGGGTTCGCACTATCGAGCGGACTAAGCCGAGCACCCCTCCAGAGCAGAACACAACTTCTCGATATTAATGGGTCCCGTGAACTCAAAGCGACACAGGGCCCATTCGTGTCCGCGCGGGCAAATATACTCATTCTGAATACGGAGTCGACATAGTCCACGTAGACAAACGAACAGAAAGGAAGAGATATGGACAGCAGGGATATCGAGAAATGGCGTGTCGAACTTGACAGCTACGCCCATGTAGAAGACGGCGTTGAGTATTGGCTCGCACGCGATTTAATGGAACCCCTTGGATACACCCAATGGCGTAATTTTGAGACTGCAGTTAAGAGATCCATGGCATCGTGTGACACCAATAAAATGCCTGTTGCCGCCCATTTTGCTGAGGCCAGCAAAATGGTAGATGCCGGCATCGCCAAACGAGCCGTAAAAGACTACAAGCTGACGCGCTACGCATGCTATTTAATCGCCCAAAACGGAGACCCAAACAAGCCCGAAATCGCACTCGCACAGGCGTACTTCGCCGTGCAGACACGCCGTCAGGAGCTCATAGAGCAGCGCTTCGCAGAGATTCAGCGCTTGCAGGCGTGCCACTCGCTATCCGATTCAGAGAAACAGCTCTCGGGCATTGCGTTCAAACGAGGCGTGGACTCCAAAGGATTCGCGATCATCAAGTCGAAGGGCGATGAGGCGTTATTCGGCGGCAGAAGCACGGCGGACATGAAGCGGCAGCTTGGTGTGTCCAAGAGTGCTGCATTGGCGGACAAGCTAGCCGATGTTCTCATCAAAGCAAAGGACCTCACGAACTCGATGACGGCCTTCAACGCCGAGGAACACGACTTGTACGGTCTGGACCAGATCAAACAAGAACACGTCGAGAACAACACGAGCGTGCGTGGCAGCCTCATCGACCGCGGAATTGTTCCCGAGAACCTACCGCCTGCCGAGGATACAAAAAAGCTCGAGCGTCGCGTGAAGGCAGACGAGAAGAAACTCAAGGAGGGTACTGACGGTTTCACCGATCCCCAGGGTAGACTCAATCTGTGAAAGCGGCCGCGCCCTTTCGGGTTCGACCCCATGCGAGGTTAACAAAAAAACGACCAGCCTAAGCCAGTCGCTTTAACGATCTTTGGGTGGGCCGTCAGGGGGTCAGCCTGCTGCGCAGGCGGCCGCTGCGGCGCCAAGGCGCCTTGCGCGCTGCGCTGGTAAATGCTTACGCATTTCCTCAGCTCCGCGCCCTTTCGGGTTCGACCCCATGAAAGGTCAACAAAAAAAGACGGCCAACCGAAGTTGACCGTCTTAACTTGCTTTGGTGGGCCGTCAGGGGGTCGAACCCTGGACCTTGGGATTAAGAGTCCCCTGCTCTACCAACTGAGCTAACGACCCAAAGCTAAAGTCCGTTGTGGCGGACTTTAGAGGAGATATCGTGTGGTGGGCCGTCAGGGGGTCGAACCCTGGACCTTGGGATTAAGAGTCCCCTGCTCTACCAACTGAGCTAACGACCCGATATCAACACGAAGCAAGAACTGGGGTGGGTAAAGGGACTCGAACCCTCGACCTACGGGACCACAACCCGTCGCTCTAGCCAACTGAGCTACACCCACCGTGTCCTGTGCGCTTCGCGCTCGACTATTATTGCAAGGAACGCCACGTGATGCAAGCCCCAATTTTCAAGAATTTTGAAAAGAGTCTTTCGAGACCATTTCGAGCAAATCCCACCGGTTTCATAGGAGTAAACTTGCCCCACTGCAAATGCTCGAAAGGACCGTCATGAAAGAACTCTCCAACCGCACGGCAACGTTTACCGATTCGGTCATCCGCCGCATGACACGCATCTCCAATAAGTACGGCGCTGTCAATCTCTCGCAGGGCTTCCCTGACTTCGATCCCCCAGCGCAGCTGCTCGATAGCCTCAGCACCATCGCCACCGACCCCAAGCCGCTTTACCACCAGTACTCCATCACCTGGGGCTCCCAGGCCATGCGTGAGGCGCTTGCCGCCAAGCAGGAGCATTTTATGGGCATGTCGGTAAACCCCAACGAGAATATCGTAGTCACCTGCGGCTCCACCGAGGCCATGATGGCCGCCATGATGACGGTTACGAACCCCGGAGACAAGGTCGTCATCTTCTCGCCGTTCTACGAGAACTACGGCGCCGACACGATCCTTTCGGGTGCCGAGCCTATCTACGTGCCGCTCAACCCGCCCACATTCGACTTTGACCGCGAGACACTCGAGGCGGCCTTCCGCGACAACGACCCCAAGGCCATCGTCCTGTGCAACCCTTCCAACCCTTGCGGCAAGGTCTTTACGCGCGAGGAGCTCACCTTTATCGCCGACCTCTGCAAAAAGTACGACACCTACTGCATCACCGACGAGGTGTACGAGCACATCGTCTACGCGCCCCACGAGCACGTCTATATGGCCACGCTACCCGGCATGTTCGAGCGAACCATCAGCTGCAGCTCGCTGTCCAAAACGTACTCCATCACCGGCTGGCGTCTGGGCTACACCATTGCCCCGGCCCAGATCACCGAGCGCATCAAGAAGGTCCACGACTTCCTCACCGTGGGTGCCGCCGCTCCCCTGCAGGAAGCTGTCGTCACCGCCCTCAACTTCGACGACAGCTATTACCAGGAGGTCCTCGACCTCTACACCGCCAAGCGCGACCTGTTCTGTCAGGGACTCGGCAGCATCGGCCTCACGCACAACGTGCCGCAGGGCGCCTACTACGTCATGATGGACATCTCTGAGTTTGGCTATGACAGCGACCTCGAATTCTGCGAGGACCTCGCGTCTAAGGTGGGCGTGGGCGCCGTGCCCGGCTCGAGCTTCTTCCGCGAGCCCGTCAACCATCTGATTCGTTTCCACTTTGCCAAGCGAGACGAGACGCTTAACGCGGCGCTGGAGAACCTCAAGTCGCTACGTGATAAAATCAAGCCGCGCGGGTAAGGACGGCCCGGCAACTAAAGCAACCAAAGAAGCCCCGCACCGCCCGCCGCGTTGCGAGGCTTCTTTCTATAGCGCTTTCTTAAATAGTTTAGAGCTCTATACTTTAGTCACGGAGCAACTCGTCCCAGAGAGAGGAATACTATGGCAGAGCAGCAGCTTATCGGAGCGCTCGAGGCCGGTGGCACCAAGATGGTCTGCGCCACGGGCTATGCGGACGGTACGGTCCTAGAGCGCGAGCAGATCGCGACCACGACCCCGCAGGAGACCGTTGAGGCCGTCAACGCATGGTTTGCCGACAAGGGCATCGCCGCGCTGGGCATCGGCGCCTTTGGCCCCACCGCAGTCAACCCTGCCTCGCCCCAATACGGCAAGATCCTGGAGACGCCCAAAACGGCATGGCGCTACTTTGACCTGCTGGGCACTATCCAAAACGAGCTCAATATCCCCTGCGGCTACGATACCGACGTCAACGTCGCCTGCCTGGGCGAGGTCACGTTTGGTTGCGCCAAGGGCCTCACCGACGTGGTCTACCTGACCATCGGCACCGGCGTGGGCGCCGGCGTGCTCTCGGGCGGTAAGCTCGTGCACGGCATGATGCATCCCGAGGCCGGCCACATCCTGGTCACGCGCGACCCGCGCGACACCATTGGCGAGCACAGCGCCTGCCCCTTCCACGACAACTGTCTCGAGGGCCTCATCGCCGGCCCCGGCGTTAAAAAGCGCTGGGATGGCAAGAGCGCCGGAGACATGGCCGATGACCCGGAGGCCATGGACCTGCTCGCCGGCTATCTGGCACAGGCGCTCATGACCTACACGCTGTGCTACGCGCCGCAAAAGATCATCATCGGCGGCGGCGTGGCCGACCACACCCCCATCGTGCCGCTCGCACGCAAGAAATGTGCCGAAATGCTCAACGGCTATATCGTCACGCCCGAGGTCAACGACATCGATACCTACATTGTCAACAACAGCCTCGAGGGCAAGCAGGGCATCATGGGTTGCCTTGCCCTGGGCGCACAGGCGCTTCAGTAACAGACGCACCCACGGGGCGTGGCGCGCCCAGCAAATCCGACCAATGGAACGACGCCACCACGCCTCATATAAGCCCTCAAATAAAAAAGGCCGCCTAGGACCAAACAATACGTCCTAGGCGGCCTTTTTGGCGTACATCAGCGACCGTAAGAGATATCGGAGCACAACGCCCATTGCCGCTCCACAGCAGTCGATCATCACATCGGTGATCATGCCGGCGCGTCCCGGCACAAAGAGCTGAATCGTCTCGTCGATCGAGGGAATCAGCAGCAGGAACACCGCCGTGGGCAGCAGCACGTCAAAGGTGTGCCGGCCCTCAAAATCAAAAGCGTGCGTTGCCAGGATGCCGAGCACCATATACTCGGTAAAATGCGCGCACTTGCGAACAACAAAGTTGGTCACCCATTCATATGGAAGTCCCACGCCGTGCAGGAAACCGCGGATAGCTTCCATGACCGTTAGGCTCAGCGAGCCCGACCCCGAGCCGGGAACCAGCGAATTGCCCCAGATCAAGAGCGCCATCAGGCAGGTCACGACCGCCCATTTTCGATTGATCTTAACCATGCAGAAGTTATGCCTCCGCGCGGAGCGGCGCGAAGCTGGCGGTACCGCCCTCGATAACGCTCAGATAGGCACGGCCCGTACGCTTGGCGGTAGAGGACTGCAGGCGCTCGATCTCTTCCTCGAGGATCTGATTGACGCGCTCGTGACGACGATTTTCCATAATGCCGGCGGCAATAGCCTCGGCCCGCTCGATGCTCTCGCGCGAGATACGGGCGGTATCCTCGGGGAACACAGCGCTGTGACGGCCGACATAGGCGGGAGCAGCAGGCTGAGGGGCAGCGACGGGAGTGGGGACTGCAACAGGAGCGGGCTCGTCAATCTCATCCAGAATCGCGGTGGCGGCGGCCCACATGTCCTCGTGGCCCGAGTAATCGGCCATGGGGACATCGACCTCGAGCGAGGCGTCCGGAAGGTCGCCGGTGTCGATGCGATCTTGGGCATCAATCGATGCGGTGATGGCTGCAGGTTCATCGAGGTCGTCAAGATCGATGTCCGCGGCACCGGAGATGATAGGCATGCTGGCGAGGTTTGCGTTGTACGGCGCAGCCTCAGCCGCCTGCTGCTGAGCAGGAGCGCCCCAAAGCGAGCTCTCGGCGGCACGGCGGGCGGCAACGGCCTCCTCGTCCGCGGTAATGGCTTCATCAACGTACGAATAATCGGCAGAAGCGTTCGCGTCGCCCGAGGTAGCGTTGTAGGCGTTATTGGCTGCCGCGTTGGCAACGAGTGCCACGAAAGCCGCCGTGCTGCCCGCAGGGGCGGCCTGGGAGCCCGACACGGCGCGCGCCGCGGCGGCGATGTCGTCACGATTGAAGGAGCCGGTCTGCCCGCCGTTGGTAAGCTCGTCGATGGCGACTTGATAGACGTCGCGCGAGTGTGCAGGGTCGCAGCTCACCGGCGAATCGTCGTCGAGCATACTGTCGATCATGGACCAAGCCTCGGCCTCGTCCATAGCATCTGCGGCTCGAGCGATGGTAGGGACACCATCATCGGCATGACGGCGCTGGAACGCACCAGTCAGGCCGGAAAGGTATGCCGAGGTAGACTGCTCCGCCTGAGCCTGAGAAGCAGAAGCCGCAGCGTAAGGAGTCGCATCCTGCTGCTGAGCCGGAATCGAGGCGGTCTTGAACTCACTTTGATGTTGATTGAGATTGGCAGCACCGCCCATGGCATCGGGCTGGAACAGACGCTCTTCACGCTGCGCACGGTACTCGGAGATGCCCAGCGAGGCGGCATAGATACCCACGCCCGCCACCGCGCCCACGGCGAAGGGAACCGCACCCGCCACGACCGTCTCGTTCACCGACGAAAACGGCAGCGTCGCGGCATACATAACCACGGGGGCGGCCAGGCCGATCCCGCACGAAAGTCCGGCAAGGACTGCTCGTTGTGTTGCATCAGAAGAAGCCATGAGCTCTCCCCATCTTCCAGCACCCAAATCGCATCATTCAGTTGGCTGCGCGAGAGAAGATGAAGCGGGGCTATGCCCCAAAGCAACGGTATATGGTTCGTTTCATCTGCGTTTTCCGTCGCGAAGCTTAAAAGCTATTATGCGAAACCGCCCTGTCGATTGCAAGCGACGATGTCGGATTGAAACGGGAAACCTGCTGCTTGCCAGTCTTATGGTCGATAACTGGCGCCGAGTGGCGATATAAAAAGGGCCGAGGCGCAAGCCCCGACCCTTCATCGCGCCGGCAATAACGCCGCGTGCGGTTGACGACTTAGAACGTCTGCTCGTAGTCGCTATGCTTTTTGGCCGAACGCACCAGGAACTCCTGGTTGGTGTTGGTGCCCTTGAGGCCCTTGATAAACGATGCGGCCGCGCGCTCGGTATTGTTCATGCCGGCGAGGATGCGACGCAGACCAAAGACAAACGGGCGCATCTGCTCGTCGACCAGCAGGTCCTCGTTGCGCGTACCCGAGGCAACAGGGTCGATGGCCGGGAAAATGCGGCGATCGGCCAGGTCGCGGTCGAGCTTGAGCTCCATGTTGCCGGTACCCTTGAACTCCTCAAAGATGACCTCGTCCATCTTGGAACCGGTATCGATGAGTGCGGAGGCCAGGATGGTGAGCGAGCCACCGTTCTCGATATTGCGGGCTGCACCCAGAAAACGCTTGGGCGGATACAGTGCCGCCGAATCAACGCCGCCCGAAAGGATGCGGCCTGAGGCGGGCGCCGCCAAGTTGTAGGCGCGGGCAAGACGCGTGATGGAGTCGAGCACAACTACAACATCGCCGCCCAGTTCCACGATGCGCTTGGCGCGCTCGATGACGAGCTCTGCCACGCGAGTGTGGTTGTCGGCGGGCATATCGAAGGTCGACGCCACAACCTCGCCCTTGATGGAACGCTGCATATCGGTGACCTCTTCGGGGCGCTCGTCGACGAGCAGGCAGATGAGGTGCACCTCGGGGTTGTTAATCGAGATAGACTGGCAGATTTTCTTGAGGATCGTCGTCTTGCCGGCCTTAGGCGGGGACACAATCAGGCCACGCTGACCCTTGCCGATCGGCGACACGATGTCGATGGCACGACCGGTAATGGAATCCTTGCCATGCTCCATGCGAAGCGGCTCGTTGGGATAGACCGGGGTGAGGTCGCCGAACTTGGGGCGATTGCGAATCTGCTCAGGATCCATGCCGTTGACGGTCGTGATCTTGGCGAGGCCGGCGCGCTTGTCGCCGCCGCGCGAAGGACGCAGCGAGCCCTCGATGACATCGCCCGTGCGCAGACGCGCGGAACGGATGAGGTATGCGGGCACGAAGGCGTCGTCGTTGGACTTCATGTAGCCATGGGCGTGGATGATGCCGGAGCTGTCTGGGCGAATCTGCAGAATGCCCTTGATATCGCGGAAACCCTCGGCCTTTGCGGCGGTAGTGTAGATCTCCTCGACGAGCTCGGCCTTCTTCTTGCCGGTCGTCTCGATCTCGAACTCCTTGGCCTTCTCGCGCAGCTCGGCGACCTTCATGGCCGCGAGCTCCTCGCGCGAAAGCGTGGGCTCAGTCGGAGCGGCATTGCGCTCCTTATTGCGCTGCTTGCGGTCGCGCTGACGGTTGCGGCGATCGTTGTTACGCTCGTCCTTGCGCTCGTTGCGGTCATTACGCTCGTCGTTGCGCTTGTGCTGACGGCGGTTGGGGCGAGCGCTCTCTTCGGTCTCGACGGGGGCGGTGCCATCGGTTGCGGAGGCGTCTTCGTTAGCCGAAGCATCATCGCTGGCCTCGGCATTGGAATCGCCCTGCGGCTCGGCCTCGGCATGCTGCTCGACGGCCTTGGCCTTAGCGGACTTCTTGCGACCGCGCTTGGGCTTCTCGGACGCAGACTGTTCGACGTCTTGGGGCTCGGCGGCATCAGTCGATGCATCGGCGGTCGTCTCGGCGGAAACCTCGGACGCACCCTTCTTGGCAGCCTTGGCCTTGGACGTGCGCTTAGCAGCAGTACGATGGCTGCGACCAGGACGGACGTCGGCGGGCTCGACATCGGCAGAAACGGCCTCGGAAGTCGTAGCATCCTGGACGGGCGCGTCGGCAGCGGTTGCAGGCTCGGCGGTCGCCGCAGCATCCCGAGCGGCGGCGGCTGCGGCTGCGGCCTTCTCGGCCTCGACGAAAGCCTTGGGCTTGCGACCGCGACGGTGCGGGCGCAAAGCCGGATCGACAACGGGAACTTCGCTGGCCTCGACAGGCGCAGCGGGCTCAACAGGCGATGTGCCCTCCCCTGCCGCGGAACGGACCGAAGCCTCAGTGAGCTCGGGGGTTACCTGATCGGCAACCTGCTCGGCCTTAGCAGCCGTGCGACGGCGTGTGCGCGGTACCGGCTTCTCGGTCGGCTGGTCGGCGACAGGGGTCTCGGTGGCGGCAGGCGTCTCGGGCACAGACGGAGCTGCAAGCTCGGTCAGAGCCGCGGCCTCGCGCTCGGCAGCACGACGGCGGGCGCGCACCACCTGAGCCTCGCTAATCTGCGCCAACGCACGTGCCTGCGCGACCTCATCGGAAATCGGCGCCGAGGAGTCAGCTGCAACGGTGCGCTTGACGCGCGTCGTGCGCGTGGTACGGCGCTTGGGCTTGGTGACCTCCTCGCCGTCAGCAGCAGGCTTGGCCGTGCGGCGCGTACGCTTGGGCTTTGCCGGAGCAGCCTCCTCACCAGTTGCAGGCACGGCCTTCTCAGCCGTTGCAGCCTTAGGCGTCTCAGGAGCCGACGTTTGCGCGGGCGCCGCGACTTGGTCCGACGCAACCGGTGCAGCGGGAGCGGCTTGCGTCGTCGTTATTTCGTTTTCTTGCTGTTGATCAGACACAGTGTTTGCTCAACTTTCTTTTCAAGCCCTGTGATCACATGCTCCCTGCATAAACCTTCAGGGCGGCTAAACAGTCTAGTTCCGTTCAAAACGACGGACATCATTGATCTGTATCGAGATGTTTGCGCCATATACGCAGCGTTAGTGTAACACAACCGCCGCCACCTGCAACTTAGTCATTGGGAACGCTCTTAAACGACTAGTCAAAAGGGACACTCTTTGGTTTAACACCCACAAATCTGACTGCCTCCGCCAAAACTATGGCGGTTTACTACGATGAATCGCTCAACCGCGACCACTCCGAAACTTGTTGAACTAAAACCGACGCTCCTATAAGTTGTCAAGAGGCAGTTTGCGGGAGCGCTC
>NZ_JBDMHB010000030.1:0-25044 GCF_039752955.1 Collinsella aerofaciens
GCTCTTATATGAGTACGTTAACATAATCCTCTGCTTTTCCTACAGTGCACCATTTGGGCGTCCCCGCCTGCGCTATACTCCCCTGAAGAAGTGTTCCTGATTCGATAGGAGACTACATGTCCAAAGCACTCGACCCCAAAGACACCTGCGTCCTCGTTACCGGTGGCGCCGGCTTTATCGGCTCGCACACCGTCGTTCAGCTGCTCGAGGGTGGCTACCAGGTCGTCATCGTCGATGATCTCTCCAACTCCAGCGCCGTCGCCGTCGACCGCGTCAAGACCATCGTGGGCGACGAGGCCGCCAAGAACCTCACCTTCTACGAGGCCAACGTGCTCGACCGCGATGCGATGAACAAGATCTTCGATACCCATCAGATCGACCGCGTCATCCACTTTGCCGGCTTTAAGGCCGTTGGCGAGTCGGTGAGCAAGCCCGTCGAGTACTATCACAACAACATCGAGAACACCCTGGTGCTCATCGACGTCATGCGCAACCATGGCTGCAAGTCCATCATCTTCTCGAGCTCCTCGACCGTCTACGGCGACCCGGACAACCCGCCCGTCACCGAGGAGGATCCTAAGAAGCCCGCGACCAACCCCTATGGTTGGACCAAGTGGATGATCGAGCAGATCCTTATGGACGTCCACACCGCCGACCCCGAGTGGGACGTCGTGCTGCTCCGTTACTTCAACCCCATTGGCGCTCATCCGTCGGGCCTGATCGGCGAGGACCCCAAGGGCATCCCCAACAACCTGGTGCCTTATGTCGCCCAGGTCGCCGTGGGCAAGCTCGAGGCCGTTCAGGTCTTTGGCAACGACTACCCCACCCCCGACGGCACCGGCGTGCGCGATTACATCCACGTGTGCGATCTGGCATCTGGTCACGTGGCCGCCCTCAACTGGATGAACGGCAAGACCGGCGTCGAGATCTTTAACTTGGGCACCGGCACCGGCACCTCGGTACTCGAGGTCGTCGCCGCCTTCTCCAAGGCTTGTGGCAAGGAGCTGCCCTACGTGATCCGCGAGCGCCGCGCCGGCGACATCGCTGCCAACTGGTGCGATGCCTCCAAGGCCGAGCGCATGATGGGCTGGAAGGCCCAGTACGACATCGCGGATATGTGCCGCGATAGCTGGAACTGGCAGAGCCACAACCCCAACGGCTTCGCCGACGCCGAGTAGCAAAAACCTACATACCGCTCTTGCCCCGATCTCACGTTGTGAGGTCGGGGCTTTTTCATGGCATGTAACCATTCGCCGAAAATCGACCAACTTTTTTATCTTGCCTGTACATGTTTAAACAACATGTTTTACAATAGGCATATCGAATCAGAACATCGGAGGCGGACTGCACACTTATCGGCAGGCCGACCCCACAACAAGAAGGTTGGTGAGCGCATTCATGGAGCGTGCAAGCGGCGTCCTCATGCCCGTCTCATCTCTGCCCGGACCATACGGAATCGGCGGCTTTGGCTGGAATGCCTACGACTTCGTCGATTTTCTCGCCTCGTGCAAACAACATTACTGGCAGATTCTGCCCCTTACGACGACCAGCTATGGCGATTCGCCCTATCAGTCGTTCTCGGCCCGCGCGGGCAACCCCAACTTTATCGACTTTGCCGAGCTTATCGAAGCCGGCTATCTGGAGCAGTGCGATATCGATGGTGTGTATCTGGGATCCGACCCCAGCAATGTCGACTATGGCGCTATCTTTGGCGGCCGCCGTCAGATTCTCGACCGCGCCGCTGAGCGCTTTGCCGCCGACAAGCCGGCCGATTTCGACGACTTTATCCAGGCAAACGAGGACTGGCTCATTCCCTACTGCGAGTTTATGACCGTAAAGGAGGAGTGCGGGCTCAAGGCCTTTTGGGAGTGGCCCGAGGAGCTCCGCCGCCGCGGCGAGGCATCCAACAAGATCTGCGCCGCCCATCCCGAGCGCATGCTTTACCACCAGATGACGCAGTATTTCTTCGATCGCCAGTGGAGCCGCCTCAAGGCCTATGCCAACGAGCGCGACATCCTGATCATCGGCGACCTGCCCATCTACGTCTCGCGCGACTCCGTCGAGATGTGGGCCACGCCCGAGCTCTTTAAAATCGACGCCGCCGGCAATCCTGTCAGCGTCGCGGGAACGCCGCCCGATCAGTTCTCGGCCACCGGCCAGTACTGGGGCAACCCGATCTATGACTGGGATGCCATGGAAGCAGATGGCTTCTCCTGGTGGGAGGGCCGCATCCGAGCCGCCCTCGACATGTACGACATCATCCGTCTGGACCACTTCCGCGGTTTCGAGGCATTTTGGGAGGTGCCGTTCTCCTCTCCCGATTCGTCATATGGTTCATGGACGCAGGGACCCGGCCTCAAGTTCTTCAAGGCGCTCGAGGAAAAGCTCGGCACGCTTCCCATCATTGCCGAAGACCTGGGCTTTCTTACCCCCGGCGTCATCGACATGCGCGACACCACGGGCTTCCCTGGCATGAAGATCCTGCAGTTTGCCTTTGAGGGCACCAACTCGTACTACCTGCCACACAACTACATTGCCAACACCGTCGCCTACGTCGGAACACATGACAACGAAACGGCACGCGGCTGGTTTGAGGGAACGGCCACCCCGCGTCAGCGCGAGCAGGCGGCCCTGTATACCCACCAGCAGGCAGGCGAGTCCATGGCCGACGCGCTCAACCGCACCATCGCCGCCAGCGTGAGCGATACCTGCATCTACACCATGCAGGACCTGCTCAACTTGGGCAACGAGGCGCGCATCAACACTCCCGCTACCCTGGGCGGAAACTGGACCTGGCGTATGCTCGATGGCGCCATCACCCGCGAGCTCGAGCACAAACTCACCGACTGGACCGAGACCTACTTCCGCATCCCATCGGAAGCCGAAATCGAGCTTCCCCAATAGGAGCCACCGCGCCCGACCCCTCCCCACCGTGCGGACGCGACCGCTTTTCCCGCGCGAGGCCACCCCAATCCCCTCGCGCGGGCTTCTTTTGAATTTCTGACATGTAGTCAACTCACCACAGGAGGAAACATGCCCCGTATCGATCTTGCGGATCTTGCCGAGCAGTCCTTTGGAACTTCGCTCGAGCAACTCGATGACCGCCGCATTTACAAACTGCTGGTCAAGCTCGTACAGGAGCGCTCCGCCGCCTGCCCGCTCAACAATGGCAAGAAAAAGCTCTATTACATCTCTGCTGAGTTTTTGATTGGCAAACTGCTGATCAACAACATGATCGACCTTGGCATCTATGCCGAGGTTAAAGACCAGCTCACCGCCGCCGGCCACGACCTCAACAAGATTGAGGAATTTGAGGTCGAACCGTCGCTGGGCAACGGCGGCCTGGGTCGCCTGGCCGCGTGCTTCCTGGATTCCATTGCCACGCTGGGCCTTACCGGTGACGGTGTGGGCCTCAATTACCATTACGGCCTGTTCCGTCAGCGCTTTGCCGACAACCAGCAAAAGGCCGTCCCCGACGAGTGGCTTAGCGAGCAGGACATCCTGATCGATGACGACCGCTCCTACACCGTCGAGTTTGGCGATTTTGCCGTCACCTCCAAGCTCGTCAACATCGATGTGCCCGGTTACGGCCAGCCCACCAAGAACCGCCTGCGTCTGTTTGACCTGGCAAGTGTCGACGACGGCCTGGTCCCCGGCTGCTCCATCGACTTCGACAAGACGAAGATCGCCAAGAACCTCACCTTGTTCCTCTATCCGGATGATTCCGATGAGCAGGGCCGCCTGCTTCGCATCTACCAGGAGTACTTCATGGTGAGCAACGCCGCCCAGCTTCTGATCGACGAGGCCGTCGAGCGCGGCAGCAACCTGCACGATCTGGCCGACTACGCCGTGGTCCAGATCAACGACACGCACCCCACCATGGTCATTCCCGAGCTCATCCGCCTGCTCACCACCGAGCACGACATCGAGTTTGACGAGGCCATTACCATCGTGCGCTCCATGGTCGCCTACACCAACCACACGATCCTTGCCGAGGCGCTCGAGAAGTGGCCGCTCGCCAGCCTGCAGAAGGTCTCGCCCGCCATCGCCGATATCATCGTCAAGCTCGACGAGGTTGCCAAGGCCGAGCACGACGACCCGCGCGTCGCCATCATCGACGAGCACGACACCGTCCACATGGCCCACATGGACATTCACTTTGGCTTCTCCATCAACGGCGTCGCCGCGCTTCACACCAAGATTCTGGAGGACACCGAGCTTCATCCGTTCTACGAAATCTACCCCGAGAAGTTCTCCAACAAGACCAACGGCATCACCTTCCGCCGCTGGATCCAGGGAGCCAACCCCGCGCTTGCCAGCCTACTCGATGATGTGATCGGCACCGATTGGCGCAGCACCGGCGACCTGAGCAAGCTCGCCGAATTCGCTAACGACAAGGACGTTCTTGAGCGCCTGGCCGCCACCAAGGCCGAGGCCAAGACCATCATGCGCCAGTTCATGGCGCTCGAGCAGGGTGTGACCATTCCCTCCAACGCCATCATCGATGTTCAGGTCAAGCGTATCCACGAGTACAAGCGCCAGCAGATGCTCGCGCTCTACATCATCTGGAAGTATCTCGACATCAAGAACGGCAACAGGCCTAAGCACCCCGTCACCATCATCTTTGGCGGCAAGGCAGCACCTGCCTACACCATCGCCCAAGACATTATCCATCTGATCCTGACGCTGTCGCAGTGGATTGCCAACGACCCCGACGTGGCTCCCTACCTGCAGGTTGTCATGATCGAGAACTACAACGTCACCGCCGCCGAGCGCGTGATCCCCGCCGCCGATATCTCCGAGCAGATCAGCTTGGCCTCCAAGGAGGCGAGCGGCACCTCCAACATGAAGTTCATGCTCAACGGTGCTTTGACCCTGTGCACGCTTGACGGTGCCAACGTGGAGATTGCCGAGCTCGTGGGCGACGAGAACATCTATACCTTTGGTGCCTCATCCAAGCAGGTCGAGCAACTCTACGCCGACGGCAGCTATAACGCCGGCGCGCTCTACCACAAGCCCGGCATTAAACTGCTGGTGGACTTCATCACCAACCCGGCCTTTATGGCGACCGGCAACGCCGAGCGCCTGCAGCGCCTGCACGACGACATCAAGGGCAAGGACTGGTTTATGGCCCTGCTCGACATTGAGGAGTACATCCAGACCAAGGAGCGCGTGCTGGCAGACTACGAGGACCAGGACGCCTGGATGCGCAAGGCGCTGATCAACATCGCCAACGCCGGCACCTTCTCGTCCGACCGCACGATCTCCCAGTACAACGACGAGATTTGGCACCTGGACTAACCCATTCCCCTTACCCATCCTCTTGAGGAACGGAGTCGTGGCAACACGGCTCCGTTTTTTGCCCGCGTGTTGCCCGTGGCCCGCCTCGACCAAATCGTCTCAATCTGTAACACCTACTCGGCCAAAACAGTCCTACCTGTTACAGATCAAGACAAACCGATCCTTTCCCTAGGGTTTATCTCAATCTGTAACATCTAACGTCCGAAATCCGCCCTTACTGTTACAAATCGAGACAAATGGATAAGCCGGCTAAAACAATCTCGTTCTGTAACAGGTAGCTGCCGAAATCAGCCTCTCGTGTTACAGATCGAGACGGAAGGACAGGCAGCTCAACTCAATCTCGTTCTGTAACATCTAAACCCAATTCGAACCTCTACCTGTTACAGATCAAGACAAACGACCGACCAGACAACCCCGTCATAAAGAAAGGCTCCCCTCTCGCCCAGTGGACGGGAGGGGAGCCTTATATGTGACCACGGCAAAAGGATGGCAAAGCCGCAGTCGCCCAAAAGGAGGGCCTGATTGGATCGGGCCTAGATAAGGTTCTTGCCAGACACCTTATCGAAGAGATGGGTCGCGTTCTTCTCGAACTTGAACCAGATGGGGTCGCCCGCCTTGAGCGCACCCTTGGCCTCAAGATCGACGACAGGGATGATCAGGACAAACTGGCCATCGGGAGCGGTCACGTGGACGTGCTCGGTCGAACCCATGAGCTCGGTCACCTCGACGGTACCCTGGAGCGCACCCTCCTCTTCCTTGTCGGAAAGCAGAATCTGCTCGGGGCGCACGCCGGCCGTGATCTCTTTCACATCGCCGCCGTCCCAGTTAAGAGCGAGTTGAGCGCAGGTCTCGGGGGCCAGCGCGACATTCATGTCATCGGTCTTGACGGTAAAGCCGTCGCCCGAGCGCACCAGCTGGGCATCGAAGAAGTTCATCTGCGGCACGCCGATAAAGCCGGCGACGAAGATGTTCGCGGGGTGGTTGAAGACCTCCTGCGGCGTGGCGATCTGCTGGACAACGCCGTCCTTCATGACCACGATACGGTCGCCGAGGGTCATGGCCTCGGTCTGGTCGTGGGTAACGTAGATGAAGGTGCCCTTGATCTCGTGACGCAGCTTGATGAGCTCGGCACGCATCTGGTTACGCAGCTTGGCGTCCAGGTTGGACAGCGGCTCGTCCATCAGGAAGACCTTGGGGTCACGCACGATGGCGCGGCCGATGGCGACGCGCTGACGCTGGCCGCCCGAAAGCGCCTTAGGCTTACGGTCGAGGTACTCGGTGATACCCAAGATCTCGGCAGCGGAGCGAACCTTACGGTCGATCTCGTCCTTGGGGACCTTCTTGAGCTCAAGCGTAAACGCCATGTTCTCGTACACCGTCATGTTGGGGTACAGAGCGTAGCTCTGGAACACCATGGCGATGTCGCGGTCCTTGGGAGCGACGTCGTTGACGCGCTTGCCGTCGATGAACACGTCACCCGAGGTGATGTCCTCCAGGCCAGCAACCATGCGCATCGTCGTGGACTTACCGCAGCCAGACGGGCCAACGAGGACGACGAACTCCTGGTCGTGAACGGTGAGGTTAAAGTCCTCAACAGCGAGCACGCCATCCTCGGTAACCTTGAGGTTGTGCTTCTTCTCCTCGGTCTTCTTCTTTTTGCCAAAGAAGCCCTTCTTTTTGGACTCGGTGTTGGGATACACCTTCTGAACATGTTTGAGAACGATCTCGGCCATGTCTTTACCTTTCGATATGCGGCACCATGTTGAGGGCGCCGCAGAAACTTGCAAAACAGTTACGGCATCAGCCCTTGACGGCACCTGCCACCACGCCGTCGATGATGTACTTCTGGCAGAGGATGTACATGACGACGATGGGGACAACGACCATCATGATGCAAGCCATCATGGGGCCGAGCTCGACGTGGCCGTAGCCGCCGCGGAAGTACTGGATCAAGATAGGAATGGTCTTGTACTTGGTGGAGTCGAGCGTAAGGTAGGGCAGCAGGTAGTCGTTCCAGACCCACATGGTCTCGAGAATGCCGACCGAAAGATAGGTGGGCTTCATGATGGGAAGGACGATCTTAAAGAACACCTGGACCGGGTTGCAGCCGTCGATCATGGCCGCCTCCTCGATCTCGAGTGGGATGTTCTTTACAAAGCCGGCGAACATAAAGACCGCCAGGCCCGCGCCAAAGCCGAGGTAGATAAAGCAGATGTTGAACGGCGTGTTGAAGCCGATGCGGTCCGCCAAATTGGACAGCGTGAACATGAGCATCTGGAAGGGCACGACCATCGAGAAGACGAACAGGTAATAGAAGAAGTTCGAGATCTTGCTGTTGACGCGCACTACGTACCAAGCACACATGGAGCAGCACACCAGAATCAGCACGACCGACGTGACCGTGATGATGAGCGAGTACATAAATGCCGAGGCAAAGCCCTGCTCGTTAAGGGCATGCATGTAGTTTGCGAGGCCGTTGAACGTCTCGGGCGTGAGCAGATCGAATGCCGTGGTGGTGCTGATTGCAGTTGCCTTTTTAAAGGAATTGAGCGCGATCATGAACACGGGGTAGATCCACGCGAGCGACAGGATCGTAAAGAAAATCGAGAGCGCGCGGTTGATAACCTTATCGCGTTTCATTACTGCTGCACCTCCTTGGACCTCGTGGCTTTAAGCTGAATCATGGAGATGGCCACGACCAGGATGCAGAAGATAACCGCCTTGGCCTGACCAATGCCCTGCCATGCGATACCGGCACGCGAATAGAACGTGTTGTAGATGTTCAGGGCGAGCATCTCGGTGGAGTGCGCGGGGGCGCCGCCGGTAAGGGCGAGGTTCTGGTCGAACAGCTTAAAGCCGTTGGTGATGGACAGGAACAGGCAGATGGTGATGGTCGGCATCAGGTTAGGGATCTTAACCTTCCAAAACGTCTGCCATGCCGTAGCGCCGTCGACCTTGGCGGCCTCGATGTAGTCGGACGGAATGGACTGCAGACCAGCGATGTAGATGATCATCATGTAGCCGACCTGCTGCCACAGGGTCAGGATGATAAGGCCCCAGAAGCCAGCAGCAGAGTTAAGGGCGATGAGCTGGGCGCCCACGTTGGAGAGCAGGCAGTTGATCAGAATCTGCCAAATGTAGCCCAGCACGATGCCGCCGATCAGGTTAGGCATAAAGAAGATCGTACGGAAGATGTTGGTGCCTTTGAGCGCCTTGCGGGTGAGCGCCTGCGCAATGGCCAGGGCGATCACGTTGATGAGCACCGTCGACAGGAAGGCAAACGCCACGGTAAAGAAGAACGACGTGGAGAACTGCGGATCGGACAGCGCGCGCACGTAGTTCTCGATACCGACAAAGTGCGCGTTACTAATGATAATAAACTGGCAGAACGAGAGATAGAAGCCCTGAATAAAGGGAATCACGAACCCGATCATAAACGCCAGGCACGTGGGCAACATAAAGAGCGGCCACCAGCGCTTGAGTGCTTTGCCCATAAAAGGGTCCTTTCAATATGTAGGGGGGCGGGCAAACCTACGTCTGCCCGCCCCCCTGTCGCTAATCAGATAGCTCGGGCAGCAACTGCTTACTCGGAAGCAGCCTTCTCGGTCTTCCAGCCATCGACGAAGGCGTTCTTGACGCCGTCCCACTTGCTGTTATCGGCAGCGTAGGCAATCAGAGCCTGCTTGAGGTTCTTCTTCCACTCCTCGGAGGGAATGTAGACGAAGTCCCAAGCGACGGTCTTCTTGCCGTCCTTGGCCATGGCAACGGCCTGCTGCGAGAAGACGTTGGTGGTCTCCTTGGCGCTCTTGAACGGAGCGGTCAGACCCATCTTGTCGGCGATGATGCTGGTCGGGGTGTCAGCGGTGACGCACCAATACATGAAGTCCTCGGTGGCCTTCTGGGCATCCTCGGAAGCCTGGGAACTGACGCACCAGTAGTTCTCGCCGCCGGAGCACAGGCCCTGGTTCTCCTCGCCGTCAACACCGATGTAGATGGGCATCATGCCAATCTGATCGTCGGTCATGCCGGCCTTGACGAGGTCAGAGTAGGCCCAAGAGCCGTTCTGGTAGAAGACGGCCTTGCCGGTTGCGAACTCGTTGGTGGCGTCGTCGCCGGTCTTGGAAGCAAGCTGCGAAGGATCGCAGGTGGAGTCGGTGATGTACAGGTCGAAGATCTGCTTGTAGTTGTCGAGGAACTCACCCTTGATCTCGTCGTCCTCCTGGTTGTGCTCCTTCTCAAACTCGTAGTAGAGCGGCATGTTGGCAAGGTGGGTGGTGTAGCGCCAGCTGGAGGAGTCGTCCATGCCGGCGGAAGTGAAGGCACCCTCAACACCAAGCTCGTCCTTGCGGGCCTGGATGTCGTCGGCACAAGCCTTCAGCTTGTCGAAGGAGTTGATGTCCTCGGCCTTGTAGCCAGCCTTCTCGAGCAGCTGCTTGTTGTAAATAATGCCGAAGCTCTCCTGAACCCAGTCGATGCACACATCCTTGCCGTCGGACTGCAGAGCCAGGGAGTCGTCAATGAGCTCACCGCGGAGCTTGGTATCGGACAGGTCGGCGCAGTAATCCTTCCAGTTCTTAAGACCGGTGGGGCCGTTGACCTGGAACAGGGTCGGAGCGGAGCTCTTGGACATCTCGGACTTGAGCTTCTCCTCGTAGGTGTTGGAGGCGGCGGTCACGATCTTGACCTCGACGCCCTTCTCCTTCTTATAGGCCTTGGCGATCTCCTTCCACTCCTTGTCGACCTCGGGCTTGAATTGGAGGAAGTAGACCTCGGCAGCTTCACCAGAAGCAGAGGAGCCGGAGCCGGCGGAGCCACCGCAGCCCACGAGACCCAGACCAAGAACCGCAGCCGCGGAACCAGCAAAGCCCAGGAACTGCCTTCTGCTCATTTCGTTCTTCATTACAATCCACCCTTTCACACCGTGGCGGCACCCTTTGCCGCCGCCTTCGGAGATTGGCTCGGGGACTTTGCCCCTTTTGCTGATTTGTACGATACGCTATTTGGCTACTTGTTTGAACAAGTATTACTAGAGCGGTAGAAAAACTTCGGTGAACGGTAATTTCAACTTGATACTTGACAAGTTTTGTATAAACAATTAATTGTTACCAAATGCAGAGAAAACGCCCGGTCAAGCCGATGCATCGTCGGTTTGACCGGGCGCTTTCGCTTTGAGGGCATGAGTCTCGTCAGGCTGCGAGCTGGCCGGCTATCGCTTGGAGTTGACGCGGTAGTGGAAGATCTCGGGGTGTGTGCGAGTGTGCGTCACCTCAAACAAGATGCCATCCGAGGTGTACGACTGGCTCTCCATGACGGCAACGCAGTTGTATTTGCCGAGGTCAAGATAGCTGCAGTCCTCATCGTTGGCGAGCTCGACACTCACCGTACGACGGCTCGCCATCACTTTGACACCGCGCTTGTGCTCCAGATAGCCGTAAATAGAATCTGCCGCGATCTCGGGGGTCAGGCCCTTGGCGATCGACTCCAAAAAGTAGCCATGGTCTACTTGGCGCGCATTGCCGTTAAGGCTTCGGACGCGCACCACGCGAATCAACTGCTCACCTGTCTTAAATCCCAAGCGTCGAGAAAGTTGCTCGGTGCACACCAGATGTTCAAAAGACTTGACCTCGGTCGAAGCAACGGCATTGTTGCGTTTTGCGAACTCGCCAAACGACTCAACCTCTTCGAGTGCGCCCAACATGTCGGTTTCGCCCTTAAGCCAAATAACGCGCACGCCCTTGCCGTGTATGGGCTGCACAAACATCCCGTCGGCCAGCATGCTCAAAGCGCGGCGGACGGTATTGCGCGTGCAGCCAAATTCCGCGGTCAGCTCGGCTTCGGTTGGCAGCATCTCCTGAAACGCATAGGTCCCGTTAATGATGCGCGAGCGTATTTCTCGGTAGATTCCTTCGTATATCGCTTTTGGCATGACTTCACCTCTAATGAATATGTATGGCTAGGCAGCATAGCATTTCTTAAAGTTGTTTAAACCGATTATCGGCAAAGCGACAGGATTTAACCGTTGACGGTTTCTGTCCCGCCCAAACCGGTTTCGATCAAAACTGCCGGTACGACAATCGTCTGGTCCTCTACAATGAATCCATTGTTTAAACGTTTCACCACGCGCAACGCGCCTCGATATTCGGGAGGCAGAACATGCTGCAAAAAATCCAACGCTTTGGCGGGGCAATGTTCGCGCCCGCCATGCTGTTTTCCATATCGGGCCTTATGGTCGGCGTCTCCGCCCTCGCAACGTCTGCGGATATCGTCGGCGACCTCGCCGTATACGGAACCCCTTGGTACGTTTTTTGGACTATCATTCAGCGCGGCTCGTGGACGGTCTTTAAACGACTTCCGCTCCTTTTTGCCGTAGCGCTTCCCATCGGCCTTGCCCAAAAGCAACCGGCACGTTGTTGCCTCGAGGCGCTCGTGGCTTATTTTGCCTATTGCTTCTTTTTGAGCGAGATCATCAAGCTAAGCGGAGACAACCTTGGACTTAAGTACCCGTCGTCTTTGACCCCCGCTAGCGGCATTACCATCATCGACGGCATCAAGACGCTCGACACCGGCATTATCGGCCCGCTAGCGGTATCGGCAACCGTCGTCGCCATCCATGACCGCTTCTACGATGCCAAGGTCCCCGATTGGCTCGGCACCTTCTCGGGTTCCTCGCTGGTCTACCTCATCAGCTTTTTTGCCGTGTTCGCCCTTGCCGCCATCTCGGCCGCCATCGTGCCCTTCGTATACGCAGCGACCGAAACGCTGCGCCACGCACTTGTGGGCGTCGGCCCCCTCGGCGTGGGTATCTTTGCGTTTTTGGAGCGAGCACTCGAGCCCATGGGGCTGCACCACCTGCTCTACATGCCTATCTACTACGACAATTTAGTTATTAACGACGGCATCTACGCCACGTGGACCAACTTGCTTCCCATCCTCTCGCACAGCACGCGCCCCCTCAATGAGCTTGCGCCGTGGGCCGGTTTTACCGCCACCGGCTGGGTCAAGCTCTTTGGCCTTCCTGCCATCGCGGCTGCGTTCTACTCCACCGCAAAGCCCGAGCGCCGCGCTGCCCTCAAGGTCATCCTGGTTCCCGCCATTGTTGCCTCAGTGGTCTGCGGCGTCACCGAACCGCTCGAGTTTCTCTTTATGTTCACCTATCCCGGACTCTTTTTGCTCTATGCCGTCCTATCTTCCTGCCTCGCCATGGCTATGAACTTCTTTGGCGTCGTCGGCATCTTCTCGGGCGGTTTTATGGAAATGGCTGCCTTCAACTTTATCCCGCTCATGCGGACGCATGCCGGCTCCTACCTTTTGGCACTCGGAATCGGACTCATCTTTAGCGTCATCTTCTTTCTGAGCTTTCGAGGTCTTATCCTGACCTTTGACCTTAAAACCCCGGGACGCGAGGACCATATCGCCAGCAACGCGGCGCTCTCGCGCTTGACGGGAGACGACGTTGACGAAAAGCGCACATCCAAAACCGGCGCTTCCGACGACCAGGCCTCACAAGATCATCTGCTCGCCGAGCAGGTTGTGACGCTTCTGGGCGGCGTCTCCAACATTGTGGGCGCAACCAACTGCGCCACGCGGCTGCGCGTCGAAGTCGTGGACCCCTCCATCGTCGCGGACAATGCGACCTTTGTCGCAGCGGGTGCCAAAGGCCTCATCATTACGGGCAAGACCGCCCAGGTGATCATCGGCATCTCCGTTCCCCGCGTTAAAGAGCATTTTGACCAGATCATGGGCCTCGAGCCGGAATTTGTGCCCACCACCTCGGCCTCCCCTGCCGCCAGCGCAGCCCATAAGCGCGGCGATATTTGCTTCTTCGATATCGACGGAACGCTCGCCTGGCAAGACCCCAGGCTCGCCCAAGACCTTCCCGAAGACGAGCGGGACCTCTCCCCCTATCCCAACGAGGCGGTTTCGCAGGCAATCCGCGAGTTTGTCGCCAACGGCAACATGGCCTTTATCTGCACGGGACGTACCCTGAGCTGCATCCACCCCAAACTTCTTGAGCTGCCCTGGACCGGCATCGTCTGTCTTGCGGGCGGTTACGCCGAGATCAACGGACACGCAATTCGCGATCTGTCGATGACACCCAGCATGCTGCAGCATCTTGCCCCCTATCTTGAGCAATCGGGCGAGGTCATCCGCTTTGAGGGCCTCAACGGCGTCGTGCGCATGAGTGCCGATGCGCCCGATGCTCCCGGATACGCGCGCACCCTGGGCGACGCAGTCACGCAGCTGCAACATTACAGTGTCTACAAGATCTTGATGTCTACATCACTCGCCAACCACATCGCTCAAGATAAGGCACTTGAGCCGCTACTGTGCTTTAACGAGCTCGAACTCGAGGTAACCGAAATCTCGCCCCGCGAATGCACGAAGCGCGGGGGCATCCAGTCTGTACTCGACGCCCTCGATCCCCACCACGGAACCGTATACGGCATTGGCGACGCCAGCAATGACGTCTCGCTGATGAACGCCGTCGATGTCGGTATCGCCATGGGCAATGCGCCGGACTATCTCAAGGATAAGGCCGATTACGTGACCGACACCGTCGATCACGACGGTGTCGTTGCGGCGCTCGAGCATTTTGGGCTGATTTAGGCGCGCTCCATCAAACGCACGCCCGTTGTCCCAAATCGCCAAAACTGCCGCGCCAAACGCCCTAATGTGGCAATATGTTGTCTGCATATTGCATCAACGCAACCTCAGAAAGAATGCGAGAACCCGTGTCCAGTCCGTTTACCAGCTTTTTAGCCCAGCACTTTGACCAGATTAACGACTATCTGGCCACGTTCTTTGACGGACAGGCGACCTCTGCCGATATCGAGCGCTACCTGTATGCGCCGCTCTCGGCTTTTACGGCCAACGCCGGCAAGCGCCACCGCCCGCTTATCTGTATGCTCGCCGCAACCGCAGTGGGCGGTAGCTTTGAGAGCGCCCGCAGCGCCGCGGCAGCCATCGAGCATTTCCAGTCGGGCGCGCTGATCCACGACGACATCGCCGACAACGGACAGCTTCGTCGAGGCAAGCCCTGCATGCACCTTACCGAGGGCACGGGCCTTGCCATCAATTGCGGCGACCTGGCGCTCACTATGGTCACCAAGACGGTTCTCGACGACCCCACGCTGGAGTCCGACGTGAAGCTGCGCGTGCTCCACGAGCTTACCGAGATGATCGTCCGCACCATCGAGGGTCAAGCGCTCGACCTGGGTTGGGTCCGTGACGGGCGCTTTGATATCTCGGTTGATGACTACCTGGACATGGCGACGCACAAGACCGCGTTTTACAGCGGAGCCACGCCGCTTGCCGCCGGAGCCATTATCGGCGGCGGCAGCGATGAGCAAATCGAAGCGCTGCGCGCCTTTGGCCTGCACACAGGCCTTGCCTTTCAGATTCAGGACGACCTGCTCAACCTTGTCGGCACTAAGGAAGCCGCCAACAAGGACTTCCGCACCGACATCACCGAGGGCAAGCGCACGCTTGTCGCCGTACACGCCCTCTCTGATGAGCGCCACCACGACGAGGTCGAGGCGATTCTTTCCTCGGGCACCGATGATCCCGCGCAGCTCGCACGCGCCGTGGAGATCTTCCAGGAGACCGACTCCATCGATTACGCCCACACTTACGCGCTCGACCTGACCGCTAAGGCCAAAGCGGCCATCGAGAACGTTGAGCTTGATCCGCACGCACGCGAGCTGTTCCTCTCCATGGCAGATTTCTTTGTGGAGCGTCTTAACTAACGGGGGTTATAAAACCTGTCAGCAGCGTATTTAGGCACAACTTGCTACACTGTTGAGTGCATGTTTATGCATCCCTTTGCGTTGTCTATCCGACAGACGCTCAAATAGTACGAATGGTACGCCGAAAGGGGTTCGTTCATGGAACCTATTACAACGGGCATGCAAGGAGCAGCCGTCGAGGACGTGCAGTCTCGTCTCCTGCAGCTCGGCTACACGATTGATGCCGCCGAAGTCACCGACAAGTACTTTGGAGCCACCACTGAGCAGGCCGTCAGCACCTTCAGGCTCGACAGCGGCCTTGCTGCCGGTCATGCCGTCGATATCCCCTGCTGGAGCGCCCTTGTAGACGCTTCGTATAAGCTGGGCGACCGCACTCTCTATCTGCGCATGCCCAATTTCCATGGCGCCGATGTGCAGGCCCTGCAGCGCGTTCTCAACGTTTTGGGCTTTGCCTGTGGCGAAGACGACGGCTACTTTGGTCCGCATACCGAGGCCGCCCTGCAGCAGTTCCAGGAAAATGTCGGCCTGTTTGCCGACGGCATGGCCTTCCAGGACACCTACGCCTACATCAACCGCCTGCACCATGTGTGGGAGAGCAAGCCCTCGGTCACCGAAGCCGAGTCCCGTATCGGTTTTGCTCGCGCCGCCAACGTGCTCGAGCGCTTCCAGATTGCCGTTATCGGCGAGGACCCCATCGCACGCAGCGTTGCGTCGCGCATGTGGAATATCGCCACGGCAACGACCGACAACAGCGGCATGATGCTCTGCGACTCCGAGGTCCCAACCGACGTTGACCTGGTGCTCGAGATCGCAAGCGATGAGCTGCCCGCAGATGCAGCGCCGCGCGCCACGATCGCCCTCGCCGAGTGCCACAACCTGGCCCAGCGCATCCGCACCGCCAATGTCGCCGCGCAGCAGAAGCCAGCTCGCATTCGCATTGAGCTCACGGGCATGACGCGCTACAACGGCACTTTCACGGCCAGCGACGCGCAGACACTCGCCGTACGCCTGCTCGATGGTGTTTGCGATGCCCTCGCAGATTAGGTAAACTAAACGAGTTGCTTTTGGGCAACACCGCACATTGGGACGTAGTTCAACGGTAGAACTCCGGTTTTTGGTGCCGGCTGTTGGGGGTTCGAATCCCTCCGTCCCAGCCCTTAAGAACACAGCGCTCCAGGCCCTTATGAACCTGGAGCGCTTTCTTGTGGGCAAGCGGAGGAATTCGAACCCGCAAGAGTGCGGAGCTGAGGAAACGCGAAGCGTTTTCCAGCGCAGCACGCAAGGAGCGAAGCGACGCAGCGGGGCGCGGCCGCCGACCAAGCGGACGCGGAATCCCTCCGTCCCATATCAGCCGAGAGCGCCTTACATCTAGAATTATCAGCCCAGTTCCGAAAAGCGAGCCGTCATCTACAAAATGGCGCGTGGCCCCGGCGGGCCGGGCATTAAGTTTGTCGCGAGTTCCGCACACAAAGAAGGCCACTTAATGTGGCCTTCGTCTTGTGCAGGACTGTAGAGCAGCAAACTTAATGCCCGGCCCGCCGGGGCCACGCGTCCCTAATTGTTCAGCATGCGGTCGAAGCTTCCCGAGTCGCCATCCCGATAGTCGGCGGTCATCAGAATCTCCTGCGGAATGCGCCCGCCCTCGCGCAGCACGTTGCGGAACTGCACGCGCGTAACCATGGGCAGATCCTTGATCGTCGCCGCCAGGTTCTGCGGCACGCCCTGGTTGGCAGCCGCGGGCTCGCACTCGCCGCCGGCCTTCACGCGACGCTTATGCTCGGCGAGCATGGCGCGGTACATGCCGGCATGCAGGCGAATCTCAACCACATTGGCATTGCGAGTCTGCTCGACAATGCGCGCGCCCTCGCGATCGATATCGCCTACGTAGTAGACGTAGTTAAAGCGATAGCCAATCTCGGCCAGATAATCGTCCAAGGCATGCGAGACGCTCGCCTTGCATCCGCCGCCAAAAATCACGCCGCCCACCTTGATGCCAAAGAGCTTGGCGTGCTTGCGGCCACGCAGCAGCTTGACGATCTCGTCGTAGGTGTCCAGGTTCTCGACCATAATGAACGGCTTGTCGGCGCCCAGCGTAAAGAAGCCCGTAAAATGCACGGGGCGATTGGGGGCGACCTTGATCGCCTGCATGCTGATGCCCTTTTCGGTCATACGCCTGATCAGGCGCTCACCGTGCTTGCCGTCAAAAGCCTTCTCGTCGTTAAAGATCTGGTAGGCACGCTGACGGCGCGAGGCAACCGGCGTATCGGCACCTCGGTTCTGCTCGATCCAAGCCTGGATGATTGCGATTTCCTCGGCAATCTTGCGGTTGGACATCTCGTTGTGCTGAGTGCGCTGCGGAGCCTTTTTGCCGTCCTTGCCCTCGACCTTTACGATCTGTGTCTGCTGCTCCTTGATCTTGGAGAGCGCCATAGGCGTGGGGACAACCTTGAACAGCTGCCTGCCTAAAACGCGGGCAAGGGCAAGCGCCGAGACCTCGCCGTGGGCGGCCGACTCGGGCTGCTGGGCAGCAGTATCTACTGCGGCAGACTCCGGCTTCTTCTGAGACTTGCGCTTAGAATCGCCTTGGGGATTGCGCTCGCGCTTCGGCATAGACGCCTGCTTCTGCGGACGATCGGACTTGCTCTCCTTCGCTGACTGGCGCTTAGGCTGCCCCGAAGAAACCTCGGCCTTCGCATCCTCGTTCTGCGGCGTGGTCTTCTCGGTTGCAGTCTCGGCATGGGAACTGCGGCCCCCACGATGGCGACGGCGGCGAGGCTTGCTCGACGCGCCCTGCTCCGTCTGCTCATCAGTAGGCTGCTGGCCCTTGGCCTCGGCATCAACCTCAAGCTGCGGCTCAACAGGCTTTTGCTCGCGAGCCACCGGCTCAACGGCCTTCTCGTCCTTCTCGCCCTGAGTGGTCGAAGCCGGTTCGCTCTTCTCCTGACGCCTTACGGGATACGCGCGCCCCTCAAAACCACGTCCGGGACGGCATGAACCCGGAGCCTTCTTGGCCGGTTCATCGGACGCGTCAGCAGCCTCGACGGAATCCTGGACCTCGCATGCGGCACCTCGCTGCTCGGCCTTAAAGTGGGCACCGCGGCGACGCTTGGGCTCCTGGATCTCAGCATGCTCTTGAGCGAGAGTCGGCTCCTGCATCCCGACGGGCTTTTCCTCGACGGCCTCAGCATCCGTCTCACCCTTTTGAGCAACGGCGCGACGGAAGCGCTCCTGCTGGGCGCGGCGCTGCGCATCGCGCTTGCCACCCCCGCCAAAACCGCCGCGTCCTGCCTTGGCCGTAAAGGCACGCACGACGTTCTCATCGAGCAACTCATCGGTATCGACATGCTCACGCGGAGCAGCTTCTTCCACAGCAGGCACGTCAGCGGAATCCTCGACGACAAAACCCTCGACGGACTCGGCAGGCTGCTCTTGGGCATCGCGGATCTCGGCATTGATGGTATAGAACGCCGGGCGCCCGTTAATGCCGCTACCCTCGATCTTGGTCACGATCTTTGCCGCGATAAGCTCATCGCGCATCGCCTTGGTGTCGCACTCCTTATCGACGGAGCGGAAAATCTGCGCCAGCGCACTCGACTTAATCTTGAGCGCCTTGCGGCAGAGCAGGTCGTAGGCAACCAGCTTGGCGCGCTCGGCAGAAAGCGACGTCTGGCTGCTCAGGCGCTCAGCCAAAGCATCGACATTGTTTTGATTATCGGAATATACCGTCTTGGCCACGGGGCCCCTTTCATATGTACACATATACGTCTATATGGTACAACGCACGCCCTTATCCACGCAAAACATCTGCGAGAACACTCGAGCGTCACCCGCTTTCGCATGAAAAAAAGACCGAGTCCGCGTCGTTGCGGACCCGGTCTTTCCGAGTCATATGGATGAGAGATTCAACCCGTCCGACCGACTAGGCCTTGACGGCCTCGGCGTCGGCAGGAGCCTCGGCGGCAGCGGCGCGACCGTACTCGGCCTTGCCCATATCGGACCACTCGGGCTCCTCATCAGGCATGGAGCCAGCCTCCTTGCCGAAGAACTCCTTGAGGCAGTTGACGGCGACGATGAGGCCCAGGACCATCAGCAGGACGGCAAAGACGAGCTGCAGGCCCTTGGTGGCGGCGACGGAGACGGCGGCCGTGGTGGCGGTAGCCGGGATGGTACCGAAGAAACCGTAGGCCTGGACGGCGGTCATGCAGCCCATGGCGCTCTGGACCAGCGAGGTGAAGGTGCAGCAGAGCAGGAAGACGACGGGCACGTAGAGCATCCAACCCTTGCGGCCGGTGCACTTGCAGAACACGGCGAGGGTGATCATGGTCATGCCGCCGAGCAGCTGGTTGGAAGCACCAAAGAGCGGCCAGATGTTGGCATAGCCACCAAAAGCGAGGGCGAGACCGGGAAGCAGGGTGACGACCGTGGCGAACCAGGGGTTGCCGAGGACCTTCATGTAGCCGGCCTTGGACTCGATGGCCAGGGCGTCGTTGGTCTGGGCAAAGAACTCGGAGAACGAGGTGCGGGCGATGCGGGCGACGGCGTCGAGCGAGGTCAGGGCCAGAGCGGAAACATTCATGGTCATGAAGACGGTAGCGAGCGTGCCGTCAACACCGAAGGCCTGCATACCGCGGGAGATGCCAGCGGCGAAGATCTGGAACGGGGTGGAAGCGACACCGGCGTTGAGGGCGCCGGTACCGGCGGTGTTCATATCGGAGAACATGATGCCGGCAACGATGATGGCAAGGATGCCGACGAAGGACTCGACGATCATTGCGCCGTAACCGACCTTGACGGCGTCCTGCTCCTTCTCGACCTGCTTGGAAGAGGTGCCGGAAGAAACGAGGCTGTGGAAACCGGAGAGAGCACCGCAAGCGACGGAGACGAACAGGACCGGGAACATCATGCCGGAGGCAGTGGAGAAGCCGGTGAAGACCGGAGCGGTGATAGTGGCCTGACCGTTGACGCCCAGGACGACGATGCCGAGGACAGCGCAGACGATCATGACGATCATCATGATGGAAGTGAGGTAGTCACGCGGGGTCTTGAGCATCTGGATGGGCATAGCGCCAGCGAAGACCAGGTAGACCATGACGACGGCGAACCACTGGAACTTATCCAGGTAGACCGGGAACTGCATTCCGACGGCGAACATGAGAACCATGAGGACCACGCCGGTGACGAACTCGGCAGCGCCGGTGAGGTTGAACTTCTTCTGGGCCCAACCAAAGGCGATAGCGACGAAGGTGAACAGGATGGAGATGGTACCAGCGCAGCCGGCGGCATAGGACTTGGTGAAGTCGATGGCACCGGTAGCAGCACCAGAAGCGTCAACGGCCGGGGTGAACATGAACGTCTTGCAGACCATGTCGGTAAAGGCGGCGATGACGATGATGCAGAACAGCCAGCAGAACAGCAGGAACAGGCGACGGCCGGTCTTGCCGATATACTTCTCGATGAGCTGAGCGAGTGACTTGCCGTTGTTCTTCATCGAAGCGTACAGGGCACCAAAGTCGTGGACGGCGCCAAAGAAGATGCCGCCGACGAGGACCCAGAGCACGACGGGCAGCCAGCCAAAGGCCATGGCGACGATCGTACCCGTGACAGGGCCAGCACCGCAGATCGAGCTGAACTGGTGCGAAAACGCAGTGAAGGCGGAGACGGGCGAGAAGCTGTTGCCGTCCTTCATGCGCTTGGCCGGCGTGAGGGCCTCTTTGTCAACGCCCCACTTGTTGGCCAGCCAGCGGCCGTAGCCCAGATAGCCGCAGGCGAGCACCGCCGCGGCCACAACCATGAGCAAAACTCCGTTCATTACATTTCCTCCTCTAAAAAGAACTTCCTAGACATAAAAAATGAGGGCCGTCGGTTGCGCTCGACGGCCCTCATCTTCATCAGCCGCCCGTTATCGTACGGGCTAGCTGTATGTGCTAACCCGCATCAGATAATTACTACGCTGATAATGTTTAGCTGATGCGTGAACATGTCTAAGAAATCCTCTTCAATCATGATGCGAACGATCCGTGCGTGTTCACATCCCCCAATGGTTGAAAAGGAGTATGAAACTTTAGTTACCTAAAGTCAACGCAAATTTGTAATGAATTTTCAACTTTTTTGGATTTCTCGGTATAAAACGCCACTGACCTCGGACTTTACCCAGCGACAGTTTTTGCATGAGAGATGTCCCTCGGGAGCGGGCGGGCGTATACAAGGTTTCCTGCTCTACAGTCCTGCTCGCACGGAGAGCACATTAAGTGCTCTCCGGCTCGTGCGGAACTCGCGATAAACCTTGTATACGCCCGCCCGCTCCCGAGGGGCTCCCATCCCAAATGCGGAGCAAAGCTCCGCACACCAACTTTTTCTTTCAGCTAAAGAACGCTGGAAATTCGACGCTGGCTTGTTAACCTTGCTGGACGTTGTCGACGCCAAACCAGCTCAGAAGCTATATCGATACAGAAAGGTCCCCGGACGGAGGGGCCGGATATAAGGTTTATCGCGAGTTCCGCACGCAAAGAAGGCCACTTAATGTGGCCTTCGTCTTGCGCAGGACTGTAGAGCAGGAAACCTTATATCCGGCCCCTCCGTCCGGGGACCGCGCCGTACCAGCTACAGCGTCATGTTCGGATCGGCGTCAACATCGAACGGCGAGATTTCGCCTCGGTCGAATTTACGGCGAGCGACCTCCGCGATCATGGCTGCGTTATCGGTACAGGCAGACAAGGGCGGCACCGTTACGCGAATCCCCTGACGCCCAAGCTTCTTGATCATCATCTCGCGCAGATGCGGGTTGGCCGAGACGCCGCCACCGATGCAGTATTCCTTGCATCCGGTAGCGTGCAGTGCGTTTTTGGCCTTCTTGTACTGCACGTCAAAGACAGCTGCCTCAAACGAAGCTGCCAGATCGGGCAGGTGAATCGTGCGCCCGGCCTTGGTCTCCTGTTCAATGTAGAGCGTCACAGCGGTTTTAAGGCCCGAAAGCGAGAAGCGATAGTCTCCCCTGCTGTTAAGCGCACGGGGGAAATCGATCGCCTTGGGGTTGCCCGTCTCGGCCAGCTTGGAAATGATGGGGCCACCGGGATAGCCCAGACCCAACGCCTTGGCTACCTTGTCGAAGGCCTCGCCCACAGCGTCGTCGAGCGTCTCACCGAGCACCTCGTAGTCGCCCCACGCCTTCACGTGCACGAGCATGGTGTGCCCACCCGAGACAAGCGTGAAGATAAACGGCGGTTTGAGGTCGGGTTGCGCCAACAGGTTGGCAAACAGATGCCCCTCCAGATGGTTGACGCATACGAGCGGCTTACCGGCAGCGTAGGCAAAGCCTTTGGCAAAGGCAACGCCCACCACGAGGGCGCCCACCAGGCCCGGACCCTGTGTCACGCCCACGGCGGCAAGCTCGCTGGGAGCAATGGCTCCACCCTCAAGACCAAGCGATGCTGCGGCATCCTCGAGCGCCGCATCCACGACACTCACAATCACCTCAACGTGTTTGCGCGAGGCGATCTCGGGCACCACGCCGCCAAAGCGGGCATGAAAATCAATCTGTGTCGACACCTGGTTGGCCAGCATATTGCCATCCGCATCGATAATCGCCACGGCCGTCTCGTCGCAGGAACTCTCGATAGCGAGCACCAGGCGGCGGCGCTCAATTTCGGCGCGCTCCCCCTCGGAGCGCCCAGGCGCAGGCAGCGGCCATACGTGTTGCTCGGCTGCCGTCGGCTCGGGCGAGGCGTTATCGACCGGAAGTACGAGGGGAAGTGGGGCCGTCATGACGATGGCGTCTTTGCCGACACCGTAGTAGCCACGACGACGACCCACCTCGGTAAAGCCCAGAGCGGCATAGAGCGCAATCGCGCCCTCGTTGCCGTCCTCGACCTCGAGCGAAGCCGTGGTGCAGCCGAGCATCTGGGCATCATAGCTCACATGCGACAGCAGCTTGCGGGCAATGCCCTCACGGCGATGTGCCGAGTCGACGGCGACATCCAGAATCTGCACATCACCGTCCACGACCATACCGCCGGCAAGGCCCAGCAGCTTGCCGTCGTCGTGTGCCACCCACCAACTGCGCGGCGCAGCGACGTCCTCGCCCAGTTCGGACAGGAACATGCCCGGCGTCCACGCCTCGTGTCCGGCACCTTCAAAGCAGGCAGCCTCTAGCGCGCTCGCGCCCTCGGCATCCGCCGCGCCCATGGGACGGAACTGCAGATGACGACCGGCGAGCTCATCGGCAACGCCCGTAATTTCGCTCTGCGCACTCTCGGCAAGACCAAGACGCTTGCGCTCGTTTTCCTCGGCATCCGAAAGGCGCGTGTAAATCGGCAGGACGCGAGCCGGATCGCCGTCACCCGCAGCGTGCGCGAGCAGCAAGCCCTCGCCCGAAGGCCACCACAGGTCGCGCTCCACGCAGCGGGCGGTCTCGTCCTCACCCAGCAGCTTGCCATAGCGCACGAGACCGTCACCGGTCAGCTGAACCTGGTCCCAGTCCGCTGCTCGGCGCCACTCATCGAGCGCCACGGCGGCCTTGACCACGTGTTCGCGCTCAAATTGACGCTCGGGACCCTCATCGCCCAGCATATATAGTGCCGGATATACCTCACCGCGCATGGCATCGGCCAAGATACCAAGCTTGCCGCGCACGCCAGCCTTCCACGCCGTCCAAGCGCAAGCGTCGAGCGTCGACACGCCCAGCAGTGGAACATTGGCACCGCGCGCGAGGCCCTTGGCAGTGGAGATGCCGATGCGCACACCCGTAAACGACCCCGGGCCGCGGCCGACCACGTAGTAACCAACATCGCTGCGATCCAGACCGGCTTGAGCCAGCACGCCATCAACGGTATTCACGAGCTCAACGTTGGCGTGACGGCGACACATGTGGTCGCCACTCACGAGCTTCGTCTCGCCCGTCTGCCCATCAATCCAGCTTGCCGCGCAGGCAAGCATGTCGGTCGAGGTATCGAGCGCCACCACCAGCGCGTTGTCGTTATGCAAGCTCATCTTGTACAGCCTTATCAATCAAATGGGAAAGCTCCATTGCGCGGTCACCGTGCGCCTCGAGCGTTATCGTTCGCACATCACTGTCGCCCTCATCACGCTTGAGCGTCACCGAAAGATACTCATCCGTCAGCTCGTCTTGGAATTGTTCGCCCCATTCCAGCAGGCAAGCACCCTCATAGCCCAGCACATCGAAAATGCCCGTATCCTCGAGCTCGTAGGCATGCTCCAGACGGTATAGATCAAAGTGAAACAGCGGAATACGGCCTTGATCGTGAACGGCCATGAGCGCAAACGTAGGGCTCGTAACCATATGCTCATCGCCCAGCCCGCGCGAGACGCCCTTGGTAAAGTGAGTTTTGCCCACCCCCAGGCCACCGGTCAGGATGAGCACATCGCCGTCCTCAAGGCACGGTGCAATTAGCTCGCCAAAGTACTCCGTATCGGCAGCGCAAGTCGTTTTGTAAGTACCTACCCCCAGGCGCTCCAGGGACATATATGCTCCTTATTATTCCGAGGCGTCCTCTGGTGCGGGATGTCGCTCCAGATAGTCGCCCAGCATCTTAAAGTCTTCCTCCAGCAGTTCCTGCCACGCCGGATTGCGTAGCGCTGCTGCCGGATGGAACGTGGGCATTACTACAAAATGCCCCATCTGGTGGAACCTGCCGCGCAGCTTAGTAATGCCAATCTCGGTCTTAAGCACAAAGTGCGTCGCGGGGTTGCCGAGCGTCACGATAATATCGGGCCAGATGCTTCGAATCTGCTCACGCAAAAACGGCGAGCAAGCCAGCACTTCCTCGGAACGTGGATTGCGGTTTCCCGGCGGGCGGCACTTAAGCACGTTGGCAATGTAGACGTCTTCGCGTTTGAGCCCCGCCAGCGACAAAATGCCGTTGAGGTCCTCGCCTGCCGCCCCCACAAAGGGCTCGCCCTGCAAATCCTCATTGCGGCCCGGCGCCTCGCCAATAAACATCACACGAGCGCGGGGGTTTCCCACGCCAAACACGATATTGTG
>NZ_JBDMHB010000031.1:0-24478 GCF_039752955.1 Collinsella aerofaciens
CCGCTCGATTGGGACAGGCAAGCCTTCGAGGCCGAGCGCAAAATGGATTCTAAAAAACACCTTGCCAAATAGGAGCGCCACACATGGTCGAGGACGTTCTGAAAACTAAGCCCGGCCCCGCCGGACAGGCCACACTACTCGCAGAGCAGCTTAGCGATCTGGACGGCGTTGGTCGCCGCGCCCTTACGGATTTGGTCGCCGCAGCACCAGAAGGTAATACCGCGCGTGGCCTCGGGGTTCGAGATGTCGCGACGCACGCGACCGACCCAGATCAGGTCCTGGTCGGACGTATCCATCGGCATGGGGAAGCGATCGTGCGCATCCTCGGCGCTCATATCGTCAACCAGCTTCACGCCCGGAGCGGCAGCCAGCGCAGCACGGGCCTCTTCCACCGTGATGTCGCGCTCAAACTCGAGCGTAATGCTCTCGGAGTGCGAACGCAGCACAGGGACGCGCACGCAGGTGCAGTTCACGCGCAGCTCGGGCAGATGCATGATCTTACGGCCCTCGTTCTGCAGTTTCATCTCCTCGGAGGTAAAGCCCTCCTCCTTGACGCCGCCAATCTGCGGAATCAGGTTGCTCGCCAGCTGGGCGGCAAACGCGCGCGGCTCGGGAATCTCCTCGCCACGGCCCAGGGCGGCCAGCTGAGCCTCGAGCTCGGCCATACCGGGCGCGCCAGCGCCCGAAGCTGCCTGATACGTGGACACGATCATACGCTTCACGCCGGCAAGCTGGTGCAGCGGCCAGGTGGGAACCAGGCCGATAATGGTCGCGCAGTTGGGGTTGGCGATAAGGCCGTGATGCCATTTGATATCGTCGGCATTGATCTCGGGCACGACCAGCGGCACCTCGGGATCCATGCGGAAGGCGTGGCTGTTGTCGACCACGACGGCTCCGCGCTTGACGGCCTCGGGCAGCAGCTCCTTAGCGATATCGTCGCCGGCAGCGCCGAGCACGATGTCGCAGCCCTCAAAGGCCTCGGGGCAAGCCTCTTCGATCACGATTTGCTCGCCGCGGAACTCAACGGTCTTGCCCGCGGAGCGTGCGCTTGCCAACAGCTTGAGCTTGCCGACCGGGAACTCCTGCTCGTTGAGGCACTCGAGCATCTGGGTGCCCACGGCTCCCGTCGCGCCCAAAATAGCAACCGTGTACTGTTTCATGCTTCCCCCTTTAAAGGTTGTGGCTTTTGCCCGCACGCCGAGCAGGCCGATTATTGTTGCCAGTTTATACAAGAACGGGGCGGGCACGAAACCCGCCCCGTCGAAACGAAACCGAAACGAAACGCCCCGCCGTAGATTTTGAGGCAACTCCCAAAAATCTAGCGAGATAGCAGCTACTTGTGGAGCGCAGCCAGAGCGGGATCGACCGGCGCGGAAGCCTCCAGGTCGGAGACCTTCACAATGCCGTTCTCATCGGAGAAGGCACGGTAAATGGTCCGAATCGCTAGGTCGAAGTCCTTCTCCTCGACACCGATGATGATGTTGATCTCGTCGCAGCTCTGCGAAATCATACGCACGCTCACGCCGGCCTGGCCAAGCATGCCAAACAGATGGCCCGAGATACCTGCGCGGCCGCGCAGGTTACGACCGACGGTAGCGATAAGCGCCAGACCCTCAACGACCTCGATCTCGAGCGGCTCGACCTCCTGCTGGATGTCGCCCACAAGCGAGTACAGCGAATCGTGCACATCCTGCTCCTGCACCACGGCGCCAAAGCGGTCGACGCCGGTGGGCATATGCTCGACGGAAACGTCATAGCGCTCGAAGACCGAAAGCGCACGGCGCATAAAGCCAACGCGGGGCTTGGTGCGGTCGCGGGCCACGTTGATGGCGACAAAACCGCGCTTGCCGGTCACGCCGGTAATGATGGGCTCTGCCTCGCCCTCGTCAGCCGTCTCGCTAATGATGGTGCCGGGGTCCTGTGGCGCATTGGTGTTCTTGATGACCAGCGGAATGCCGGCCTCGCGCACGGGGAACACGGCCTCCTCGTGCAGGACACTCGCACCCATGTACGAAAGCTCGCGCAGCTCCTCGTAGGTAACGCGGGCGATGGGCTGAGCCTCGGGAACAATACGCGGATCGGCAGAATAGAAGCCCGAGACGTCGGTCCAGTTCTCATACAGATCGGCGCCCAGGCACTTAGCCAAGATCGAGCCCGAGATATCGCCGCCGCCACGATCGAGCAGCTTGATCTGGCCCTCACGCGTCGCGCCGTAGAAACCGGGCATAACAAAGCCGCCCTGCTGACCGTACTCCTGCACCAACTCGGAGGTACGATTCATGCTGAGCGTACCGTCGTGATGGAACGCCACAACCGTCGCGGCGTCCAGGAACGGTAAGCCCAGGTACTCGGCCATCAGGCGGGCGGTAAAGTACTCGCCACGGCTCACAAGCTCCTCGGTGGAGTAGCCGCCCGAGCGGGCGCGCTCGGCAAAGGCCGCGAACTTCTCACGGATGGGATAGGTGAGCTCCAGCTCGTCGGCAATATCAAAGTAGCGCTGGCCGATGTCCTCGAGCAGCTCCTCGCACGACACGTGGTACTTAACGTGCGCGTTAACTAGGTAGAGCAGGTCGGTCACCTTGGTGTCGCCCTTAAAGCGGCGACCGCAGGCGGAAACCACCACAAAACGGCGAGCCGGGTCGGCATCGACGATGGCCTTGATCTTCTTAAAGTGTTCGGCGTCGGCGACCGACGAGCCGCCAAACTTGGCAATCTTAATCATGGGCTGGGGGTTACCTTTCTAAAAAGCCTCTGCGAACCTATTTTGCGCGCTCTGATACCATGGTTTCACCGATTGGGACCAAGGCATCCGAGGAGCAGTGTTATATGGGAACTTATCATAGTACACGAGGACGCACTTTATCGTGCTCAAGTAAGGTGGCAATCCGCACCGGCATCGCTCCCGACGGGGGTCTGTTTGTCTCGGACGAGCTCGGCACCCAGCAGGTCGATATCAGCTCGCTTGCAGATAAATCGTACTTTGAAATCGCTCAAGATGTGTTGGGAATGTTACTGAATGATTACACGACCGAAGAAATTTCGGCGTGTGTCGACGAGGCATACCGCGGCACGTTCGCGAGTGAAGAGGTTACGCCGCTCGTCAAACTCGACGCTGCGCCGGGCGCTGACGCCCCTCAGACCTATGTGATGGAGCTCTTTGGCGGCCCCACGAGCGCCTTTAAGGACGTCGCCCTGCAGATGCTCCCCCGCTTGATGGCCCGCACTTCCGCCAAGGACGGCGGCGCCGAGCGCATCATGATCGTCACCGCCACGTCGGGCGACACCGGCAAGGCCGCACTTGCCGGTTTTGCCGACGCCCCGGGCACGGGCATTACCGTCTTTTATCCCGAGGGCAAGGTCAGCCGCGTGCAGAATCTGCAGATGTCCACGCAGGAGGGCGGCAACGTCGCCGTCTGCGGCATCCGCGGCAACTTCGACGACGCCCAGAGCGCCGTCAAGCGCATCTTTGCCGATAAGGAGCTGGCCGAGCGCCTTGAAGCCGCCGGCACGGTGCTTTCGAGCGCCAACTCCATCAACGTCGGGCGCCTGGTGCCGCAGGTCGTCTACTACTTTGCCGCCTATGCGCAGCTGCTGCGCGCCGGTGCCATCGAGGCCGGCAATGCCGTGGAGTTCTGCGTGCCGACCGGCAACTTTGGCGATATCCTGGCCGGCTACTACGCCAAGCGCATGGGTCTGCCCGTTGCCAAGCTCATCGTCGCGAGCGACAAGAACAACGTTCTGGCTGACTTCCTGACCACCGGCGTCTACGACCGCAACCGTCCGTTCTTCACGACCATCTCGCCGTCGATGGACATCCTCATCAGCTCCAACCTGGAGCGCATGCTGTACTTCCTGTCCGATGGCGACTGCGAGCTCGTTGCCGGCCTTATGGAGCAGCTGGCACAGACTGGTCGCTATGAGGTTCCCGCCGACCTGCTGGCAAAGATTCAGAGCGTGTTTGGCTGCGGCTGGGCCAGCGAGGACGAGGTCCGCGCCGCCATCAAGAGCTGCTGGGACGCCAACGGCTACGTGATCGACCCGCACACCGCCTGCGGCTATCACGTCTTTGAGCAGGTCGCCCCCGCCGAGGGCGCTAAGGCCCGCGTGCTGCTTTCGACCGCCAGCCCCTACAAGTTCCCACGCGCCTGCTGCGACGCCCTGGGCCTCGACGTTCCCGAGGATGATTTTGAGGCCATGCGTGTACTCGAGCAGGCCACCAACACGGTCGCCCCGACCCAGCTCGCCGAGCTCGAGTCCAAACCCGTCCGCTTCGAAGACGTCTGCGACGTAGCCGACATGGCCAACTACGTAGAGTCTGCAGCAAAAAAGATGGCTACCAACTAAACCCCATATAAGGCGCCGGCGAAAGCCGGCGCACCTTCTTTTATCAGATACCTACCGGGATGATGACGAACGTGCATAGCGTGCCTGGCTGTTTAGTTCGTCGCGAGTTCCGCACGCAAAGGAAAGCACTTAATGTGCTTTCCGTCTTGCGCAGGACTGCCCGAGCAGCGAACTAAACAGCCAGGCACGCCAGGAGGACTCACATGATCAAGATCACCGTCCCAGCAACAAGCGCCAACTTGGGCATTGGCTACGATACCCTCGGCATGGCCGTCAGCCTCTACTCGCACTTTACCTTTGAGCGCGCCGACAAGCTCACCATCACGGGCTGCCCCGAAGAGTTCCAAAACGAGAATAACCTGGTCTATGTAAGCTTTGTCGATGCTCTGGCCGCCTGGGGCGAGCCGGCTTTTCCCGTTGCCATCGACATCCAGACCGACGTGCCCGTCGCCCGCGGCCTGGGCTCCAGCTCCACCTGCGTCGTCGCCGGCATTATGGCCGCCGCCGCACTGACAGGCCACACCGTCGACCGCGCCGAGCTGGTTCGCATCGCCACCGAGGTCGAGGGCCATCCCGATAACGTCGCCCCCGCTATCCTGGGCGGCGCCGTCTGCTCCTTTACGCCGACCGATTCGCTCCCCCAGTGCCTGCGCTACGAGGTGAGCGATCGCCTGCGTTTTATTACCGTGATTCCGCCCTACGAGGTACACACGAGCGAGGCGCGCAAGGTCGTGCCGCAGGAGATTCCGCTCTCCACCGCCGTGTGGCAGATGGGCCGCATCGCCGGTATGACGCGCGGCTTGGAGACCGGTGACCTCAACCTGATTGCCGCCGCCAATGACGACCGCATTCAGGAGCCCTATCGTCGCCGCCTGATTCCCGACTACAACGCCGTGCGCGACACCTGCCTTAACGGCGGCGCTAAGACCATCTGGATTAGCGGCTCGGGCTCGACCCTCATGGCTGTGACCGACGACACCATCGTGGCAAAGTTCCTGCAGGTCAAGCTGCGCGAGCAGTTCCCTAAGTGTGATACGCATATTCTGACGTGCGACACGGAAGGCGCTCAAATCGAGTACCTGTAGACATCGCCGATCGGTCTGTCCGGGCCACCCAGGGGCATCCCCTTAAAAACGTCCTCGCACTTGAGGCCCACTTATCCTGCTCCTTCGGAGCTGCGGATAAGCGGGCCTCGTGCTGCGGAATGTTTTTAAGGGGATGCCCCTGGGTGGCCCTATGGCAACGTAGCTAGCGATGTCTACAGGGACCCACGCTTTGAAGGGGCGCCAGGCTGAAATCATGGCCTTTTATTGATAGGGGCTCTTGCTAGGCTGGGGCACTTATTAGAGGCAGGCTTCGGCGATGCGGCGCTTGAGTTCGTCGATGCCGGTACCGGTCTGGGAGCTTGTGATGATCACGTTCTCGGCCGGGACGTTGAGCTGCTTTTTGATGGCTGCTGCTTGGCGGGCCTGCTGGGTGCGGCTGAGTTTGTCGGCCTTGGTGAGGCAGACGATAAAGTTGAACTCGTTGCCCTGTAGGTAGTCGATCATGTCGTGGTCGAGCTTGCTGGGGTCGTGACGAATGTCCACCAACGAGACGACCAAGTTAAAGCTGCGCTCGGAGTCGAAAAAGTCGCCGATAAGCTCGGCCCAGCGGTCGCGCTCGGCCTTGGAGCGACGGGCGAAACCGTAACCCGGCAGGTCCACGAAATGCACGTCATCGGCCTCAAAGAAGTTGATGTTGCTCGTCTTGCCCGGCGTACTGGAAACCTTGACCAGGTTCTTGCGGCCAAAGAGCTTGTTCATGATGGACGACTTGCCCACGTTGGAGCGGCCGACAAAGCTCACCTCGGGGCAGGTGGACTCGGGGATCTGCGAAACCTTGCCGTAGCTGGCGACGAACTTGGCAAGCTGATAGTTAATGGAATCGGCCATGGACACTCCTTGGTCGTAGGTTCTTACAAATAGACGCGCTATTGCGCAGCGGCAATGCGGCGGACGATATCGAGCGTAATGTCACTTGCGACACGCGCGTACTCGAACAGATCGAACTCTCGCTCGCAAATTGCATCGTACGCCTCGTCACAATTATCGCTGATAGCGCGCAACACCAGGCAATCGACACCATTTTTGGTTGCGACATGGGCAATTGCCGCGCCCTCCATGCCGACACAATCGGCATGCGTCGCCTCGATAGCGTCGTTGCGCATGGCGGCGCCCGTCACAAAACGGTTACCCGTGGCAATCGTGCCGACCAGGAACTGCTTGTTGCCCTCATTCGAAGCGACTGCATTTGTCGAAGCGTCAACAAACCCACGCTCAGCAAGCACGTCGGCGGCAATATCGACCAGCGCGGGCGTCGAGCCAAACTCCTCGAGCCCCGGTGCGGACTCGGCGATAAGCGCGGTATCGGTATCCAGATAGCGTAGGCGTTTGCCAATGACCACGTCGTCGATATGGAGCTTGGGGTTCAAACCGCCCGCAATGCCCGAAAACACAACAGCCTGCGGAGCATACTTGCTAATGAGGTGCTGTGTTGCAGCGGCGGCGTTCACCGTGCCCATGCCCGCCGTTGTGGCGACAACTGTCAGGCCGTCGAGCTCACCGCTCACAACGGTCAAGCCTGCCTCCCGTGCCTCGCAAACGTCGCTCAGCTCTTCCTTAATCTGCATGATCTCTTTTTCGAGCGCACCGATAATCGCGATGGTAGCCATACCATTCCCCAAACCTATACGAAATTCTCAACCAAGGTATGGTACCAGCATTTTGTTTGACCTCGTCAAACGAACACGCTAAGCCAGTGCAGCTCGCGTATCAAACAGAGCCTTTGCAATCGCGGCCGTAACCTCGCTCGAGCGGTCGCTCCACGGCATCGATGTCATGATACCCATGACATAGGTACAGCCATCGATGTCGATAAGGCCCGCATCGCATGTCGAGTAGTAACCATCCTCGCTAATCCAGCCTGCCTTGTTGCGCACCAAAACCTGCTCGTCCGCAATGCCATCGCGAATAAACGAGCGCGATGTTGATGCCAGAAGGCCCGACAGCCACTGTGAAGTCTCGGTATCCATGCTCAGATACTCGCTCATCTCGCGCCATAACCTCGCAGAAGTGCGCGGGCAGTAGGTCGGAAAATCACTCATCGGATTCAGTGCCGTTTCGTCATCAACACCCAGATTGGCAATCCAATCCTCATAGCCATCATGGTCAAACGCCGCGCGTAACGCGATAAACGAATCGTTGTCTGAGTTGGCGACGGCATTCTCGATAAGGTCGCGCACCGTCTGCCAGCCCATGCTGCAACCACCATACGTGGCTAAAGGCCCATCGAGCGACACCCGCCCCGATTCGACCAACGTCTCGCAAATATAGAGCGCATACAGCGCTTTGTAGCTGCTCGCTCCATACACCTCGACATCGGCGTTATACGTCACGCCCCTACCGCTCGATAGGTCGTAGAACACTACACCCACGTCGCCCAGCTCCTGCGCCCGACACAGGGCATCCTGGAGCGAGGCAAGGCTCTCATCCTCCAAGGCAGGAGTCTTGTTATCCACCAACGAGAAGGTCCGAACGGTATCACCCGAAGGGATATCGTTGAAGTCCGCCTTCGAAAGTCTCGTCTTGAGATCTGCCGTCGACAGAGCTTGATCTGCCGACGCTTTGAACTTTGAAACCTTCTCGTTTTGCAGCTGTACCGTTGACGCATCTGGGCGCACCGTTCGCTCCGAGGCGTAGGTTTTAACGGTAATTCCGAGGATAATAACCGCCGACGTTAGCATCCCAATGGCGGCAATCTTCCTCACGCGGATGCGAGCGCCGGCAAGGCCACGCGAAGACGTGCCCTTCGTCTTATATCTGCTGCCATGCTGCGGCACATACTCGTCCCGCGATGCGATGTTTCGCACGTGGTCTCCTGACTGCCACCGTTTATATACGAGCAGTATGATACCGAGCAGGCATTTCTTTCCAAAGATATTCAGC
This sequence comes from Collinsella aerofaciens, assembly GCF_039752955.1. Taxonomy (GTDB): domain Bacteria; phylum Actinomycetota; class Coriobacteriia; order Coriobacteriales; family Coriobacteriaceae; genus Collinsella; species Collinsella aerofaciens_BI. Next base: position 8,331 of record NZ_JBDMHB010000031.1, read on the forward strand.
GGCGTTTAAGGTGTCTTTAAAGAAACCACAAGCGTATTTATCCAAATGGCACGATTCTGTTGCGCATCTCACCGCAACCCAGAGAGCAGTCTTTTAAGGACGGGGCTCTTTGGCAATCAACTTGGTGCCCAGGGGCGCTCATTTAAGTCTGTCCCCAATGAGTGCCTTTGGGGCGCAAAAATGGCACGCTAGCCGATGGCGTTTTTTAGCTCCGCACGGCGCTCTTTCATGCCGGCCATAACGGCATTGCGCAGCTCGGGCATACGCGCGGTATCCATCTGGGGCACGCCCTCGAGCTTATAGGGAATGCCCAGTTGCTCGTACTTGACGACACCCATCGTGTGATACGGCAGCATTTCCAGGCCCACCACGTTGTGCCATGGAGCGATGAGGCGACCGAGCTTCTCGCACTCCTCCACCGTGTCGGTAATGCCCGGCACCACCACGTGGCGGATAACGACCTTGATCTTGCGACGTGCAAGCTCATCGCCAAACGCCAGGATGCGTGCGGGATCACAACCGGTCAGCTTTTTATGCTCAGCCGGATCGGCATGCTTGATGTCGAGCAGCACCATGTCGGTCTCGTTGAGAACGGCATCGAACTTCTCGGGGTGGTTGGGATCGAACGCATAGCCGCAGCTGTCCAAGCAGGTATGCACACGACCATCGGGGTTGTTGTGCATTGCACGGAACAGGTCGGCCAAAAACTCGGGCTGCAGAAGCGGCTCGCCGCCCGAAACCGTAATTCCGCCGCTGCGATAGAACTCGTGGTTACTCTGGAACTCATCCATGAGGTGCTCGACGGTCACCATCGTGCCGCCGTTGACCGACCAGGTATCGGGATTGTGGCAATACGCGCAGCGCATGGGACAGCCCTGAACAAACACCACAAAGCGGATGCCGGGTCCGTCGACCGTTCCCATCGTCTCGATTGAATGCACGCGGCCAAGGGCAAACGCAGAGTCCTCGGGACGAGCGTCCACACCCTCAAGCGTCATTTCTGCCATTCGCGCTACCTTGCCTCTCCTTGGATGCAACCAATTAAAATGCCAGAGCCATTCTAGCCCATACGCATGATGGTGAAATGGTTTAGCGGTCAATTGGGCTGTTCTATTTGACCCAACGCAAGAGCGGCGGGAGGGTTATCGCAACCCGCCCGCCGCCGTGGCAATAGAAATCGATAGACGCCAGGCCTTACGCCTTGAGCGTGAGCACCGCACCGAAGGCGGTCGGGCCGCAATGGCTCGAGATGACACCGCCGACCTGAGTCCAGGTAACGTCTTTAAAGCCCAGGTCGTGCGCATAGACTTCCATGTCGTCGCGCAGCTCCTGGGAAAGGCCTACCGAATACGCCAGGCCAATGTGCGAGTAGTCAATCTCGCCCTTCGCAACCATGTGGTCAATAAAGGCGCGGGCGCACTTGAGCATAGAGCCGCGGAACTTCTTGGTCGCCACAAACTTACCGCCCGTCACCTCAATGCAGGGCTTAATCTTGAGCAGGTGGGCGCCAAGGAATGCCACGTTGGACAGACGACCTCCCGCCTTAAGGAAGGCTAGGTCGGTAGGAACAAAGCCCAGCAGCACACGGTCCATCACCGAATTGGTGAAGGCGAAAATTTCGTCGACGGTGGCATCGGGGTGAGCCTCGATGTATTTGGCGGTCTCGACGGCAACGAGCGACTGGCCCACCGAGACAAAACGCGTATCCATGGAGAATACGTAGTCGCGGCCCTTAGCCGCAATCTTGGAGGACTGATGCGAGCAAGTCGTGACTTCGGAGTACGCAAGATGCAGAATGGTCGCATCGGGCTGCTCGGCATGGATACGGTCATACACGTGAGCAAAATCCGCAGGCGCGCAGCCACTGGTCTTGGGCATTACGCCAAACTCGTTGCAGCGCGAGTAAATCTCGAGCGGATCGATGGAGCCGTCCTCGACGGTCTCGTCACCAATCGTGACATGCATAGGCACGCGCACGATGCCGTAGCGCTCGCAGAGCTCCGGCGTCACATCCGACCCAGACTCGACCACGATTACGTACTTGCCCATTATTATCACGACCCATCTCGACATTGGCTTTTCAATACATGGCACGCGCCGCCGCACTGTTGCACAACGGCGGCAGAGCGCCAAAGAGACGCCGCCCCTTGCACACAACAAAGGACAGCGTCTCCCTGGAAAACTCCGTGCTTATCTGAGATTCTACACGGTTTATTAATAGGTGTTACTTACTCCGCAAACGGTAGCTATACGCGATAAACGGTAGTTCGCTGCGGCAACTGCAACACATTCCGCCCAGCAAGTCCAATCGTGCTCCACGCACGGTTAATGCGCGAGGCGGTAGAACTCCATCGACGCCGCACCTTCGGCATGCAACCCCATCGCCGGAACCGCCGGCGAATAGGTACGGCTCGTAAGTGCCGCCTCGCCGCCATTTGCAAAAATCTCGACCATCGTAGTGTCCGAAAGCACGCGCAGGTCGCGAAGCTCGCTGAGCTCGATCGACCTTTGGTCGCGCCCATAGCCTTCGTCACCCATGTCGAGGGTAAGCATCCCGTCCGCATAACGTACAAAGACACCCTTGCGAATTTCGAGCTCGACCATCTTGGCGCCCTCGCAGGAAACCACAAGATCAAACAGGCGGCCCGGCTCCTCGACGGTCTCTCCGCCTACAGTACGAACGCAGCCGCCGCGCATCCTCTCAATCTCGTACGCCGGCTGCTGGCAGAGCTTACCATCGCGTATGCTCAGCTCTCGCGGCACCGTCAACGCGCACTGCCACCCGCGCGCCACCGTCGGGTTTTCTGCCGTCGCGTCGGGGCAACCCGACCATCCGATCATCAAACGCCGGCCTGCAGCATCCTCAAAGGACTGCGGAGCATAGAAATCAAAACCGGCATCGACCATCGGGGGCATGCCCTGCCTGACGATTTTAAAGCTCGGCGCCTCCCAATCGGCCTCGATGGAGAACCACACGCACTGATGTGGATTGCGGTAACGCCAACCATCGGCAGGCACACCCTGCGGACAGCAAACGAGAATAAGCTCACCATCGAGCTCAAACAGATCGGGGCACTCCCACATAAAGCCAAGCTTCTCGCCCAGCTCAATGCGCGTCGCATAGCTCCAGACCTCTAGATCGCGCGAGGTATAGACAAGCACGCAGCCGCGATCGTCTTTCGTACGAGCGCCCAGAACCATGTAGTAGATACCGTCGTGTTCAAGGATCTTGGGGTCGCGCACATGCGTACCGATATCGTCGGGGTAATCGACTGGTCCAACAGCCATGCGCTTCTCGCCCAATTCGTCGGGGTTCTCGGCAACCATATGAATCTGGTTTTGCTCACGGCCCGTCAACACGTAGTCGTAATCATCGCGGTCAAAATGCTTGACGTTGCCGGTATAGAAGTAGTGAATCTTGCCATCACGTACAAAGGCAGAACCAGAATACGCTCCGCTCGAATCCAAATCGGAATCGGGGAACAGCACGGGGCCGTGATTCTCGTACGTCACAAAATCCTTTGTCGTCAGATGGTTCCAAAGCACTGGACCGCCATGCGCAGCATCGAACGGATCGTATTGATGATAGATGTGATACGTATCACCAATCTGAACCAAACCGTTGGGGTCGTTGAGCCAGCCAAGCTCAGGCTCCACATGGAACAGGAGCCTATCGGGGTCAGACGCGATGCGACCCGCCGTCTCATCCTGTCCGGCACGCCACTGCTCATAGTCCGCGCGTGTCACCTTATTGTTTTGATTAAACATCGCCATTGACCTTCTCGTCTATAGGGAAGGACGCCCGACTCACACGAGCCGAACGCCCTTCCTCAAATGGACTTATCCGCACATTACACTGAATGGCTCAACTAGAAGCTGACATCGAAGCCTGCGCCAGCGCCCTCTTCATCGGTGGTTGGAACGCCCTTTGCCTTGTTGTAGGCAAAGATCAAGACGATCGGCACGATAAAGGCGATGAGATTGCCAGCCACATACCACACGAGAGTCTCGGGCGTAACGATGAGCAGGCCAAGCACACCGGTCAGACCCTGACCGATAGCGCGCACCTCAAAGAACTTCACGAAGGCACCGCCGCAGCCTGCACCGATGCATGCGCAGATGAACGGAATGATCGAATAGCGCATGTTTGCAGCAAAGATAGCAGGCTCGGAGATACCGACCAGCGTCGGGATAAAGGACGACATGCAAATGTTGCGCTCTTTGGAATGCTTCTTGTGAATGAGGTACATGCCGATGGCGCCGCCGCCCTGGGCAATGATGGAAACCGACCAGATGGCCTGGATGTAGTTGAAGCCGGTCGTGGCAACGAGGTTGGCCTCGATACCCTGGATGAACTGATGCGTACCGGTAACGACGAGCGGCTGCAGGAACGCGGCGAAGACAAAGGCACCAAAGACGCCCATCCTGTTGTACAGGATATCGATTACGCCGGCGAGGACATCGCCGATCAGGTTGCCGAGCGGGCCGAACACGGTGAACAGGGCGACGTTAGCAAGAATCAGGGTAACGGTCGGGACAAAGACGAACGAAACGACCTCGGGGATGTACTTCTGGGCAATCTTTTCGACCTTGGCCATAAACCAGGCAGTCAGGATTGCAGGGAATACGCCGCCCTGGAAAGCAACCATGGGAATGGAGAGCGGACCAAAGTTCCAGTACTCAGCACCCGTCGGGTCCATAACGAACGTGTTGCGGTTCATAAGGCTCGGGTGAACCATGACGATACCGACGAGGATGCCCAGGATCGGGTTACCGCCAAAACGCTTGACTGCGCTGTACATAACCAGGACAGGCAGGTAGTCGAACGTGGTGGCGATAATGGCAAAGAAGCTTGCGAGGTTCTTGAGGAACTCGCTGTGATCGGCGAGGCTGCCTTCCATGCCAAAGAGGCCGTTGGCAACGATCAGCGACTTAAGGCCGATGATGATAGCAGCGCCGACGAAAGCGGGAATGATGGGGATAAAGATGTCCGAGAATACCTTGAGGACCGAGAAGAACTTGCCCTTCTTGTCCGCCTCGGCGCCCTTGACCTCGGAAGCGCTGATCTCCTTAACGCCCGTCAGAGCCATAAACTCATCGTAAACCTTGTTGACGGTACCGGTACCGAAGATGATCATGAGCTGGCCGCTGTTGTACAGCACGCCCTTGACGCCATCGATGTTCTCGAGCTCGGCCTTGTTGTATTTGCTCGTATCCTTGAGCACCAGACGCAGACGGGTCACGCAATGCGTGGCGCCCTCGATGTTCTCCAGTCCGCCGACGTTGTCGACGACTTGCTGGGACACTGCCTTGTAGTCCATGTTCCTCTCCATTCCTTTTCTAAATCATAAAACGGTTCGTTGCCGCTACAGAGACGCGATCGTTGCGTTTGCGCACTTGAGCGCACCGTCGGTGACGGTAAGCGCCACACCCTGGCCCTGCTTGTTGCAGAAGCGAGCGTTGAGCGCAACGTCATCGACAAAGATGGTCGCGATGTCGTCGTCGACGACCAGACGCACATGGTGAGTGCCCTCGCCCTTAAAGAACAACGGACGCTCGAGGCCCATGTTGTTGACCTGGAACCACGGGTACTGGGGAGCCGGCGTGAACTCGAGCTTGCCCTCGCGCAGGTTGGCGCGGAACTCATAGGCAAGACCGGTCTCGGCGTCCTCGGCGAACTTGACCGAGAAGCCGGCAGCGTTACCGCCGAGCTCAATGTCGGCATCGAGCAAGTAGGTGGAGCCGGCATCTGCGGCGAGCACCTGCTCGACCTTGCCCGACTCGCAGGAAAGCTCAAAGGTCTCGACTGCCTTAGCCTCGCCAAAGGCGCCAAGCATGCTGTCGGGGAGCTTGGTGCCGAGCGTTCCGTCGGCACGCTGAACGATCTCGAGGGGCATAAAAGTGCCACCCCACAGGTAAGAGCTGGGGTCACCGCCCTCGTCACGCGTAGGAACCCAACCAAAGAGAACGCGGCGCTCGCCATCGAATGCGGTGCGAGCGGCGTAGTACGCGCGGCCGTCGAAGGAGTCGTCAGCGGGGGTAATCCAAGGACCGTTGATGGACTTGGACATGCGGTAACGGGTCTTGTTGCCGTCGCTGTACTCGGAAAAGACGAGGTACCACCAGTCGCCCATCTTAAAGAGATCAGGCATCTCGAACATGGTGTACAGGCCCGGGTTCCACCAGTCGCCCTGGAACTCCCAGTTGGTCAGGTCCTTGGAGGTGAACTTGACCAGACGACCGGTCATCAGACGCTTGTCCTCGCCCACACGTGTGCCGAGGATGAGCATGTACTCTTCGTTCTCCTCATCCCAAAGCACAAAGGGATCGCGCCAGTTGCGGTCGTCGTAGCCCTCCTGGGGCGGAAGCAGCGTCTCGGCGATGTTCTTCTCCCACTTGACGGCGTCGTCGCTCGTTGCGTGAAGAAGAACCTGCTTCATCAAACGTGCGCGGACCTTATCGCGATTGCAACCAGTGTAGAGCGCATGGTACTTGTCGCCCACCTTAAACACCGTGCCGGCATAAATGTACTGGTCGACTTCCTCGTCGCCGCCACGCTCAAGGCTCTCGCCAAAGTCCTTGTAGTTGACGAAATCCTTGGTCGTAGCGAGTGCCCAGCCAAACGGCTCTCCGAAAGGTTCGGGGTTACGCGTGTCACGCTGATGATAGAGATAGAACGTGCCGTCCTCGCCGTACGGCATGATGTCGCCTACCCAAATTCCCTCAGGCTGGTAATACACCTTGTGCATCCGAGACTTCCTTTCCACGACATGCTAACTCGGTACAATGGCAAGATATGTCAATCGTTTTCATATGTCAAACGTTTTCATATCAATACGTCTTTTCGCAGTTCCAGTCGTCGGTAAACGGTTGACATATGCCGGCGAACGGTCATCAGAGGCGTTTGAGGAATTCTTTTCGCACGGGATGAACTACGCGGTTTTGCCCTCAATGAGTTCAACGGGGAGCTTGATATTCGATTCGGGATTATCGCCGTTAATAAGAGCGATGATGGATTGCGCCGCGAGCTCTCCGATGCGATCGATATCTTGACGTACGGTTGTTAAGTCAGGCATAAACGTCATAGTTCGGCGGGCACCATCCGCGCCCACGACCTTAATATCGTCTGGAGCGCTCAAGCCACGCTGCTTCATCACGTTGAGACAGATGGCCGCCATCGTATCGTCTCCCGCAAAGATGCCGTCAATATCGGGGTTCTCATCGAGGATCTTCGCAACGACCGCGCCCTTTTCGTCGTCGGGCTTAACGAACTCAACCTCACGGACAAGCGCGGATAAACCGGCCTGCTCAACAACATCGAGGTAGGCATCGGTACGCTTATTGGCAGGCATGCACATGCGGCTATTGCTGCGCAGGCACAGGATACGCCTGCAGCCGTCATCAATCAGACGGCGCGTGGCGAGCTCGCCAATGCCATAGCTGTCACTTGCAATCTGGACAGAGCCCTCGCCAAGATCGCAGTCGATGCCAACCAGGCTCAAGCCCATCTCGGCATATGCCTCGGCACCGATATTGAGGGAGTTGACGATGACGCCGTCGACCATATTGCGGCGGAGCATGTCAATATAGGAACGCTCAAGATCGGGTCGATTGGCGCTGTTGCACAGCAACATCTTAAAGCCGTTTTCCGCTAACGTGCGCTCGACCGCCTGCACAACCTGAGCATGGAACGGGCTGCTCACAAAGGGAACGATCATACCGATAAGATTCAGGCGACCGTTGAGCATGGCACGGGCGATATCGTTGGGCGTATAGTTGATGCGCTCCATCGCGGCATGGACCTTATCGCGGGTCTCTTGGCTAATATAGCCACGATTATTAAGCACACGAGATACCGTAGTAGGCGAAACCCCCGCCACCGCCGCAACTTCCTTGATGCCAGGCTTAGCCGTATCCTTAGAACGAGCACTCTCGCGAGCCATAGCACCCTCCCCCATCAACATGTCATACGTTTACATACGAACAAAGCATACCCCAACAACAGCGGGAAGACGGTAACAGCACAAGTAAGTAAACGACTCATCCAAATAATTAGGAGAGTTCCGCCTAAAGGGTGACTCCAAAGGACCCCACATGGCCGGTTTTGGGTTATTTTCCAAAACATCCCGCAGGACGCAAAGAGGCTCCGCCGCGCAACGCGCGCAGCGGAGCCTCTTTGCATGTCCGAGGACGTTTTGGGAAATAACCCAAAACCGGCCCCAGTAATCCTACAGGAGTTGAACCCTTTAGAACTTGTCGTGGAAGGTACGCGAAATGACCTCGTCCTGCTGCTCCTTGGTGAGCGTGTGGAAGTTCACGGCATAGCCGGAAACGCGGATGGTCAGCTGCGGGTACTTCTCGGGGTGAGCCTGAGCGTCGAGCAACGTCTCACGGTTGAAGACGTTGATGTTCAGGTGGTGGCCACCCTTCTCGGCGTAAGCGTCGAGCATGTGGACCAGGTTATCGGCCTGAGTCTCGGAAACTTCAGAAACCTTCATAATGTGTCTCCTTCGATTAATAGGCGCCGGCCGAAACCGGCGCGCTAATCAGTAATCGTTATTGTTAGTATAGCACTAACAATAGTTACTCGCCCAGCTGATCAAGGTCGATATCGCCAAAGAACACCTGGTCCTCCTTGCCGAGCGCACTCGGGATGATGGAGAAGGTGTTGGAGATGCCGTCCTGAGCATCGCGGAACGGGAGCTTGGAAACCGAAGACAGCGAAGCGATGGCGCCGTGGCTATCGCGCTTGTGCATGGGGTTAGCACCCGGGGCGAACGGCTGGCCAGCCTTGCGGCCGTCGGGCGTGGAGCCGGTCTTCTTACCGTACACGACGTTGGAGGTAATGGTCAGAACCGAGGTCGTAGGCACGGAGTTGCGGTAGGTATCGTTCATGCGGATGTACTCCATGAACTGGTGCACAACGTCGTGAGCGATCTGGTCGACGCGGTCGTCGTCGTTACCGTACTTGGGGAACTCGCCCTCGGTCTCGAAGTCGACGATGATGCCGTTCTCGTCACGGACGGGGTGGACCTTGGCGTACTTGATGGCGGACAGGGAGTCAGCCACGACGGAAAGGCCAGCGATGCCCGTAGCGAACCAGCGGTGCACGTGCTTGTCGTGCAGAGCCATCTGGATGCGCTCGTAGCAGTACTTGTCGTGCATGTAGTGAATGATGTTCAGCGAGTTGACGTACACGCCAGCGAGCCACTTCATCATGTCGTTGTACTTGGCCACAACGTCGTCGTAATCGAGCGTATCGCCCTCGACGGCGCGGTACTTGGGGCCGACCTGCTTCTTGGAGACCTCGTCAACACCGCCGTTAAGTGCGTAGAGCAGGCACTTGGCCAGGTTGGCGCGGGCACCGAAGAACTGCATCTCCTTGCCAATGCGCATGGAGGACACGCAGCAGGCGATGCCGTAGTCGTCGCCGTGGTAAACGCGCATGAGGTCGTCGTTCTCGTACTGGATCGAGGAGCTGGCGACAGAAGTCTTGGCGCAGAACTTCTTGAAGTTCTCGGGCAGACGGGTCGACCACAGAACGGTCATGTTGGGCTCGGGGCTGGTGCCCATGTTCTCGAGCGTGTGCAGGTAGCGGTAGCTCATCTTGGTAACGAGCGTACGGCCGTCAACACCCATGCCGCCGATGGACTCGGTGACCCACTGCGGGTCGCCGGTGAACAGGGCCTGGTACTCGGGGGTACGGGCAAACTTGACCATGCGGAGCTTCATGATGAAGTGATCCACGAACTCCTGGATCTGCTCCTCGGTGAAGGTACCGTTGGCAAGGTCGCGCTCAGCGTAGATGTCAATGAACGTAGAGGTACGGCCGATGGACATAGCAGCGCCGTTCTGCTCCTTGACGGCAGCGAGGTAGGCGAAGTACATCCACTGGATGGCCTCCTGCGTGTTGGTAGCAGGGTTGGAAATATCGAAACCATAGGTCTCGGCCATCATCTTGAGCTCGCCGAGGGCGCGGATCTGCTCCTGCAGCTCCTCACGATCGCGGATGTTGTCGGCGGTCATGACCGTCGGGGTGGAAGCCTTCTGGGCCTCCTTGTCCTTGATCAGGTAGTCGACGCCGTACAGGGCAACACGACGATAGTCGCCGATGATGCGGCCGCGGCCATAGCCATCGGGCAGACCGGTGATGATGTGGGCCGAACGGCAGGCGCGCATCTCGGGGGTGTAGACATCGAAGACGCCGGCGTTGTGGGTCTTGCGCTCGAAGGTGTAGCGCTCGACAACGTTCTCGTCGACCTTGTAGCCGTGCTGGCTGGCGGCCTGGCAAGCGATGCGGATACCACCGTTGACGTGCAGAGCGCGCTTGAGCGGCTTGTCGGTCTGGAGGCCGACGATGGTCTCCTTCTCGCGGTGGGCGTTATCGATGTAGCCAGCGGGGTGGCTCACGATACCCGTGACGGTCTTGGTGTCCATATCGAGGACACCGCCCTGCTCGCGCTCCTTAAGCAGCAGGTCGAGAACCTCGCCCCACAGCTCCTTGGTACGCTCGGTCGGGCCGGCGAGGAACGACTCGTCGCCCTCGTAGGGGGTGTAGTTCTTCTGGATGAAGTCTCGGACGTCAACCTCTCCCGTCCAGATGCCTTCCTTGAAGCCTTCCCATGCCTCCTGCATTGTGTAACCACGCTCCTAGTTACGTGTAATGCGGCGCTCTCTCACACCGCTGCTTATTGAATTCTTGAATTATCGGCTTGCACTACCGGCTTCTTCCGTTCTTCACCACACGTTGGTACAGGGAAAAACGTTTGTCCACCTTGGAACTGCAACCCAAAACCCAAGATTTCACCCGTTTGAGAAGGATAACATAGCTACCCCCTTCATCAGGGCTGTTATATGTTTCTTTTTTTATACCATTAGAGCGTTTTTAACAAATCCGCAGGAAATGCGAGCGCGAACAACTACCGTTCACCGATTTGTTTGGTATTTTTCCTTGCCTTTGTACGACGTTCACTCTAGCTGTTATGCCAGCTTTAGCATGGTAAAGTGCCTCTGAGTAGGCTTTGGGGCATGCCTAACGATCTGCCCCAAACTTTACTGGCACCGACGGTGTACGGAGGTCGCCTAAAGGTAGTTTTCTAGGCATGTCCCAAAATCTACCGTATAGGGCGCGCGTGCAAGGGTATCATCTTTTACCGAAAATAGTTTCTAGTGTTAGGGGTTTTTGGTGGAAGATACCGATTTCCATGAGCTTGGGCGTCAGCTCCTTACCGAGTTTGGCGGCATTCACCAGCGCGTTTCGCGCTTTGTGGACAAAGCTCTCAGCGGCGAGATGGCTGTCATGCGCGCCCTTATGCTCGCTGGCGGTTCGCTCACGCCGAGCGAGCTCGCTGATCGCGCCTGGGTCTCGAATGCCCGCATTGCCAATATCCTACGCGCTCTCGAAGCCAAGGGCTGGGTTGAGCGTGAGCACTCAAAGACCGACCGTCGTCGCGTACACGTCATAGTGACCGACAAGGGATTCCAGGATCTCGAAATCAAACGCCGGGAATTCGAGGACCGCACCGCGGCTTTCCTCGAGCAGCTCGGCGAAACAGATACCCAAGAGATGGTACGCCTTCTTAGACGTGCCAACGAAATTATCGACCACAATCAAGAAAGGAGAGATGCCGAGTGAGGATTCTCAAGCTCTTTAAAAAGCATATCCTGGCACTGTTCACAGCTATCGTACTCATCGTAATCAGCTGCAACGCCGACCTGGCACTGCCTACCTATATGAGCGATATCGTCGACGTGGGCGTGCAGCAAGGCGGTATCGCCTCGCCCGTGCCCGACACCATTCGCGCCGAATCGCTCGACGACCTCGAACTCTTTATGAGCGCCAAGGACGCCAAAACTGTGGAGGCCGTGTTTAGCAATGCGGACAATAACGGCATTCGAACGTACAAGGGCACCGAGGAGGAGCGCGCCGACGGCGGCAAGATTGCCGACATCATGAGCCTGCCCGAGACCGTCGTGCTCGCCTTCAACCAGGGCATCGACGCCGACTCCATGGGCGACATGACCGGCGCATCCACCGAGGCAAGCGATGGCGGCGCCGCCCAGGCCATGCCCACCCCCGAGCAGATGGCGGCGATGACGCCCGAGCAGCTCGCCGAGATGCAGCAGAAGGTCGCAGCGGCGCAGAACATGCAAAAGCAGATTGATGCCGATGGCGGTAAGATCACCATGAAGAGCCTGCGCCTAGGCGTTGAAGGCGGTCTTATCGATCAGGGCAAGCTCGTCGAGGGCGCCAACGATATGGCAGACAAAATGGGCTCCATGTCGGGCTCCATCGTCACCCAGCGCGCCGTGAGCTATGTACAGGACGAGTACAAGGCACAGGGCATCGACCCCGCCGACGTGCAAAACGCCTACCTGGGCCGCATGGCGACCACGATGTTTGGGCTGTGCCTGGTGTCGCTCGTCGCCACCATCCTGACCGGTGCCGTGGCTTCGCGCACCGCCTGCTCCATCGCCCGCGACCTGCGCCGCGAGACCTTCAATAAGGTTATGCACTTCTCGCCGGCCGAGGTGGGCAAATTTAGCCAGGCCTCGCTCATTACCCGCTGCACCAACGACATTCAGCAGATTCAGATGGCCGCAACTCTGTTTATCCGCATGTGCCTGATGGCCCCCGTCATGGGCATCGTCGCCGTCATGCGCGTCCTGGCCAACCACACCGGCCTTGAGTGGACCATCGCTGTGGCCATCATCGCGGTTTCGGCCGTCGTCGGCGTGCTCATGGGCCTCACCATGCCCAAGTTCAAAAAGATGCAGAGCTTTGTTGACCGCGTGAACCTTACCGCCCGTGAGCTGCTCGACGGCCTTATGCCCATCCGCTCATTCAACCGCGAGGAGCATGAGCTCGAGCGTTTTGACAAGGCGTCGCTCGACCTGATGACCACGCAGCTCTACACCAACCGCGCCATGAGCTTTATGATGCCACTCATGATGCTCGTCATGAACTGCATCACCGTACTTATCGTCTGGTTTGGCGCGCAGGGCGTGTCCGACGGCGTGATGCAGGTCGGCAACATGATGGCGTTTATCTCCTACACCATGCAGATCGTCATGGCGTTTATGATCCTCACCATGGTGTCGGTCATTCTGCCCCGTGCCGAGGTCGCAGCCGAGCGCGTGGAAGAGGTCATCACCTGCCCCACGAGCATCAACGACCCTGCCTCGCCCAAACTGCCTGCTGCCAGCGCGCCGCGCGGTGAGCTCACCTTCCGTGACGTAAGCTTCCAGTATCCCGACGCCCGCGCCGATGTCATCAGCGGCGTGAACTTCACCACACATGCCGGTCAGATGCTCGGCATCATTGGCTCCACGGGCTCGGGCAAGTCCACGCTCGTGCAGTTGATTCCGCGCCTGTACGACGTCACGGGCGGCAGCATTTCGCTTGACGGCGTCGACGTGCGTGACATGACTCTCTCCGAGCTGCGTCGCCGCATTGGTTACATCCCGCAGCAGGGGCGCCTGTTCTCGGGCACTGTCGAGAGCAACCTCAAGTTTGCCGGCGACATGGTGAGCGATGATGACATGCACCAAGCAGCGCGCATCGCACAAGCCGAGGACTTTATCGCCGAGCGCGAGGGCGGCTACGACTCCCCCATCAGCCAGGGAGGCTCCAATGTCTCGGGCGGTCAGCGCCAGCGCTTGGCCATCGCCCGCGCATTGGCCAAAAAGCCCGAGGTCGTGGTGTTCGATGACTCGTTTAGCGCCCTCGACTACAAGACCGACGCGCGCCTGCGCGAGGAGCTGGCCAAAAACGTTACCGACGCCGCACTCGTGGTCGTGGCCCAGCGCATCGCGACCATCATGCACGCCGACCAGATCATCGTGCTCGATGACGGCCACGTAGTGGGCACCGGCACGCACGAGGAGCTGCTACGCAGCTGCCCGGCGTACCTGGAGATCGCACAGTCGCAGCTTTCCGCCGAGGAGCTGGGGCTTACCCAAAAAGAAATTGCAGCCGTCATGGAAGGAGGCGAGCGCTAATGGCAGACGAGACCAAGACTCAGATTCCCAAGCCCACCCGCCAGCGTGGTCCCATGGGCCGCATGGGCGGCATGCGTCGTGGCGAAAAGGCCAAGGACTTTAAGGGCACCATGAGGCAGCTGCTCGGCTATATCGGCCAGCACAAGATTGCCGTGTTTGCCGCCGTCGCCTTTGCCGTGTGCTCGGTCATCTTTAACATTGTGGGGCCCAAGGTGCTCGGTCAGGTTACCACCAAACTGTTCGAGGGCTTAGTTGCCAAGGTCAACGGCACCGGCGATGTCGACTTTGCCTGGATTGCCAAGACGCTCGGCTTTTTGCTCTGCCTGTATCTGGCGAGCTCTGTCTGCAGCCTCATCCAGGGCTGGCTCATGACCGGCGTCACGCAAAAGATCTGCTATCGCATGCGCAAGGAGATCGCCGCCAAGATCGCCGTCGTTCCGATGAGCTACTTTAACGGACACAGCAAGGGCGACGTGCTCAGTCGCATCACCAACGACGTCGATACGCTCGGCCAGTCGCTCAACCAGAGCGTGACGCAGCTCATCACGTCGGTGACGCAGATTATCGGCGTGCTCGTCATGATGCTGTCGATCAGCCTGCCGCTCACCGGCGTCACCGTGCTCACGCTGCCGGCCGCCGCGATTATCCTGACCGTGATGATTCACTTCTCGCAACCGTACTTCCGCGAGCAACAGCAAGTCCTGGGCGCCGTCAACGGCATTATCGAGGAGGACTTTGCCGGCCAGAACGTCATCCAGGTGTTCGACCGCGCCGAGGCCTCAATCGAGGAGTTCGACCGTCAAAACGACCGCCTCTTTATTAGTGGCTGGCGCTCGCAGTTCCTGTCGGGCCTGATGATGCCGCTTATGAGCTTGGTGGGCAACATGGGCTACGTGGGCGTCGTCGTGGTAGGCGCGCAGCTCGCGCTGACCGGCAATGCCACGCCCGGCGACATCCAGAGCTTTATCCAGTACGTTCGCAACTTTACGCAGCCGGTGCAGCAGCTGGGCAACGTGAGCAATACGATGCAGTCGATGGCCGCCGCCACCGAGCGCGTGTTTGAGTTCCTGGCCGCGCCCGAGGAGGAACAGAAAGCTGACGCGCAGATTCCCGAGAAGCGCCCCGGCCACGTGGAGTTTGACCACGTCAAGTTTGGCTACACGCCCGACAAGACCATCATCCACGACTTTAGCTGCGAGGCGCAGCCCGGCCAGACCATCGCCATCGTCGGCCCCACCGGCGCCGGCAAGACCACGCTCATTAAGCTGCTGCAGCGCTTCTACGACGTGGACGGCGGTTCGCTGCGCGTCGAGGGCGTCGACGTGCGCGACTGGGACCGCGCGGCGCTGCGCGGCGAGTTTGCCATGGTGCTGCAGGACACCTGGCTGTTTAACGGCACCATCCGCGAGAACATCCGCTACGGACGCCCCGATGCGACCGACGCCGAGGTCGAGGCCGCCGCACGCGCCGCACGCTGCGACCACTTTATCCATACGCTCGCCGGCGGTTACGACTTTATGATCAACGAGGAGGGCACTAACCTCTCACAGGGCCAGCGCCAGCTCGTGACCATCGCCCGCGCCATTTTGGCCGACCGCCCGGCACTGATTCTGGACGAGGCGACCTCCAACGTTGACACTCGTACCGAGGAGCTTATTCAGCGTGCCATGGATGCGCTAATGCAGGGCCGCACGAGCTTTGTCATCGCGCACCGCCTGTCCACGATCCGCAACGCCGACGTGATCCTGGTGATCCGCGACGGCGACATCGTCGAAAAGGGCACGCACGACGAGCTGCTCGCCCAGGGCGGCTTCTACGCCGACCTGTACAACTCGCAGTTCGACGAGGCGGCATAGATACGGCCGCAGAGAAATGATGACGCCCGAGAACGGGGGCGCAGGACAACCTGCGCCCCCGTTTTGTGTCCTTCGAGCCTCGAAACGCTTTTCCTGAGACCTCATTGACGGCGCTTTCCAGACCCCGTGGGCAAAAAAGGGCAAATATGAGTACTGTTACCTTTTTAGTAACAGCCAAAACAGCCCCAAATGCCGTTTTCACAGCTTACACGCGGGTAGCGCGCAGAGATGTGGTGTAAGAGGCGGGGCATGCCCCGCCTCTTCTCTTTCTTGAAAGGGAGGGGACACCGC